>NZ_JBHJPX010000013.1:0-292438 GCF_042262425.1 Streptomyces sp. NPDC056373
GCCCGCCGGGGCCCGGCGCGCCCGCCCCCCCCGCCCCCCGCCCCCCCCCCCACGCCACCGCGGTGATCAGACCTTGAGGGGCTCGCCCTCGCCGTCCCGCGCCGCCGGCCCGGCGACGGCCTGCGGCGTCTCGTCGTGCGTGAGGTCCGGCAGCCGGTGCAGCCACTTCGGCAGGTACCAGTTGCGCTCGCCGAGCAGCGCCATCACGGCCGGCAGCAGCACGCCCCGGATGATCGTCGCGTCGATCAGCACCGCGGCCGCGAGGCCGACGCCCATCTGCTTCATCGACTGCATGGACAGCGTCCCGAAGATCGCGAACACGGCGACCATGATGACCGCGGCACTGGTGACCACCCCGGCCGTGGTGACCACGCCGTGCCGGATCGCGTCCTTCGTCGCGAGCCCCCGCAGCCGCGCCTCACGGATCCGGGAGACCACGAACACGTGGTAGTCCATCGACAGGCCGAACAGGATCACGAAGAGGAACAGCGGCAGCCAGGTGATGATCGCGCCGACGCCCTCCGCGCCCACCAGCGAAGCGCCCCAGCCGTGCTGGAAGACGGCGACGAGAATGCCGTAAGCGGCGCCCACCGACAGCAGGTTCAGCACGATCGACGTGACCGCGATGGTCAGCGAGCGGAACGACAGCAGCATCAGCGCGAAGGCGAAGACCACGACGAAGGCGAAGACCGGGGCGACCGCTCCGCCCAGCTGGTCGTTGAAGTCCTTCGACCCGGCGACCTGCCCGGTGATCGGGGCCTCGACGCCTTCGACCTTGCCGAGGGTGGCGGGCCGCACGTCGTCGCGCAGCGTGTCCAGGCTCTCGCCGGCCTTGTCCAGGTCGGAGCCGCCGACCAGCGGGACGTACACGTAGGCCAGGTTCTGCGCGTCGTGCAGCTTGATCTCGACCGGACCCCGCGAGGCGCCCGAACTGATCGCCCGCGCGCGGAAGTCGGCGAGCGCGGACTTCACCTCGGGGGCGTTGATGTCCTTCGCCTTGACGACCACCTCGGCCGGCTCGGAGCCACCCGGGAAGGCGTCGTTGAGCCGGTTGTAGGTCTGCACGATGGGCAGGGAGTCGCCGAACTCCTGGTCCAGGGTGAGCTGCTGGGTCTTCATGCCGAGCGCGGGCGCCGCGACCGCGAGCAGCGCACCGGTCGCCACGGCCAGCGAGACGGCGGGCCTGGCGAGCACGACCTTCAGAACGGCGCTCCAGAACCGGCTGCCCTCGGAGGTCCGGCTGCCGGTGCCGTTCTTGCGGCGCTTGTCGGGGTGCAGGAACGGGATCCGGCCCTTCTCCACGCGCTCGCCGAGCAGCGACAGCAGCGCGGGCAGCACGGTCACCGAACCGACCATGGCGACCGCGACCACCATCAGGGAGGCCAGGCCCATCGCCTCGAACGTGGCGAGCCCGGTGAACAGCATGCCCGCCATCGCCACGCACACGGTGACACCGGAGACGATCACGGCACGGCCACTGGTCGCGGCGGCGATCCGCAGCGCTGTCTCCGCGTCCCGGCCCGCCGCCCGCTCCTCACGCTCACGGCGCAGATAGAACAGGCAGTAGTCGACCCCCACGGCCAGGCCGACCAGCAGCATCACGGAACTCGCGGTGTCGTCCATCGGCTGCCAGTGGCTGACGATGCTCATGAGACCCATCGTCGCCATGATCGCGGTGAGCGCGAGCGCCACCGGGAGCAGCGCGGCGACCAGCGCGCCGAACGCGATCAGCAGAATGCCCAGGGCCACCGGCACGGCGGAGTACTCGGCCTTCTGGAAGTCGTCGCCGAACGCGTCGGAGAACGTCTTCATCATGCTTGCGCCGCCGATCTCCTCGATCCGCAGCGAGGAGTGCTCCTTCCGCACGCCCTCGACGGCGTCGAGCACGGGCTCGACCCGGTCGCCCGCGGTGTCGGAGTCACCGCGCATGTCGAACTGCACGAGCGCGCTGCGGCCGTCCTTCGAGATCGTCTTCGTGTCGTACGGCGACGTCACGTCGGTGACCTTGCCGGTCCGCTCGACGGCCTCGACGACCGAGGCGACGGCGTTCCTGAACTCCGTGTCGGTGGCCTTGAGGGAGCCGTCCTTCGCCTGGACGAGGACGGTCTCGTTGGCCGGCTCCTCGATGCCGGCGTCCTCGATGATCTTGGCGGCGGTGTGGGTCTCGCCCGACAGCTGGTCGCTCTCCTTGACGTCGACCGTGCCCATCGCCGAACCGAGCCCCATCGCCAGGACGACGAACAGCACCCAGATACCGACGGCAGCCCATCGGTGCCGGGCGCTCCAGCCACCGGCCCGGGCCGCGAAGCCCCGCACCCGTATGTCTCCGTTCCCCATGACCGGACTGCCCCCTCGTGATGCGGTGGCGGCCCCCTGCCGCCCCCTTCCGCTTCGAAGGTATGGGCCGGATAAAGCCATCTCGTCGTGCTCTCCGGTGAAGTGACGGGGCCGGAACTCATCCCCACGGAGCGAGCCGGCTCCCCACTGGGGAGGACCCCAGGAGACTGTGGTCCCTTACACCTATCGACAGACAAACCGGGCTCCCCGGGTGTGTGGATCCTGAGCAGACGGTTGTGCCCCGCGAAGACCGATGAGTAATTTACGGGGCCGGGCAGCTGCCCGCCGCGGTCGTCGTGCCCACCCCCACGGGGCACGACGGCCGCTCTATCGTGAGCGGATGACGACGACATACGCGGCCCTGCTGCGCGGCATCAACGTGGGCGGCAGCAGGAAGGTCCCCATGGCCGACCTGCGCACGCTCCTGACGGACCTCGGCCACGACGACGTGCGCACCTACCTGCAGAGCGGCCAGGCCGTGTTCTCCAGCGGACACGGCGGCGAGGAGTCGCTGGCAGCCGAGATCGCGCAGGCCTTGGAGAAGCGCTTCGGGTTCGGCGTCGACGTGATCGTGCGCGACCACGCCTACCTCCGGGCGATCGCCGACGCCTGCCCGTTCCCGGCCGCCGGCCTGGAGCCCAAGCAGCTCCACGTCACCTACTTCTCCGCGCCGGTCACCCCCGACCGCTTCGCGGAGATCGACCAGGACGCCTGCCTCCCCGAGGAGTTCCGTCTCGGCGACCGGGCCCTGTACCTGTACGCCCCGAACGGCCTGGGCCGCTCCAAGCTGGCCGAGCAGCTGTCGAAGCCGCGCATCAACAAGGGCGTGATCGCCACGACCCGCAACTGGAACACCGTCGTCAAGCTGGTGGAGATGACGGGTGTCTGAGCACAACCCCGCCGTCGAGGCCGCGATGGAGGGCGAACTCGCCCTGCTCACCCCGACGGTCCGCCACTCGCCCGAGCAGGTCGGGGCGCTGCTCCACCCCGACTTCCACGAGTTCGGCGCCTCCGGCCGGCACTGGAGCCGGACCGCCATCATCGCCTCACTGGCCGCCGCGACCACCGAGCCGGGAGCCCGCCCCGTCGCCGTCTCCGCCCTGCGCGGCGTCCAGCTCGCCCCGGACCTCGTCCACCTCACGTACGACACGGAGTACGACGGCAGCCGCGCACACCGCAGTTCACTGTGGCGACGCACGGAGGGCCGCTGGCTGCTCTGGTTCCACCAGGCGACCCCGTTCAGCGAACGGGCAACGTGACCCGGCGCTCTCCCGGATAGGGCGCGTACGACGTGATCACTTCCGGCACGGTCAGCCGCGGGTCCGCGAAGAGCAGTGGCCAGTCGCTCTCGGAGCGGGCGGCGGCGACCTCGTCGGCCGCCGCGAGATCGTCCTCGGTGAGCGGCGCGCCCTTGCGGAGCCCCGGCTCCCAGCCGTCCCAGGGGAGCAGCTCCACACCGTTCAGCGCGGCCAGGTCGCGCAGGACGTTGCCCCTTACGAACCACAGGCCGCGCAGCCCCTCGACCGAGCTGAAGCCGCACGTCTGCGGGTCCACCCGCCCTTCACGGCAGGCCCGCCAGACGTCACCGGCCGTCAGGAAGGCGTCCCGCGGCACGTCCATCGGGTCGAACGGGACGTCGTAGCCGCTGTGGACCTGCGGGTCGGCCAGCCGCAGGCCGCCGTCCGGGGCGCGGTACTCGGTGACCCAGTGGTCCTCGTACCAGCCGTCGGCCAGGTAGGTGGCGAATCCACAGCGCAGACGCGCCGGCGTCCCCGTGGCCCGCAGGAGCGAGCACAGCAGGAGGGAGAAGTCCCGGCAGGTTCCCACGAACCTCGCGCCGGGCGCCCGGTGTTCGGTGAGGGGGGTGGACCCGCGCTCCCGCAGGATCCGCAGGATCTCCGTGACGTACCGGGACTCCGCGTCGTGGTGCAGCCGTTCCCCGGGCACCTCGTATCCGAACCGCCCGCCCTCGCAACGGTGGATGATCAGGCCCCTGACCAGCGCGGCCAGCCTGCGCGGGGCGCGGGGCAGCCCGCTCGTGCCGAAGTCCCCGGGATCGCTGTACGGCGTCTGCCGCGAGAAGAAGTCCTCGTTCATGCCGGGACCCTCGGCCCTGCCCCTGGGGCAAGGTCAACCTGCCGGCGATTCACCTGAACACCGCCTGCGCCCCCTGCGTACCTAGGAACGGACGGCACGAGAACGGAGTCTCGCGAGAGGAATCGCACGGCCACCGACAGGAGCCCGCAGTCATGAGCGACACGAACCTCGTCTACGCCTACGCGGTCCTGCGCCGCACCCCCGAGGCCGCGGCGGCCACGCCCCATCTGCGCGGTGTCGCCGGAGAACCGATTCACCTGATCACCCCGGCGGTCACCGGCCCCCAGCTCGCCTTCGCCATCGGCCACGTCCCGCCCGCCGACTACGACGACACACCTCTCCAGGCCCACCTCCACGACGTGGACTGGCTGGAGGCCACGGTCCGCTCCCACCACGCCGTGGTGGCCGCCCTGGTCGCCTCAGGCGCCGCCGTACTGCCCCTGCGCCTCGCCACCGTCTACCGCGACGAGGACGGCGCCCGGCAGGCCCTGGACACCCGGCGTGGCTACTTCCTCTCCCTGCTCGACCGCCTCACGGGCCACGTCGAACTGGGAGTCAAGACCTACGCCACCCCGGACATCGCCCCACCCGAAGCCGACCCCGAATCCGCACCGGACCCGGTCACGGGCCTCGGGGTCGGCCGCGCCTACCAGGTCATCCGCCGCCGCAGACAGCGCCGCAACGACGAGGCCTGGCGCTCGGTCACCCAGGCCGCCGCCCGCCTCACCGACACGGCCACCGCCCTCGCCGCCGACCGCGTCGCCCACACCCCCGAACGCGGCAGCCTGGCGGGCTCGGCCCCCGGCACCAACATCGGCAACGACGCCTACCTCGTCCCGGCCGACCGCGTCCGCGCCTTCCGCACGGGCATCCTCGCGACCGCCGAGGGCGTCCCCGGCCTCCGCGTGGAGATCAGCGGCCCCTGGGCCCCGTACTCCTTCGCCCTCCAGCCGGAACCGTACGAGGAACCGGCGGCGTGACGCTCACCCCGTGGGCATTCCTGCCGCGATGGCTTCGGACACCGAGCGGTGCCGGAGGTAGTCGAGCACTCCGTGCGGCCAGGCCGGCGCGATGCTGATCTCCGGCAGTTCCTCGACGCCCGGGAACACCCGGGCCAGTTCCCCCTTGGGGACGGCCACGAAATCCCCGGCGTCGGCGACGTTCACCCACCGCCGCACGGCCGTGGGCTTCGTGCCCTTCCCGTCGCACGGGGCCGGGTCGAGGCGGTGGAACACGGCGTGGGGCAGCGCCAGCGGCGAGCCGAGGGTGAGCAGCAGCCTCACGTCGAGTTCGTCCGCGAGTTCGTGCAGGGCCTCGTAGGCGACGACGCTGCCGAGCGAGTGCGCGACGACGATGTCGGGCCGGTGCCCCAGCAGTGCTTCCCGCACCCGCTCGCGTACCGCCCCTCGCCGGTCGGCGAAGTAGCGTCCCACCTCGGGGAAGAACATCCTGACCGTCTTCTCGACGACGGCAGGGCGCTGCCCGGACCGTCGGGCGACGTGCCCGCAGACCCACCGGACCCACCCGGTCGCCCGCCCCTGCACGCCGCTCGGGTCGACCCCCCAGGCTCGCGCCCACTGCTCGATCAGCACCACGTCGGCGTCGTCCAGATCGTCACTCTGCCGCTCACCGCGCAGAAGGTCGGCGTAGTACGCGGTTTCGAGCTCGAGCCCGGGGAGCCTGTCGCCGAGCGCTTCCAGCCAGTCCGCACGCAGGCGCTTGGCGCCGAGGCCGGGGGTGGTGTCGGCGGCCTTGTAGTTGCGGACGCCGTGGATGCCGAGGAGGCGGGTCATGGCAGGAGGTCCTCCGGGGCCTGGGGAGTGCAGCGGTAGGTGCCCAGGGCGCCGTCGACGACGGCGTAGACGACCTGAGAGCCGGCGAATCCGAACGAGGACACCTGCCCGGCGAGCGGGATCCTGGCGCGAAGGTGCAGCGTCCGGGCCTCCCGGACCTCGATGTACTGGGCGCGCCCCCGTTCTCCGAGGGCCACGCCGATCAGCTTGCTGTCGGAAGAGAAGACGAGCGGCAGCAGCGAGTGCGGCGCAGCCGACAGGGAGACGCTGCCGACGTCCTGCAGGAGCGCCGGTTCGGTCGGGAAGACGCACAGCCGCTGGAACGACATGGCGGCCAGGAGGGAACCGTCGGGTGAGCTCGCCAGGTGGGCGAGCGGTTCCGCCCAGGGCCATCCGGCGATCTCCTCGCCGGTGACCGGGTTGCGAAGACTCAGCCTCCTGCCGCCGGCATCCTGCACGGCGACGAAGCGCCCGTCGGACGAGCCGACGACGCCCGTGTCGAAGCGCGGCAGTTCCGGCAGACGGGCCTCGCCGGTGAGGCTCTTCCACAGCCGCAGATGACCGTCCTCGTTGCCGCTCACGAGGACCGACGTGCCGGGATGCACGGCGATGGAGGCCGACGCGGCCGCGACCGGCAGCCGGTTGACGACGTGCATCGACGCCGTGTCGATGACATGGAACTCCCTCCAGCCGCCGACGACCAGCAGGCTCCCGTCGCCGCTGAAGGCCAGGTCGTTCCCGGCCCCCAGATCCACGCTGCCGACGAGGGTGCGCGTGGCCACCGAGTGCAGGGCGACCCGGCCGTGCGCCGCTACGGCGACGAGGCGGCCATCGGGGGAGAAGCAGGCCGATCGGGCGTACTCTCCACTGTCCACCCGCGTGCGGTCACCGCCCGCGACGTCCCAGAGGGTCGTCCCGGCGGTGGAACACACGGCGAGCAGGTGTTCCGTGGGGCTGAAGGCCAGCGCACGGACTCTGGTCAGGTGCTCCGTCTCCCCGAAGCCCCACCGCGCCTCCTCCGACGGGCAGTCACCGGTGATGTCCCACACCGAGACGCCGAGTTCCTCGCTCGCGACCGCGAGCCGACGGCTGTCGGACGAGAAAGTGAGCGCCCCCACGGTGCCGGTTCTGCACTCCCAGGGCGGTCCGGCCGGAACACGGTTCGCCACGTCCCACAGCTGCACACTGCGCGTGAAGGAGTTCCGTGAGAAGGCGAGCAGGCGGCCGTCAGGGGAGAAGGCCACCTTGTTGACCCCGGCGGGGGACGTCTTGCCGAAGAGAGGTGCGACCGACCGCCAGGTCTCCGTCTCCAGCACCTGCACACCGCGGTCGGTCGACGCGGCGAGCAGCGAACCGTCCGGGGAGAACGCGATGTCGTACACCGCGCCGCCCGCGGTCGTGACGGAGCGGCTGTTGGAGTTCACATGGCCGCCCCGCGACCAGAGGAGCGTGTAGGCGGCGCTCTCCGGCTGGACGGCGACCTCCTGCGCGATACGGCTGAACCGCTCCCGGATGTCGGAGAGCCCGAGCCGGTCGGCGTCGAACGCGAACACGGACGCCCGCTCGGCGGCGTCGCTCAGGCGGGCGTGGGTGCCCCACGAGGCGCTGAGCAGCCGCAGGAAGTCGGTGCCCTGCTCCGAGTGGACGAGGTCGAGAGCACGGTGGTCGTCCCTGAGGCTGAACCGGATGAGGAAGTACGGGTCGGTGAGCAAGGACTCGGCGTGCGTGACCGACTGCGTCCGTGCGGCATGTGCCAACGCATGCCGCAGCACGTACGGTTCGCCCTCGGCGGCCTCCCACGAGTCGCCGTGTCCCGGCTCGGCCCCCGCGTACGGCCCGACGAGCTCCGACAGCAATCTGTCTTCGAGATCGAGGCTCCCCGCCTCGTCCAGCGGCTCCTCACTCGTCGGATGGTCGTGCAGGTAGTCGACCAGACCCTGGTGGAAGAGCCGGTACAGGGTCTCGCCGCTCTGCGGGTCGCTCCCGTACCGCAGGAAGGGCGAGGCCTCCCACAGGGTGTCCTGGAAGTGCCGTTCGTCGAGGGAGTCGGCACCCAGGGCCCGCAGGCAGCGCTTCAGGGTCGTGCGCGGCATGCCGTCGCCGCGGGAGCGGGCCAGCACGGCGAGCACCGCCCGCAGGTGCGGGTAGTCGTCGCGCCGTGTCTTCAGGATCGATTCCAGCAGCGCCGGCAGGTGGGGCGACGCCGCCCTGGCGTACATGTCGGCACCCACCTCGTCGCGGGGCGGGTACTTCAGGGTCAGCAGGAAATGCACGTACAGTCCGGCGAGCAGGAACGGACCCCACGGCTCGTCCGGTCGCGCGCCGCGCACGATGTGTGCCGCGCCCTTCCTGGCCAGCAGACCGGTGAACGGGGAGGACTCGCCCGTGGCGTAGGGCTCCCGGGTGGCCAGGAGCCGCTGGACGTAACGCCGGACGTCCTGTTCGACAGCGTCGGGTGCGGCCGAGTCGAGGTCGATGTGGACGCCGTCGATGTCGGCCGCCTCCTCCAGGGCCGACAGCGCGCCGACCACTTCGCGGCGGCCGCCCAGCAGGATCCTGCACGGCGCACGGAGGGTCTGCTCACCCAGGGACCGAGGTGCCAGCAGTTCGGCCACCAGGCGGAGAACCGCGTGCGGCTCGGTGCTCTCGTCCACGGCATCGAGCACGATGAGACGGTCCTTCGGGCCCCGAGCCAGCAGAAAGCGCAGCCCCTCGGCCGTCTGAGGCGGCGCGTTCCACTCCCGGTCGCCCTCTGCCTGCCCGTCCGTCCGCACGGGCCGGTGCACCCTCACCGCGGACGCGATGGCGTCGGCCACCTGCCGAGCCGACCGCTGGCGCGCATGCACCGCGACGACGTCCGGTACCTCGGGCAGGTCGAGTCCGGACGACTCCCACAACTCGCGAAAGCGCCGGCGCAGTCCGGGATCCGCGGCACAGACCACGACCCCCAGGAGCCCGGACTTCCCCGCACCGGCCGCACCCGTGACGGTCAGCAGGGGGCCCGCCCCGGACAGCCACTCCATGTAGCGGGTGAGTTCCGCCGTGCGGCCGGAGAAGAAGCCGATACCGGTGTCGACGGGGACGAGGCCGCGGCCCGAGGCGCGGTCGGCGAAGTAGGCGGTGTCGTCGGTCCGCCGGCCGGGATCGCCCTCTCCGGGGACGTGGCCCAGTGAGCGGCGCCGGGCCCTCAGCTGTTCGGGGGTCAGCGTGACCAGACGGGGGTTCGGCAGGAACGGCCAGTCCGCGTCCCCCAGTTCGACGCTGAAGCCGAGTGAGAGACGCTGGTCGGCGGGGTCGCTCCGGATCACCCGGATCAGTTCGCGGACGAACCGGCTGAACCCGATCGACTCCTCGTCGATGTGGAGGTCCAGGTCCGCGAGCCGGTGCAGTGCGGCAGCGATCCGGCTGCTGAACTGGCCGCGCTCCGTGGGGGAGTTGCTGACGGCGGCTCCCAGCGCCCAGACGCCCCGGTCCGCGTCGATCTCGGTGAGCGGCTGCCTGCCCGTCGCGACGCCGGCCGAGCAGGTGTCCACGAGGAAGACGACACGGTGGCGCATACCACCGCGCTCGACTTCCGCTTGCGCCTTCTCGATCCACCGGTCGACGTCCACCTCGCGGTTGTCGCGGGCGACGAAGGACAGCCGGTGACCTCGATCGATCCTGCCGTGCCCGATGAGGTGGACGACCACGACACCACAGGGCGGGCTGTCGACGAGCTGCCCGCGCAGTAGCCCCTCCACCTCGATCTCGGTCGGATCCAGCGTGGTGCCGACCTTGGCGCCGAGCCGGTCGAAGGCCTGCTCGACCTCACTCATCCGCGCCGGGACGAACCCCAGTTCCTCCATGTCGGAGCCCTCGTCGAAGCTCCCCACACCGATCAACAGCACGGTGACGTCAGGAGCCGGCGGCTGCCGATTCTCGCTCTCCAACTGGTCTCCCCGGGCGCCTGGTTCGGAGCGGCGCCGGGACGATGCGTCAGCGTCGCTCTCCGACGCTACCCGATCATCCGCCGGACACAAGGCCGGTCGTGACGCCCGGGACGGCGGCACCGAAGGCCTGAGATCGCGGGCGGGCCGGGGAAGACGTCAGGCGCTCACAGCCGACGGCAACGGCATCCGTGCCGCCTCGTACCGCTCCAGCACCACCCGTGCCACCTCCGGCGCCGGGCCCAGGACGTCCGCCAGGACGTCCGCCTCCGCCGCGCCCCGGGCGATACGGTCCGGGAGGAAGCCGGGGGCCAGGACGTACGGGGCGACGGCGACGCGGGAGCAGCCGAGGGCGCGCAGTTCGCGGACGGCGTCCTCCGTGCGCGGAAGGGATGCGGAGGCGAACGCAGGCCGCACGGCGCACCAGCCGGTGTGCCGCCACTCCCGCGCGATTTCTGCGATCACTGCGATCGCCTCCGGGTCGGTGGACCCCGCCGAGGCCAGGACGACCCCGGTCGAGGACTTGTCGGCGGGCGTCAGGCCCGCCTCGTACAGGCGCCGCTCCAGTGCCGCCAGCAGCAGGGGGGAGGGACCGAGGACGTCCGCCTGGTGGATGCGCAGCTGCGGCGGCGCCTCAGCGAGGACCGCGGGGATGTCCGCCTTCGCGTGGAACGCGCGGGTGAGCAGGAGGGGCAGGGCGACGACGTCGCGTACACCCTGCACCGCCAGGGACTCCAGGACCCCCTGTACCGAAGGGACGTTGAAGTCCAGGAAGCCCGTCTCCACCCGTACGTCGGGGCGCGTCGCGCGCACCCGGCGTACCAGGGCGTGCACCGTCGCGGCATGCCGCGGGTCGCGGCTGCCGTGGGCGATGACGAGGAGGACGGGCTTGGCGGTCATGGCCTTCAGTTCTTCACCAGCAGGCCGCGGCTGCGCAGCACCCACCGCTCCAGCGGGCTGAAGATCAGCAGGTCGATGGCGATGCCGACGACCAGGATGAGCAGGATCGCCTCGAACACCATGGCCATGTCGCTGGCGTTGCGGCCGTTCTCCAGCAACTGGCCGAGGCCCACGCCGAGGTCGGGGAAGGACGCGATGATCTCGGCGGCCATCAGGGAGCGCCAGGCGAAGGCCCAGCCCTGCTTCAGGCCCGCCACGTAACCGGGCAGGGCGGCGGGCAGGACGATGTGCCAGGTGCCCTTGAGGCCCGTGGCGCCGAGCGTGCGGCCCGCGCGCAGGAACAGCGGCGGCACCTGGTCGACGCCCGAGACCAGGCCGTTGGCGATCGAGGGGACCGCGCCGAGCAGGATCACGGCGTACATCATCGAGTTGTTCAGGCCCAGCCAGATCACCGCCGGCGGCACCCACGCGACCGACGGCAGGGACTGCAGGCCGGACAGGATCGGGCCGATCGCCGCGCGGATGAACTTCACCCGGGCCACGATCAGGCCCAGCGGCGTGCCGATCACCAGGGCGAGGAGGAACCCGAGCAGACCGCGCGAGACGCTGGTCCAGATGTAGCCGAGCAGCTCGCCCTGGAGCCACGCCGTCTGCACGACGTCCCACACCTCGGACGGCGCGGGCAGCTTGGTCGGGTCGTCGACCACCTTGAACGAGACGAGGGCCTGCCAGACCGCCAGCACCAACACCACGGCGAGGACGGGCGGCAGGATCTTCTGGGTGAAGGTCCGCCGGAACGGGACCCGGCCCGTCTGCCGCGTCTCCAGCGCGTCGAGGCCCGCCTCCAGCCCGGCGAGATCGTTGCCGTCCTTGGCGACGGCCGTCGAATCAGTGCTGGCCATGACGGCGGATCTCCCCACGCAGTTCTTCGGTGATCTCGACGGACAGCTCCGCCACGGCGGTGTCCTCGATGCGGCGCGGATGCGGGATGCCGACCGTCCACTCCCGCGCGATCCGCCCGGGGCGGGACGACAGCAGCACGACCCGCTGCGCGAGCCGCACCGCCTCGCGCACGTTGTGCGTGACGAACAGGACGGACACCTGCGTCTCGCGCCAGATGCGGGTCAGCTCGTCGTGCAGCACGTCCCGCGTGATGGCGTCCAGCGCGGCGAACGGCTCGTCCATCAGCAGCAGCTTGCTCTCCTGCGCGAGCGCGCGCGCCAGCGCAACACGCTGACGCATACCGCCCGACAGCTCGTGCACCCGCTTGCCGTGCGCGCCCTTCAGCCGGACCAGTTCGAGCAGCTCCTCGGCCCGCTCCCGGCGCTCGGCCTTCGGCACGCCCCGCAGCTTCAGGGCGAGTTCGATGTTCTTGCCCGCGGTGAGCCACGGGAACAGCGCGTGCTCCTGGAACATCAGCGCCGGACGGCCGTCCGTGGCGATCTCGCCGGCGCTGGGGCGGTCCAGGCCCGCCACCAGGTTGAGCAGCGTGGACTTGCCGCAGCCCGAGGCCCCCAGGAGGGTGACGAACTCTCCGGGCGCGACATCGAGGGTGATGTCGTCCAGGACGAGTTGCTGTCCGGCGGGCCCCGCGAACGACTTCGACACGTGCTCGATCCGGGCGGCGTGCGTGACCGACTCGGTGCCGTCGGCAGCCTTGGTGAGGGTCGTGGCCATGGTCGTCACCTCCTGGGAACTCTTCACAATGCGGCTTCGGACCGGGCTTACTTCGCGCCGAGACCGGCGTCGTCGACCGCGGGCTCGCCCTCGGCCTTCAGGACCTTGTTCAGCGGCGCGAGGTCGTAGATGCCCTTCAGGTCGGGCTTCTGCAGCAGCCCCGCCTTCACCGCGTGCTCCGCCTCGGTGTTGAGAGTGGAGGCCAGCGGGTCGTCGGTGAACCGGATCGACTTCCACGCCGGGTCGAGCACATCGGCCGGCAGCGCCTTGCCGGAGTCCTGCTCCAGCTGCTTGTTCGCCGCCGCCTTCGCCGCGTCCGGGTTGGCGTTGATCCACTTGTTGGTCTCGACCGAGCCCTTGAGCACGGCCTCGACGACCTTCGGGTGCTCCTTGAGGAACTGCTGCCGCACGATGATGTTCGTGATCACGAACTTCTTGTCCGGCCACAGCGTGGACTCGTCGAGCAGCTCCTTGCCGCCCTCGGCGACCAGCTTCGAGGCCGTCGGCTCCGGCACCCAGGCGCCGTCGATCGAACCGGACTTGAAGGCGTCCGGGGTGACCTTGTTGTCGCTGCGGACGACCGTGACGTCACCCTTGCCGCTCTGCGGGTCGACCTTCCAGCCCTGCTCCGCGGCCCAGTTGAGGAACGCCACGTCCTGCGTGTTGCCGAGCTGCGGGGTCGCGATCCGCTTGCCCTCGACGTCCTTCAGCGACTTGATCTTGTCCGGGTTGACGACCAGCTTCACACCGCCGGACGCCGAACCGCCGATGATGCGCAGGTTCTTGCCCGCGGACTTGGTGTAGCCGTTGATCGCCGGGGAGGGGCCGATCCACCCGATGTCGATGGACCCGGAGTTGAGCGCCTCGATCTCCGAGGGGCCGGCGTTGAAGATGGCCGGGTCGACCTTGGTGGCGCCCAGGGCCTTCTGGAAGATGCCCTTCTGCATGCCCACCAGCGCGGTGCCGTGGGTCAGGTTGCCGAAGTAGCCGATCTTGACTTTGTCGAGACCCTCGATCTTCTTCGCCCCGGCGGCGACCTTGGCGGTGCCGTCGTCCTTGGCCTGGGAGCCGTAACCGCAGGCGGCCAGTGTGAGCAGGGGAAGTGCGGCTATGACCGCGAGGCTGCGGCGCAGAGCGGATGAAGCAGGCACGGGAGGTGGTCCTCTCGGAGGCCCGGCGGTCACGGTCTTTCAGGTCGTGGCCGGGAGGTCGGCAGGTTTTCGTCTACGGCGGTGGGGGGTGAGGGCGCGCAGGCAGTGCGCGTACGTCAGCGCACACATCGCGCCACTCCGCCCTGCCCGCTGCCGAGAGCACCGCTGCCGACGCGGCCGCCCTCCTTCGCGAACGTGGAGTAGAAGTCGGGGGAGTTCATGTCAGAAGTCCCACCCGTCGTCCTCGGAGTCGTCCTTGACCGGCTCCGGGGCCGCGAAGGACTCGCCGACCATGCCGGCGGTGAGGGTCTGGCCGTCGTTGGGGTCGATCAGGATGAACGAGCCGGTGCGGCGCGAGTCGGCGTAGGAGTCGACCGGCAGCGGCTCGGCGGTGCGGATCTTCACCCGGCCGATGTCGTTGGCGACGAGCTGTCCCGGGTGCGGGTGCAGGGACAGGTCGTCGAGCGTGAGACGGGACGGGATGTCCTTGACGATCGCCTTGATCGTGCGGGTGCCGTGCTTGAGCAGCACCCGGTGACCGACCGTCAGCGGGGCGTCGGCGACGTGGCAGACGGTCGCCTCGATGTCCTGCGTGGTCGCGGGCGCGTCCTTGGTCGGCACGATCAGGTCGCCGCGCGAGATGTCGATGTCGTCCTCCAGCAGGAGGGTCACCGACTGCGTCGTCCACGCCACGTCGACCGGCTCGCCCAGCAGGTCGATGCCGGAGATCTTCGAGACACGGCCCGACGGCAGCACTGTGACCGAATCGCCGACGCGGAAGGAACCGGCCGCGATCTGACCGGCGTAACCCCGGTAGTCCGGGTGCTCCGAACCCTGCGGGCGGATCACGTACTGCACGGGCAGCCGGGCGTGGCAGTGGCTCAGGTCGTGACTGACCGGCACCGTCTCCAGGTGCTCCAGCACCGTCGGGCCGCCGTACCAGTCCATGCTCGCGGAAGGCTCCACCACGTTGTCCCCGACGAGCGCAGAGATCGGGATCGCCGTGACCTCGGGGACGCCCAGCTCCGTCGCGTACGCCGTGAACTCCTCGGCGATGGCGGCGAACACCTTCTCCTCGTAGCCGACGAGGTCCATCTTGTTGACCGCGAGGACCACGTGCGGCACGCGCAGCAGGGCGGCGATGGCCGCGTGCCGGCGGGTCTGCTCGACCACGCCGTTGCGGGCGTCGACCAGGATCACCGTCAGCTCGGCGGTGGAGGCGCCGGTGACCATGTTGCGCGTGTACTGCACATGGCCGGGGGTGTCGGCGAGGATGAACCGCCGCAGGGGCGTGGCGAAGTAGCGGTAGGCCACGTCGATGGTGATGCCCTGCTCCCGCTCGGCCCGCAGGCCGTCGGTGAGCAGCGCGAGGTCCGGCGCCTCCTGGCCCCGGCTCGCGGAGACGCGCTCCACGGCCTCCAGCTGGTCGGTGAGGACCGACTTGGAGTCGTGCAGCAGCCGCCCGACCAGGGTGGACTTGCCGTCGTCGACCGAGCCCGCGGTGGCGAACCGCAGCAGGGTGGTCTCCGCGAGTTCCTCGGTGGTGATCGTGCTCATCTCTAGAAGTACCCCTCGCGCTTGCGGTCTTCCATCGCGGCCTCGGACATCTTGTCGTCGGCGCGGGTGGCGCCGCGCTCGGTGAGCCGGGAGGCGGCGATCTCCACGATCACCTTCTCGATGGTGTCGGCGTCGGAGTCCACCGCGCCGGTGCAGGACATGTCACCCACGGTCCGGTAGCGAACGAGCCGCTTCTCGACGGTCTCGCCGTCCTTCGGCCCGCCCCACTCGCCGGCGGTCAGCCACATGCCGCTGCGGGAGAACACCTCGCGCTCGTGCGCGTAGTAGATCTGCGGCAGCTCGATGCCCTCGCGGGCGATGTACTGCCACACGTCGAGCTCGGTCCAGTTGGACAGCGGGAACACGCGGACGTGCTCGCCGGGCGCGTGCCGGCCGTTGTACAGGTTCCACAGCTCCGGGCGCTGACGGCGCGGGTCCCACTGGGAGAACTCGTCGCGCAGGGAGAACACCCGCTCCTTGGCCCGGGCCTTCTCCTCGTCGCGGCGGCCGCCACCGAAGACGGCGTCGAACTTCTCCGCCTGGATCTTCTCGGTCAGCGGCAGCGTCTGCAGCGGGTTGCGGGTGCCGTCCGGGCGCTCCTTGAGGACACCGCGGTCGATGTAGTCCTGCACGGAGGCCACGTGCAGCCGCAGCCCGTGCTCCTCGACCGTGCGGTCGCGGTAGTCGAGGACCTCGGGGAAGTTGTGCCCGGTGTCCACGTGCAGCAGCGAGAAGGGCACCGACGCCGGCCGGAACGCCTTCAGCGCCAGGTGCAGCATGACGATGGAGTCCTTGCCGCCGGAGAAGAGGATCACCGGCCGCTCGAACTCGCCCGCCACCTCGCGGAAGATGTGCACCGCCTCGGACTCGAGGGCGTCGAGGTGGGAGAGCGCGTACGGGCTTTCGGTTCCCTCGGAAACGGTCGCGACGGTCGTCGTCATGCCAGTCCCCTTTCGCTGAGCAGGGCGTACACGGACGCCGCGGACTCCTGCACGGTCTGGTCCTGCGACTCGATGCGCAGGTCGGGCGACTCGGGCGCCTCGTACGGGTCGTCGACCCCGGTGAGCCCCGTGAGCTCGCCCGCGGCCTGCTTGGCGTACAGGCCCTTCACGTCCCGCTCGCTGCACACCTCGACCGGCGTGGCCACGTGCACCTCGACGTACGCGGTGCCGTTGGCCTGGTGGCGCTTGCGCACCGCCTCGCGGCTGTCCTGGTACGGCGCGATGACCGGGACGAGGGCGAGCACGCCGTTGCGGGCGAGCAGCTCGGCGACGAAGCCGATGCGCTGCACGTTGGTGTGCCGGTCCTCGCGGCCGAAGCCGAGGCCCGCCGAGAGGAACTCGCGGATCTCGTCGCCGTCGAGCACCTCGACCCGGTGGCCCTCCTCGCGCAGGCGGCCGGCCAGCTCGTGGGCGATCGTGGTCTTGCCGGCGCTCGGCAGACCTGTGAGCCAGACGGTGGCTCCGGTCGTCACGTCACTCTCCTGAATCGTCGTCGTCATCCGTGCAGCCCGCATTCGGTCTTGCTGCGGCCGGCCCAGCGGCCGGCACGGGCGTCCTCGCCCTGAAGGACCCGGCGGGTGCAGGGGGCGCAGCCGACGGAGGCGTAACCGTCCATCAGCAGCGGGTTGGTCAGCACACCGTGTTCGGTGACGTAGGCGTCCACGTCGTCCTGGGTCCAGCGGGCGATCGGGGAGATCTTGACCTTCTGCCGCTTGTCGTCCCAGCCGACCACCGGGGTGTTCGCCCGGGTCGGGGACTCGTCGCGGCGCAGGCCGGTCGCCCAGGCCCGGTAGTCCTTCAGGCCCTCTTCCAGGGGCTGCACCTTGCGCAGCTTGCAGCACAGGTCGGGGTTGCGGTCGTGCAGCTTCGGGCCGTACTCGGCGTCCTGCTCGGCGACCGTCTGACGCGGGGTCAGGGTGATGACGTTGACGTCCATCACGGCGTCGACCGCGTCACGGGTGCCGATGGTCTCCTCGAAGTGGTAGCCGGTGTCGAGGAAGACCACGTCGACGCCCGGCATGGCGCGGGAGGCGAGGTGGGCGACCACCGCGTCCTCCATGGAGGAGGTCACGCAGAACTGCTTGCCGAACGTCTTCGCCGCCCACTGGAGGATCTCCAGCGCGGAGGCGTCCTCCAGGTCGCGGCCCGCCTGCTCGGCGAGCTTCTTCAGGTCCTCGGCGGTGCGCTCGTCCTGAACGGTCGTCATATCTGTGCCCCTCCGGATTCGGATCGCTTCAGCCCCTGGGCCAGCAGCCCGAGGAACTTCAGCGAGAAGGCCCGGTTGCACGCCGCGCATTCCCACGCGCCGTGCCTGCCGTCGGCGGCCTCGCTCGGACGCAGGTCCTCGTCACCGCAGTAGGGGCAGTAGAACGGGGCGGCTCGCTCGCTCACGACAGGGCCTCCTCGCCGGCCCGCGCCGCCCAGGTGGCGAACCGCTCGCCGTCCTCGCGCTCGGCCTGGAACCGCTTCAGGACGCGCTCGATGTAGTCCGGCAGCTCGTCGGAGGTGACCTTCAGGCCGCGCACCTTGCGGCCGAAGCCGGCCTCCAGGCCCAGCGCCCCGCCCAAATGCACCTGGTAGCCCTCGACCTGCTCGCCCTGGTCGTCGAGCATGAGCTGGCCCTTGAGACCGATGTCCGCGACCTGGATACGGGCGCAGGCGTTCGGGCAGCCGTTGAGGTTGATGGTGAGCGGCTCGTCGAAGTCCGGCAGGCGGCGCTCCAGTTCGTCGATCAGCTGCGCGCCGCGCTGCTTGGTCTCGACGATGGCCAGCTTGCAGAACTCGATGCCGGTGCAGGCCATGGTGCCGCGCCGGAACGTGGAGGGCCGGGCGGTCAGGTCGAGCGCCTCCAGGGCCTCGACGAGCGACTCGACCTGGTTCTCCTCGACGTCGAGGACGATCATCTTCTGCTCGACGGTGGTGCGCACCCGGCCCGAGCCGTGGGCCTCCGCGAGGTCGGCGATCTTCGTGATCGTCGCGCCGTCGACGCGTCCCACGCGCGGGGCGAAGCCGACGTAGAACCGGCCGTCCTTCTGCCGGTGCACACCGATGTGGTCGCGCCACTGCTGCGACGGCTGCTCGGGGGCCGGGCCGTCCACCAGCTTGCGCTTCAGGTACTCGTCCTCCAGGACCTGCCGGAACTTCTCCGCGCCCCAGTCGGCGACGAGGAACTTCAGGCGGGCGCGGGTGCGCAGCCGGCGGTAGCCGTAGTCGCGGAAGATCGAGATGACGCCCTCGTAGACGTCCGGCACGTCGTCGATCGAGACCCAGGCGCCGAGGCGCACGCCCAGCTTGGGGTTGGTGGACAGGCCGCCGCCGACCCACACGTCGAAGCCCGGGCCGTGCTCGGGGTGCTCGACGCCGACGAACGCGACGTCGTTGATCTCGTGCACCACGTCCAGCAGCGGCGATCCTGAGATGGCCGTCTTGAACTTGCGGGGGAGGTTCGAGTACGCCGGGTTGTTCAGGACGCGGCGCTTCATCTCCTCCAGCGCCGGGGTGGCGTCGATGATCTCGTCCTCGGCGATGCCCGCCACCGGCGAGCCGATCATCACACGCGGGGTGTCACCGCAGGCGGTGACCGTCGACAGGCCGACGCCCTCCAGCCGGTTCCAGATCTCGGGCACGTCCTCGATCCGGATCCAGTGGTACTGGACGTTCTGCCGGTCGGTGATGTCGGCGGTGCCGCGCGCGAACTCCTGGGAGATCTCGCCGATGACCCGCAGCTGCTGCGTGGTCAGCGCCCCGCCGTCGATCCGGACGCGGAGCATGAAGTACTCGTCGTCCAGCTCCTCCGGCTCCAGGACGGCCGTCTTGCCGCCGTCGATGCCGGGCCTGCGCTGGGTGTACAGACCCCACCAGCGCATGCGTCCACGCAGGTCGTTGGGGTCGATCGAGTCGAAGCCCCGCTTGGAGTAGATCGTCTCAATGCGTGTCCGCACATTGAGACCGTCGTCGTCCTTCTTGAACTGCTCGTTGCCGTTCAGTGGGGTGTGGTGCCCCACGGCCCACTGACCCTCACCGCGGTGACGGCTCACCTTGCGGCGGGGAGTCGCGGCAGCAGGGTTCTGCGGGGTGGCGGCCATGGTTGATACGTCCTTCGGGACAGGCGAAAATGCGGCTCTGACCTGCGCATGCGTGCGCATGGGCATAGGGCGCGTCATTGCGCGGGAGTGAGGCTGGAAAGAAAGATGCCGGGCGCGGGCTGAGTACGCTCAGTGCGCCGGACAGATGGCGCTGGACATGCGGCCGAGGTCGACGTGCCGCCGACTCACCAAGGCAATCCCAGTTCCAGACATGACGGAAGCGTGTCACGGCGATCTGGACACAGTCCAGCTTTGTCCAAGATGCGGACACCCTTGTCTCGCAGGGCAAGACAAGGGTGGCGTTGGTCACACCGGGAGTCCTTGAGGTGTCCGTCCAGGTCAGACGGGGAACGCCCCAGGCCACGGTCCCGGAGCGGCGACCTCCGCCTCCTCCTCGACCTTGGTGTCGAACAGCTTGAAGCCCCGCCGCTGGTAGTTGTCCATCGCGTGCTCGCCGTCCTTGCTGCAGGTGTGCAGCCAGACCCGCTTCGTCGGCGTCAGTCCCGCCCAGCGGTCCGCGAGGTCCCAGGCCCGGGCCGCGCCGTACGACAGCAGGTGCCCGCCGATGCGCCGGCCCCGGAACGCCGGGAGCAGCCCGAAGTAGACGATCTCCACGACCGCGTCGTCCTGCGCCTGAAGCTCCACGAACCCGGCGGGCGTGCCCCGGTCGTACGCCACCCACGTCTCCACGCCGGGCCGCTCGAGGTGCTCCACCCACCGCGCGTACGGCCAGCCGAGCCGGTCCGTCCAGAGGATGTCGCCGCCCACCGACGCGTACAGGTACCGGCTGAACTCGGGCGAGGGCACCTCGGAGCGGACGACCCGGACGTCCCCGTCCGGCGCGACGGCCGGCAGCAGGTCGGTCGGGGAGGTCTGCTCCAGGGACCAGGTGGTCACGGCGATGGTCGGCATGGGGGTCAGCAAACCATCAGGGGTGACGACCTGTCGAACGCCCGGCCTGGCGGGACGGAGGTGCCGAAGCCGGTGGAAGAGGGGCTTCGGTCACGTCATCGCAAAGCCGGAATTGCAAAACTAAAGACGAGATCAAGACTGCGCCGGGGGCCCGGAAAAGCATTGACCGGCGAGTCGTGATCATGCGAATCTCGGCCCGCTCGACAAGGAATTGCACGGCCTCCCCCCACGCCCTTTCCACCCTGCCTCCGGGCATTCGGATGAATTGGAAGAAGTGTCACCATGGCCAGTGCTCTCACCCCTCCCGCCCCGGTCCGGCGTTTCGACAGACGGGCGGTGGCCCTCGCCCTCGCCGTCGTCTCCTGTGCGGGTGCCACCATGTTCGCCACCGGCGGCCAGGCCCACGCGTCCACGCCGATCTACACCTCCTCGCCCTGCATCTCCCGTGACTCGCGGGGTTACGACCCGGACTGCGAGGCCGACCTCTTCATCAACTACAACTCCTCGCCCCAGAGCGGCGTCAAGCCGGCCCCGGGCGCGGCAGCCTCCATGTACGGGGACGTCTACGACTTCTCGGGCGGCCTGGACGGCAACGGCATCTATGTCTTCGTCTTCAGCACCGGAGGCGGCCTCCCGGGTGCGGGGCAGAAGATCAAGAACAACGCCGCCGCCGCCGACCCCTGCGGCGTGAACAACTACCGGATCTACTACAACTCCGGCTACACCGGCCACTCCCAGTACTTCGGTTCCGACCAGTTCTGCGGCGCTGACTTCAACTTCGACTCCACGCTGAAGAACGAGGACGCCTCCGAGCACTGGTCCTGACGGCGTTCGTGACCGGACGACCCGTCGCGGCAGGGGAGAGATGATGCGCAGGTCGAGGGCCGCAGGGCCCCTGGTGGCCGTGGTGACGGGCGCGCTGCTCGCCCTGGCCGGTTGTTCCCCCTTCGGTGCGGTCGGCCGGTCCGCGACAGAGGGTGCTCGTCCGTCGCCGACCGGTACTCCCGCGTGGCCCGCGGCGACGCCACGGTCGGGCCTCGCCAAGGGCCTGGTCCTCCCCCTGGAGGCCTATATGGAGCCGTACGCGGACACCGTGGCCGTTCAGGAGGCGGTCGACCGGCTCACCACCCGGTGCATGAAACGGTACGGCTACACCTACAGCGCCCCGGCCCGCGGTATGACCCCACCGCCGAGCAGCGACGACTCCAACATGCCGCGGCGCTACGGCATCACCGACCGGGACCTGGCGGCCCGGTACGGCTACTTCCTCGGCGACTCGGGCCGCACACCACCGCCGGCACCGAGACTCACGCCCGCCGAGACGGCCGTACTCACCGGGCGGCTGGCCGTCGCCCCCGGGGCGAAGAGGGCCCCGGCGCGGATCGACGGCAGACGCATCCCCGAGGACGGGTGTCTCGGGGAGTCGATCCGCCGGATCGGCCCGCGCATCGACGAGTCGCCGGCCGGCAGCCTCGACTACGAGAGCCTGCGCCGCTCGCAGAGCGACCCCCGGGTCCTGGCGGTGGTCGGTGCATGGTCGCGTTGCATGAAGGCGAAGGGCTACGACGTCGACAGCCCGCTGGATGCCGCGAAGCTCACCCCCGACACCCATCACGGACAGGCCGACCAGGCCGACATCACCACGGCCCTGACCGACATCGACTGCAAACGCCGGACCGGGCTGGTCAAAACCTGGTACACCGTCGAGTACGCCGTCCAGCGGCAGCAGATCGAACAGAACCAGCTGCAACTTCAACAGCTGAAAGAGCGCATCGCGGCCGAAGTAAAAACGGCGATGGCGGTACTCGGCCGGAATTCCTGAACCACCTGTGGCGAAAATTTCGAAACCGCTGTGTCCTCGAAAGGAATTCCCCCTTTCCATGAGATCGCGAACAGCACGGCGGCGGCGCACCGCCGTGGGCGTGGCCACCGTCGCCGGGTTCCTGTCGGTCGGCGGGCTGGCCGGGTCCGGACTCGTGCGGTCGCCCTCGCAGGCGGCGGCGGACACCCGCCCGCCGCCGCCGAGCGTGATCACCGCGCCGGTCGTGCGGCAGGTCCTGCGCTCCACCGTGGTACTCCGCGGCACTTTCGCCAACGGCCGAACGATCTCCGCGCAGCCCACCTCCGTGGCCGCCACCGAGGCTCCGTCCCGGCCCGCACAGCTCGTCGTGACGGGGGTGTTCACCAAGGCCGGCCGCCGGGTGGAGGCGGGCAGGACGCTGGTGGAGTACTCCGGGCGGCCGGTGTTCGCGCTGCCCGGAGCGGTACCGGCCTACCGCGATCTGGTCTTCGGCGAGCAGGGCGGTGACGTCGGGCAACTGCAGAAGGCGCTGGCCTCGCTCGGCTACGGCACCGGCGGCGACAGCCGGGGCGTCTTCGGCCCCGGCACCGAGCAGGCGGTGCGCGCCCTCTACCGGCACCTCGGCCGCCCCGCCCCCGTGTCGCGGGAGGACGGCACCACCGGCGACGACACGAGCAGTGGCCGGGGCGACGTGGCCTCCGGTGCGGCGCACTCCCCGGACGGCGAAGACGCGGCCGGGGCGCAAGGGCGGGTCCCGCCCGCCGAGCACGCCATGGTGCCGGCGTCGGAAGTGGTCTTCGTGCCGAATCTCCCGGCCCGGGTGGTGTCCGTCCCCGTCCAGGTCGGCGATCCGGTCAAAGGGCCGGTCATCACCCTCGCCCGCGGCGGCCTCACCCTCACCGGGCAGCTGGACCCCGCCCAGGCCGGCCTCGTCACCCCGGGGATGAAGGTGTCCGTGCTCGCCGAGGCGACCGGCGCGCAGGCTCGGGGCACCGTCGAGTCGGTCGGCGCCCTCGTCACCCCCGGCGACGGCAAGGACGGTCCCGAGGACTCACAGGACTCACAGGACTCCGGCGGCGCGACGGGCGGCGGAGCGTACCGGCCGCTGGTCGTGAAGCCGGCCAAGGCGTGGAGCGCGGCCTTCGCCGGCCAGGACGTACGGATCACGGTGACCGCCGCCGCCACGGCGAAGGAGGTCCTCGCGGTCCCCGAAGCCGCGGTCACCGCCGGCGCGGACACCCGTACGGCGGTCACGGTGGTCACGGACACCGGAGGCCGGCGGACCGTGCGGGTGACCACGGGGGTGTCCGCGGACGGCCTGGTGCAGATCACGCCGGTCGGCGCGCGACTGGGACCGGGCACACGGGTCGTGGTGGGGACATGACGGCGGCCCCGGCGGGCCCGGCCACCTCCGCCGCGCCGCCCGTGGTCCTGCGGCTGGCGGGCTGCTCGAAGACCTATCAGGGTTCCCCGCCCGTGCACGCACTGCGCTCGGCCGACCTGACCGTGCGGGCCGGTGACTACCTGACGGTGGTCGGGCCGTCCGGCTCGGGCAAGTCGACGCTGCTGAACCTGCTCGGGCTGCTGGACCGGCCCACCGCGGGCACCTTCACCCTCGCCGGCGTGGACGTGGCGCGGTTGCCGGAACGCGAGCGCACGGCCCTGCGAGGACGCCGCATCGGTTTCGTGTTCCAGGAGTTTCACCTGCTGCCGTACCGCACCGCACAGGAAAACGTCGCGCTGGCCCAGCTCTACGTCACCGGCCCCGCCGCCGACCGGGACCGGGCCGCCTCCGACGCGCTGGAGCGGGTGGGACTGGGGCACCGTCTGCACGCCCTGCCCACCACACTGTCCGGTGGCGAGAGACAGCGGGTGGCCATCGCCCGCGCCCTGGTCAACGAGCCGGACCTGCTGCTGTGCGATGAGCCGACCGGCAACCTCGACTCCGCCACCGCCTCCACTGTCATGGACCTGCTCGGACGTCTCAACGCGGCGGGCGTCACCGTCGTCGTCATCACGCACGACCCGGCCGTGGCCGCCCGAGCCCGCCGCCGCGTCACGATCCTCGACGGCCGGATCCTGGCACCTGACACGCACCGGGAGGACACCGCGGCCGCACCCCCGGCCGCTGAAAAGGCCGGTGCCCCGTGATCACCCGCCTGCCCCGGCGGGCCGGCACCCGCCCTCCCGGCATCGCCCCGACCCGGCTGCACGCCCGTGACCTGCTGGCAGAGGCGCTCACCGGCCTGGTTCAGCGCCCGGGCCGGTCCACCCTGACCATGCTCGGCACCGTCCTCGGCGTCTGGGCCTTCGTGGCGGTGCTCGGCCTGACGTCCACCGCGACGGGCCAGATCACCAAGTCCTTCAGCATGCTGGAGGAGACCACGGTCACCGTGACGGACGCGGCCCCCGGCAGTGCACGGGCCACCAGCTTCCCGGCCGATACCGACGCCCGCCTGAAGCGGCTCAACGGCGTCGTGTCCGGGGGGCTTTGGTGGACCGTGCCGGTACACGACAGGATCATCTCGGCGCGGCCGGACGTCACGTCTGCCGCCGCGGGCGCCCCGGGGTCCGGCATCGGAATGTACGCGGCCTCGCCCGGCGCCCTGCGCGCCATGCGGCCCACCCTCTCCACCGGCACCCTCTACGGCACCTTCCACCAGTCCCGGGGCGAGCGGGTGTGCCTGCTGGGCCTCTCGGCGGCCCGGCTCCTCGGCATCAGCCGACTCGACGGCGGCCCCGCCGTCTTCGTCGACGGCACCTCGTACAGCGTCGTGGGCATCGTCGCCGACACCGAAAGGCTGCCCCAGACCCTGCTCGGCGTGGTCATTCCCACGACCACCGCGCTGCGCGCATATGGCGCCCCCACCGACTCACCGGCCCAGGCACTGATCCGGACCCGCCCCGGCGCGGCACAACTGGTCGCGCGCCAGGCGCCGTCGGCACTGCGTCCGGACCAGCCGGACCTCATGAAGGCGACACCGCCGCCCGACCCGCACGGCCTGCGGGACCAAGTGGACACCGACCTTTCGGGGCTGTTCCTGGTGCTGGCCGTGATCTGTCTGGTCGTGGGGGCGTTCGGCATCGCCAACACCACCCTGGTCGCCGTCCTGGAGCGGCGGGCCGAGATCGGCCTGCGGCGCGCCCTGGGCGCCCGCCCACGCCACATCACCGCCCAGTTCCTGACCGAGTCCACGGCCCTGGGCACTCTCGGCGGCCTGCTCGGCACCTGCCTCGGGGTCGGCACGGTCCTGGGCACTGCCCTGGCCCGGGACTGGACGGCCGTGCTCCAGCCCGCCGCCGTCCTGCCCGCCCCACTCGTCGGCACCGTCACCGGACTGCTCGCGGGCCTGTACCCCGCGCTGCGGGCCGCCCGCACCGAGCCCCTCACGGCATTGCGCCGGTGAGCCGCGGCTCCCGCCCCGACGCGGTTCCCGGGCGGCCCATGCCCTCCAGACCCCCTGTTCTTACGACCTTGGAGAAACCTTGAGGCTGAGACACAGACCTCGTGCACCCTTCGCCCTGCTGGCCGCCGCACTGACGGTCACGGGCCTGACGCAGGCCGGTCCGGCCTGGGCCGCCCCACCGGCCGCGGCGAAGACCACCGCGACGGTGGCGCCGGGCGCGGCGGACAACGAGCCGAAAGCTCCCACCCAGGATCAGTCGTCCAAGGTGCTCTCCCCGGGCACCGTCCTGCCGAAGACCTGGAAGTCCTCCAACGACACGGCCGTGACCGTGGCCGGCGACGGGTCCGGGCTGCACCTCCTCACCGCCAAGAGCCGTGACGCCTACCAGTGGCGCACGCTCGCCACCCTCTCGGAACCCGGCTTCGGCACCGACCTGTGGATCGGCAACGCGTGCGTGACCGGTTCCGGCAAGCGCGCGGTCGTGGTCTACGCACCCAGGGACTTCACCAACCGGCCGGACCTGATGGAGCGAGGCGGTTTCGCGGCCGTCGTCGACCTGACCAGCGGCAAGGTGACCAAGCTCGCCGACACGGTGACCCTGGCGTACTTCGACCCGGGCTGCGGCACGGGGGAGACCGCCGTGCTCACACAGGTCGGTGACGACCGGACCGACCAGACCCGGCTGCTGACGGTGGACACCGTCACCGGTGCGGTCACCCACCGGCAGACCACGAAGGTCCGCGTCACCTCGGCCGTCCCCACCGGCACCTCTGTCGTCGGCGCGGCGGCGGGACGGCTGATCCGCTTCGACCGCACGAACCACGCCACCCAGCTCGCGACCACGTCGGGCCCCGCCTACGACCTGCGGGCCGACAGCGGTGGCGGCGTGGACTTCCTGGACGGCGGGGGCGGCAAGGCCCGCGCCCGCCGCACCGCCGACGGTAGGACCGCGACCTTCGCCGAAGGCGCCACGGGCTCGCTGGGCCTCGCGGCCGGAACCTCCGGGCGGGTCTTCCTCACCGGCGAGCCCACCGCGGCCCATCCGCCCGCCACCGTGCGCCGGCTGAATGCGGCGGCCCACGCCACGGTGTCCTCCACCGGCGCGCTCGCCGTGGACCAGGCGGTCTCCGCGAGCCTGCGCAGCCACGTCAGCAACCCGCTGGCGGCGACCGCCTGGAACACCCCCGCACCGCTCCGGATCAAGACGGAGATACCCGCGACCGGGAAGAAGGTCGCCTTCACCGTCGGCGCGGCCCCCGTCACGCCCGGCACCGCGGGCAGAAAGGCCTCGCCGGCCCTGACGACCGCCCGCACCACGGCGAAGGCCAAGCCCGCCACGGTCAAGCCCGCCATGGCGACCGCCGCCAACGGCACCGCGGCACCGGCCACACTGTCGGCGGCGACGATGTCCGCGGCGACGGTCACCACGGCGGCGGCGGGCGACCCCGACTCCACCGTCGACACCGACCGCGCATGCTCCCAGCCCCGCAACGACCCGGCGCAGCAGGCCTACCAGCCGACGCCCAATCAGGTCGAGTGGGCCGTCGACATGGCCGTACGCGGTGACCTGACCAGCTCCTGGGTCCGCCAGGGCGGTTGGCGCACGGCCGACGGACTCGGCACGGTGAACCCGCAGGCCATGTTCCCGCTGCCCGGACTCACCGGCACCTCGGGCGGACGCATCCCCGCCCAGGTCCTGCTCGGCGTACTGGCCCAGGAATCCAACCTCTGGCAGGCCGAGGGCGGCGCCCTGCCCGGCCAGACCAGCTCTACCCTCGCGAGCACCAACGGCTTCTACGGCCACCCCAACGACCCGGCGACCCCCGAGGACCACTGGCTGATCGACTGGTCCAAGGCCGACTGCGGCTACGGCATCGGCCAGCAGACCGACGGCATGAAGTCCGGCGACGCCGACGAACTCCCGGCCGCCCAGCAGAAGGCCATCGCACTCGACTACACCTCCAACATCGCGGTTGCCGCGCAGACGCTCGAAGAGAAGTGGAACGAGCTCCACGACACGGCCGTATCGCCCGGCGGCATCAAGCTCAACACCGACGACCCCGCAGGCATGGAGAACTGGTTCGCCGCCCTGTGGGACTACAACTCCGGCCTCAACTACTACGTCCCGGCCAACCCCACCGCTCCGTGGGGCCTGGGCTGGCTGAACAACCCCTCCAACCCGCTCTACCCGCCCGACCGGCACGCCTTCCTCGACCAGAACACCTACGCCGACGCCGGCCACCCGCAGGACTGGCCGTACGAGGAGAAGGTGCTCGGCTGGGGAGCCTGGCCCATCGACACCGGACGGGCCTACGCCGACAGCGGCACCGCGAACAACAGCAACACCGCGGGCTACTCGCCGGCCTGGTGGGACAACGACCGCGACCGGTCCTCCGTCAAACCCGACCTCGACACCTTCTGCTCCCCGGGCGTCAACGACTGCGACCCGACCGCCCCACCGCGCTGCGAGGTGGACCACCTCGGCCCGAGCTGTGACCCGCCGCACTGGTACCACGCCCCCCAGACCACCTGGAAGGTCGCCTGCGGAACCAGCTGCGGCCACGAGTACCTCACCTACCAGACCCTCAAGACCGAACTGGGCAACGGCAACAACGGGTCGGGCCACATGTGCGACAACTCGGTGCCGTCGGGGGCCGTCGTCGTGGACGACGTACCGGCCTCCCTGCCCCCGATGACCGACGGCTGCTCCAAATCCGGCTGGAGCAACGGCGGCACGTTCTCCTTCAGCCCCTTCCAGGCCGACGCGCAGAACCACTACGAGGCCAAGGGCGATCTGCACCAGATCGGCGGCGGGTTCGGCGACCACTTCTGGTACGCCCACACCAGGAACCTGGACACCGGTGCGTACGACCAGTACGGCTCCGACCTCTCGCAGACCCCCGACGTCTCCGGTGTCATGGCCGTCACCGGCACCTGGAAGCTGAGCTCGCAACTCAGCGGATGGACCCGCGTCCTGGTCCATCTGCCCGACACCGGCTCCCAGACGCAGGACGCCGTCTACACCGTGCACCCGGGAGCGGGATCGGCCCAGAACCGCATCCTGAACGTGCACACACAGACCAACTCCTGGGTCAGCCTCGGCGTGTTCGACTTCTCCCCGTCGTCCGGCGCCTACCAAGGGGTCTCGCTCAGCAACTTCGCCCCCGACGGCACGGCTGACGAGGACATCGCCTGGGACAGCGTCGCCTTCCAGCCCCTCCCGTCCAAGCCCAAGGACATCGTGGTCCAGATGGGCGACTCCTACTCCTCCGGCACCGGCGCGGGCTCGTACGACTACGGCACCGCCACCGGCCCCTACGCCTCCATCGCCACCCAGTCCTCACCCGGCCACGACTGGAACGCCTGCCTGCGCAGCGCGAACTCCTGGGCGCGCAAGGCCGATCTGCCCGGCACGAGCACATCCGTCGGGTCGCGCGCGGACGCTCTGGACAAGACGCTCGACTTCCACTCCGTGGCCTGCAGCGGGGCCTTCTCCTACGACCTCGACACCTCCCTCGACACCAACGGCAACGGAGGCCCGGGAACGCTCGGCCAGTACGGCGAGGTGTCCCAGCTGGACTCGGGCTTCCTCAACGCCGACACCACGCTCGTCGCACTCACCGTGGGCGGCAACGACGCCAACTTCGGCGGCACCGTGGGCGCCTGCGGAGACCTCACCCAGGGGTGCCCCTCCGACTCGACGGTGCAGCAGAACCTCACCTACGCGACCGGGAAGATCCCCCCGCTGCTGCAGGACATCCACGCCAAGGCACCCAACGCGAAGATCATTCTGCTCGGGTATCCGGAGCTGTTCGACACCGGCAGTCTCACCTGCGTCAGCGTCATGACGGCGGGGGCGCAGGCGCAGTTGAACGTGTGGGCGGACGACATGAGGGACAAGGAACAGGCAGCGGCGGACCAGGCGAAGGCCGCCGGCGTCCCCGTGACGTTCTATTCACCCGACAGCGAGTTCTCCGGCTACCGCATGTGCGACTCGCCGTCCGGCATCAACGACCTGGTGGCCGGCCCCGCCGCCGACAACCCGGCCGACTTCTCCTGCCCCGGCAATCCCATCTGCCCGGGGATGGAGAGCTACCATCCCACCTCCACCGGCACCTCCCGATACGCCCTGGCCTTCCAGGACGCCATGGCGGCGGCCAAGTACTGACCCTCTGAAGGGTGGCCGCCGCACGAGGCGGCCACCCACCCCCCGGCCCTCCAGGCCGCTCAAGTCCCCCTCGGTACGGAGAAACGCCCATGAAACCCGGTGCTGTCGCCCCGCCCCGGCGGACCGTGTACAGAGTCCTGGCCGTCGGCGGCACGCTCCTCATCGCGGTCGCGGTCGTCACCCTCGTCTGGGCCATGGCGACCTGGCCGCACCCCCCGCCGGCGGGAACCACCACCCGGGACCAGGCACGCACGCACATGCGGCAGGACGCCGAGCACTACGCCGACGCCCTCGCCGCCGCGGGCCGCGACACACCCCTCACCCAAGAGAGACTGCGCACCCTGCCGACCCCGGCCGGCCTCGCCATCGGAACCACGACCCTCACCACGCGCGGCGCGTCCACGGTCGTGACCTTTTCCACCCACGCGTCCTACGGCAGCCCCACGGCCCGCACCGGGACCACGGCCTGCTACCGGGTCACCCTGACTCCGGGCCGGCCCGCACCCACGCTCGCCGAGGTGCCCGTCGCCACCTGTGGCACCCGGCGAGAGGCGTCCTAACCGAGCGCCCGCTCGACCGACGCCAGCGGCAGCGCGAACAGCATCCGCCCCGACTGGGACCAGACCTCGCCGGTCTCCTGCCAGTAGGACAGGGAACCCGACCCGCCGCTCCAGCAGTTGCGCGTCTCGTCCGTGCCGCACTCCGCCGCCCGGGCGCCCTCCGTGTCCTGGCGCCACAGCGTCCCGTGCCCGCCCGGACTGCCCGCCGCGCGGTCCAGGTACCAGCGCGAGCGGTACGCCAGCACACCCCGCACCTCGGCCGCCTTGGTCTCGTACGCCTCGGTGGGCGCCGCCCGCCCCGAGGAGTCGGCGGTGAGCGGACCGGAGCGGTCCGGGTCCCGGTTCAGCGCGTAGCGCCACAGCCGGGTGCGCCGGTCGCCGTCGGCGGGCGCCCACTCGCTCGCGACGAGACTGTCGGGGGAGGTGCTGCGGTCGAGGGAGACGGTGGCCGGGCGGGATGTACCGGCCCCGCCGGGCAGGGTGTACGAGCCGACGGCCGGCAGCACGAACCGGTAGCCGTGGGCCGCCCAGCCGCCCCGCACCCGGCCGACCGCGTCGGACTCGACGGTGGCGCGCTGGATGCGGTCCATGTCGTACACGTACAGCGCGTCCCGGCCGCCCTCGCGGGTCGTCACCAGCAGCTTGTCCTGGTACCAGACCATGCCGGACAGCGGGGAGACCAGCCCCCGGTAGTCCCGCCCGCCGTCCACCGGTACGGCCAGCAGGGCCCAGGTGTAGCGCAGCGCGCCGGGGTCGTTCGCGTCGACGAAGGCGACCTTGGCCAGGCCCTGCCCGGGGGCCGGGCCCTCCATGGAACCGCCCTCGGCGCCGCGGGTCCAGCCGGAGAGGATCACGCGGTTGCCGCCCCAGCGGCCGTCATCGTCCGCGTCGCCCGAGGTCGTGACCGCGCCGGCCCGCCATCCTCGGGTGTCGGAGCCGCCGAAGCAGTACGCGCGAGCGGCCGCCGGTTCCACCGGCAGGCTGCGCTTCTCGGCGGTGGAGCAGCCGGCCGCGTCCCGCAGCGGGAGGTCCGCGCCCTCCAGTACCGTGCGGACGCCGACCGGCCGGCCCATCTTCGACGCGAGCCGGTCCAGCCACCGCCCGGGCACCCGGTGCTCGGCCAGGTACGGCTGCCCCGCCCCGTCAGGCGCGGCGACCGGCTTGAGAGCCCCGGGAGCGTCGGCGACGGTGGCCTGTGAGGCGCTGATCAGGGTGGCGGCGGCGGTGAGCGCGAGGGCCGTCCCGGCCAGGGTCGCGCGCAGCGCCCTGCCCCGCCTGCGCCGCCGGTGTCTGCCGCGATGCTTCATAACGTCCTCCCGAGACGGACCAACTGCGCCTGATGATCCGCACGTTGACGGAGGAGCAGGTGGGGTGGCCCGTAGAGGGATGCTACGGCAGGTGAGCGGTGCCGCGGACGAAGACCCCGCAAATATGCGAAAGATGCACCCCTCAGGGCGGCTGGTGCGGCACGCGCAGTAAAGCTCAGGGCTGCTGAGCGGCACACGCAGTAAAGCTCAGGGTTGCTGAGCGGCACGCACTGTGACGCTCGGGGCGGCTTGCGGCATGCGCCGTGAACCTCAGGGCGCCGCTTCGACGCCGCGCTGCCTGCTCACCGCCGGTGCGGTCGAGTGCGGCAGCAGATCCCGGGGGTCGGCGGGCAGCAGCACCTCGACCTCGACCTCCTCGGCGAAGCGGTACGGCCGGTGCTCCAGGAACGCTCCCAGATACCGTCGCACCCGCGACATCTCGGCACGCACCGTCACCGTGCGGGCCGGGTCCCCGAACACGTCCCCGGCCAGCCCCGAGGCACTGCGGCCGGAGCGGTGGGCGGCGAGGAGGAACAGCAACTCAGCGTGCCGTGGACTCAGTTCCCGGACCCAGGAGCCGGCCCCGCCACGCACCTCCACCGACCAGTGCCGCGCCGGCCTGAGGTCCAGCACGATCCTGGCCGGACCCTGCGGCACCGGCTGGTCGGCGGCCGCCCGCACCAGCCAGCCCCCGGCCAGCGGCTCCACCGAGCACGGCCCGAGCGCCGGCAGCCGTATCCGGCCCGCCGACAGCGACTTCGGCAGGGCCACGCGCCGTACGTACGGCATCCCGCTGACCGCGGCGGTCCAGCCGTCCGGGTCGACGACCAGGCCACGGCCGCCGAGCCGGGCCAGCACCGGCGCCGCCACCGCGCGCAGCCGCTCCAGCGACTCCGTGTGCATCTCCCGCAGCCGGGCCTCGGCCAGCTTGGCCACCGAACCCACCCAGGCGAGCGTGGCCGGATGCATCGTCTCCAGCGGCCCGCTCACGTCCACCACGCCGAGCAGCCGGCCGTCCCGGGGGTCCGTCAGGGGAGCACCCGCGCAGGTCCAGTCGGCCAGAGAGCGCACGAAGTGCTCGGAGGCGAAGACCTGCACGGGCCGGCGCACGACGGCCGGGGTGCCCACGCCGTTCGTGCCGACGACGTCCTCACGCCAGTCCGCGCCCAGCTCGAAGCCGAGCCCGTCCGCCTTGCGCAGCACCTGCGGGCTGCCCTCACGCCACAGCACCCGGCCGTCCTCGTCGGCCACCACCATGATGTGGTGCGCGACGTCAGCGGCCGCCAGCAGGCCCTCCCGCAGAACCGGCAGCACATGGCGCAATACCGACGTCTCGCGCCGCCGCCGCACCTCCTCGCGGGACAGCGGGGCCGCCCGGACGTCGTGGTCCGGGTCGATCCCCCCGCGCAGCATCCGCTCCCAGGACCGCTCGATCACCGGACGCGGTGACACCGGAGCGGGCTGCCCGGCCAGCCGCGCGGCGCGGACCTCGCTGAGGACCCGGGCCGCCCGTGTGCTGTCGACGGCGGCCAAGTGCGTGACGTCCATGCGCGTGCGCCCCCGGGGTCGCTTTTGACTGTCCGTCTCATAGTGCCGCCTGCCCCGGCCGGACGCGCACAGTCCGCACACAGTCGGCAGCAAGTTGCAACCCCCTGCAACCCTGGTGGACGGCCCGGCGGTGTCCGAAACTTGATCCGCGCCGTCCCGAGCGGCGTTCAGCGGCTCGAACGGGCCAGTACGGCGGGGGTGGTGCCGTGTCGGCGCAGCACCACCCTCGCTCTTCGCGCGCCGAACCCGCGCGCACGCGGACCGGTCGACCGGATCAGGACACCGGCCGGGCCCGCTCCACCACCGACGCCAGGTCCAGCGTGTGCGGCAGCGTCCCGAAGGCCGCGCCCCCGTCCCCGCCGAGCCGCCCCGCGCAGAACGCGTCGGCGACCTGCGGCGGCGCGAAACGGACCAGCAGGGAACCCTGGAGCACCAGCGCGAGCCGCTCCGTCAGCCGCCGCGCCCGCCCCTCCACACCCTCCAGATCGGCGAGTTCGGTCAGCAGGCTCTTGATGGCTGCGTCCAGGCGGTGATCGGCGCCGCGCGCCTGCCCGACCTCCCGCAGATACGCGTCCAGCGCCCCCGGCTCCCGCTGCAACGCCCGCAGGACGTCCAGCGCCTGGACGTTGCCCGCGCCCTCCCAGACCGAGTTCAGCGGCGCCTCGCGCACCAGCCGCGGCATCTGGGACTCCTCGACGTAGCCGTTGCCGCCGAGGCACTCCGCGGCCTCCACGGCGACGGGCGGGCACCGCTTGGTCACCCAGTACTTGGCAGCCGGCACGGCGATCCGCAGCAGCGCCCGCTCCTGCTCGCCACCGTCGTCGTACGCCGCCGCGAGTCGCAGCGCCAGCGTCGTCGCCGCCTCCGACTCCAGTGCCAGGTCGGCGAGGACGTTGCGCATGAGCGGCTTGCCGGCGAGCTTCCCGCCGAACGCCTCGCGGTACGTGCAGTGGTGCACGGCCTGCGCCACGGCCTGCCGCATCAGCCCCGCCGAGCCGAGCACACAGTCCAGCCGGGTCGCCGCGACCATCTCGATGATGGTGCGCACCCCGCGCCCCTCCTCGCCGACCCGGCGCCCCCACGTCCCGTCGAACTCGACCTCGGCCGAGGCGTTCGACCGGTTGCCCAGCTTGTCCTTCAGCCGCTGGATCCGGAAGACGTTGCGCGTGCCGTCCCCGAGCACCCGCGGCACCAGGAAGCAGGTCAGCCCGCCCGGAGCCTGTGCCAGCACCAGGAAGCCGTCGGACATGGGCGCCGAGCAGAACCACTTGTGCCCGGTCAGCTCGTAGGTCCCGTCCTCGGCGAGGGGCCGTGCCGCCGTGGTGTTCGCCCGGACGTCGCTGCCGCCCTGCTTCTCCGTCATGCCCATCCCGAACAGCGCCCCGGCCTTGAGGTGCGCGGGCCGCAGCTCACGGTCGTAGACCATGGACGTCAGCCGGGGCTCCCACTCGGCCGCCAGGTCCGGGTCGGCGCGCAGGGCCGGCACCGCCGCGTGCGTCATCGACAGCGGGCAGCCGTTGCCCGCCTCGACCTGCGTCCACACCAGGAAGGCGGCGGACCGCCGCAGATGCCCGGCCGGCCGGTCCCAGGCGGCCGTCAGACCGGCCGAGACGCCCTTGCCGAGCAGCCGGTGCCAGGAGGGGTGGAACTCGACCTCGTCGACGCGGTTGCCGTACCGGTCGTGCGTGAGCAGCCGCGGCGGGTTCTCGTTGGCCAGCCGCCCCCACTCCTGCACCTGGGCCGAGCCGGAGGTCCGGCCGAGCGCGGTCAGCTCGCCGAGGACCTCCTCGCGCAGGTCCGGATCGACGTGCCGGCCGACCGCCTCGGCCAGGGCCCGGTCGGCGGAGAAGACGTCGTACCCGGCCAGAGGCGGGACCTGGTTCGTCACGGTGTGGGTGCTGCCTGCCATGCTGCGAACGTACCCCGCGGTAGCGCCTTGGCACCCGGTGGACCCGGCCCGGTCCGCGAAGACCCGGCCTGTGGGTGAGTGGGGACGGGCACGGCGGATACCGTTAGGGGGTGCAGCCAGCAAGTGAAACCCCCGACACGCCCTCCGGGCGCCTCCACCGGGCACGGGCCCTCTACCGGAACGTCTCCAAACGCAGGACCGCCTGGCTGTTGGTCAAGGACACCGTCAACTCCTGCGTCGAGTACCGCATCCTCGGCCTCGCGGCCGAGGCCGCGTTCTTCACTCTGCTGTCGGTGCCGCCGCTGCTGCTGAGCATGATCGGGCTGCTCGGTTACGTCGACGCCTGGACCGGCGCCGACACCATCCAGAGCCTGCAGACCAACCTTCTGGAGGCCTCCCGCACGGTCCTGTCCGACCAGGGCGTCCGCGAGATCGCCCAGCCCATCCTGCACGACGTGATGAAGGGCGGCCGGCCGGACGTCATCTCCATCGGCTTCCTGTTCGCCCTGTGGTCGGGCTCCCGCGCGGTGAACGTCTTCATAGACACGATCACCGTGATGTACGGCCTCGACGGCGTCCGGGGCATCGTCAAGACCCGACTGATGGCGTTCCTGCTGTTCATCGTGGCCCTGCTGATCGGCTCGGTCGCGCTGCCGCTGATGGTGGCCGGGCCGGACGCCGTGGTGCGGATCGTGCCCTGGTCCACGACGGTCGTCCAGGTCCTGTACTGGCCCACGGTGATCCTGCTGTCGATCGCCTTCCTGACGACGCTGTACCACGTGTCCGTCCCGGTCCGCTCCCCGTGGATCGAGGACGTGCCCGGCGCGCTGGTCGCCCTCGGCATGTGGGTGCTCGGCAGTTTCCTGCTGCGGATCTACCTGACCAGCACGGTCGAGGGCCCGACGATCTACGGCTCCCTCGCCGCGCCCGTCGCCGTGCTGCTGTGGATCGGTGTGTCCGCGTTCGCCGTGCTCGTCGGGGCCGCCGTCAACGCCGCCATCGACCGGGTCTGGCCGGCCGCCGCGACGGCCGCGGCCCGCGAGGCCAACGAGCGGCTGCGGCAGGCCCAGGTCGCCGAGTACGTCGCCCGCGCCACCGCCACGGACGAGGCCGACCCCGACATGCCCTCCGAGTTCCCGGAACGCTGGTCCCGCTTCCTGCCCCCCGAGGACGTCTCGGCCCGCCTGCGCACCCACGTGAAGAGCACCCACGTGAAGAACACCCACACCAAGAGCACCCAGGTGAAGAACACCCAGGTCAACGGCGAGGGGCAGCCGCCCACGGACACGTGACGGGCGAGGCCCTCACGGCTACCGCGTCCCTGCCGCGGCCTCCTCACGTACGACGTCCCCGAAGCCCTGGGGCGCACGCCCCAGCACCTGACGCATCCCGTCCGTGAGGTGCGCGGTGCGGCCGTCGGAGGGTGTCGAGGAGGGGGCGAAGATCCCCGTCATTCCCACCTCACCTCACCTCCTCCTCGCGTGGCACACCGAAACCGGGCGGCGCCTCTCCGTAGTCCCGCGTCGACACCGCCCGGTACGACAGCGGGCGCCCCGTCGCCCTGGCCCCTCGCCCCTCGCCCCGGCGATCTCCCGCGACGGCCTCCCCGGAGGTCGGTGGTCGCGCCCCGAGAGCGTGCGAGTCCGCCCCTCGAACGGCACGTGGCCCGGTCCTTTCCGCGCTCGCGGATACCGGAGCCGGCACGAGCAGCCCCGGGGCCCGGCCCGCTGCCGGGCCCGCGGCGTAGCGTGGCTCCCATGTACGTGGAGCGGGCGTCGCGGCTGCCCGGGGCCGTCGTGTGGACCAACAGCCCGTCCCGGCCCGGGGCGGGACGGGTGCTGCCCGACGGGTGCATGGATCTGCTGTGGCACGACGGGCGGCTGATGGTGGCCGGGCCCGACACCCGCGCCCACCTCCCGGACGGTGGGACCGGCCCCTGGGCCGGAGTCCGCTTCTACCCGGGCACGGCCCCGGGGCTCCTGGGCGTTCCGGCACACGAGCTGCGCGACCGGCGCGTCGACCTCGCCGACCTGTGGCCGGCCCCGCGGGTGCGGCGTCTGGCCGACGGTGTGAACGCCGCCGCCGACCCGGCGAGCGGCCTGGAGGAGCTGGCGCTGCGGCAGGCCGCCGGTTCCGAACCCCCGGACCCGCTGCTGCGGCGGGTCGTCACCGCCCTCGACGCGGGCCGCCCCGTCGCCGCGACCGCCGACGAACTCGGCCTCGGGCCACGCCAGTTGCACCGGCGCTCGCTGTCCGCCTTCGGCTACGGCCCCAAGACCCTGGCCCGGATCCTGCGGCTGCACCGAGCCCTCGCACTGGCCCGGGCGGGTGTGCCGTTTGCGGAGACGGCAGCCCGGGCCGGTTATGCCGACCAGGCCCATCTGGCCCGCGACGTGCGGGAGCTGGCGGGACTACCGCTGGGGCAGCTCATCGGCGGCGGTGGCTAGCGGGGCGTACAGATCCACTCCGTTGCCGTCCGGGTCGTGCACGACGGCGTACCGCTGCCCCCAGAAGGCGTCCCACGGTTTGAGCTCGCCGTGGTACCCGGAGCCGACCAGCTCGTCGTACAGCGCGTCCACCTCCCCCGGCCCGTCGCAGCGCAGGGCGAGCGAGGCCCGGCCCCCGCCCGTGGGCGGCCGCCACCCGGGCAGGAAGGAGCGGACCGTCTCCTCGGTGTCCAGCATCAGCCGCAGCCCGCCGGGCAGTCCGGCCTCGGCGTGTGGCTGGTCCCCGGCGTCGTCCGGAAAGGCCAACCCGAGCCGGCGGTAGAACGCGACGGAGGCGGTCATGTCGGAGACGACCAGGCCGATGGCATCGAATCGTGCAGTCATGAGGCCACAGTAGGCAGGCACAGGCGACCCGGTCTTGAAGAAAACGGACGCCTCGCAGCGGGCCCCGCGTCGTAGTTCCGGCTCTCCCCCTCGGACCCCCCCGGAGCCCCCTGGCCATCACCCGGAACCAGGAGTCCGGAGCCGACATCAGCTGAGCACGGTGCAGAGGTGGACGTCCCGCAGGCTCGTCCCGATCAAGGCGTAGAACCATCCCCGCGTGCCTTCCAGCACAGCAGGCTGCCGCCTCGGCTCGCCGGAACGGCTGACGTCCCACGTCAGCCGCATGTAGGTGGTCAGGCCGTCGTAGCGGGTCGAGCAGCATCGCCTTTGCCTGCGCGGGCGCCCGGGTCCGGCAGGCCGCGTACCAGGGCGGCTCCCGGGCCGACCAGAGCCACCGGTCACGCCATTCACCCGTTCGGCGTAATTCCCAGCCCCCTGACATCTCGTCGTTTCGGCAGGTCGGATGAGTCGTGGCAGGGCCCGCACGCATTGAGGGGTCTGGTCACGGTGGCGTCGTATGTGCAACGGCGCTTGCCTGGTCGCAGAGCTGCCCGCGAGTGCCGGCGTGCGTGCGCCGGGCCGCCAGGGGCAGCGGACGGCCCGCACGGAAGGAGTGTGATCGCATGGCCAGCGAACCCGAGGGGAACGCTCCGCTCGAAGCGGTCAGGGAGACGCTCGAAAGGACCGTCTCCGACGTCCAGCGCGTCCTGGGACTCCAGGGACTGCGCGCCGGCGACGGCGGCGGGGAGGCTCAGCTCCAGGGGGGCAGCACCCTGTCGATCGGCTGCAGCACGTACAGCATCGCGTGCAATCCCAAGTGATGTGGCCGGGGCCGAGGGTCGGTCCTCCGGAGCCTCGACAAGGAAAGGAACGCGATCTCATGGCCAATGAGCCGCAGGGGAACGCCCCGCTCGAATCGGTCAGGGAGACGCTCGAGAAGACCGTCTCCGACGTCCAGCGCGTCCTGGGACTCCAGGGACTGCGCGCCGGCGACAGCGGAGGGGGCGCTGTACCTCAAGCCGGGGTCAGCACTCTGTCGGTCGGTTGCAGCACGGCCAGCGTGATCTGCGGCACCCAGACCATGCAGCGGTAGGGACCTGATGCGACAGCCACTCTGCCGGGGCCCGCGCCACGGCCCCGGTGGGCGGCCATGAACCGCCTCGCGGCCATGGCCGCCCACCATCACTACGGTCTCGTCGACCCCCGGTACTACGAGCCGCTGTCACGCCGCCCGATCACGTCGGAGTACCGCGACGCCCTACGCCGGTTGCTGCCGGAAACATGGATCCTGCAACGCGGCGATGTATGGCTGCACGCGCGGGGGCCCGCAGAGGCGGAAGCGCCCGCCCAGGGCTTCAAGATCCACGTCTCCGCCACCCCCGCGCACGCACTCCGGCTGCTCGATCTCGTGGTGCCCGTATGTGTGGGGTTCGGTGTCGAGTTCAAGACCGCCGGCGATCCGGTCCTGCTCGGCCTGCTCAACTCAAAGCTTCAGGAGCGCGGTCGCTCCGGCAAGTTCATGACCGTCTACCCACCGGACGAGGGCGTGTTCACCGAGCTGATCGAGGCGCTGTACCGGCGTACGGCCGACGAGGCGGTCGAGGGACCGTACATCCTGTCGGACCGACGCTACCGCGACAGCGGTGTGCTCTTCTACCGCTACGGCGGCTTCCGCCCCCTGCGACGGCTCAACGTCGACGGCACGACGAGTACGTACCTCGTGTCGCCCACAGGCGAGTACGTCGCCGATGAACGCCTGCCGTACTTTCACCTGCCCCCCTGGGCCCGCGATCCGTTCGCCGCGCGGTCCGACGCGGTATCCCAGGAGGCCACGGACAGCATCATCCTCAACGACCGTTACCTCATCGACGGTGCGCTTGCGTTCTCCAACGCGGGCGGTGTGTATCACGGCACGGACAAGGTCACTCTCGAGCCGGTCGTCGTCAAAGAGGCCCGCCGGCTCACCAACTGCTGGACGAGCGAGGACCGCGTGTGGGACGCGGTCGACGTGCTGCGCCATGAATACGACATGCTGCGCCATCTCGAAGGCCTGGACTTCGTTCCCCGGCCGGTCGACCTCTTCCGCGACTGGGAGCACACCTTCCTCGTCGAGGAGCGGATCGAAGGCATCTCACTGCACGACTTCTGGGCCCGGGACAATCTCATCCTCGCGCCGTACATTCGCAGGGAGGGGCGGCTGGCACGGTTCGTTCCTCGTTTCCGGGACGTGGCCGAGCGGCTGATCGCCATGGTGGAGGAGGTCCACGCACGAGGAGTGCTGTTCGGTGACCTTTCACCGAACAACATCCTGATCGACCCGGACACCCTGCGCATGGGGTTCATCGACTTCGAGTGCGCCGTCCGCGAGGACGACGAGGCAGCGATGCTGGAGTACGGCGGCCGGCTGGGTACACCCGGGTTCCTCCACCCGGATCGCTCCTCACGTGACAGGCTGCTGCCGTGCGACGACTGGTATGCCGTCGCCATGCTTCTGTACGGCTGTGTGGTCCCCGTGACGGCGCTGTTCGGTCTCAACCCGGCGGCCAGGGACGTCTTCCTCGACGAGTTCGTCGAACTGGGCTTGCCCGATCAGGTGAAGTCCGTCATCACGCATCTGACGACCGGAGCGGTGGGTGAGGCGAAGACCGTACTCGCCGAATGGCAACGGGACGAGGGCATGCGACGCCCGACGGGGAGGGCCGCGGTGCGGGAGGGAGTACCGGACCGCATCCTGGCGCAGGTACACCGGACCCTGGCCGGCCTGGCAGACGGCCTGCTGCGGACAAAGGACGAGCGGCGTTCCGATCGTCTGTGGCCGTCCGACCCCATGGTCTTCGCGACGAACCCGCTCAGTGTCGCTTACGGCGCCTGCGGCCCGGCGCTCCTCCTCCATGCCATCACTCGCGAGACGCTGCCGGACGAGGTGGCCTCCTGGCTGCTACGGCAGCCCGTCGACACGGACACCTGCCCGCCCGGTCTCTACCTCGGTCTGGCCGGCATGGCCTGGGCCTTCCGTGATCTGGGCCTGGAGGACAGGGCCGCCTCGCTGATGGAGACGCTGTACACCTCCCCGCTGCTGTACGAGGAGCCGGGCGTGTTTCTGGGCGCCGCCGGATGGGGCACGGCCTCGCTTCATTTCCACGCCCAGACCGGGGCGCGGGTACACCTCGATCACGCCGTCCGCGCCGGCGAACACCTCCTCACGACCGCACAGCACGAGGAGAAGACCTCCTATTGGCCATGCCGTCACGACGGGTTGGTGCACTACGGCTACGGCTATGGGGCGAGCGGGATCGCTCTCTTCCTCCTCCATCTCTATCGGGCGACCGACGACAACCGCTTCCGATCCTGTGCCGTCCGCGCACTGGAATTCGACCTCGCCCATGTGAGTCACGGCGAGTCGGGGATGCAATGGCCGCGGTTCCAGGACGAGACGGTCGTGTATCCGTACTGGATCCACGGAAGCTCCGGCATCGGCAGCACCCTGGTGCGCTTCCACCACCTACTCGGCATCGAACGCTACGGCGAACTCGCCCGGCGCGTCGCGGACGACACCTACGTCAAGTACTCCTACACCCCGGGGCTGATCCAAGGCCTCACCGGAGTTGGCGAGTTCATGCTGGACATGTACTCCTTCACCGGTGAGGAGCGCTACCGCCGCAATGCCTTCGACATCGCCGAGACCCTCCTGTGGTTCAAGATCGAAGGAGAGGACGGCACAGCTTTTCCCGGCACATGGCTCACTCGTGTCTCCCACGACTACGCGACCGGTTCGGCGGGCGTCGGTCTGTTTCTGTCCCGACTCCTCCGTCCGCGCCCCCGAGCCTTCGTCGACCTCGCGCCATCATGAGGGCATGAGGGCATGAGGGCTCAGCACGACGACGAGGGCGAACGCCACCGGCGCCGCACAGGGGATGTGCGGCGGGCCCCGCACGACCACGCGCCGGTGGTCCCCGCGCCCCGCGGGTCACGTCTCGGTACGCCCCCGCGGAGACGCCTGCGTCAGGGCGGGAGGTGTCGGTCGGGCCGGGGAGGTGCCGGAAACAGGGCGTGGACGCGTTGGTCAGGGCGGGGACGTTTCCGTCATGGCGGGTGTGCCCGTCAGGCCGCCCCGTCGGAGCCGCCGGGCCGCACCGCGACCGCGTCGACCTCGAACAGCATCCCGGGCAGCGCCAGCGAGGCGACCCCGCTCAGCGTCTGCGCCGGGAGCCGCTCCCCGAAGCGGGCGTGCAGGGCCTTGCCCAGGATCTCCAGCTTGCCCAGGTCGTGGTCCACGATGAACGTGCCGAGCCGTACGACGTGTTCGTAGCCGAGACCGGCCCCCTCTAGGGCCGAGCGCAGCCGGTCGAACGCCAGCTCCACCTGCGCGGCGAAGTCGCCCGGCACCGGGGCGCCGGTGGCGTCCGAGGCGTACTGGCCGCCGATGAAGACGTTTTCACCGGGTGCCGACACGGCGTGGCTGTAGCCGAAGGGCGTGGGGTCGTGGAGCGTGGCCGGGTTGGTGATGGTGCGCGGGTCGCGCGTCATGGGAGGCAGCCCCTTCGCTGAGTACGTCCGCCGCCACACCGACGACGGACCTGGCTCTCCCGCCAACTCCGAGCGCACACAGGCGCATTCCCGCCCGCCCGGGCAGCCGCCTGCCCCGTCGCGCACGTGCACGCGCGCGATGCGCTCCCGACAGCCCACGCCGCACCTGTCCGACAGCCCACAACACACCTACGCGCGCGGGGCCGCCGTGCTCGCCCGTTCCACCAGCCGCGTCGACAACTCCGTGCGGGTGCTCTCCGGACGATGGCCGTCCATCATGCGCAGCAGCGACCGCAGAGCAGTGGCGGCCATCTCGGACAGCGGCTGGCGCACGGTCGTCAGGGCGGGGGAGGCCCAGCGCGCCTCGGGCAGGTCGTCGAAGCCGACCACGCTGATGTCGTCCGGGACCCTCAACCCCCTTTCCGCCAGCGCCTCGTAGGCGCCCAGTGCCATCCGGTCCGAGCAGACGAAGACGGCGGTCGGCGGCTCGGGCAGGTCGAGCAGTTCCAGCATGCGGCGGTGGGCGACGCTCTCGTCGAAAGCGGCGTGCCGGACGTACTCGGCGCGGTGCCGGATGCCTGCCGACGTGAGCGCCGAACGGTATCCGGCGACCCGGGCACTGCTGCACATCGTGCGGCGGGGACCGGCGATGACGGCGATCCGCTCGTGGCCCAGGGACAGCAGGTGCTCCGTGGCGGTCAGGCCACCCTGCCAGTTCGCCGCCCCCACCGAGACCACGCCCTCCGGTGGCTCCTGCACCGGGTCGATCATCACGAACGGGATGCGGTGCTGCGCCAGCCACGCGTACTGCGGGTCGCTCAGCTCGGCCAGGTTGAACACCACGCCCGACGAGCCCCGGGCAACCAGCTTGTCCAGCCAGCCGCGCTCCGGGCGGCCGACCCGGGAGCGGAGCAGCGCCGCCGACACCACGACCTCCAGGCCCGCGTCGTGCGCCGCCTCCTCCACGCCGTGCAGCACCGCGCCCGACCAGGAACTCTCCAGCGAGTGCACCACCAGGTCGACCAGCCGGGGGGCCTTCGCCGCGTCGAAGCGGGGTCTGCGCACGTACCCGAGCCGGTCGAGCGCCTCGGTCACGCGGCGACGGGTCTCGGGTGCCACGTCCTCACGGCCGTTGACCACCTTGGACGCGGTCGGCACCGACACCCCCGCCTCGCGCGCCACGACCGCCAGCGTCGGACCGGCCGCCACGCTCGCACTCGCCGTACGGACCATCGGGAACCCACCTCTCCGGCCCGCCCGAGGGCCGTGGAAAGTTTCGACCAGCGCTGCACACGGCGGTCACGGGATCCGGCCGGGCAGAAAGCGCTTCCTATCGTAGGTCGGGCGCAGGACGGCGGGAAGACGGGCGGATTCACTGCTTCGCGCCGGTCAAAACTTTCGAAACCCCGAACAGCGCCTCAGCCAGGTGCGCAGGTCAGCCGAAACCCGGTGAAGTCCGCCGTGAACGCCGCGTCCACGAGGTCCCGGGCGTGGATCCCCGCCATCGCACCGGTGAACCGCAGCCGGGAGCCGTGGTCGTCGGACAGCCGGCCGAAGTCCAGCGCCGGCCCGACCGCCGTACGCACCCCGTCACGGACGTACCAGAAACGGGCTTCGGCCCCCTCGACCGTCACCCCCAGCGTCACCGGCAGCCTGTCCACCTGCCCGTCCATCCGTTCGTCCCCCCGGCGGTCCACCTGCCCGTCCACCCGACGGTGCATCCGTTCGTCCCCCCGGCGGTCCACCCGATGGTCCACCTGTCCGTCAACCGGCCCGGCCACCCGGGGGCCCACCGGCCGGTCCGTTCGTCCGTCCACCGGCCGGTTCGTTCGTCCGTCCACCGGCACATCGACGACGGCGACCTGCCGCAGGCCGTCCTCGTCGCGCTCGACGAGACTGAGCACCGTACGGCCATGGCCACGGCCTCGTGTCCCGCTCCACTGCTGTCCGCGCTGCGGTTCGCCCTCCGGCTCCGCCCACGTCAGGTCCAGGGCGAGATACGCCTCGGGGTTGTACCAGAGCACCAGTCCGGCCGCCTGCGTGAAGGTCACCGGCCGTGCCTCCACCGTCACTTCGGCCTCGGCGTGGTGCTCGGTGAGACGCTGGGCCAGCAGGGAGGCCGCCCACCGGGACTCCGGCCCGTGCCGGCCGCGCAGCCGGACCCACCCGGGGCGGGCCGTCGTATCCGCCCAGGACGGGTCCGGCGGCTCGCGCAGGGTGCTCCACGGCCAGGACAGGTCCTCCGGCGGTGCGGCCGGTGGCAGCGGGTGCGGTCGCGTGGGCACGTCGACCTCGGCCGCGGGGTGCCACCCGCCCTGCCGCAGCCGGGGCCAGCCCTCCGCGTCCCAGGTCACCGCCTGGATCGCGGTCTCCCGGCCGAGGGTGCAGCGCCGGCCCAGCGGGGTGTGCAGCGGACGGGCCGTCAGATGGCTGAGCAGCCACTGCCCGTCCGCCGTCTCGACCAGCTCACCGTGCCCCGCCTTCTGCAACGGCACCCCCGGATCGTCCCGGGTGGTCAGCAACGGAAGCTCGTCCAGCTCGTACGGCCCCGTCAGCTCCTTGCTCCGAGCCACCCGCACCCCGTGTTCCCAGCCCGTGCCGCCCTCGGCGAGCACCAGGTAGTACCAGCCGTCGCGCCGCAGCAGCTTCGGCCCCTCGATCAGCCGGTCGTGCTGGAGCAGCAGGTGCGTAGCGCCGAGGGGTTCCAGCGTGTCCCGGTCCAGCTCCGTCGCGACGATCCCCGCGAACCGCTCACCCCCGGGCCGGTGGTCGTTCTGCAGGTTCAGCAGCCACAGCCGGCCGTCCTCGTGGAACAGCGCCGGGTCGAAACCGTGGCTCGCTACCCGGCGCGGTGCGCTCCACTCGCCGCCGACGCGGGAGGCCGTCGAGATGTAGGTGTCGAGGTCGAAGTAGGGGGTGCCGACCGAGCGCACGACGGTGTACGTCACCCAGAACCGTTCCCCGTCCCAGCTCAGCGACGGGGCCCAGATCCCGCCCGAGTCGGGCACCCCGGCCAGCGAGTCGCCGGGGACAGCCCCCCGCACATGGCCCGCGTACTCCCAGTGGGCCAGGTCCCGGGAGCGGTGCAGCGGGATCGTCGGGAACCACTCGAAGGAACTGGTCGCCACGTAGTACCAGTCGCCGGCCCGCACCAGCGACGGATCGGGGGCGAAGCCGCGAAGGACGGGGTTGTGCAGGACGGTCACGCGAGGGCTCCCGGAGCGTCGGTCGCCCTGGGGGCCGCAGGGAGTCAGGGTCACCTGCGGCCCCCAGGAGTCAGGGGATACGGCGAAGGGGGATCACTTGAGGGCGCCGAGCGTCACACCGGTCCGCCAGTAGCGGCGCATGGCGACCATCATGATCGCCATCGGGACGATGGACAGCAGCGCTCCCGTCAGCACCAGGCCGGTCAGGTCGATGCCCGACTCCAGTCGGGTGCCGGACCAGTTGTACAGGCCGAGGTTGAGCGTCCAGTTCTCCTTGCCGCGCAGCACGGTCAGCGGCAGGAAGAAGGCGTTCCAGGTGTTGACGAAGGCCAGCAGGAACACCGTCGCGCCGCCCGTCGTCATCATCCTCAGCACGATGCTGAGGAAGATCCGCAGCTCCCCGGCGCCGTCGATCCGGGCCGCCTCCAGCAGCTCGTAGGGAATCGTCGCCTCGGTGTACACCTTGGCCAGGTACACACTGAACGGGTTGATCAGGCAGGGGATCAGCATCGCCCACGGCGTGTCCACCATGCCGATCGCGGAGAACAGCAGATACAGCGGCAGCGTCAGCAGCGCGATCGGGATCAGGAACGAGCCCACGACACACGCGAAGATCGCGTTGCGCCCGGGGAAGTCGAAGCGGGCCAGTCCGTAACCGGTTGCCAGCGCGATCAGCGTGCCGCCGAGCGAGCCGACGCCCGCGTACAGGAACGAGTTGGCCGTCCACCGCAGGAAGATCCCGTCCTGGTAGGTGAACACCTGATGCAGGTTGTCCCACAGATGCCAGCCCGAGAACCACAGGCCGTTGCTCTGGTAGAGCGCCGTGCGGTCCTTGGTCGCGGCGACGATCAGCCACCACACCGGGAACAGGCTGTAGACACTGGCCAGCGCCAGTCCGACGAGGAGGAAGCGCTGGCCGCCCCGTCGGCGGGAGGCCGGGTCGGGCTCGGACAGCCGCCGCACGCCACGGACTTGGGGCCGCTCGGCCGTCCGCTCGGTCAGCGTCATCAGTCGGCCTCCTTCGAGGTGAGCCGGTAGAAGAGGAAGGAGGCGATGCCCAGGATCAGGGCCAGGAGCACCGACAGGGCGGCCGCGTAGTTGTAGTTGCCCGCGTTGAACGCCTGGTTGTAGATGATCATGATCGGGGTGAAACTGTCGCTGACCGTCTGCGGGGTGATGTTGCGGAACAGCGCCGGCTCGTTGAAGATCTGCAGCATCTGGATGATCGAGAGCAGACCTGTCAGGACCAGCGCCCCGCGCACGAACGGGATCTTGATACTGCGTGCGATCCGCAGCTCGGAGGCGCCGTCCAGCCGGGCCGCCTCGAACAGCTCCCGGGGCACGCCCTGCAGCGCCGAGTAGATGATCACCATGTTGTAGCCGATGCCGTGCCAGGTCAGCAGGTTGCCGATGGACGGCCACACCATCGACGGTGCGAAGAAGTTCCAGTCGAGGCCGAGGGACTTGCCGATCGCGGTGAGCGGGCCGACGTCCGGGCTGTAGAGGTTGACCCACACGATCGCCGCCACCACGCCCGGGATCATGTAGGGCACCAGCAGCACGATCCGGAACCTGCTCGCCACCCTGGACGTCAGCGCGTCCAGGAACAGCGCCAGCAACAGGCTGACCAGCAGCATCAACGGGATCTGGACACAGGCGAACAGCACCACCCGGAGGATGGAGTTCACGAACGCGGAGTCCGTCAGCCCCTGGGTGTAGTTGTCGAGCCCGACGAACTCCGTCGTCGCACCGCCGAGGCCGAGCCCCGACTGCTTCTCCGTGAACAGCGACTCGTAGACCGCGTAGCCGATCGGAAGCAGATACAGAAACAGGAAGCCGAGCTGGAAAGGCACCGTGAAGGCAGCGCCTTTCCAGCGCATGGAGCGAATCATCGAATGCCTCAGCCCTTGACGCTGATACCGCGGGACTTCAGGTCCTTCACCGTCCACTCCTGCATGTGCGCCAGCAGGTCGGTGACCTTCTCCTGCTTGTTGACGACCTTGGCCCAGCCCGCCTGGAGCTCGGTGAACATCGCCGTCCAGTTGGGCCCGAAGGTCCAGTCGGTGGTGACCGTTCCCAGGCTGTCCGTCACCACCTTCTGCGCCGGCTCGTAGTTCTTGCCGAGCAGCTTCTGCGAGATCGACTCGCCGACGTAGGAACCGCTGTCCTTCAGCGCCGGCATCACGCCGTTGCCGGTCTCCGGGCTCGCCATCGTCTTGACCGCGTCCTGGTTCGTCGACATCCACAGGGCTGCCTGGGCCGCCTGCTTCTGGTCCTTGCACTGCTTGGTCACCAGGGTCACGCTTCCGGTCAGGTTCGTGCCGGCCGGTGTCTTCGCCGCCTCGCCCCGGTACGCCGGCCAGGGCGCGAGTGCCCAGTCGCCGAAGGACTTGGTGAAGTTCTGCACCATGCCGGCCATCTGCCAGGTGGAGATCTGCCGGGTCGCGGTGGCACCGCTGTCGTAACTGCGCTGCACGGCCGCGTAGTCGGCGAAGGACAGCTTGGCGTTCAGGTCGTTGTCGATGATCTCCTGGATCACCTTGGCGGCCTTCAGGGTGCCCGCGTCCTGGAAGTCCACCTTCCAGGCGTTGCCGTCGATCGCGTACCAGTGCGCCCCGGCCTGCATCGCGAGCACCTCGAGGGTGCTGGGGTCCTCGCCGGCGTAGTTGGTGATCTTGATGTTGTGCTTCTTCAGTACCTTGCCGGCGGCGATGACGTCGTCCCACGTCGCCGGAGGCTTGAGCCCGTACTTCTTGAAGACGTCCGTGCGGTAGATCGTGAACTGGGGCGCCGAGCTGGTGGGAACGCCGTAGAACTTGCCCTGCACCTGCGCGCTCGCCCAGGCGCCGGTGTTGAACTTGTCCTTCTCGCCCTCGACGTAACCCGTGATGTCGGCGAGTGCGCCCTGCGAGACCCAGCTGGTCACGTACTCGGCGGTGTTCTGCACCAGGCAGGGGGCGTTGCCGGCCTTCACCGCGTTGGTCAGCTGCTTCTGCATGGTCAGCTGGTCGGTGACCTTCGTGTACTTCAGCCGGACGTCCTTGTGCGAGGCGTTGAACGCCTTGACGACCGCCTCCTGGCCGTTGGCCCAGCCCCAGAAGGGGAGGGTGACCGGGCCGGACCTCGACGCCGCGTCGTCACCCGAGTCGGAACCGCCGCAGGCGGAGAGCAGACCTGTCAGCGCGATACCCGCGACAGCGGCGGAGGCGAACCTTCTCCGGGGGCTGGTGAAGTTCATCTGACCGTGATCCTTCGGAATAGGGCGTTCTCGGAACGAGAGGGAGGCGGCGGCTCGGGGTGCCGACGGGAACGGCGGCCGGAAACACATCGGCTCGCGGTAGTGGGGGGTTCGGCCAAGCAGAAGCTGTAGTAAGCGGTTGCTGGGACGTTAAGCGGATGTGTCCACTCATAGCAAGAGGTGCGCGGCAGTTTGTTTACGGCGGGCGGCCCGGGGCGGCACGGTCCGCGGTACCGGTCTTGTCTCCGCCATGGTGGACGTATGTGCAGGTCAAGGCCGTGCGACAAGGGGGTGTGCCGAGGAGCGACAGGCCTGGAGGGGAGGCCCGTGACGGGCCGCGAGATGGTGGTAACCGGTTACGTAACGCTCTCCGCGGGGCCGCCTTCCAGGAACCGCCTTCCGGTTGTCCCCGGGCCCGCTCGCTACCCGCGGGGAGCGGGCGGCCGCACCGAGTTGCGGACCAATACGTGGGTGCCCAGGATCAGATGGTCGCCGTCGGCGCCCTTGCGGCGGCCCGCACCGCCCTCGCGCCGGTCGGCCACCGCCCGCAGCGCGACCCGGCCCATCTCCTCGTACGGCACGTGCACGGTGGTCAGTTGGGGTGTGAGCTGCGAGGCCAGCGGGATGTCGTCGTAGCCGACGACCGAGACGTCGTCGGGTACCCGCAGACCCGCCGCGCGCAAGGCCTGCATGGCACCCGCGGCGACCACGTCCGTCCCGGCGAGCACCGCGGTGAAGTCCGGCGTGTCGTGCAGGGCCGCCTCGACGGCCTCGTAACCGTGGTCGTAGTCGTACGGCCCGTGCCGGACCAGCCCCGGGTCGAACGGCGCCCCGTACGCCTCGAAGGCTCGCCGGGCACCCCGCAACCGACCCTGAGCGGTGGTCAGTTCGGCGTGCCCCGGCAGGACGAGGACGCGGCGGTGCCCCGCCGAGAGCAGGTGGCTGGCCATCGCGTAGGCGCCGCCCTCGTTGTCGTAGTCGACGGTCGTCGCAGGGACGTCACCCTCCAGCGGGGGCCGGCCGACCAGGACCAGGTGCGAGCCGGCCGCGTCCAGGGAACGGGCGAAGCGGGCCATGCGCAGCTGGTACTCGTCGTAGTCGTAGGCGCCGCCGAGCAGGATCACGGCGGCGACTCCCTGCTGCCGCATGAGGTTCACCAGCGCGAGCTCCCGTTCGGGGTCGTCGCCGGTCGTGCCGACCAGGGAGAGCCAGCCGCGCAGGGTGGCGGCGCCCTCGACGCCCTTCGCCACGTGGGCGAAGGCGGCGCCGGTGATGTTGTTGATGAGGATCGCCACCGTCGGTGTGCCGCCGCCCGCGAGTGAACGGGCATGGGCGTTGGTGACATAGTCCAGGTCCCGGACCACCTTCATCACCCGGCGGCGCAGCTCCTCCGACACCGGGTAGTTACCGGAAAGCACCCGCGAGACGCTGGCCACGGAGACGCCCGCGCGCTCCGCGACATCACGGATGGTCGCCCGGCCGGCGTCGCTCGTCGCCTTGCGCTGACTCACCCTTGGGGCTCCTTCGCGGTAGTGGTCCGGTCTGTGATCGTCCGGTCCGTTGTGGTCCGGCCCGTTGTGCTCCGGTCCCTGGATGGTCCGGTTGTCGCGGTCCGGCCGGTGGTGGGCCGGGGCGGTGCGCCCGCTGTGCCGCGGCCGCCGGTCGGGGCCGCGGCGCCCCGGGTCCCGGTGCGCCGGGCCGTGCTGCGCCGGTGCATGGCGCCCCGGCCGCCGTGCCTCGGCCCGCCGTCCCCGAGGTCGCTGTCCCCCTGCCCGCTGTCGCCCGGCCCGCCGGGCCATGGAGCCGGTTGTGACGGCCCCGGGGTCGTCGGTGCGGAAACCGTATCCCATCATTCCCCCAGGCCGGGGGGCCTGTGGACAACGGACGCCGCGGTACGCCGCCGCGCTGTCACGCCCCCAAGCTGGATGCGCCTCACGACGTCGGCCCCCACGCTGGATGCGCCTCACGACGGCTGCCCCCACGCTGGATGCGCCTCACGACGTCGGCCCCCACGCTGGATGCGCCTCACGACGGCTGCCCCCACGCTGGATGCGCCTCACGCCGCCCGCCCCAAGCTGGACGCGCCTAACGCCCCCGCCCCGCACCGGAGCCGCCTCACGCCACCCGCACCAGATCCGCGCGCCGCACCTCGTGGGCCAGCGGTGCGCCCGCCGCCACGCGCTCCAGTTCCTCGACGACGATGTGCCCGAGCCGCTCCAGCTCGTTGCCGAGGGAACCGGCGATGTGCGGGGTGAGAAACACGTTGGGCAACTGGTACAGCGGTGATCCGGCGGGCAGCGGCTCCGGGTCGGTCACGTCCAGCACGGCGCGCAGCCGGCCGGAGACCAGCTCGTCGGTGAGCGCCTCGTGGTCGACCAGCGCGCCGCGGGCGGTGTTGACGAGCACACCGCCGTCCCGCACCAGGGCGAGCCGGTCGCGGTCGAGCATGTGACGGGTCGCCGGGATGTCGGGGGCGTGCAGGCTCACGATGTCGCTGCGGCGGAGCAGATCCTCCAGCGACAGCGACTCGGCACCGAGGGCGGCGGCCTCGGCGGGGCTCACGTACGGGTCGTGCAGCAGGACGGTGAGGTCGAACGGCCGCAGCAGTTCCAGCAGCCGGCGTCCCACGCGCGAGGCGCCGATGACGCCGACGCGGCGGCCGAGGTTGCCGGTCGCCGCGGTCTCGGAGGGGCCCGGGTGGGTGTGGGTGCGGCGGAAGCGCTCGCGGTGGTCGAAGGCGTCCTTGCCCAGCAGCAGGATCATCGCGAGCGTGTACTCCGCGACCGGCAGGGCGTTGCCCGTCACCGCGCTGGACACCGTGACCCCGCGTTCCCACAGGGCCTCGCCGACCAGGGAGCGGACCGAGCCGGCCGCGTGCAGCACGGCGCCGAGCCGCGGAGCCGCCGTGAGGACGCCGGTGTCCAGGTGTGGGCAGCCCCAGCCGGTGATCAGCACCTCGGCGGAGGCCAGGGCGGCGGCGCCGGCCGGATCGGCGAAGTCCCGTACCACCAGCCCGGGATCGATGTCGGCCGTGCGCCTCAGCCGCTCCATCAGCGGCGGAGGGAAGAGCAGCGGGAGGTGAACCGGGTCCATCGCGAACACGGCCCGCGGCAGCTGAGGGCTGGGCATGACTCTCCTGGAGCAGAGGGATGGAAACAGTTTCAGAAAGCGCCTTCTACCGTAGATCCGTCACGAAGCGGCGGTCAATCGCCCATCAGGGGCCACCTCGGGAGGCGCAGGTGCGGGACGGTATCCGTTCCCCGACGAGCCGCCGAATGACCACTCTCGGAAATCGGTTACTACGGTTTCGGTGGCGGAAGGTCAGGCAGGGACGAGGTTCCAGAGGTGCTGAGCAGCGGCGAAGGGCACCCGCACAACCGGTTTCCGACGCACAGTGTTTTCGAAAAATCGCTCAGGCTCTTGACGCGCCATCCCGCCCGGAAGAAGCTCTGCCGGACGCATAGCAACCGGTTTCCACGCTGATCCCTCCCGTCAGCGTTCCGAGTGTTCCGGCATGCGACCGGCATGTCGAACGGCAAGAGCAGGAGGTGGTGCGTCCATGCACCCACATGCCGGTGCACCCCTGAGCCGCCGCCGGTTCCTCTCCCTTTCGGCAGCCGGTGCCGCGACCGGTACGGCAGCGCTGAGCGGCTGCGCGATGCGGGTCTCCAGCGGTGTCAGCGGCGACGGCGAGACCGTCACGGTGATGGCGAAGGCCGACGACTTCTCCCCGGAGCTGATCCGGCAGGCCCGGAAGGACCTCGGCGTCAAGATCGTCACGGTGCGCTACGACATCACCAAGCTCATCGGCATGATGACCAACGGCGCCCCGCCCGATCTGGTGCGCGGCGTCGGTGCCACGGACGCCCCCTACTTCGCGGCACGCGACGTGATGGAGGACCTGGACCCCTACTTCGCCCGGAGCCACGTCCTCAGGGCCGCCGACCTCGACCCGGTCAACGACCTGTGGCGCTACGACGGCCGCACCCAGGGCAAAGGCCCCCGCTACGGCATGGCGAAGGACTTCTCGCAGGACTCCATGTTCTGGTACAACACCGCCCTCTTCGACGAGGCGGGGGTCGGCCACCCGCCGGAGACCGAGCCGGTCACCTACGAGGAGTGGCTGGAGGACGCCAGGCGGCTCACCCGGCGCAGGAACGGCCAGACGACCGTCTTCGGCGGCAGCTACCAGGGTGTGCTCACTCCCAATCTGCTGGCGAGCCTGACGGCGTCCGCCGGAGGCAACCTTTTCACCGACGACTTCTCCCGGATCGACTTCACCACCCCCGAGGCCCGCAAGGCCCTGGCCTGGTACGTCGAGTACGGCCGGAGCCGGGTGGGGCCCAGCATCGTCCAGCCCGACCCCAACGCCTGGGACGGCCCGACCTACCAGGCGGGCCGGATGGCCATGTCCAACTCGGGCTACTGGCTCGGTGGCCTGATCAACACCGACAAGAAGCTCGCGTCCCACTCGCGCCTCGCCCCGGCCCCGCTCTTCGCGGGCGGCCGGCGGGTCAGCCCCTGCCAGGCCGGAACCGGATTCTGGATGCCGAGGAAGGCGAAGAACAAGGACGCCGCCTGGCGGGTCTTCGAGTGGTTCTTCGGCGAGGGCCCGGCCAGAGCCCGCGCATCCGGCGGCTGGGGCATCCCCACTCTGAAGTCCCTGCGCCCGCTGATGCCCGCCCGGGAGGACTACCAGAAACGGGTGCTGAAGGTGCAGAACGCCGAGCTCAAGCACTTCTCGGTGATCGCTTTCACGCCCTACGCCTCGGCGGACTCGCTCTACGCCCTCTTCAACCAGGAGGCACCGGCAGCGATGAACGGTCACATGTCCGTCGACGCCCTCGCGGGCCGCCTGAACTCCGTCATGAACGAGCAGTTGAAGCGCGGGAAGGAGCAGGTCGGATGACGGTCGACCAGATGTCCGTCACCGGGAGGCCCGGCGTGCCCGACGGCATCGCCCGCAGGGCCCCTGCCGACCGGCCCCGGATCTCCATGACCGGCCGCAGGCATCGCGCTTTCTACCTGTTCACCGCCCCCTGGGTCATCGGTTTCCTGCTGCTGACCGTCGTGCCGATGGCGTACGCGCTGTGGCTGAGCTTCACCACGTACGACGGCATCTCGCCGCACTGGCGCTACGTCGGACTCGGCAACTACGCCGAGCTGTTCTCCGATCCGCAGACCTGGAACTCCCTCGGCCGCACGGGCCTGTTCGCGGTCACGTCGGTGCCGCTGTCGATCATCGCGGGACTCGGCCTGGCCGTCCTGGTCAACCGCCCCATCAGGGCACGCGGGCTGTTCCGCACCCTGCTCTATCTGCCGGCCGTGGTGCCACCGGTCGGCGCCGGTCTCACCTTCAAGGCGCTCTTCGACCAGAACTCCGGCGCGGCGAACGGTGTCCTCACCCTCTTCGGGTTCGACGCCCTCGGCTGGCTCGCCGACCCCTACGCCCGCTACGTGCTGCTGATGAGTGTGCTGTGGGCCGCCGGAAACGTCATGATCATCTCGCTGGCCGGGCTCCAGGACGTGCCCCGGGAACTGCACGAGGCCGCCCGGATCGACGGAGCCGGCGCCTGGCGGACGTTCCGCAGCATCACCGTGCCCCTGCTGTCGCCGGTCCTGCTCTTCCAGACCGTCACCGGTGTGATCGCGTCCGTGCAGACCATCATGCCGCTGCTGCTCACCCCGGACGGCACGACGGCGGGCGTCACCGCGCTGCCGCAGTCCAACTACCTCTACATGATGCACGTGTTCTCGCAGTACTTCGCGCTCGGCCGCTACGGCTACGCCTCCGCGCTGCTGTGGGTGCTCTTCGTCCTGATCCTCATCGCCACCGGGCTCATCTTCAGGTTCACGTCCGGTGTGGTGTTCTACAACGTCGACCCGGAGGCGAAGAAGTGACCGCCACCAGTCTTCCTCCCGGATCCGCGCCCCGGGCGCGGATACGTGCCGGCCGCCTGGTCCTCTACACGGTCCTCGTCGTCGTCACCGGACTGTTCGTCGGCCCGTTCGGCTGGCTGGTCCTCAGCGGTCTCAAGACCCCGGCGGAGCTGGCCGCCTCGCCCGTGCACTGGCTGCCCACGCACATCCAGTGGCACAACTTCGCGGACGCCTTCAACCTGATCGACTTCCTCGGCTATGCCCGCAACTCCCTGATCATCGCGACCCTCTACGCCACCCTTGTCACCCTCAGCTCCGCCTGGGTCGGCTTCGGCTTCGCCCGGCTGGAGGCCCCGGGAAAGAAAACGCTGTTCGGCATCCTCATCGGCTCGATGATGCTGCCGCAGATGATCACGCTGCTGCCGACCTACCTGATCTTCGCCAAGCTCGGCATGGTCGACACGTACTGGCCGTGGGTGCTCTGGGGCCTGGCCGCCGCCCCCTATCTGGTCTTCCTCTTCCGCCAGTTCTTCGCCGGACTGCCCCGTGAGCTGGAGGAGGCGGCGATCGTCGACGGCTGCGGATACGGCACGATCTTCTGGCGCATCTTCCTGCCTCAGTCCTGGCCCGTGCTCTCCGCGAGCTTCGTGATCGCCTTCACCTGGTCCTGGGGCGACTACATCGCGCCCCAGCTGCTGCTCTCCACCGACCGCTCCACCCTCGCGGTGGCGGTCATGTCCACCTACGTCACCTCGGCCGGCACTCCCGTGGCCAACCTCCAGGCCGCGGGCTCCGTGATGTACGTCGTGCCGATCCTGTTGATCTTCCTGGTCGCCCAGCGCGGGTTCATCGCCGGAACGTCCACCTCCGGCCTCAAGTAACCCTGCCCGCTGCCCTGTTCAACCTTCGCAAGGAGTCGCACATGTCCCCGTCCCCGTCCCGCCGCAGCGCCCTCCAGGCGGCCGGCGCCACCGTTCTCGCCGCCGGGTTCACCCAGCTCTCGGCGGCCGCCGCCCGGGCGGACGAGGCCGCCGTCGCCGCGCCGAAGCTGGTGACGTACCCCCGCCCGTCCGCCATGCCGACGAACACGAGTTTCAAGGTGCGGGTGCGCACCGCCCCCGACGGCGAGTGGCAGACGCTGGACATCTGGCGGCCCCAGCTGGGGGAGATCAACCCGGCCACCGGGGCCGGCAAGACCTACAACTCGTCACTGGCGTACTTCGACTTCCAGGGATCCGTCGAGGTGGAGGTCACCTACCTCAAGGGCGGCACCACCAAGGTGCGTGTGAGACCGGACTCCTACGGCATCAAGCCCGAAGTGGGGGGTGACACCCTGCGCTTCACGCTCGACCGGCCGCGCAACGTCGTCGTGCAGATCAACGACGACATCTTCGACTGTCTGCACCTCTTCGCCCGCGCGGTCGAGAAGAAGAGGCCCGCGCAGGACGATCCGAACGTCCTCTACTACGGCCCCGGCGTCCACACCACCGCGGACGGCACGCTGCTCGTCCCCTCCGGCAAGACCGTGTACCTCGACGGCGGCGCCGTGCTCAAGGCGACCGTCATCTTCCGGAACGTGGAGCACGCCGGGATCGCCGGCCGGGGCGTGCTCGCCGGAACGGCGGGCGGCGGCGCCCTCGTCGAGAACTCACGCAACATCTCCATCGGCGCCGTCACCGTCCTCAACCCGAACGGCTACGCCGTCCAGCTCGGCGAGGCCACCGGCGTCACCATCAAGGGCCTGGGCTCCTTCAGCTCCAAGGGCTGGGGCGACGGCATCGACGTCTTCTGTTCCAGCAATGTCGTCATCGACGGCGTCTTCATGCGCAACTCCGACGACTGCATCGCCATCTACACCCACCGCTGGGACTACTACGGCGACACCAGCAACGTCACCGTGCGCAACTCCACCCTGTGGGCGGACGTCGCCCACCCCGTCAACGTCGGCACGCACGGCAACTCCGACAACCCCGAGGTCCTGAAGAACCTCACCTTCAAGAATCTCGACATCCTGGACCACCGCGAACCCCAGATGGGCTACCAGGGCTGCATCGCCCTCAACCCGGGCGACAGCAACCTCATCAAGAACGTCAAGGTCGACGGTGTACGCGTCGAGGACTTCCGCTGGGGCCAGCTCATCCACATGCGGGTCATGTACAACACGAAGTACAACACCTCGGTCGGCCGCGGCATCCAGGGCGTCTACGTCAAGGACCTCTCCTACACGGGCAAGCCGCTCGCCACCTGTCTGCTGCTCGGCTACGACGCCAAGCACGCCATCAAGGACGTCACGTTCGAGAACCTCGTGGTCAACGGCACGGTCATCGCCGACTCGATGAAGAAGCCGACCTGGTACCTCACCACCGACACCATCCCGATGCACGCGAACGAGCACGTCCTGAACCTGAAGTTCCTCACCACCGCCGAGGCGGCCGCCGCGTCATGAGCACCGACCCCACGCCCACGCACCCCGTGAGCCACAGCGCCCTGAGACCCACCGCACCGAGCCGCCGCGGCTTCCTGGGCGGTGCCGCCGCCCTGCTGCTGGCGTCGGGCGCGAGCGGACTGCTCGTCCCCGGTACCGCCCGGGCCGCCGGCCTGGACGTCACGGCACCACGCACCTTCACCCACCCCGGCCTGCTGCACAGCGCCGACGACCTGGCCCGGATGAAGGCCGCCGTCGCCGCCAGGGAAACCCCGGTGTACGACGGTTACCTCGCCTTCGCCGCCCACGCGCGCTCGAAGTCGACGTACGCCGTCCAGAACGACGGCCGGATCACCACCTGGGGCCGCGGTCCGGCCAACTTCCAGAACCAGGCCGTCGCCGACTCCGCGGCGGCCTACCAGACCGCGCTGATGTGGTGCATCACCGGCGAGCGCGCCTACGCGGACAAGTCCCGGGACATCCTCGACGCCTGGTCGGCGTCCCTCACCGCCGTCACCGGCGCGGACGGGCCCCTGGGCGCGGGGCTCCAGGTCTTCAAGTTCGTCAACGCCGCCGAGCTGCTGTGCCACACCGGTTACGACGGCTGGGCCGAGGAGGACGTCGAACGCTGCAAGGAATCCTTCCTGCGCGTCTGGTATCCCGCCATCTCCGGTTACATGCTCTACGCCAACGGCAACTGGGACCTCACGTCCATCCAGTCGATCCTGGCCATCGGCGTCTTCTGCGAGGAGCCCACGCTCTTCGAGGACGCGCTCAGGTTCGCCGCCGCCGGGGCGGGCAACGGAAGTGTCCCGCACCGCATCGTCACGGACGCCGGACAGGGCCAGGAGTCCGGGCGCGACCAGGGGCACGAGCAGCTCGCCGTCGGCCTGCTCACGGACGCCGCGCAGGTCGCCTGGAACCAGGGCGTCGACCTGTACGCCTTCGACGGGAACCGGCTGCTGAAAAACGTCGAGTACGCCGCCCGCTACAACCTCGGTGGCGACGTTCCTTTCGTGCCCGACCTGGACCGCACCGGCAAGTACATCAAGACGTCCGTCTCGGCGACAGGGCGCGGCACTCTGCCCCCGGTCTACGAGATGGCGTACGCGCACTACGCGGGCGTCCGCGGCCTGGACACGCCCTTCACCGAGGCGGCCGTCTTCCGCGGCGGCGGCGGTGCCCGCGTCGTCGAGGGGAGCAACGACGACCTGCCCGGCTGGGGCACCCTCACCTTCGCCGGCACGAAGGCCCCGTCGCCGTCAGCGCCCACGGCTCCGGCCGGTGTCACGGCGGTCGGCGGCGAAGGGTCCGTCGCGCTGGCCTGGCTGCCGTCGGCGTGGGCCGAGTCGTACACCGTCCTGCGCGCGGCCGCCGCCGACGGGCCGTACGAGAAGCTCGCGACCGGGATCACCGGCCCGGCGTACACCGACCGCCGGACCCGTCGGGGACGCGCTTCCTACTACAGGGTCACAGCGGCCAACTCCACGGGCGAGAGCGTGCGTTCGGCCTGGGCGGCAGCGGCCCCCGGGCTCCCCGGCCCCTGGCGGACCCGTGACGTCGGAGACGTCGGGCTCCCCGGCTCCGCGCTGTTCGACGGGGAGCGGTTCGTGCTGGAGGCGTCCGGCACCGCCGGCACCCACCGCCTGGCGTACCTGCCGCTGCGCGGCGACGGTACGGTCACGGCCCGCATCGTATGGCCGCTCAGCTCCCAGTACTCCAAGATCGGCGTCACCGTCCGGGCCGCCCCGGACGCGGACGCCGCCCACGCGGCCATGCTGATCCAGGGCCTGCCGCTGCACACCTGGAGCGGTGTGTGGAGCGTACGGGCGAAGGCCCAGGGAGCGGTCACCGGCACGGGAAGCACACCTGTGCCCCCCTCACAGCAGCCGGCCATCACGACCGGTGCCGCCTTCCCGATCTCCTCCCTCGGTGACCTCCCGGAGTCGGCGACACCGCTCCAGGCCCCGTACGTCGAGGGCGCCGGCGACGGTTACCGGCTGCGCATGCCCTACTGGGTGCGGGTGACCCGCCGGGGCGGCCGCTGCACCGGGGCCATCTCCCCGGACGGCGCCCACTGGACCGAAGTCGGCACCAGCGAAGTCGAGTTGGGCAGAACGACCTACGTCGGTCTCACCCTCACCTCCTGCCTGGGCGTCGACGAGGACTACGCCGAGACCGGCACCGGTGCCTTCGACAACGTCAGCGTCACCTCCCGCACGGGCGGTGAGGTCTGGTCCGTGCCACGCCCCGCCCGGGCCACGGTCGACCTGCGGGCCGCACCGGGCGCCGACGCGGTCGAGCTGGCCTGGACCGACCCGGACCTCTCGGCCCGCTACACGGTGCTGCGCTCCACCTCCGCGAAGGGCCCGTTCGAGACGGTCGCGAGCGACCTCGGCCCCGTCGGATTCGGCACCCGCGTCCGGTACTCCGACGCGACCGGAACACCCGGCACCACGTACCACTACGCGGTGGCGAAGACGAACCGCGCCGGACGCGGCCCGCTGTCGGCTCCGGCCGAGGCGACCATGCCGGCCCCCGCCACGCCCCGGCTCGCCTCGCCCACCGAGGCGTTCACGAACCGGGGCGCCCCCTTCCGGCACCTCCTGCGCGCCACGCACCAGCCCACCCGCTTCACAGCGAAGGGACTGCCCGACGGGTTGCGCCTCGACCGGCGCACCGGCCTGATCTCCGGGACCCCCACCCGGACCGGCGAGTTCACCGTCACCACCACCGCCGGCAACGCGGCCGGAGACGCCACCGGCACGCTCACCCTCACGGTCGGCGACCCGCCGCCCGCGCCCTGGGCCCATGGCGACCTGGGCGACGTCATCCTCGACGACCGCGCCTACGGCACACTCGGCGTGGTCGCCGTCCAGACCCCCGGCAGCACCTCGTACGAGACCGGCACCTTCGTGGTGCGGGGCGCCGGAACCGACCTCACCGTCAACAACCAGGGCATGACGGGCCAGTTCGTACGACGGCCCGTCAGCGGTGACTGCGAGGTCACCGTCCGCCTGGTCTCCCGCTCCGGAGCCACCGGCGACCGGGTCGGCCTGCTCATGGCCAAGTCCCTGTCGCCGTTCGATCTGGCGGCCGGGGCGATCGTCTCCGGCGGCACGAGCGCCCAGCTGATGCTGCGCCCGACCGTCGCCGGAAAGTCCGCCTTCACGGGCAACGCGGCGGTCACCGCCCCCTGCCTGCTGCGGCTGAAGCGCACCGGGACGCACTTCACCGCATCCGCCTCGACCGACGACGGCGCCACCTTCACCCCCCTCGCCGACGGAGACATCCCCGGCTTCGGTGACGCCCCCTACCACGTGGGCCTCGTGGTCTGCTCCCGCGACCCCCTGGCCCGCAGCACCACCCAGTTCGACGAGGTGAGCATCACCCCCGTGTAGTACTCCACGGATCGGAGAACCCCACATGAGCCGCACTTCCCCCCACACGCACCACGACGGCGGCCAGGTGAGCCGCCGCGGTCTGCTCAAGACCGCCGGCGGCCTCACCGCGGCCCTCGCCCTCGGCGCCACGGCCACGGCCACCGCCACCACGGCCGGCGCCGCACCCGCCACCTTCGCCCACCCCGGCATGCTCCACAACGCCGGCGACATCAACCGCGCCAAGGTCAGAGTCGCCGCGGGCGACGACCCCTGGCTGTCCGGCTGGAACAAGCTGACCGCCAACTCCCACTCCCAGTCCACCTGGACCAACCGGGCCACGGCGACGATCATCCGCGGCGGCACCGGAGAGAACTACCCGCAGCTCTACAACGACATCGCGGCCGCCTACCAGAACGCGCTGCGCTGGAAGGTCGGCGGCACCGAGGCCAACGCCCGCTGCGCCGCCGCCATCCTCAACGCCTGGTCACACACCCTGACCACGGTCACCGGCAACGCCGACCGGTTCCTCGCCGCCGGCATCTACGGCTGGCAGTTCGCGAACGCCTGCGAACTCATGCGGGACTACCCGGGGTTCGACCTCGCCGCAGCCCAGGAGATGCTGGTCAGAGTCTTCTACCCGCTCAACAACCAGTTCCTGACCGGCCACAACGACGCCTGCATCACCAACTACTGGGCCAACTGGGACCTGTGCAACATGGCCTCGATCATGGCCATCGGCATCCTCACCGACAACGCCGCCAAGTACGACCAGGCCGTCACCTACTTCAAGTCGGGCGCGGGAAACGGTTCCGTCCAGCACGCCGTCCCGTTCCTGTACGGCAACGTCGAGGGCTACGACCTCGGCCAGTGGCAGGAGTCGGGCCGCGACCAGGGCCACACCATGATGGGCATGGGTCAGATGGGCGCCCTGTGCGAGATGGCCTGGAACCAGGGCGACGACCTCTACTCGTACGACGGTCGCCGCTTCATGAAGGCAGCCCAGTACGTCGCCAAGTACAACCTGAACATGGACGTGCCGTACACGACCTACACCTGGGGTACCGGTCAGAACTGCTCCCAGCAGTCACAGACCGTGATCAGCTCGGACTCCCGCGGCCAGGTCCGCCCGGTCTGGGCGATGCTCCACTACCACTACGGGCGGCGCCTGCTCCTCGACGACAAGTACATCGCCCAGATGTGCTTCTCCGTCGCCCCCGAGGGCGGGGGAGGTGACTACGGCACCACCAGCGGCGGGTTCGACCAGCTCGGCTTCGGCACGCTGATGTACGCCAAGTAACCCGAACAGTCCCTCCCGTCCGCTCGTGCACCGGAATACCGCGCCACAATGAGGTGCTCTGATCTTCACGGTGCACGAGCGCGGTGAGGAGGCTGGTGGACGTATGACGGCAGACCAGGAGGCCCGGCAGGCCGACCCCGTGGTGAGCACGCCCTTCGGCGCCCTGCGGGGCCGGTACGAGCGCGGAGTCGCGGTCTTCCGCGGCATCCCCTACGCGGCCCCTCCCTTCGGCCCCCGCCGCTTCCGCCCGCCCGTGCCGCTGCCGCCCTGGGACGGTGTCCGTGACGCCGGTGTTTTCGGCCCCACCCCGCCGAAACCGCCGTACTCCGACGCCTTCGCCCACTACCTGTCCGACCCGGTCGTGCCCGGCGACGCCTGCCTCAACCTCAACGTCTGGACCCCGCAACCCGACCCGAAGGCCCGCCTCCCCGTCCTCGTCTGGCTGCACGGCGGCGCACTGACCAGGGGTTCTTCCGCCGTCCCCGTCTATGACGGGCATGCCTTCGCCCGCGACGGCGTGGTCTGCGTGTCCATCAACTACCGGCTGGGCGTCGAGGGCTACGGACTGTTCCCGGACACGCCCCCGAACCCCGGCCTGCGCGACCAGATCTCAGCCCTGACCTGGGTGCACGAGGCCATCGAGGCCTTCGGCGGCGACCCCGGCCGCATCACCCTCTTCGGCCAGTCCGCCGGCGCGATCAGCATCGGCGCCCTCATCGCCGCCCCGCAGATCCAGGGGCTGGTGCGGCGGGCCGTCCTGCAGAGCGGACCGCCCGAGGCGTCCGAGCGGGCCAAGGTCCGGCGGATGGTCCGCCGTATGGCCTCCCGGCTGAAGATCCCCGCCACCGCCGAGGCCTTCGCCGCCGTCGACCGTGATCTGCTGCTGCGCACCCAGGCCGAGGTGGGCAGGCTGAGCAGCCCGGTGGTCGGCGGGCCCGCCTTCGGTCTCGTCATCGACGGCGACGTCGTCCCGCGCGACCCCCTTCAGGCCCTCACCGACGGCGGTGCGGCCCCCGGGGTCGAGCTGCTGCTGGGCTGGACCCGCGACGAATACCGGCTGTGGCTGGTGCCGGGCGGCCTCCTGGACCGCGTCGACCGCCTCGGGGCCGTCGCCCTCGCGGGCGCCATGGCCCGCTGCCACTGCGGCAACGAGGTACCGCGTGGTTACCGCACCCTGCACCCCGAGGCCGGCACGGCGGAGACCGTCGGCCAGCTCGTCACCGACCATCTGCTCCGCATACCCCTGCACCACCTGGCCGACGCGCGCACGGAAGCGTCGTACGTCTACGAGTTCGCCTGGCCCTCGAACCTGCCCGGCCTCGGCGCCTGCCACGCGCTGGAGCTGGGCTTCGTCTTCGACACCGGGGACGTCCCCGAGTCGCGGAAACTCGCCGGGGAGGGCGCCCCGCAGGAACTGGCCGACGCCATGCACGGGGCGTGGGTCCGGTTCGCCACCGACGGCGACCCCGGCTGGGAGCGCTGGGACGCGACCCATCCGGTGCGCGTCTTCGGGGACCCGGCGCCGGACGCCGAGGACGGCCTGGCGTACACGGCCCACGGCCCCCGGGACCGTGAACTGGCCCTCTGGAAGGCCGACGCCCTCAAACCCGCGGAACTCCCACCGGCCTCGGTCCCCGTCGACGACCCGCACGGCCGCGTCACGGAACTGCGGTCGGCCGTACGGCGCCTGCGACGCTCGGGCGCCCTCCGACGCCACTGACGGCGCCGCCACCGGTCGGGTCGTTCGGTAATGTGTTCGCCCGGGAAGGCCCGAACGGCCGCTGCCAGGAGGGCGACGCAGCCTCAGCCGTAGATCACGTCCCATGACCACGGACGTCCGCACGGCCTTTGGCCCTGCCCGCAGCACGCACCATGAGACGCACGGGGGAACACAGATGACGACCACTCACGCCCTGTCCGAGGTGGGCAGCAGCCCACCGCCGGACAGCGACACGGTCATCGACGTACGGGACCTGCGGATGCGCTACCGCAGCCAGGACGTGCTGAAGGGGGTCGGCTTCACGGCCCGGCGGGGCGAAGTCGTCCTGCTGCTCGGCCCGAACGGCGCGGGCAAGACGACCACGATCGAGGTCCTGGAAGGCTTCCGGATGCGCTCGGCCGGGGACGTGACCGTCCTCGGCACCGATCCGGCCGACGGGGACGAACGGTGGCGTGCGCGCCTGGGCATCGTGCTCCAGTCCTGGCGCGACCACGGCAAGTGGCGGGTGCGGGAGCTGCTGGCCCATCTCGGCTGCTACTACGTGCCGTACTCGACCGCTGTGGTGCCGCGCCCCTGGGACGTCGACGAGCTCCTCGCCGCGGTGGGGCTGACGGGGCAGGCGGACCAGCGGGTCGGGACCCTCTCCGGCGGGCAGCGTCGGCGTTTCGACGTGGCCGTCGGCATCGTGGGCAGGCCCGAGGTGCTGTTTCTGGACGAGCCGACGGCCGGCCTGGACCCGGAGGCGAGGAACGAGTTCCACGGCCTGGTGCGCGGGCTCGCGGACGAGAACACCACCGTTGTGCTCACCACGCACGACCTCGCCGAGGCGGAGAAGCTCGCCGACCGGATCCTCATTCTGGCCGGTGGCCGGATCGTGGCCGACGGCTCGGCCGCGGAGCTGTCGCGGCAGGCGTCGGCCGAGGCCACGGTGCGCTGGACGCTGGACGGGCGGCCGTTCGAGGAGGCCACGGCCGAGCCCACGCGGTTCGTGCGCCGGCTGTTCGAGGAACACGGCGAGGCGGTCGGAGGGCTGGAGGTGCGCCGGGCGAGCCTGGAGGACACCTACCTGGCGATGGTGCGGGAGTTCGAGTCGGGCCACGGTCCCGACGAGCGGGCCGTACCGGCCCTCGGGGAGGGGTCGCTGTGAGTGCGGTGGGGTACGCGGCGCTGGTAGGGGTACGGCGCGGCTGGACGGAACTTCGGCAGACCTTCACCACCGGTCAGGACATGTTCGGCTACGCGCTGTGGACCGTTCTGCTCGTCGTGCCGCTGTACTTGGGCAGGGACGAACCGCTGAAGGGCGCAGGCATCTCGACCGGCGCGTTCATGCTGCCGAGCATGCTGGGGATGACGGTCGCGTTCACCGGGTTGATGACCACGGCGCAGCTGCTGACGACCGAGCGCGAGGACGGCACCCTGCTGCGGGCCAAGGCCGTGCCCCACGGCATGGTCGGCCATCTGGTCGGCAAGATCGTCATGGTGTCCGGTACGGCACTCGTCTCCATGGCGCTCCCCTTCGCCGTGGGCGTGTTCCTGGTGGACGGGGTGGCCCGGCAGGGCGGCGGAGCGTTGCTGGCGCTGGTGTGGGTGGTGCCGCTGGGACTCCTGGCCACCCTGCCGATGGGCGCCGTCGTCGGCTCACTCGTCAGCAGTCCGCGCACCGTCGGGCTGCTGATGCTCCCGGTGATGGGGCTCGTGGTGATCTCCGGGATCTACTTCCCGCTGTCGGAGCTGCCCGGGTGGCTGCAGACCGTCGGGCAGGTCTTCCCCTTCTACTGGCTCGGCCTCGGTCTCCGCTCGGCGCTGCTGCCGGCCGGCGCGGTCGCCGCCGAGGTCGGCGCGTCCTGGCGGCACCTGGAGACGGCGGGAGTGCTGTGTGCCTGGGCCGTCGCCGGGCTGCTCCTCGCCCCGTCCGTCCTGCGCAGGATGGCCCGCCGCGAGTCGGGGGCCGCGATGGCGGAACGGCACCGGAAGGCGATGCAGCGGGTCGTCTAGACGATGCGGCAGGTCGGTCGGACAGGCCCGTGGCTGCCGGAACCTATGCCGTCACGGGACCAGGGCCCACCGAGTCCCGTACCACCACGTGCGTGCCCAGCAGCAGATGTTCGTCCGGGGCGCCCTGGGTGTGCTCCAGGGCCGTCCGGACGGCGAGACGGCCCAGTTCCTCGTAGGGGACGTGGACCGTCGTCAGGGCCGGGTGCAGATCGCGGGCGAACGGAATGTCGTCGTAACCGGCGAGCGAGACGTCGTCCGGCACCTTCAGGCCCGCTTCGTGCAGTGCGGTGAGGGCACCCGCCGCGACCATGTCCGTGGCGGCCACCACCGCGCTGAACTCCAGCCCGTTTGCGAGGGCCTGCCGCATCAGACGGTGGCCGGCGTCCCGGGTGAAGTCGCCGTGCAGGACGAGGGACGGGTCGGGGGTGAGGCCGCGGGCCCGGTGCGCCGCGAGGTAGCCGCGTTCACGGCCCAGGGCCGTCGTGTGGTCCGCCCGGCCGCCGAGGAACAGCACCCGGCGGTGGCCCCGTGCGAGCACGTGGGTGACCAGGGTGTGGGCGCCGCCCTCGTTGTCGTACTCGATGACCGTCACCGGGGCGCCCGGGTCCAGCGGCGGCCGGCCGCACAGGACCAGACGGGAACCGGCCGAGGCGAGGGAGTCGGCCATGCGGCGGGTGCGTTCGCGGTACGCGGGGGTGTCGGCCGTCCCACCGACCAGGATCACCGCGGCTGCCCGCTGGGCGCGCATCATCTCGACGAAGTCCAGTTCGTGCCGGACGTCGCCCTCCGTGCTGCACACCAGGCAGAGATGGCCGAGCCGGGTCGCCTCGCGCTCCACGCCGTGGGCCATGTGCGCGAACGACGGGCCGGTGATGTCCTCCAGCACGAAGGCGAGGGTGGGCGTGCCGGCGCCGGCGATGGCCTTCGCCCGGGCGTCGGCCACGTAGTCCAGCTCGCGGACCGCCCGCATCACGCTCCCGCGCGTCGCCGCGCTCACCGGATACACCCCGCCGAGCACCCGGGACACCGTCGACGCGGAGACCCCCGCGCGCGCCGCCACGTCCCGGATGGTGCTACGGCCCGCGTCCCCGCTCTTCCTCGTCATGCCCTGCCCCGTCCCTCCCGGGCGCCGGTCAGCGCCCATCCCCCTGAGAACCGCGGCAACGCCGTAGCAACCGGTTCCCATGGTCGGAGGCTAGCAGCGGGGGGCGAGGGGGAGGAGGGCTTTGCGCGCACGGCCCGGACGGCGGGGCGCTGCGCAGGAACGGCGGGGCGCGCGCCGGACAGCGGCGTTGTGCGTCGACACCGGAGGCGAATCACCGGTACGCCGGGGCGTCCCACCCTGGCAGAGCGCTCTGCGCCGGGGCGAGGTGCGCTTCGCCGAGACACAGCGGGCGCCGCGCCCCGGGACGGCGGGCGCACCGGGAGGGGCGGGCGCTTCGCGCGGGGCAGCCGGGGGCTACGCCGTCCGTAGTGTTTCGGCGATGCCCGAGACGGCGTCCGGCCCCACCCGGCAGCAGCCGCCGATCAGCCGGGCTCCCGCCTGCTGCCAGCCCTTCACCTGGCCCGCGGTGAAGCTGGAGCGGCCGGTCCAGGCACGTGCCTCGGCGTCCCAGGTCTCGCCGCTGTTGGGGTAGACGACGACGGGCTTGCCGGTGACCCGCGCCGCCGTCGCCACCGCCGTGTCCACGTCCTGCGGCGCGCAGCAGTTCACCCCGACCGCGATCACCTCGTCCGCCTCGGCGGCCAGGGCGAAGGCCTCCTCCAGCGGCTGCCCGGCACGGGTGCGGTCACCGGCGACGGAGTACGTCAGCCAGGCCGGCACCCCGAGCCCGCGCACGGCCCGCAGCAGGGCCCCGGCCTCGTCGGCGTCCGGAACCGTCTCCAGGGCGAGGACGTCGGGCCGGGCCGCGGCCAGCACCTCGAGGCGCGGCCGGTGGAAACGCTCCAGCTCGTCCACGCTCAGCCCGTACCGCCCCCGGTACTCGGAGCCGTCCGCGAGCATCGCCCCGTACGGACCGGCCGAGGCCGCCACCCACAGGGGCCGGGTGGCCCGTGCCCGCCGGGCCGCCTCCCGGGCCGACTCCACGCTCAGTGCCATGAGTTCGGCCGCCCGGTCGTGATCGATCCCGCGCTTGGCGAAGCCTTCGAACGTGGCCTGGTAACTGGCCGTGATCGCCACGTCCGCCCCCGCGCTGAAGTAGGCGAGGTGCGCCTCGGTCACCGCCTCCGGCTGTTCGGCGAGGAGCCGGGCGGACCACAGCTCGTCGCTCAGGTCGTGCCCGGCCGATTCGAGCTGGTTGGACATGCCTCCGTCGAGGACGACCGTCCCGGCGGCGAGGGCTTCTGCGAGGGAGAGGGTGCTGGTCATGCCGACGACGGTAGTCGACGTTCCGCGGCGGACCCCAGCCGATTGTGTCCATCAGATGAACAGGTCGACCAGCATGTGGGATCGCAGCTACGATCAGGACCCTCCTCCTCCGCTTGTACAGGAACCCTCATGACCGTCCCCAGCCCCACCGAGGCCGCAGAACCCGCCGACCCGGCCGCGACCGGCACCGCCGCGGCACCCGCTCCCCGCCGCACCTTCGGCCTCGCCGCCGCCACGGCCCTCGTCATGGGCAACATCATCGGCGGCGGCATCTTCGCCCTGCCCGCCACCGTCGCCCCGTACGGCACGATCAGCCTGCTCGCGTTCCTCGTGCTCTCGGTGGGAGCCGTCCTGCTCGCGCTGCTCTTCGGCAGGCTGGCGCGGCGCAGCCCCGTCACCGGCGGCCTGTACGTCTACCCCCGGGACGCCTTCGGCGAGTTCGCCGGGTTCCTGTCGGCCTGGTCGTACTGGACGATGTGCTGGGTCAGCATCGCCGCCCTGGCCGTCGCGGTCGTCGGCTACGTCGAGGTCCTCATACCCCTGCACGGCAACCACGCGCTCCAGGCCCTGGTCGCGATGGCCGCCCTCTGGCTGCCCGCCGCGGCGAACTTCGCGGGCACGCGCTGGGTCGGCGCGGTGCAGGTCGTCTCCACGGTCCTGAAGTTCGTCCCGCTGCTCCTGCTCGCCACGATCGGCCTGTTCTTCGTCGACGCGGACAACTTCGGCCCGTTCAACGCCTCCGGCCAGAGCGTCTCCGGCGCGCTGGCCGCCTCCGCCGCGCTGCTGCTGTACAGCTTCCTCGGCGTCGAGTCCGCCGCCGTCAGCGCGGGCGAGGTCCGCGACCCCGAGCGCACGGTCGGCCGGGCGAGCGTCCTCGGCACCCTGGCCTCCGCCCTCGTCTACGTCCTCGGCACGATCGCCGTCTTCGGCCTGGTCCCGCACGACCGGCTCGTCGACTCGAGCGCGCCCTTCGCCGACGCCGTCAACGCGATCACCGGCGGTGGCTGGGGCGGCACCGCCATCGCGCTGGTCGCCGTCGCCTCGATCACCGGCTGCCTCAACGGCTGGATCCTCATGGCCGCGCAGATGCCGTACGCCGCCGCCCGCGACGGCCTCTTCCCCGCACCCTTCGCCCGCCTCGGCAAGGGCGGCGTCCCGGGCTTCGGGGTGTGGGCCTGCGCGGTCCTCGGCAGCCTGCTCATCGCCCTCAACTACACGGCAGGACCGGACACCACGTTCCGCGTCCTCGTCCTGATCACCACCTTCACCGGTTGCGTGCCGTACCTGCTGTCGGCGGCGGCCCAGCTGTACTGGCTGGCCCGTGGCAATCGCGACGGTGTCCGGCCCGCCGGCCTCGCCCGCGACCTGACCGTCGCCGTCCTCTCCTTCGGCTTCTCGTTCTGGCTGATCGCCGGCGCCGGGTACGCGGCCGTCTACCAGGGCGTGCTGTTCCTCTTCGCCGGGATCCCGGTGTACGTGTGGCTGCGGGGACGCAAGGACAGGGCCGGGGCGGAGGCATAGCATCGGGGGATGCCCGAGGTCGCCGCAGCGCATGCCGAAGTACGTGAGGTCCTGCAAGTCCCCGCTGGCGAGGCGGTGTTCGAACCGCTCACGCACAATCCGTCGAACGGCGTCACGGCCGGGGTGTGGCGGGTCGGCGGCGGCGAGCGCTCGGCCGTCCTGAAGGTGCTGACGCGGACGAAGGAGACCGGCGTCGCCTGGTCGGCGTCCAACGATCCCCGCCACTGGAACTTCTGGCGGCGCGAGGCGTACGTCTACCGGTCCGGGCTCGTCCGGGTCTGGGAGCGGTACGGCATCCGCGCCCCCCGGCTGCTGGAGTGCGTGGAACGGCCGGACGGTGACGTGGCGTTGTGGCTGGAGGACGTGCCGGGCGAGCCGGCGACGGTCTGGCCCCTCACCCACCACGTCGAGCACGCCCACCGACTGGGCGCCGCGCAGGGTGCGGTCGGCGCGGGGGAGGACACCCCGTGGTTGTCGCAGGGCTTCCTGCGGGACTACACCTCGGCGCAGACGACGGGCAGGGCCCTGCTCGACGACGACGCGGCGTGGCGGCACCCCCTGGTCCGGCGGCACTTCCCGCCCGGCCTGCGCGAGGACATGGTCCGCCTCCACCACGACCGCGAGTGGTTCCTCACGGTCATGGAGTCGCTGCCCCGCGCCCTCAGCCACCTCGACCAGTGGCCGGCGAACGTCGTCTCCGGCCGCTCGGGCACAAGCGTCCTGCTCGACTGGGCGTTCACCGGCGACGGCGCCCTCGGCGAGGACCTCGGCAACTACCTCCCGGACTGCGTCCTCGACCTGTTCGTCCCGGCCGCGGACCTGCCGGGCCTGGCCAAGGCGGCCTACGACGCCTACCTGCACGGACTGCGCAAAAGCGGCTGGCGGGGCGACGAACGCCTCGTCCGGCTCGGCGTGTGCGCGTCCGCGGTGAAGTACCACTGGCTCACCGCGCTGATGCTGGCGCGGGCGGACCAGGAGCCGGTGGCCTACGGCGGTGCGGGCACGGTCCCGGCCGAACTCCGTTACCGGGAAAGGGGCCTGACCCTGGCGTTCCTGGCCGGGTGGGCGGCCGAGGCGCGGACGCTGGCCCTCCTGCTCGGTTTTCCCGAAGCCCCCAGCGGCCGTTGAGCCGCGAGACGGAACGAGAGGTCATGGCCAGAGTCGCCGAGCTGTCGTACTACCCCGTCAAGGGCTGCGCCGGTACGCCGGTACGCGAGGCGCTGCTGACGCCGACCGGGCTCGCGCACGACCGCAGCTTCATGGTCGTCAGCGAGGAGGGCGTCTACCGGACGCAGCGCCGGGATCCGCTGCTGGCCGTCGTCCGCCCCCGCATCACACCCGACGGCGACCGTCTCACGCTCAACGCACCCGGGGCCGAGTCCCTCCACCTGCGGGTGGACACATCGGGCACCCGGCAGAAAGTGGATCTCTTCGGAACCGCTTACCAGGGAATCGACCAAGGCGACGACGCGGCGGGCTGGCTCTCCGACGTGCTCGGTGCCCCGAGCCGGCTGGTACGGGTCCCGCCCGAGCACGACCGGGTGACCGACGGCCTGACACCCGGCACCTCCGGGTACGCCGACAGCTGCGCCCTGCACGTCGTCTCCCGCTCCACCCTGGGCCTCCTCGACGCGAAGATGGCCGCCCGCGGCGTGCGCGCCCTCCCCGCCGACCGGTTCCGCCCCAACCTCGTCATCGACGGCTGGGACGACCCCCACACGGAGGACCGCGCCCACCACCTGCGCATCAAAGACACGGAACTCGGCTACGCCAAACTCGCCATCCGCTGCGCGGTCACCCTCGTCGACCAGCACACCGGCACCCGAGCGGGCCCGGAACCCCTGCGCACCCTCGCCACCTACCGCCGCGCCACCCAGGGCGGCATCGCCTTCGGAACGAAGTACGCGGTACTCCGGCCGGGCAAGGTGGCGGTGGGCGACGAGGTGCGGGTCGTGACATGGGGGGAGCCGGAGCTGTGAGGGAGGGCGGAGTGCGAGCTGTGAGGCCGGCCGGCCACCGCAGCGGAGGAGTCACTTGCGCGCACCCCGCCCGCCCCCTCGCCGACCCCGCCCCCGCCCCCTCGGCGGCGCCGGTATCGCGAGGCTGATGATCAGGGCGGAGCCCAGGGCGTAGGGCCACCAGCCGAAGCCGATGTCCGCGGAGGCCGCCGCGCCGCCGGTGGTCGCGGCCGCCGCCGGGGAAGCGGTGAGCAGGAAGAGGGTCGCCGTCAGGACGCCCGTGGCCGTTGCTGTGGTGTGGGAGAGGCTGCGCACACCACGGGGACGGGCCCGACTTCCGCCGATAACAGAAAATCGGTGAACGACTCGCCCCGTCAGACCCGTTGACCTCCTCGTGGCACACCCTTACCTTTTCGGCGTTCGTAATGACAGATGACGTTCGGAATATCGAACGACATGGTGTGTTCCCCCCACCCCATGAGAGGCAGGCCGCATGAGCCGCGACCCTGTTCTGCCCGAAGCCCCCAGCCGCAGACTGCTGCTGAAAGGCGCCGCAGCCGCCGGCGCCTTTGCCGCCGTCCCCGCCCTCCCCGGCGTCGCCCAGGCGGCACCCCCGGCAGAAACCGCTGCCGAAACACCCGGCAAGCGCCCGAAGCCGGCCCCCTTCGTGAACCCGCTCGTCCGCAACCGTGCCGACCCGCACATCCACCGGCACAAGGACGGCTTCTACTACTTCACCGCCACCGCCCCCGAGTACGACCGCATCATCCTGCGCCGCTCCCGCAGCCTCGGCGGCCTCGGCACGGCCGACGAGTCCGTCATCTGGCGCGCCCACGCCACCGGCCCCATGGGCGCCCACATCTGGGCGCCCGAACTGCACCGCATCGGCGGCAAGTGGTACATCTACTTCGCCTCCGCGCCCGCCGAGGACATCTGGGCCATCCGCATCTGGGTGCTGGAGAACTCCCACCCCAACCCCTTCCAGGGCACCTGGGTGGAGAAGGGCCAGATCAAGACGGCGTGGGAGACCTTCTCCCTGGACGCCACCACCTTCACCCACCGGGGAAAGCGCTACCTCGCCTGGGCCCAGCACGAGCCCGGCCTGGACAACAACACCGGCATCTTCCTGTCCGAGATGGCGAACCCCTGGACCCTGACGGGCCCCCAGGTGCGGCTGTCCACCCCGGAGTACGACTGGGAGTGCATCGGCTTCAAGGTCAACGAGGGCCCCTACGTCCTCAAGCGCAACGGCCGCCTGTTCATGACGTACTCGGCCAGCGCCACCGACTTCAACTACTGCATGGGTCTGCTGACCGCCGACGCGGACAGCCACCTCCTGGACCCCATGAGCTGGTCCAAGTCGCCGACCCCGGTCTTCACCAGCAACGACACGAACAAGCAGTACGGCCCGGGCCACAACTGCTTCACCGTCGCCGAGGACGGCCGCACGGACGTCCTCGTCTACCACGCCCGCCAGTACAAGGAGATCAACGGCGACCCGCTGAACGACCCGAACCGTCACACCCGCGTCCAGAGACTCGGCTGGAAGCCCGACGGCACCCCCGACTTCGGCATACCGGTCGCCGACACCGCGACGGCGGGTGACTGACATGAGACGTGCCTGCGCCACCCTTCTCGCCCTGTGCCTGGGGCTGTTCACGGCCCTCGCCACCGCCGGGCCCGCCCAGGCCGCGCCCTGGACGATCACCAACGGCACCCAGTTCACCGACACCTCGGGCAGCCCCGTCCACGCGCACGGCGGCGGAGTCCTCAAGGTCGGCAGCTACTACTACTGGTTCGGCGAGCACCGCAACGCCGACAACACCTTCCGGTACGTCGACGCCTACCGCTCGACCGACCTGAAGAACTGGGAGTTCCGCAACCACGTCCTGACCGAGGCGAGCGCCCCCGAGCTCGCGACCGCCAACATCGAGCGGCCGAAGGTCATGTACAACGCCTCCACCGGCAAGTTCGTGATGTGGATGCACAAGGAGAACGGCACCGACTACAGCGAGGCCCGCGCGGCCGTCGCCATCTCCGACACCGTCGACGGCGACTACACCTGGAAGGGCAGTTTCCGCCCGCTCGGCCAGCACATGTCCCGTGACATCACGGTCTTCACCGACACCGACGGCGCCGGATACATGATCTCCGCCGCCCGCGAGAACTACGACCTGCAGATCTACCGCCTCACCGCCGACTACACCGGCGTCGCGAGCCTGGTCGCCAACCCCTGGCCGGGCGGCCACCGTGAGGCACCGGCACTGTTCAAGCGGGGCGGCGTGTACTTCATGCTGACCTCGGGCGCGACGGGCTGGAACCCCAACCAGCAGCAGTACGCCACGGCCACCAGCATCGCCGGCCCCTGGTCGGCCATGAAGAGCATCGGCGACTCCACGGCGTACGGCTCGCAGACCGCCTTCGTGCTGCCCGTGCAGGGCACCTCCGGCACCTCGTACCTCTACCTGGGCGACCGCTGGGGCAACTCCTTCGGCGGCACCGTCAACGACTCGCGTTACGTGTGGCTGCCGCTGACCTTCTCCAACGCGACGACGATGGCCATGTCCTGGTCACCGGAGGTCACGATCGACACGGCCGCCGGAACCGTCACCGGCACCGGCGCCACGTACAACACCCTCATCGCCCGCCACTCCTCCAGGTGCGCGGACGTGACGAGCCAGTCGCTGTGGCCCGGGGCCCAGATCAAGCAGTACGACTGCAACGGAGGCGCCAACCAGAAGTACTGGTTCAAGTCCGTCGGAAGCGGTTACTACCAGCTGATGGTCAGGAACAGCGGCCTGTGCGTACAGGAGAACGCGAGCACGGTCACGCAGGAGAACTGCACGTCCTCCGCGACGAGCCAGCAGTGGTCGCTGACCACGACCGGCTCGTACGTGAACGTCAGGTCCCGCGCGAGCGGCGAGTGCCTGGACGTGAACGGGGCGTCCACCGCCAACGGTGCCGCGCTCATCACGTACACGTGCAACGGTGGCACCAACCAGCAGTGGACACGCGGGACCTGACACCCGCCCGCCCGGCGGGGGCGCTCAGGTCAGCAGGTCGGTCGCATCGACCGCCGTCCCCGCGCTGAGGAACCCGCTCGCCCCGCCTCCTGCGAGGGGTGGGGGGAGTGCGGGAGGGCGGTGGGAGCGAGGGCGACAGTTGAATCGATGCGGTGAAAGGGCTTTCATCGGCGTCCGGTCAGAGATCCGGTGAATACTGCTCCAGGTCTAGAAAGCGCTTGTGCGGAGCGGTACGGTCGCCCTCCAGGTCGTGTCGTATGCCGGGAGGAGCCTGGAGTGAGACGTTTCAGCATCGCCGTCGTCGCGGCGGTGGCCCTGGGGGCCGCATCGACGTCCGCACCCGCCCACGCGGATGCGAGGAGCGGGGGCCGGGGCCTCTCCCACTGCGCCGCCGGCACCTGCCACTTCGACGTCCCGCCGGGCACCTACGACGTACGGGTCACCCTCGGCGGCCGGGCGGCGTCCAGCACGAGCGTCAGCGGGGAGACCCGCCGCTCCCTGCTCCCCGAGACGGCCGCACCGGCCGGACAGCGCGTCACCCGCAGCTTCACGGTGAACGTCCGCACCCCCGAGGGCGAGCCCACCGGCCCCGAGGGGACCCCCGGCCTCGACCTGAACATCGGCGGCTCCGCCCCGGCCCTCGCCGACCTCAGGGTCACCCGGGCCCGGCCCACCCGCCAGATCTTCCTGGTCGGCGACTCCACCGTCTGCGACCAGCCCGGCGACCCGTACTCCGGCTGGGGACAGCAACTGCCCCAGTACCTCCGCAAGGGTGTGTCCGTCGCCAACTACGCCGATTCCGGGGAGAGTACGGTCTCGTATCTGGGGAACCCGCAGCTGTGGGCCACCGTACGGCCCCTGATCCGCCCGGGCGACCCGGTCCTGGTCCAGCTCGCCCACAACGACAAGACCACGGACGAGGCCACCTACCGGACCAACCTGGAAACCCTGGTGGCCGGCGTCCGGGAACAGGGCGGACAGCCGGTCCTTGTCACTCCCATCGTGCGGCGCTGGTTCAACCCCGACGGCACGCTGAACAACGGAACCGCGCTCCTGGTCAACGGCCTCGGTGTCGACCACCCGGCCGTCATCCGCGCTGTCGCCGCCGCCCGGGACGTCCCGCTGATCGACCTCACGGCGAAGACCAAGGCGCTGGTGGAGTCGCTCGGCGTGGAAGGCTCCAAGGCGCTGTACCTCACGAACGAGGCGCGCGACAACACGCACACCTCCGTGCGCGGTGCGACGGCCTACGCGGGCCTCGTCCGCGACGAACTCGTCACCCGGCATCTGGTGCCGAAGGGCACGGTGCGGGTGGGATGAACCCCTGGGGCGCCCCGACCGGAACCGGGGCGCCCCAGGTCCGATCCGTATCCACCGGCCCGAGCACGAAAGACACCCGATGCAGCTGCCTCCCGACCGCACGACGTCCCCGTTCACCGGCTACACCCGCGCCCACTGGGAGGCGGCGGCCGACTCCCTGCTGACCGCCGTCGAGCCGTACGCCACCGACGACCGCGCGCTCTACCACCTGCCCGGCGACCGGGCCAGCTGGACGGGCCGCCTCTCCGACGGCCTGGAGGGCTACGCCCGCACCCTGCTGCTCGCCGCCTTCCGCCGCGACGAGAAGGCCCTGGAGCGGTATGCGACGGGCCTCGCCGCCGGTGTCTCGGGCGTCTGGCCCCGTATCGAGGACCGCCACCAGTCCCTGGTGGAGGCGGCGTCCATCGCCCTCGCCCTGCGCCTCACACGGGACCTGCTCTGGGACCGCCTGGACGAGGGCGTGCGGCAGCGGACCGCCGCCTGGCTGACCGACGCCCTCACGGCCGAGCCCTGGCCCTGCAACTGGGAGCTGTTCCCGGTCACCGTGGGCGGCTTCCTGGCCGAGATCGGCCACGAGCCGGACGCCTCCCGCGCGGCGATCGACCGCGGTCTGGAACGCATCGAGCAGTGGTACGTCGGCGACGGCTGGTACACCGACGGCGACGGCCGCAAGTACGACTACTACAACGGCTGGGCGATGCACCTCTACCCGGTGCTGCACGCCTGGCTGGAGCGCGACGAGCGACTGCTTCAGCTGTACGGCGACCGCCTCCACCGGCACCTCTCCGACTACGCCCGCCTGTTCGGCGGCGACGGCGCCCCCATGCACCAGGGCCGTTCCCTGACGTACCGCTTCGCCACGACGGCCCCGCTGTGGCTGGGCGCGCTGACCGGCCGTACGCCCCTGCCCCCCGGCGAGACCCGGCGGCTGGCCTCGGGCGCGCTGAAGTACTTCCTGGACCGGGGCGCGGTGGACGACCGGGGCCTGCTCTCCCTCGGCTGGCACGGCTACGACGAGTCCGTCCTCCAGGGGTACTCGGGCCCGGCCTCGCCGTACTGGGCGAGCAAGGGCTTCCTCGGCCTGCTCCTGCCCGCCGACCACGAGGTGTGGACGGCACCGGAGGAACCCGGCCCCGCCGAACGCGCGGACTTCGCCACCCCCGTCGGGCCTCCCAACTGGCTGCTGCAGTCCACCCGTTCCGACGGCGTGGTCCGGCTCCACAACCACGGCAGCGAGGACGTCCGCTACGACCCGTACTACACGCGGCTGGCGTACTCCACCGTGACGACACCCGCGGACTCGTACGACAACAGCGTCCTCGTCGGCGGCGACCCGGGCCGCACGGGCATCGAACCGCTCGGCGTGGGCGAGGGCTGGGCGGCGTCCCGGCACACGGCGGGCGGGGGAGCGCGGGTGACGAGCGCGGTGCTGGTGCACGGGGCGGCGGAGGTGCGGGCGTACCTGGTCACCGGGGCGGAGCCGGGGACCGAGGTCCGCGTGACCGGCTGGGCCGCGCCGGACGGCACCCGGGCGGAACTCCTGCCCGCCGTCGGTCTCGACGCCGGCCTCACCGGAGCCACCACCGGGGACCCCACCCTGTTCGTCGCCCTGGCCCGGCTCACCGCCGAGGCGGATCCGGTACCGCTGGCGGAAACGGTCGCGGTAACCGCTTCCGGGGAGGGCGGGCTGACGGTCCGCTGGAGCGATGGGCCCGACGTGCGGGTCCGGCTGGACGGGTCCGGCGTGCACGTCGACTGAGGTCTGCCGCCTCGGACCGCCCTCGGACGGTGCTCCGTCTGCTTCTCGGTGCCCCGGCGTCCGCCGTACTTCGGTCCGCGCCGAAGCAAGCCGGGCCTAGCGTGGCGGCATGACCGCAGATCCACAGCAGAAGCCGTCCGGCCCGGCGGCAGCCGCCACCGCCTTCGCCGCCCTGCACCGGGCCGCGGAGCCCCTGCTCCTGCCCAACGCCTGGGATCACGCGTCCGGCCGGGCCCTCGCGGGGCAGGGCTTCCGGGCGGTCGGGACGACGAGCCTGGGTGTCGCCGCGGCGGCGGGTCTTCCCGACGGGGCGGCGGCGACCCGGGAGGAGACGCTGCGGCTGGCCGTGGCCCTGGGATCCGAGCCGTTTCTGCTGTCCGTCGACGCGGAGGGCGGATTCAGCGACGATCCGGACGAGGTGGCGGAGCTCGCACGGGAGTTGCACGCCGCCGGAGCGGTCGGCATCAATCTGGAGGACGGTCTCGGGCCGCCCGCCCGGCACGCGGCGAAGATCACGGCGGTCAAGCGGGCCGCTCCTGACCTGTTCGTCAACGCCCGCACCGACACCCACTGGCTGGGCGACGGCGACGGCACTGTCGAGCGCCTCGGCGCCTACCAACAGGCGGGCGCGGACGGGGTGTTCGTGCCGGGCCTCACCGACCTTCGGCGGATCGAGACGCTGGTGCGCCACCTGGAGGTGCCCCTTAACGTCCTCTACTCGCCCGGCGGCCCACCCGTCTCCCACCTCGCCGACCTCGGCGTAAGCCGCATCAGCCTCGGCTCGCTCCTGTACCGGCGGGCACTGGGCGCGGCACTGGAGGCCGCGGCCGGCGTCCGCGCGGGCCGCACACCGACGGGTCCGATACCGTCGTACGACGAGGTGGCGGGGCTCGCCGGGCCCTGTCGCGCGCCCGGCAGGGCCGGCAGCCGGACCGGCCTCTAGGTGTCGAGCGCGGCGACCAGCAGGGACACGGCGGCGAGGTCGGGCACCGTGCGCAGGCAGGTCACGGCCTGCCGGGCCGCGTACTCGCGCTGTGCGGCGGTCACGGCCGGGTCGACGGAGGTCTCGGCCTGCACATGGATGTAGTTCAGGGCCGTGGCGAAGAGCATCGAGAAGGATTCCGGGCCGGTGAGGACGGCCCGGCCGCCGGCCTCGCGGTACGCCCGGGCCAGGCGCCGGGCAGCGGCGATGTCCACGTCGTTGCCGCCGGACCAGACGTGGAGGGCGCGTGCGAACTCCCGCTCCGCGGCTACGGGGCCGGCGTTGTCCCAGTCCAGGAGGACGGGCCCGTCCCGGCCGATCAGCACGTTCTGGGGCTGGAGGTCGAGGTGGGAGGTCACCCGGCCGTCGGGCGGTGCGGGAGTCACCCAGTAGGCCAGCGGCGGCGCGGACGTGGCGACGAACCGGTCCAGTTCGTCCGACCACGGCAGGCCGGCGTCCCGCACCTTCTTGAGGACGTCCTCCCAGCCGGAGTCGTCGGGGCACCGCTCGTACCAGTCGTCCGGGGCCTCGACGGTTCCCTCGCCGGCCCGGTGGAGCAGAGCCATGGTCCGGCCGAACCAGTCCAGGACGTCCGGGTCGCGGGCGTCCGCCTCGGCTCCGTCGACCCAGTCGTACAGCTTCACCCACGACCCGCCGCCCGGGGAGTCGAGGCGGGAGACATGGGCGCCGTGCCGGTCGCGGTGGAGCCGGGGCGAGGCGATGCCCAGGCCCGCCGCGGAGGCCCGTAAGGCGGCCTCGCGGGCGACCTGGGCCTCGTCGCAGCCGAAGAGGAGTTCCTTCACGGCCCAGGAGCGGCCGTTCCCGGTGAGTCTCCAGATCCGGCCGAGGGCGCCCCGGGCGATGGGTGTGATGGTCCAGGGGCCGGTGCCGAGGGAGTAGCGCTCCGCCATGACATCGGCCGTGACGTCGGCTCGGGTGCGTTCGGTCATCCGGAAGTCCCTTTCTCGCCCGGCCAGTTCATCAGCAGTACGTGCAGGGCGTCGATCGCCCTGTCCCAGGAGACCTGCACGTCACGGGGCGCGCCGAAGGCGCCGGTGGACTCCAGGGCGCAATAGCCGTGGAAGGTGCTGCGCAGCAGGCGCACGGCGTCGGTGAGGTCGGGTTCCTCCAGACCGTAGGCGCGGAGCATGCCGTACGTGACGTCCGCCGTTCGCCGCATCGCGGGGGAGTCCGTGGCGAGTTCCCGGTCGATGCGGATCTGCGTCGCCGCGTACCGGCCGGGGTGCTCCAGGGCGTAGGCCCGGTAGGCGGCGGCGAACGCGGCGAGGGTGTCCCGGCCGGTCTCCCGCCCCTCGACCGCCTCCGCGATCCGGTCGACGATCTCGCCACCGGCGAGGAGGGCCATGCGGGTCCGCAAGTCCTTCAGACTCCGGACATGGGTGTACAGACTCGCGTCCTTCACCCCGAACCGGCGGGCCAGCGCGGACAGGGTGACGCCCTCGAACCCGACCTCGTCGGCGAGCTCGACCGCGGCCGCCACGAGGCGCTCGGGGGTGAGACCGGCTCTGGGCATGGGGTCGGGGATCACCTCTCGAAGAGCGCCGTGCCGAGGACGAGCCCCCTCGGACGCACCACGTGATCGTAGCCGCCGGCGGGCGTGGGGGAGCGCCGGACCGGTGGGGCGCACCAACTCCCTCGGTGACGGCACGGCTGGCCTTCGGCACCGTCGGGCGGGGCAGCGGGCTGTGCGGCTCGGGGCCGTGTCCTACGCCGTCGTGCAGGGCCGGGACCTCCTCCCGGCCCTGCACGGACGCCGGCCGGCAGGGCGTCACCGGTGGCGCAGGAGTTCCAGGTCCGTCCCCCAGGCGTCGAGGACCCGGTCGTGCCCGGCCCGGCGCGCCGCCTCCTCGATCTCGTCGAAGAGGGCCCGCTGGGTGGGCGGATCGCCGTCGGCCAGCACGCGCCGCAGGACGGGCAGGAGCCGGTCCGCGGCCCACCGGGGGTCGCCCAGAGGCTGCCGTTCGAGCTCCCACCGCAGGAACTTGTTGTAGGGCCGGACGCGGCGGTGCAGCGCGAAGAGCACCTCCAGGGCGTACGGGACGCTCTCGGCGGCGTCCAGATGACCCATGTCCGGGCGGTCGTCGCGGTAGCTCTTGAGCGAGCGGTAGGTCTGGTTGACGTAGGCGTCGAGCCAGCTGGCGGCGGCGTCCCGGGCCTCGTCGGCGCCGAGGGTGCGCTTGTCGTCGAGGATCCGGGCGATGGTCCCGTCCAAGCGGTCGAACAACACTTCGGCGTGGACGTAGGAGTACCGCGCGAAGCTGTCCGGCCGGCCGGGCATCCCGCGGGTGCGGAACTCCGCGAGGGGGATGACGACGAGGTCGAGGTGGGCCGAGCGGAAGCGGTCGAGCGCCGCCAGGGCCGGGACGCCCTCGTCGTGGACGACGACGTGCAGGTCGTAGTCGGAGCGGGCCGTCGGCATGCCGGTGTGGACCCGGGAGCCGCTGAGGACGAGCCCGACGACGGCGGGGTCGGCGATGGCCCGTGAGGTGAACGCCCACAGCGTCTCCTCGGGGCTCGCGCCGGGGACGGGCTCGTGGTTGTCGCGCACCATGGTGATCTCTCCAGGCGGAAACGTCCGCGGCGCGCGCAGGCGGCGGCCGCGGGTACGGATCGGTTCGCGTCTGCGGCGCGAGGGGAGCGCCGCCGGAGAGGTCACTGCACGCTGCCGAGGCTACCCGCCCCGGCCTTCGGGCTCAGCCCTTCGGACAGCTCCTGTGCGACGGGCAGGGTGCCTTTCCGGCAACTCCCGGTCACCGCACCGTCATAGAGTTGCCGGGGGAAACGGGCTCCGGACGGGGGAGGCGGCATGACGCAGGGAGCTGCGCGGCGCGAGGACGAACCCGGCGGCTTCGCGGAGACCGCCGACGACGGCTTACGCGAGCCGCGCCCGCTGTGGCGGCAGCGCGACTTCGGGATCTTCTGGGCCGCCCAGACGCTCTCCGTGCTCGGCGACTCCTTCGCGCTGATCGCCCTGCCCCTGCTGGTCCTGGAGGCCACCGGGTCCCTCGCGCGGATGGGCCTGCTGACGGGGGTGGGAGGGGCCGCGGCGGTCGTGGCGGCGGTGTTCGCCGGGGCGATCGTGGACCGCGTGGACCGGCGCCGCCTGCTCATCGCCTGCGACCTGCTGCGCATGGGCCTGTACGGGGCCGTGCCGCTGGTGTGGCTGTTCGGCCCGCAGACCTGGCTGCTGTACGTGGTGCTGCCGCTGTGCGAGGCCGTCGGCATGCTGTTCGCGGTCGGCTACGTCACGGTCGTGCGCGGCCTGGTCGGCACGGGGCGGCTCACCGAGGCCAACGGACGTCTCAGCGCCACCGCCGCCGGAGCGGGGGTCCTCGGGCCGCTGTGTGCGGGGCTGGTGGCCGCGTGGTCCGGCCCGGCCGCGGCCGTCGGAGTGAACGCCGCCAGTTTCGGGGTGTCGGCGACCTGCCTGTTCTTCGTTCGGTTGCGCCCACGCAGTGCGGACGAACAGCAGGGCGAGCGGCCCGGGTTGTGGCAGGACCTGTGCACCGGCATCGTCTTTCTCCGCGGCCACCCCGTGCTGCGCTCGCTCACCGGCCTGCTGTTCGTCTTCAGTTTCCTCACCCTCGGGATCCATGACCTGGTCATCTATCACCTCAAGCACGATCTCGGGCACGGCGACGGAACCGTCGGCACCGTCATGGCGGCCGGCGCGCTCGGCACCGTCACCGGCGCCCTGCTCGTGGCCGGGGTCCGCCGCCGCCTCGGCTTCGGGCCGACGTGGGCCGGCTCGGTCGCGGGGTGCGGGCTCGCCTTCGCCGGTCTCGGCTGGGCGCGTGACGTGCCGGTCGTCGCAGTCCTGAGCGCCGCCTTCCTCGCCTGCGCCGCCGTGGGAGGCACCTGCTCGATGTCACTCCGTCAGGAAATCACCCCGGAACACCTCCTGGGCCGGGTCACCTCCACGTTCTGGACCCTGCACTACGCGGCGGCACCGATCGGTGCCGCCGTGCTGACCTGGGCCGCGGAGGAACAGGGCACGACCCCGGTCGCCCTGGCCGCCGGAGCGATCTGTGTCCTGCTCGCCGTGGCGGCCCTGTTCACCCCGGTTCGCGGCGCGGGCCGGACCGTCAGCCGTTGATGCCGCTGTAGTGCCGCAGACTCCACCGCCACACCAGCCGCGCCGCCAGATACGCCAGCAGCCCGAGCAGCGGTGAGGCCGCCGCGAGCCAGAAGGGGACTCCGGTCGTGTGGCCGTGGCCCGTCAGGACCGCCGCCGGGAAGTAGGCGACGAAGGCGAGCGGAAGACCGAAGGTGAGGAATCCGCCCACCGCTCTGGGCAGGACGTTCAGCGGGTAACTGCCGAAGGTGCCGAGGAGTTCCTCCAGCCAGCGGCCCCACATGTCGGCGGCCGGGAAACGCAGGGACGCACTGGCCACGACCGTGAACAGGGCGGCCTCCAGCAGCATGCCGCCGAGCACGGCCGCGACGAGGTACGTGACACGGCCCGTCGTCCAGTCCAGGTCGCTGCGGGAGAGCGCGCCCACCATCAGGCCCGCCGCCACCGTCAGGTCCCCGATGGCGTTGGTCGGGAAGAACGCCAGCTGGATCTGCCGGTGCACCGGCATGGGGCGCATCAGGTAGATGTCGATCCGCCCTTCCTGGATCTGCCGTCCCGCCCAGTGCATGCGGCCGAGGAACAGCACGAACAGCCCGTGCGCCAGCATCCGCGTCGCGGGGATCAGCAGCACGTCGGAGCTGTCCCAGCCGCCCATCCCGGCGAACCGGGACAGCAGTACCGTCGCGAACACGATCACCGACACCTGCCAGATCGCGCCGATCGCGATCATCAGCAGGAACTCGGTGCGGTATTCCATCTGTGCGCGGAAGTTGAGCGCCGTCACGCGCCACACGATCCGCAGAGCCTTGAACGACATGTCAGCCTCCCTGCGAGATCACGCGCCGGGCGGCCCGCCGCCACAGGAACCGGGTGGACAACGCCAGCGCCACGACCCACGCGGCCTGCACGGAGAGCTGGAACGCCGCGTCGGACAGGGGGATCCGCCCCACGTACAGCGACAGCGGCACGCTCAGCGTGGCCTGGAACGGCAGGAAGGAGCTCATCGTCACGAACCAGTCCGGGAAGAACCACAGCGGCGCGTACACGCCGGACAGCAGGTTCTGCGCGAACAGCAGGATGAGCATCGCCGCGGTGTTGCGGACCGTCCAGAAGCACAACTGGTCGAGGAGGAGCATGACGTAGTACAGGACCCACTGGCCCAGCAGCATGCTCAGCGCGAACACCCCGGCCACCGCGGCCGACCGGGGCGGTTCGACGACCCCCGCGGCCAGGCAGATCGCGTACCCCGTCAACGCCCAGGCCAGGCCGTACAGTTGCTCACCGGCGGCGCGCAGGGCGTAGTAGCGCTGCGGCGGCAGCGGGCGCAGGTACCAGTAGACGATGGTGCCGAAGTGCATGTGCTGCAGGACGGTGTCCCGGCCCGCGTACTGGTCCAGCTCCCGCAGCCGGGACGCCAGTACCGCGAGCACGGCGTACGTGACCGCCTGGTCGCGGCTGAGCCCCGCGGTCGTGCCGGACTGGGCGTACAGGCCCCTCCACAGCGACCAGACCAGCACCACCTGCACGGCCAGCCGCAGCGCGACGGCGGTCATCCGGGGCGGTGCGTTCAGCTCGCCGAGCGGGGTGACCCGGGCGGCGCGCCAGGCTTGGAGCACGGCCACGTCAGACCTCCCCGGCGTGCGCGTACGCGGCCCGCATCACGTCCTCGAGGTCCGCCTCGTCCAGCGCGATGTCCGCCACCTCGAACCGCTCGATCACCGCCTTCAGCGCCTGCTGGACGGTGGGCGCGTCCGGCCCGTCGGGGCCGAGGACGATCTGCGCGCCGGTGTGCCGCAGCAGCGTGGTGCCCGGCGGCGGCACGACCTCGGCGTGCGGATCGGCCAGCGTGGCCCGCACCTGCCACGTGGAGCCGAACTTCCGGCGTATCTCGTCGAGCGAGCCGTCCAGCATCAGCCGGCCGTGGTTGACCAGCACCACCCGCTCGGCGAGCCGCTCGACCTCCGTCATGTCGTGCGTGGTCAGCAGCACCGTACGGCCGCGCTGTTCCACCTGGTGCCGCAGGAACTCCCGCACCTGCTCCTTCACCACCACGTCCATGCCGATGGTGGGCTCGTCGAGGAAGACCACCGGCGGGTCGTGCAGCAGGGCGGCGGCCAGGTCGCTGCGCACCCGCTGGCCGAGCGAGAGATGGCGGACCCGGGTGTCCCAGAACGACGACAGCTCCAGAATCTCGTCGAACTCCTTCAGCCGTGCGGTGTGTTCGGCCTTGGGAACCTCGTAGATGTCCCGCAGGATCGCGAACGACTCACGCACCGGCAGGTCCCACCACAACTGGGTGCGCTGCCCGAACACCGCGCCCACGTTACGGGCGTTGCGCTCGCGTTCCCGGTACGGCACCACGCCCGCGACCCGGGCCTCGCCGGACGTGGGGGTGAGGATGCCGGTGAGGATTTTGATGGTGGTGGACTTGCCGGCGCCGTTCGGGCCGAGCAGGGCGAGGAGTTCACCCGCGGCCACGTCGAAGGTGATGTCGGAGACCGCGTGCTTGGCCACTCGCTCGGGGTTGACCAGGGAACGGACGGCGCCCGCGAAACCGGGGCGGCGGACGGTGGTGTGGAAGGTACGGGACAGCCCGCGGACCTCGATGGCGACACTCAACTGACCCACCAGCTTCCTTGCGGTGAACACAGCGGCGGCCGGTCGGCTGGGGGCCGACCGGCCGCGGATGACATCCCGAGCCTGTCGGAATGTCGATCAATCGATTAATCAGTTTCTTACTCGGTGGTCGAGAACACGAACGAGAACTCCACGGGCTCCGCCTTCAGGAAGTACTGCGGCAGCGGACCCGGACCACAGGACTGCGAGCCGATGCCGTGCAGCCCGTGGTCGAGGTTGACCCACACCGTGTCCCCGGCCGTGAGGTCGGTGCGGTGCCGGGCGGCGTCGAGCTGCTCGGTCGTCCAGCGCCGCGCGGTGAACCAGAACTCCGGGTCACCCTCGATCCGCAGACCGCCGAGCTCCACCCAGCGCACATCGGCACGGGCGCCGTTCTCCTGCGGACGGACGTACGGCGTCTGCAGCCCGTCCACCGTGGACTGCCAGCGGCCCACCATGGACGCCTTCCCGGTGTCCGGGTACGCCTCGCCGGGACCGCCGCCGAACCACTCCACCCGGTCCGCCTCCGGCAGTCCGAAGCGCACGCCGAGCCGGGGCAGCGGCACCGTCCAGTCGCCCTCCGGCGTCACGGACACGCTCAGCCGCAGCCGCTCGCCGTCGGACGTCCAGCGGTACACCGTGTCCAGACCCACCTCGCGGGCCGCGGGCGCCACCCGGGTCCGCACCGTCAGCGCGTCGTCGCCCGCCTCGACCGAGACCAGGCGGTGCCGCATCCGGTGCAGGCCGAGCGTGCGCCACAGCATCCCGTAGCGGGTGTCGGTCTGCCACTCGGCGCCGTCGTCGTTGTCGGTCGTCGCCCGCCACACGTCCAGCCGCGGTGCCGCGCCGACCTCCACCCCGCCGATCGACAGCAGCGCACCGGTACGGGCGTCGAACCCGGCCGGGCCGAGCGTGATCCGCTCGCCGTCCCGCACGGGCCGGTCGGTCGCGGGGAACGACGGCAGCGGCCGCGCCGCCACCGCGAACTGGCCCCAGGCCACCACGTGGCCCTTCGCGGCCCACGACGTGTCGTCCGCGAGCAGCGCCCGCACCGTCCACTGCCGCTCGCCGCCGCGGCCGTCCGCGGGCGGCTCCGGCAGCTTGACCTCGGCGCTCTCGCCCGGAGCGAGCGCCGGCACCGCGAGCGAACCCGACTCGACGGTCTCGCCGTCCACCTGGCAGGACCACTCGAAGGCCAGCGCCGACAGGTCGGCGAAGTCGTGCTTGTTGGTGACCCGCACGGTTCCGTTGGTGCCGTCGCCCTCGATCAGGACCGGCTCGATGACCTTCTTGTACTCGATCAGGCCCGGCGACGGGGTCCGGTCCGGGAAGATCAGACCGTCGCACACGAAGTTGCCGTCGTGCAGTTCCTCGCCGAAGTCACCGCCGTAGGCGTAACCCAGCTCGGCGTGCTCGACGCCGTGGTCGATCCACTCCCAGATGAACCCGCCCTGGAGCCGCTCGTGCTTCTCGAACAGCTCCTGGTAGTCGGAAAGTCCGCCGGGGCCGTTGCCCATGGCGTGGCCGTACTCGCACTGGATGAAGGGCAGTTCGCGGCGCTTGTGCGTACCGCCGTCGAGCCGCTCCCCGATCTTGGCGACCTCCGCGTGGGAGGCGTACATCCGCGAGTAGACGTCCGTGTCGCGGCAGTTCCAGTCGCCCTCGTAGTGCACCAGCCGCTCGGGGTCGCGGCCGTGGATCCACTCGGCCATGGCGGTGAGCCCGCGGCCCGTGCCGGCCTCGTTGCCCAGCGACCAGAACACGATCGACGGGTGGTTCTTGTCCCGCTCGACCATGCGCGCGGCGCGGTCCAGCAGGGCCGGGGTCCAGCGCTCGTCGTCGACCGGGTTGTCCCGCCAGTCCTGCTCGACGAAGCCGTGGGTCTCCAGGTCGCACTCGTCGATGACCCACAGGCCGTACTCGTCGCACAGATCCAGGAAGGCCGGGTGCGGCGGGTAGTGCGAGGTGCGCACGGCGTTGAGGTTGTGCCGCTTCATCAGCAGCACGTCCTCGCGCATCGTCTCCAGGTCGAGCGCGCGGCCGTGCCGGGGATGCCACTCGTGGCGGTTGACGCCCCGGAAAAGGATCGCCGTGCCGTTGACCTTGACGAGCCCGTCCTCCAGTACGACTGTGCGGAAACCGATCCGCAGCGGCACCCGCTCACCCTCGGTGGCCAGCACACCGTCGTACAGCTTCGGCGTCTCGGCGTTCCACGGCTCGACGGCGACCGTGACCGCCTCGCCGGTCGCGACATCGATGTCCAGGGCCGGGACGGTCACCCGCCCCTCGACGTCGGAGTCGACGCGCAGGGTGCCCTCGCCGGTGGTGTGGTCGTAAGAGGCGTGCACGAAGAAGTCGACCGTGCTGCCCGCCGGGCGGTGCAGCAGCGTCACGTCACGGAAGATGCCCGGCAGCCACCACTGGTCCTGGTCCTCCAGGTACGACCCCGCCGACCACTGGTGCACGCGCACGGCGAGCACGTTGCGGCCGGGCTTCAGTAGCTCACCGACCGTGAACTCGTGCGCGAGCCGCGAGCCCTTGAACTCGCCGAGCTCGGTGCCGTTCAGCCAGACGCGGGCGCACGACTCGACGCCGTCGAAGCGCAGCACCGCCCCGCCGTCCGACGGCCAGTCGGACGGCAGGTCGAAGACGCGCAGGTGGTCACCGGTCGGGTTCTCCGTCGGGACGTGCGGCGGGTCCACCGGGAAGGGGTAGAGGTGGTTGGTATAGATCGGGGAGCCGAACGCCCCGTCGCCCTGGAGAACCCAGTGCCCGGGGACCGTGACCTCGGCCCAGTTCCCGGCGTCGTAGCCCTCCTCGGCGAACGAGTCGTCCTCGGCGTCGGCGGTGGGCGACACCCGCAGGCGCCAGCTGCCGTTCAGCGACAGGGACCGCGCGTCGGAGGACGCGTACCAGGCGCGGGGCGGCAGGGCCCCGCTGCCCGGGGAGACGTCCTCGACGTAATCGACGGATGGGGTCGTGCGGTAAGACATCGGTCTCCTAGCTCAGCCCTTGATGCCGGTCTGTGCGATCCCCTGCACCAGCCAGCGCTGGAGGAAGAGGAAGACGAAGACCAGGGGCAGGATGGATACGGCCGTGGCCATGAAGATCAGATGGAACACGACGGTCTGGTTGGTCATGTAACTGGAGAGCGCGACCTGCACCGTCCAGGAACCGGGGTCCTGGCCGATGACCAGAGGCCACAGGAAGGCGTTCCAGCCGTTGATGAAGGTGATGGTCGCCATCGCCGCGAAGAAGTTCAGCGAGTTCGGCACGACGACGCGCCAGTATGCGCCGAAGTAGCCCAGTCCGTCCATGCGCGCCGCCTCCTCCAGCTCCTTGGGGAACCCCAGGAAGTACTGCCGGAACAGGAAGCAGGTGAAACCACTGAACAGCCCGGGAATGATCAGACCCCGGTAGGTGTCGACCCAGCCGAGCGAGGAGACCAGCACGAAGCTCGGCACGAAGGTGACCGCGGTCGGGACCATCAGGGTCCCCAGGACGGCGTAGAAGACCTTGTTGGCGTGCCTGTACGGGATGCGGGCCAGACCGTAGCCGGCGAGGGAGCACACCAGCAGGACGCCCACGGTGTGCAGGGTGGCCACGACCGCCGAGTTCCACAGGGACTGGCCGAAGGGGACCGTCTCGTCGGTGAACAGTTCCTTGATGTTCCCCCACTGGATGTCCGTGGGGAAGAACTTCCAGTTCTCTCCGGTGATCTCGGCGTCCGTCGAGAGGGCGTTGCGCACCAGGATGTAGAACGGGACCAGGAACAGGAAGGCGGCGACGCCCGTGGCGATGTAGAGCCCGGTGGAGCTCATCACGCCGCCACCGCGCCTGACCCGGCTGGGTGCGTTCGGCGCCGGTGCGGACTTGCGCACCTTGGTCATGGTGGTGGTCACTTGGACTCCTCACCCCTTCCGAAGCCCATGATCTTGCCCTGGAGCAGGGTCACGGCACAGATCAGCACCGTCAGGATGAGTGCTCCCGCGCTGCCGGCACCGTAGTCCTGGCTCTCGCCCAGGGCCTTGTAGTACAGCTCGACGAGGGGCGGGCGTCCCCAGGTGGTCTTGGACAGCAGGTTGAAGAACTCGTCGAAGGCCTGGTAGGCGGCGATCAGCAGCAGCAGGATCACCGCGGTGGACGTGGCGCGCAGCTGGGGCAGGGTGATGTACCGGAAGGTCTGCCAGCCCGACTTGGCGCCGTCGATGGCGGCGGCCTCGTACAGCTCGTCCGGGATGTTCTGCAGCGCCGCGATGAAAAGGATCATGTAGAAGCCGGATTGCAGCCACAGCCGGGCCGTCACGATGACCAGCCAGTACCAGGGCGGGTTCGGGTCGATCAGCCAGGCGATGTTCTCGATCCCGAACCAGCCCAGGACCGTGTTCATCAGACCGAAGCGGACCCCGCTGAAGATGGACATCTTCCAGATGAGCGCAGCGGCGACGTAGCTGACCGCGGTGGGCAGGAAGAAGACCGAGCGGAAGAACGCCCGCATGAAGCGCATCCGGTTCACCAGCAGGGCCAGGCCCAGCGACAGCGCCCAGGTGGTGGGCACGATGAACGCGGCGAAGACGGTGAAGGTGCCGAGCGAGCCGACGAAGTCGTCGTTCGTCAGCATGTACACGTAATTGTCGAAGCCGACGAACTTGTCCGGCGTGACGGTGAAACGGGCCTCGAAGAAGCTGAGCCAGAGGCTCCAGAGGATCGGCGCGTAGACGAAGATCGCCAGGCCGATCAGGAACGGCCCGGTGAAGAGCCAGAAGGCGAGGGCGGGGCTGCCCCGCAGGCCCCGCCGCGGCTTGGCCGGTGAGGCCTTCGCCGGGGCGGAGCCCGCCAGGGCGGGCTCGGTGGTGGTCGACATGTCGTGGTCCGTCCCGCGGCCTATCCGAACAGCTTCTTGAGCTCGCGGTTGACGGCCACGTCGGCCCTGTCGAGGGCCTTCTCCGGGTCCATGGACTTGCGGACGGAGTTGGCGAAGACGTCCTCCAGGGCGGTGATCATCGCCTGGGTCCAGCCGATGTTGTCGAAGTGGCCGAACTCGTTGAAGAGCTTGACGCCTTCAGCGGCGTTGCCCGACTTGAGCTTGTCGGCCGTCTTGGCGAGCGAGGTGCGCGGCGGGATGTGGAAGCCGTAGGAGGTGGCCCAGTCCTCCTGGTACTCCTTCTGGTCGATCCACAGCCACTTGACGTACTCCTTGGCCGCGTCGACGTCCTTGCCCTTGGCGTTGACGAACATCGACCAGCCGCCGTTGTAGACCGACTGCTTGCCGGAGTCCACGGTCTTCGGGAAGGGGAAGACGCCCCAGTCGTCGCCGAGCGCGTCCTGGATGGCCGGCATCGCCCACATGCCGCAGAACTGGATGGCGCACAGGCCCTGGATGAACGAGGACGGGTCCCAGGACTCGGTCGGGGCGCCGAGGAGGAGGTCGCCGCTGGTGAACAGCTTGCGCATCTTCTTGATGCCCTCGACGACGCCGGGGGTGTGGTAGGCGATCTCGTTCTTGTCGTTGAGGGTGTCCGCGCCGGCCGACCAGATCATCGGGAAGATGACGCTGTGGAGGTCGTTGCCCATGTACAGGCCCTTGACCTTGCCGGTGGTGAGCTTGGCCGCGGCCTCCATCAGCTCGTCCAGCGTGGTCGGCACCTCGACCTTGGCCTTCTCCAGCATCGACTTGCGGTAGAAGAAGAACTGCGGGTCGTCGATCATGCGGACGCCGTATATCTTCCCGTCGACCGTGTGCGACTTGATGTCGGCCGGGTTGAAGTCGTCCTTGACCGGGTCGATGATGTCGGTCAGGTCCGCCACCTGGCCGCTCTTCACCATCTGGATCTGCGGGTGGAACTCGAACAGGTCCGGCGCGCTCTTGGTGAGCAGTGACGAGAAGAGCTTGCTCTCGTAGTCGGCGCTGGTGATCCACTGCGTGGTCACGTTGGCCTTGTCGTACGCCTTCGCGTACTTCTTGATGGCCTGCTCGGTGCCCGCCTCACCGTACGCGTGGAACATCTGCGTCAGGTTGGTGCCCGAACCGGAGCCGCCACCCCGGCCGTTGTTGCCGCCGCACGCGGCCAGTCCGCCCGCGGCGGCCAGGCCCATCGCGGCCCGCAGTACGTTCCGGCGGTCCCAGTTCATGTTGCTCGATGCCGACATGCTGACGTCCTTGTCTCGAGTGCGGCTGCGGCTCTGCGGCTCACTGCCTGATGGCTCACGGCCCGAAGGCTCGCGCCAGATGGCTCAAAGAGAGGTGCGGTGCGGGACGCTAGAGCTTCGACTAAGGCTTCGGCAAGGGGTTGGACGAAGTCTGTGCGAAGCGTTGTATCCCGTTCGCGATTTCGAACGCATGGGGGAAGTGGAGGGGATGGTTCCGCCGTTACGAGGGTGGGATGGTGGTACGGCTCCTCGCAGGGGCGGCGCGTTTGCCGTTCTTCTGCCCGACGGTCTGCAGCGCGCCTTCGAGCGCGAAGGTGGCCGCGCCGAGACACACCGGGTCGGTGGGGATCGGGGAGAGGACGACCTCCGTGGCGGCCAGCGGCCGTGGCAGCGCGTGCCGGGTCACGGCCTCGCGCACCTCGTGCAGCAGCGGCTCGCCCAGGGTGCGGGCCACCCAACTGCTCAGCACGACGATCTCGGGGTTGAACAGGTTGACCAGGTCCGCGACGCCGGCGCCCAGATAGCGGGCGGTGTCGTGGACGACCCGGCGCGCCACGGGGTCGTCCGCCGCGACCCCGCGGGCCAGGGCGTCGATGGTCGCCGTCTGGTCCTCGGCGTGCAGCAGCGCGCTGTCGGGGCTGAGTTCGCGCAGGTTCAGCATGATGCCGCGCGCTCCGATGTACGTCTCCACGCACCCGTGGTTGCCGCAGCGGCACGGGCGGCCGTCCAGCACCATCGTGGTGTGGCCCCACTCGCCGGCGCTGTTGCTGACTCCCCGGTGCAGTCCGCCGCCCAGGACGAGACCGGCGCCCACGCCCGTGCCCAGGTTGACCACCACGGCGTTCCCGCGCCCGCGGGCGGCCCCGAACCACAGCTCGGCGACCGCGCTGGCGCGCAGCGGATTGTCCAGGTACAGCGGGTAGGCGATGTGCTCGGTGAGCAGGTCGAGCAGCGGCACGTCGTGCCAGTCCCAGTTGGGCGCGTACTCGGAGACACCGGTGGCGCGGTCCACCTGCCCCGGCACGCTCACCCCGACCCCCAGCACCCGGGCGCCCTCGATGCCGGCCTGCGTGACGACCGAGCCGACGGCGGTGACCACGTGGCCGACCACCTGCTCGGGCAGGCTCTCGCCGGGCCGGACGTCCTCCTCGGCGCGGGCCAGCACGTTCAGCCCGAGGTCGAACAGCTCCACATGGACGTACGTCTCGGCGATGTCGACGCCGATCAGCGCGCCGCCCGAGGCGTTGACCGCGACCAGGCCCCTGGGGCGGCCGCCCGCCGAGTCCTCGAAGCCCACCTCGGTGATCATGCGCAGGTCGAGCAGCTCACCGACGAGCGTGGCGACGGTCGCGAGGCTGAGCCCCGTGGCCGCTGCCAGTTCCTGCCGGGAGGTAGGTGACTCCGCGATGATCTGGCGCAGCACCTCGTAGCGGTTCGCGGTGCGGATGTCACGTGATGTGCGCTTCACCGGGGTGCCCCATTCCTTCCCAGACCGGCCGGGCCGGATCGACGTCGGCACCGGCGCGGCGCAAGGCTATGGGCTGCCGGGACTTTCTACAAGGGGTTTGGAAAGGGGCTTTATAAAGTCCCCGACCGGTGCGGGCCGTCGAGGGCCGACGGTGGCCTGACCATGATGCCTCAGGACGGGTGCTCCGGCCCTTTGCGGGTCAGTCCCGCTCCTCGGCGGGGCCGCCCGTGGGGTACGCCCCCACCTCGTCCGGGCGGTCCGCGCCGGCGACCGCGGCGCCCAGCTGCCGCTGCACCTGCTCCGGCAGTGTCGTGCCGCGTACGGTGCCGACCAGGTCCCGGGCCAGATCGTGCAGTTTGGTGTTGGTGTTCTGGGAGGTCCTGACCAGCACGCTCCAGGCCGCCTCGGGTGTCAGGCCGAAGGAGGCCATCAGGATGCCGCGGGCCAGGTCGATGGTGGGCCGGGTCTGCATGGCGCGGCGCAGCTGGGTCACCTCGGCGCGCAGGTCCTGGCCGTCGTCCACCGGCGGGGCCGTGCCGGAGGGGGCCGTGCCGGAAGGGGTCGTGCCGGACGGCGGGGTGGTGCCGGACGCGGCTGGGGATGCGGCGTCCGGCCGGCCGGAGTCCGTCAGCATCTCCCGTGCGCCGGTCAGGTCGAGAAGGCGCTCGACCGCGACCCCGCAGGAGCGGACGACGACCGACTTGCCCTGGCCGACGGCGCGATCGTGCAGCTCCAGCAGTGCGTTGAGGCCGGAGCAGTCGCAGAACCCGACGGCGTCCAGACGGAGATCGAGGCCGTCGCCCGACAGCGTGAGCATGTCGTACAGCTCGGGCAGCAACCGTCGGCTGCCCAGGTCCAGTTCGCCCCACATCGTCACGGTCATCCGGTCGCCGTCCGGAACGATGTCCATGGTCGCCATGCAGGGCGGGATCGCCGTCGGTGCACAGTCGTCCGCCGTGGATGCGGCGTCTTCTCGGGTGTGAGACCGCGCAGAGTACGCAGGCTCCGGCATGGCCCTGTTCTCCCTCGTCCGTTCGCCTTGCCTCCGCTTCCAGCGTTGCGTCTCTACCCCACCCACGTCAACCAATACATGAAACGCAGTACGTGTTTTTGGGTGCGTGAATGTTCTGTCGCTAGAGTTGTGGCCATGGATGGAGTGCCCGAGCCACACACCGGATGGACGTTCCTCACCAACCATGCGCGTGTGCTGGCTGCCATTGCCGACAACCACAGTGCCCGTATCCGGGACATCGCGGCCCACTGCCGGCTCACCGAGCGAGCCGTGCAGAAGATCATCGCGGACCTGGAGCAGGACGGGTACCTCTCGCACACCCGGGAGGGGCGCACCAACGCGTACCGGATCGACCCCGGCAAGGTGCTGCGCCACCCGGCCGAGGCGGGGCTGACCGTTGCGTCCCTGATGTCCCTGCTCGTCAAGGACGAGGTCGACCGAGCGACCTCCACCACCCGCAGCCGGCCGCACGCCGCGACATGACCGCGCGGGCTCCCGCCCGCCGCCCCTTGCCGGCCGGCAGCCCCCCGGCGACCGGCAGGACTCCGTCGTCCTCCCGCCGCCCACGCCCGCGCGAGGACGTCACGCCCGTGCCCGCGCGAGCGCGTCCCGCCTACGCCCGCGCGAGCACGTCCCGCACGAAGGCGTTGGCGAACTTCCCCCGCGGGTCCAGCTCCTGCGTCAGAGTGCGGAAGTCGCCGAGGCGCGGGTACAGCTCCCGCAGGCCGGAGGGGGGCAGGGTGAACACCTTGCCCCAGTGCGGGCGCGCCCCGAAGGGGGCGAGCGCCGCCTCGACCCGCCGCACCACCGGCAGGACCGCCCGCGTCTCGTCGATCCAGGTGAAGTGCGCCGCGACGGTGTCCCGCCCGTACGAGGGGCTCAGCCACTGGTCGTCACCGGCGACCGTACGCACCTCGCAGGTCAGCAGGACGGGGGCGACGTGCTCCCGGATCGCGTCGAGCGCGTGCAGCATCTCCACGGCGTGCCCCCGCGGCAGCAGGTACTCGGACTGCAGCTCCGCCCCGCTGCTCGGCGTGAACTCCGCCCGGAAGTGCGGAAGCCGCTGGTGCCACGGCCCCGGCACACCGAACTGCTCCGTGCAGTTGACCGCGGGCATGCCCGGCACCGGGTGCATCTTCTCGGTTGCGGGAGCGGCCCAGGGAAAGGCGGGCAGCGGCTGGTCCGTACGCCGCTTGAGCCACACCTGTCCGAAGCCCGGCTCGCGCCAGTCGGTGAACAGGCTGACGCTGTACCCCGTCGCCATCACCGTCTCGAACACCCCGGAGTCCAGGCCCTCCAGGGGCAGCCCGGTGAACACGTGCTGCTCGACCTCGTAGGACGGCTCCAGGTCCAGGGTGAGCGCGGTGACGACGCCGAGCGCGCCGAGTGAGGTGACGGCCCCGCCGAACCGCTCCTCGTCCCGCCCTATGGTCACCACCGAGCCGTCGGCCGTGACCAGCTCCACCTCGCGCACGGAGGCCGAGAGCGGGCCGTTGAGCACCCCCGAGCCGTGCGTGCCGGTCGCGACCGACCCGGCCACCGAGATGTGCGGCAGGGACGCCATGTTGTGCAGGGCGAGCCCCTGCCCGTGGACCCGGCGGGCCAGTTCCGCGTAGCGCACACCGCCGCCGACCCGGACCGTCCGGGCCACCGTGTCGACCTCCACCTGAGGGGGCAGGTCCGCCAGCGACACGAGGACTCCCTCGGGGCCGGGTTCGGCGATCTCGTTGAACGAGTGCCCGCTGCCCAGGACCCGCACCCGGTCGCTGTCCGCGACGAGCGCTCGCAGCGCGGTCGACGAAGCGGGCCGGTGCAGTTCCTTGGCCGCGTAGGTGATGTTGCCCGCCCAGTTGGTCACGGTCCCGTTCATCCGTCGTCCTTCCCCGAGGCTGCGGGGACAGGAGAGCCCCCGGGGCGGAACCTACCCGGCCCCCGGAGTCCATTGCCGCCGCCGTCCGGATCGGCCTACGGTAGGGACCGTAGAGAGCGGTTTCTACGCAGGGTGCGGGAGCTGTTCCGGCAGCGCCCCCCGAGCCGGAAGGTCACCTCCTTGAGCCAGCGCCCCCAGGCACTGTTCGCCCTGGACGCCGAGAACGTGCCGCAGGTCTTCCCGCCCGAGGTGCTGGCGAGGCTGCAGAAATCCGTGGACATCGATCCGGACCTCGTGGTCCGGGACTTCACCGACCCCCGGGTCCTCGGTGCACTGGCCCGGACCGAGGTCCTGGTGACCGGCTGGGGCTGCCCCCGGATCGACGAGACGGTGCTCGACGCCGCTCCGCGGCTCCGGGCGGTGCTGCACTCGGCCGGATCCGTGAAGTCCTTCGCCACCCACGCCCTCTGGGAGCGGGGCATCGCCGTCTCCTCGGCGGCCGCCGCCAACGCGCTGCCGGTCGCCGAGTACACCCTCGCCATGATCCTGCTCGCCGGGAAGGACGTCCTCGCCGCCCGCGACCGGATGCGCACCGAGCGCACCTCCGCGGGCTGGGGCGTCATCCCCGGCATCGGCAACTACCGCCGCCGGGTCGGCGTCATCGGAGCCTCCCGCATCGGCAGCCGCATCCTGGAACTGCTCCGCCCCTTCGACCTGCGGCCGGTCCTCACCGACCCCTACGTCGACGAGCGCAGGGCCGCCGCGCTCGGCGTCCCCCTGCTGCCGCTGGACGAGTTGCTGCGCACGTCCGGCATCGTCACCGTGCACGCCCCCGAGACGCCGGAGACCCACCACATGATCGGCCGCCGCGAGCTGGCACTGATGCCCGACGGGGCGGTGCTGATCAACACCGCGCGCGGTGCGCTGGTCGACCACGACGCCCTCGTGGCGGAACTGCGCACCGGGCGCCGGACCGCGATCCTCGACGTCACCGACCCGGAGCCGCTCCCCGCCGATTCGCCTCTCTACGACCTGCCCGGCGCCTTCGTCACCCCGCACCTCGCGGGCTCCCAGGGCAACGAGCTGGCGCGGCTCGGCATGACGGTCGCGGACGAGGCCGCGCGCCTGTACGCGGGAGAGTCACCGGCCCACGCGATCGATCCGGCGTCCCTGGGGCACCTGGCCTGAGGAATCTGTGAGCCGCCTTGGTGACACCTTTGCCGAGCGGAGTCCGCCGTTCGCCTGCTCGTCACCGTAGGCAGGACGATGACGCCCTATGGTGACGGCGCCGCCCCCCGCGACACCTCGCCCCCCTCTGTCCGGAGGACAGTCATGGCCGCCGTCAAGGCTCACAAGCCCCGCAGACGTCCCCTCGCCGCACTCGCCGGAGCAGCAGCCCTCACCGCCACGTCGATCGGCCTGTGGGCGGCGACCGCCCCCACCGCCCAGGCCGCAGCCCTTCCGGCGCCCGACCACGTGGTGGTCGTGGTGATGGAGAACCACGCCTACTCGCAGGTCATCGGCAGCTCCAGCGCCCCGTACCTCAACAACACCCTGAAGGCCGGTGGCGCCAACCTCACCCAGTCCTTCGGCCTCACCCACCCCAGCGAGCCGAACTACTACATGCTGTTCTCGGGCTCCAACCAGGGCCGCACCGACGACAGTTGCGTCGGCGTCGGCTCGATCTCCGCGCCCAACCTCGCCTCCGAGCTGATCGCCGCCGGCAAGACCTGGGCCAGCTACAACGAGTCGCTGCCCAGCCAGGGTTCGACGACATGCAGCAGCGGAAACTACGCGCAGAAGCACAACCCCTGGTTCGGCTTCTCCAACGTGCCGACGAGCACCGCCAAGACCTTCGCGCAGTTCCCGTCCGACTACACGACCCTGTCCAAGGTCTCCTTCGTCGTCCCGAACCTGTGCAGTGACATGCACGACTGCCCGGTCTCCACCGGCGACACCTGGATCAAGAACAACCTGGGCGCCTACGCCACCTGGGCCAAGACCCACAACAGCGTCCTCGCCGTCACCTTCGACGAGGACAACAAGCTCTCCGGCAACCGCATCCCCACGGTCTTCTACGGCGAGCACGTCACCGCGGGCAGCTCCAGCTCCACCACCTACAACCACTACAACGTGCTGCGCACCGTGGAGGACCTGGCCGGTCTGACCACGCACGCGGGCAACGCCGCCTCGGCGGCCGACATCACCGGCATCTGGAACTGACGCCTGTGTACCTCGCGGACTCCAGACGTACGGACGCCCGCGGCACGGATTCCCGCAGCACCGAGGCCGCCATCGTCCCGGACTCCCGTCCGGGGCGGTGGCCGGCCGCCGTGCCCGGACCCGTGCTGGCTCTGGGCGCGGTCAGCCTCATCACGGACATCTCCTCGGAGATGATCACCGCCGTCCTGCCGCTCTACGTGGTCGCGGGCCTCGGCCTGTCCCCGCTCGGCTTCGGGCTGCTGGACGGCATCAACAACGGTGTCGGGGCCCTGGTCCGGCTCGCCGGCGGGCACCTCGCCGACCGGGGAGGCCGCCGGCACAAGCTCGTGGCCGGCCTCGGCTACGGCCTCTCGGCCCTGTGTAAACCGTTCCTCCTGCTCGCCCACACTCTGCCCGTGATCAGTGCGGTCCTCGCGGCCGACCGCACGGGCAAGGGGCTGCGCACGGCACCGCGCGACGCGATGATCTCGCTGGCGACCGAACCCCGGCACCGGGGGCGGGCGTTCGGCGTGCACCGCGCCATGGACACCACCGGGGCGCTGCTCGGCCCGCTGGCCGCCTTCGCCGTGCTCCGGGCCACCGTCGACGGCTACGACGCGGTGTTCCTGGTCAGCGGCTGTGTGGCGGCGCTCGGGGTGCTGGTGCTGGTGCTCTTCGTCCCCGGCGAGATCACCGCCACCGGCGCCGCACCCCCGCCCACCGCCGGCCCTGCCCCGGCCCCGCCCGGCGCCCGGCGCCCGCTCGATCCGCCCCGCGCTCGCGGTGACCTGGCCGATCCGCCCGATCCGCCCGGCGCTCGCGGTGCCCTGGCCGATCCGCCCGATCCGCCCGGCGCTCGCGGTGACCTGGCCGACCCGCCGGACCCGCCCGGCGCTCGCGGTGACCTGGCCGACCCGTCGGACCCGCCCGGCGCTCGCGGTGCCCTGGCCGACCCGCCCGGCCTTCATGGCGACCTGGCCGACCCGCCCGGTCCGACGCCTCCCCACCCCTCGCACCGCTCGCTCCCCTCCCGGCCCACCCTGCGGGACTCGCTCGGTCTGCTGCGCCGGCCCCGGCTGCGGCGGCTCACCCTGTGCGCGGCCCTGCTCGGCCTCACCACCGTCAGCGACTCCTTCCTCTATCTGCTGCTCCAGAGAGAAGAGGGCATGTCCGCCCACCTGTTCCCGCTGCTGCCGCTCGGCACCGCGGCCGTCTTCCTGCTGCTCGCCGTACCGCTCGGCGCGCTCGCCGACCGGATCGGCCGCCGGCGGCTGTTCCTGGGCGGCCACGGCGTCCTGCTGCTCGGGTACGGCCTGGTGCTCTGCCCGTGGCACGGCCTGGCCGCCCTGGCCGCCGTCCTGGTCCTGCACGGAACCTTCTACGCGGCGACCGACGGCGTGCTCGCGGCCGCCACCGCGGGTGCGGTCGAAGCCCGCCACCAGGGGGCCGGGCAGGCGCTGGTGGGCACCGGCCAGGCGCTGGCCCGCTTCGCCTGCTCGCTCGCCTTCGGCGCGGCCTGGAGCGTGTGGGGCGGCCGGACGGCCCTCGCCGTCGTCGCCGTCGCGCTGGCCGGTGCCGCCGTCGCGGCGTCCTTCGTCCTCCGCACCATCGATGAGGTGCCCGCATGACCAGAAACACCCGCCTCGTGATCCTGCTGGCCGCCGTCGTACTGCTCGGGGCGTTCGGAACCGGAGCCGTCCTGCACGCCAGGCAGCAGTCGGGCCTGCGCGACCAGCAGCAGGCGGACGGCCCCGCCGTGCGGTCCGGAACCGTCTCGCTGCGGCCGTCGGGCGGACGACGGCTGCTGATCCGCAACCTGGCCTGGGGCCCGCACCGCGACGAGATCGCCAGTGTGCCCGCCGGCCGCCCGCAGGGGCCGCGCACCGCGTCGGGCGTCAAGTGCCTGCGCTTCCACGCGGCGGCGGGCACCGGCATCTGCCTGCAGGCCGTGCACGGCACGCTGGGGGACAGCTACCGGGCCGTCGTGCTCGACGCCCACCTGCGGGAACGGCGCCACTTCCCGGCCGCGGGCATCCCCACCCGGGCCCGCGTCTCGCCCTCCGGCCACCTGGTCGCCTGGACGGTCTTCGTCAGCGGTGACTCCTACGCGGGCACCGCCTTCTCCACCCGCACCGCCGTCGTGGACACCCGCACCTGGGCCTTCGACGACAACCTGGAGTCGTTCCGCCTCGTCAAGGACGGCCACCCCTACCGGGCGGCGGACATCAACGTCTGGGGCGTCACCTTCGCCGACGACAACCGCTTCTACGCCACCGTGGCGACCGGCGGACAGACCTATCTCGTCCGGGGCGACCTCACGGCGCGCACCCTCACCACCCTGCACCGCAACGTCGAATGCCCCTCCCTCTCACCGGACGGCACCCGCATCGCCTACAAGAAGCGCGTCAGGGGAGCCTCCCCCGACGCCCCGTGGCGGCTCTACGTCCTCGATCTGCGGACCATGAAGGAGACCGCCACCGCCGAGCGGCGCGACATCGACGACCAGGCCCTGTGGGCCGACGGCTCCACCCTCGTCTACGCCCTGCCCGGCGACTACGGCTCGGACCTGTGGACCGTCCCCGCCGACGGCACCGGCACGGCCCGGCGGCTGATGGCCTCCGCGGTGGCACCCGCCTACCTCGGGTGACAAACGGGGCATCGGGGACCCCGGTGCGGCTCCCGCGCTCGCGGCGGCATACCGTGAGGAGTCGTACGTCCGAACCGGGAGGAGAGACGGGATGGGCAGCCGTACCGCGCTGGTCGAGGATCTGATGGAGCGGTTCCCGCATGTGCCGCGGGAAGCAGTCTTCAAGGAGGACCTGCTCCGCGGCGGCGTCGCCTTCGACCCCTCCGCGCTCAGCGACAACGAGGGCGGCGAGGTCAAGCCGAAGTCGTACTTCATCTTCTCCTTCGACCACGGCACCCTGCCCGAGCTGGGTGAGGCCGCACTGCGCAGGCCGCCCGAGGAGATCATCCTCACCGGCGGCCCCTACGACCTGCGCCGCACCGTCGTCTCGGTGCGGGTGAACCCGTCCTCGCCCTACCGCGTCGCCGCGAACGACGACGGGGTGCTCGGCCTCTACCTCGACGGCAAGCGCATCTCCGACGTCGGTGTGCCGCCGATGCCCGAGTACTACCGGCACACCCTCGCCAACGGGAAGTCCGTCATGGAGGTCGCCCCGACCATCCAGTGGGGCTACCTGATCTACCTGACGGCCTTCCGTGTGTGCCAGTACTTCGGCGCCAAGGAGGAGTGCCAGTACTGCGACATCAACCACAACTGGCGCCAGCACAAGGCGGCGGGCCGCCCGTACACGGGCGTGAAGGACGTCGACGAAGTCCTCGAGGCGCTCGACATCATCAACAGGTACGACACCGACAAGGTGTCCACCGCGTACACGCTCACCGGTGGGGCGATCACGTCGAAGGTCCAGGGCCTGGACGAGGCGGACTTCTACGGGCGGTACGCCAAGGCCATCGAGGAGCACTTCCCGGGCCGCTGGATCGGCAAGGTCGTCGCCCAGGCGCTGCCGAAGGACGACGTCCAGCGCTTCAAGGACTACGGGGTGCAGATCTACCACCCCAACTACGAGGTGTGGGACGAGTACCTGTTCAAGATGTACTGCCCCGGCAAGGAGCGGTACGTCGGCCGTGACGAGTGGCACAGGCGGATCCTCGACTCGGCCGACATCTTCGGCGCGCGCAACGTCATCCCCAACTTCGTGGCGGGCGTGGAGATGGCGGAGCCCTTCGGCTTCAAGACCGTCGACGAGGCCATCGACTCCACCACCGAGGGCCTGCGCTTCTTCATGTCGCACGGCATCACGCCCCGCTTCACCACCTGGTGCCCGGAGCCCACGACGCCGCTCGGCAAGGCCAACCCCCAGGGCGCGCCGCTGGAGTACCACATCCGTCTGCTCCAGGCCTACCGGCAGACCATGGAGGACTTCGGCCTCTCCTCGCCTCCCGGCTACGGCCCGCCCGGCGCCGGCAACGCGGTGTTCTCGGTGAGTTCCTTCATGGACAGCCTCCCGGCCGACGCACCCACCGCCGTTTGATAACGCTTCGATGACGTCGAGCCTTTTCACGGCACGGCATCGAGTCGCCCGGCGGCCGCACCCGTATGACACTCCGAGCCTGGAGTCATGGGGTGCGGCCGTCCTGTCGTGATATCTGAACAGGGCGCTTGTCAGTTGTGTGGGTGGCGTGAAAAGCTCTCCCCCTGCCGCGAGGTTCCCCCCAACTCCAATGCCGATGTGGTGAGTTGACCTCGCTTGTGGATGCAGGAGACTCATGCCCGACCTGCCGACCCCTCAGGACGCCACCGAGGCCGCGCTGTTCTCCGAGTGCTGGGACGCGGTCCTCGCGTACGCGGACCTGTGCACGTCCGGTTCCACGGCCGCCGCACAGCTCGGCCGCGAGGCGTTCGCACACGGGGTGCGCGAGGCCCGCGCCGCCGAGACCGGCCAGGTCCGCGGCACCGCCCGGCGCCCGGCCCGGCTGCCCCGCATACCCCTGCTGCTGACCTCCGTACGCACCACGGCCGCGGCCTGGGAAGAGGAGGGGCAGGGCCACAAACTGGACCCCGACCTGCGCCTGTGGCTCAACTCGGACGCGGCCGCCCGCTACACCGGCCCGCCCCTGCAGCGCCCGCTCGCGCTGCGCGGCCTGCGCGACCTGCAGCAGCCGGACGCCGAACTGCTCTGGTTCGCCGAGGTCGAGGCGCTGCCGCTGCCCCTGGTCGCCCGCCGCCTCGGGCTCGATCCGGCCGGCGCCGCCGAGGAACTCCGGCAGGTGCGCACCCTGTTCCGGGACCGCTGCCACCGCAACCACCTCGACACGCCCATGGACGGCCGGTGCCGCAGCTACGCCCGGCTGCTGGACGCCGTCACCCGCTCCTCCGCCGCCGAGGCACCCGGCGACCTCTCCCGGCACCTCGCCACCTGCGTGCGGTGCGCCGAGGCCGCCGCCTGTCTGCGCCTGCACGGCGGTGCCCTGCCCGGGGCGCTGGCCGGCGGGGTGATCGGCTGGGGAGGCCTCGCCTACCTGGAGCGCCGCCGCCGCGCCGCCGAGGTGCGGCTCGGTGCAGGCCGGCCCGGCTCGACGGACGCCGAGCCGGGGGACGGCGAGCAGAAGGCGCGTGTCGCCCGCAACGGACTCCTCGTCGCCGCGGTCCTGGTCTCCGTACTGGCCCTCGGGGTCTCCCTGATGCCCTTCGGCGGCGACGGCGACGATCTCGGCGCGCCCGGCGTCGACCGGCAGCCGGTGGCCGACAGCGCTCCGCCCCTGCCGTCCGTGCCGTCCCTGCCGCCCGCGACCTCGAAACCGGCCGACCGGAACACCCCGAGATCGAAGCAGCCGGAGAAGCCCGGCAAACCAGAGGACGAGAACCGCCACACCGAACCGCAGGGCACCTCCTCGCCCACCGCCCGGGCCGAACCCGACGAGCCCGAGGACCCCGTCTGCCGGGTCGAGTACGACCTGGTCAACCAGTGGCCCGACGGCTTCCAGGCCACCGTCACCATCACCAGCACCCGGCCCCTCGACGCCTGGCGCGTCGCCTGGTCCTTCCGGGACGGCCAGCAGGTCGGCCAGATGTGGGACGCCTCCGTCTCCCAGGACGGCTCCCGCGTCAGCGCCGCGGCCGCCGACTACAACAAGTCGGTCCCCGCGGGCGGCGACCTGTCCTTCGGCTTCCTGGCCTCCTGGCGCGGCAAGAACTCCCCGCCGTACGACTTCGAGCTGAACGGCCACGCCTGCGTGAAAAACGGTTGACGCACCCGCGCCGCGGCGGGATAACGTGACGTCGGTTCCGCGCACACCGCGGTTCCGTGCAGAGAAGAAGCGAGCGACGAGGAGGTGTCGACCGATGGCTGTCATTGCGATGAGCGCTGCCCGCATCCAGTTCATGAAGTCCACCTCCATGGCCACCGGCTGATCCGACCGACTGTCGGCCCGGGGGCCGACCTCGGAAGGGTCACCCTTGTCTTCCTCCTCTGCTTCATCCGTTTCCTCCGCGCTCGCTCCCTACGGCTGGGACGACGCCTGGGCCGAGGTGTTCGCCCCGTACGAGGCCGAAGGGCTGCTGCCCGGCCGGGTCGTGCGGGTCGACCGCGGGCAGTGCGACGTCGTCACCGCCGACGGGCCGCTGCGCGCCGACACCGCGTTCGTCACCCCGCACGACCCCCTGCGAGTGGTCTGCACCGGCGACTGGGTCGCCGTGGAACCCGGCGGGAACCCGCGCTACGTCCGCACCTGCCTGCCGCGCCGCACCGCCTTCGTCCGCTCCACCTCCTCCCAGCGGTCCGAGGGGCAGATCCTCGCGGCCAACGTCGACCACGCCGTCATCGCCGTGTCCCTCGCGCTCGAACTGGACCTCGGGCGCATCGAGCGTTTCCTCGCGCTCTCCTGGGAGTCCGGGGCCCAGCCCGTCGTGGTCCTCACCAAGGCCGACCTCGTGCCGGACGCCGTCACCCTCGCGCACCTCGTCCAGGACGTGGAGACGAGCGCGCCCGGCGTGCCGGTCGTGCCCGTCAGCTCTCACGACGGCGCAGGGCTCGACATGCTCGCAGCGATCGTCGGCGGCGGGACGTCCGTACTGCTCGGGCAGTCCGGCGCGGGCAAGTCCACCCTCGCCAACGCCCTGCTCGGCGAAAACGTCATGGACGTCCAGGCCATCCGCGACGTCGACGGCAAGGGCCGCCACACCACCACCACACGCAACCTCCTCGTCCTGCCCGGCGGAGGCGTCCTGATCGACACCCCGGGGCTGCGCGGCGTCGGCCTGTGGGACGCCGAGACCGGCGTCGGGCAGGTGTTCTCCGAGATCGAGGAACTCTCCGAGCGGTGCCGCTTCCACGACTGCGCCCACGAGGCGGAGCCGGGGTGCGCCGTGCTGGCCGCCATCGACAGCGGTGAGCTGCCGCAGCGACGGCTGGAGAGCTACCGCAAACTGCTGCGGGAGAACCAGCGCATCGTCGCCAAGACCGACGCCCGCCTCCGGGCCGAGATCCGCAAGGACTGGAAGCGGAAGGGGGCGATGGGCCGGGCCGCGATGGAGGCGAAGCGGGGGGCGCACCGGCGTTCGTAGCGGCGTCCCGGCGACCGTGCCCTGCCCGATCGCGGTGTCCGATTTCCGCCAGCGGCCGCACCGCCGCCGGTGGAGACTGGACCCGTGACGGACCAGAAAACGGACGAGGACACCAGGTACGAGGCCGTGCGCAGTCGCGACGCCCGTTTCGACGGCGTGTTCTTCTTCGCCGTCGAGACGACCGGCATCTACTGCCGGCCGAGCTGCCCCGCGGTCACCCCGAAGCGGGCCAACGTACGGTACTTCGCCACGGCCGCCGCCGCGCAGGGCTCGGGCTTCCGGGCCTGCCGGCGGTGCCGCCCGGACGCCGTGCCCGGCTCCGCCGAGTGGAACGTCCGCGCGGACGTGGTGGGCCGGGCCGTGCGGCTCATCGCAGACGGCGTCGTCGACCGGGAGGGCGTCGCCGGGCTCGCCGGCAGCCTCGGCTACAGCGCACGGCAGGTGCAGCGTCAGCTCACCGCCGAACTCGGCGCCGGGCCGGTCGCCCTCGCCCGGGCCCAGCGGGCCCACACCGCGCGCGTCCTGGTGCAGACCACCGAGCTGCCCATCACCGAGATCGCGTTCGCGGCGGGTTTCGCCAGCGTGCGGCAGTTCAACGACACGATCCGGGCGGTGTACGCGTCCACGCCGAGCGAACTGCGCGCCACCGCCCCGCGGGGCGGCAGGGGCCGCCGTACGGCGACCCCGAACGCCGGCATCCCGCTCCGGCTCGCCCACCGCGGCCCCTACCGGGCCGGACCCGTCTTCGACCTGCTGGAACACCAGGCCGTACCGGGCATCGAGGAGGTGAGCGGACCGCCCGGCGCCCGCACCTACCGGCGCACCCTGCGCCTCCCGTACGGCACCGGCGTCGTCGCCGTCGACGAACGCCCCGGCACCGCCCGGACCGGGCTCGGCGCCCACCCGGGCGGCTGGCTCGACGCCCGGCTGCACCTCACCGACCCGCGCGACCTGACCACCGCCGTCCAGCGGCTGCGGCGCCTCTTCGACCTCGACGCCGACCCCTACGCCGTCGACGAGCGCCTCGCCGCCGATCCGCGGCTCGCCCCCCTGGTCGCCGCCCGGCCCGGGCTGCGCTCGCCGGGCACCGCCGACCCGGAGGAACTCGCGGTGCGCGCCCTGACCGGCCGGACGCAGGCGGAACGGCTCGTACGCCGCTACGGCAAGGCCCTCGACGCCCCCTGCGGGAGCCTCACCCACCTCTTCCCCGAGCCGGCCGTGCTGGCCGGAGCCGAGCCCGCCGGCCCCCTCGGCGCGCTCACCGCCGCCCTCGCCGACCAGGCCGTACGCCTGGACCCGGGCGCCGACCGGGACGACGCGCAGGACGCCCTGCGGGCCCTGCCCGGTCTTGACGCCCGTACCGTCGCCGAGATCCGCACCCGCGCCCTCGGCGACCCCGACGTGGCCCCGCCGGGCCTCGAAGCCCCCGACAGCTGGCGCCCCTGGCGCTCGTACGCCGTGAACCACCTGCGCGCAGCAGGGGAGTGGGAGTTGTGATGACCTGCCCGACCTACTGGACGAGTGTGCCCGGCCCCCTCGGACCGCTGCTCCTCACCGCGGCCCCGACCGGCGAGCTGACCTCCCTGTCCGTGCCCGGGCAGAAGGGCGGACGCGTGGTGCGGGACGACTGGCGGCGCGACCCGGGGCCCTTCCGGCAGGCCGAGGAGCAGCTGGCCGCCTACTTCGCCGGGGAGCTGAAGGAGTTCCGCCTGGCCTGGCGCACCGAGGGCACCGCCTTCCGCGAGAAGGTGTGGGCCGCGCTGGACGACATCCCGTACGGCTCGACGGCCACGTACGGCGAGATCGCCGCGCGCATCGGGGCGCCCCGGGCCGCCGTGCGGGCGGTCGGCGGTGCCATCGGGGCGAACCCGCTGCTGGTGGTCCGCCCGTGCCACCGGGTGATCGGGGCGGACGGCGCCCTGACCGGGTATGCGGGCGGCCTGGACCGCAAGATCCGGCTGCTGACGCATGAGGGGGTGCTGCCCGCTTAGTGCTGCCCGGGTGGGGGGCCGGTTCAGCGAACTCCGACCGAGGGGTGCCGGTTCCGTTGGGACCCCGCTGAAAGGCGCCGGCTCAGCCCCAGAGGACCGCGCCCAGCCAGGCCGCCGCGATCAGCTGGCAGGTGAACAGTTCGGTCAGGATGCCGGCGCCGCCCGCCCGCATGACCGTACGCAGGGCAGCCACGGCGTCGGTGTGGCGGCCGAGGCGTAGCCGCTCGAAGAGGTAGACACCGCCCAGGAAGCCGGGGATCGAGCCGAGGACGGGTATCAGGACGAAGCCCAGGACGGAACCGGTCCCGGCGCAGGCGAGCATGCGGCGGGTGGTCCGGTTCATGCGCAGCCGGCGGGGCGGGAGCGCCCAGCGGACGGCCTGGGAGACGAGCAGCAGGACCGTGGCTCCGACCAGCACCCACCAGGCGACGGGCCGGGGATCCTTCAGCGCCCACCACATGACCGCCGCCCACACCAGCAACGATCCCGGCATGGCAGGCAGCAGCACTCCGCACAGCCCGAGCAGGATGACCAGCCCGACCAGCAGGAGGTCCCACACTCCCATCTGACCAGACTGCCGGAACACCGAAGAACGCGCAGGTCAGAAGCGTGGCCGGAGCTCAGACCCGCAGGTCAGCCGCGCGCGCCGGGCCGGGATCCGTATTTCGCATGACCGTTCTACGGCTCACTCGACGTGCCGTTCACCGCCCCTCGGTGGGCCGGTTTTTTCCACAAGCCCCGTTTTCATCCGGCTCGTGCGGTGGACAATTACGGGCATGAGCCAGCAGGGGGGAAGGCCCACCGGTCGCGAGGACGACTGGTGGAGGGAGTTGTACGACGACTCCACCGATGACACAGGCCCCGCACCGGCGCGGGATTCCCTCGACGACCGCTTCGCGTCGGCATCGGGGGCAGTGGGAGGCCCGGCGGAGGCGCGAACCGGTTCCCCGGACCGACGGGCCTCTGCGGACCGGCCGAACCCTGCGGACCGGCCGAACCCTATGGACCGGCCGAACCCTGTGGACCGGCCGGCGCCCCCGGACCGGCCGGCCTTCTCGGAGCAGTCGAACCTCTCGGACCGGCCGGCGCCCTCGGACCGGCCGGCGCCCTCGGACCGGCCGGGCTCCTCGGACCGGCCGGTGGGGCGGGGCTTCGGAGTGGAGCCGGTGGTCCCGGCGCCCCGGGCCGGGACCGACGACATGCCGGACACCCGCCGCCCGAACGGCAGGCCCCCGCAGCGCGCGCCCTGGGAGCCACGACCACCCGGCCCCACCGGGCCGACCAGCTTCCCTACCACGGCGCGCCCACCGCAGCGGGCCGACCGGACCCCCACCCCCGCGCCCTCCGAGGAGCGCCCGGGCGCCTTCGACCCGGCCTCGGAGAGCTCCGGACCGCCGCCTGCGCCGACGGTTCCCGACGTGCGGACGCCCCGGGTCCCGCCCCCGCCCGCAACCCCTCCGACCTGGCCGAACCCCGAGACCCACCCGGCTGCGGGCGCCGCCGCGGCACCCCCGGCCACCCAACCCCGCGAGTCGGCGTCCCGACCGCCGGCGTCGGCCGGAGCCGCCCCGCCGCGCCCCGTCGAGCCGCCGTCCGTGGCCGCACCGCGCGAAGAGCCGCCGTCCGTGCCCGCGCCGCCCGCCGAGTCGCCGCCCGACGTGCCCTCGCCCCCGGCCACCGACCCCTCTCCGGACGAGCACAGCCCCCGGATCGAGCGCCCCGCGCCCGTCTCGCGGTCGCGTGGTCACGTCGGCACGCGACCACCCACGTACGACGCCGAACCCACCGCCCTCCCGGCCGCCGATCCGGACGATCTCGACGATCTCGTGGCGGACACCGTGCTGGACGGGGCCCGTTACGGGGCCTGTACGGTGCGGGCCGTCTCGCTGCGGGGGGACTCCGCGCGGTATCGCGGAGAACCCCGCAGGGACGCGCTGCTCACCGCCCGGTTCGGCACGGGGGAACACGCGCTGCTGCTGGTGGCGATGGCGACCGGCGCCCGGGCCAGGCCCGGGGCGCACCGGGCCGCCGCCGAGGCCTGTCACTGGATCGGGCGAGCGGTCGGGCGCAGCCACGCACGGCTGGTCGAGGACATAAGGGACGGCCGGCGCGGCGACCTGAAGTCAGGGCTGCACCGGCTCACCGACCGCAGTCTCGGAAAGCTGCGGGCCAGCGCCTCCGAGCAGGGCGTCGACCCCGGGGAGTACGCGGCCAGCCTGCGCTGTCTGCTGCTGTCGGCCGACCCCGGGTGCCGGACACGGGTGTTCTTCGGGGTCGGACCGGGCGGACTGTTCCGGCTGCGCGAGGGGGAGTGGCAGGACATCGAACCGCAGGTCGCCGAGGTCAAGGGCGACCCCGTCCTCAGCTTCGGCTCGCCGCCTTCCGAGACCCCCGAGGGCGACCGGCTCACCATGGACCTGGGCATCCCCACCCCGCCCAGCCCCTACGAACCGGCCCCGGAGCCGCCCCGCGAGCCCTTCCGCTTCCGTACCTCCGTCGCCCGCCCGGGTGACACGCTCCTGATGTGCAGCGGTGGCCTCGCCGAGCCCCTGCGCGGCGAGCCCGAACTGGGCGAGTACCTCGCCGAGCGGTGGTCCCGCCCCGATCCGCCCGGCCTCGCCGCGTTCCTCGCCGACTCCCAAGTACGGGTCAAGGGTTATGCGGACGACCGTACGGCCGCCGCCGTGTGGGAGGCGTGAGCGCGAGCCGTGTGACTTGATGGAACCCGGAGGGATCCCAGGAGACCGAAGGGGCAGACGACAACCATGGCCAAACAGAACGTCGCGGAACAGTTCGTCGACATCCTGACCCGCGCCGGAGTCAGACGGCTCTACGGGGTCGTCGGCGACAGCCTCAATCCGATCGTCGACGCCGTCCGCCGCAACTCCGCCATCGACTGGATCCACGTCCGGCACGAGGAGACCGCCGCCTTCGCCGCCAGTGCCGAGGCGCAGATCACCGGCGGTCTCGCCGCCTGCGCCGGCTCCTGCGGCCCCGGCAACCTCCACCTCATCAACGGCCTCTACGACGCCCACCGCTCCATGGCCCCGGTCCTCGCCCTCGCCTCGCACATCCCGTCCAGCGAGATCGGCCTCGGCTACTTCCAGGAGACCCACCCAGACCGGCTGTTCGCCGAGTGCAGCCACTACAGCGAGATGATCTCCAGCCCGCAGCAGATGCCGCGGCTTCTGCAGACCGCCGTCCAGAACGCCGTCGGCCGCAGCGGCGTCAGCGTCGTCACCCTGCCCGGCGACATCGCCGACCGGCCCGCCCCGGAAAAGGCCGCAGAGACCGCCCTGGTGACCTCCCGCCCGACGGTCCGCCCGGGCGACGCCGAGATCGACCGGCTCGTCGAGATGATCGACGAGGCCGGCAAGGTCACCCTCTTCTGCGGCAGCGGCACCGCCGGAGCGCACGCCGAGGTCATGGAGTTCGCCGGGAAGATCAAGTCCCCGGTCGGGCACGCCCTGCGCGGCAAGGAGTGGATCCAGTACGACAACCCCTTCGACGTCGGCATGAGCGGCCTGCTGGGTTACGGCGCCGCCTACGAGGCCACCCACGAGTGCGATCTGCTGATCCTGCTCGGCACCGACTTCCCCTACAACGCCTTCCTCCCCGACGACGTGAAGATCGCCCAGGTCGACGTCCGGCCCGAGAACCTCGGCCGCCGCTCGAAGCTGGACCTCGCGGTGTGGGGCGACGTACGGGAGACGCTGCGCTGTCTGATCCCGCGGGTGAAGGAGAAGAAGAACCGCCGCTTCCTCGACCGGATGCTGAAGAAGCACGCCGACGCGCTGGAGGGGGTGGTCAAGGCGTACACCCGCAAGGTCGAGAAGCACACGCCGATCCACCCCGAGTACGTGGCGTCCGTGCTCGACGAAGTGGCTTCTGACGACGCCGTGTTCACCGTCGACACCGGTATGTGCAACGTCTGGGCCGCCCGCTACATCTCACCCAACGGCCGCCGCCGGGTCATCGGCTCCTTCTCCCACGGCTCGATGGCGAACGCGCTGCCCATGGCGATCGGCGCCCAGTTCACCGACCGCAAGCGGCAGGTCGTGTCGATGTCCGGCGACGGCGGCTTCTCCATGCTGATGGGCGACTTCCTGACGCTGGTGCAGTACGACCTGCCCGTGAAGGTCGTACTGTTCAACAACTCCTCCCTCGGCATGGTCGAGTTGGAGATGCTGGTGGCCGGCCTCCCGTCGTACGGCACCGCGAACAAGAACCCCGACTTCGCCGCCGTCGCCCGTGCCTGCGGTGCGTACGGGGTGCGCGTCGAGAAGCCCAAGGACCTTCCCGGGGCGCTGAAGGACGCCTTCAAGCACAAGGGGCCCGCTCTCGTCGACGTCGTCACCGACCCCAACGCGCTGTCCATCCCGCCTAAGATCAAGGCCGAGATGGTGACCGGGTTCGCCCTGTCCGCCTCGAAGATGGTGCTGGACGGCGGGGTCGGCCGGATGCTGCAGATGGCCCGCTCCAACCTGCGCAACGTGCCCCGGCCCTGACATCTGTCAGGACCCGCCCGCTCGGCATCCTCCTAGCCTGGTGGGGGCGTGAGCACACCCCCACCAGTCCAGCCGCAAGGAGCGTCATGCCGAGCGAGGAGGGCCGGCCCGATGAGGCGTCAGCACTCGCCCCGCCACCGCACCTTCGTGACGTAGGCCTGGGCTCCCGGATAGTCCGCGACCATCGAGTGGCCATTCGGGTCGGGGTTGTAGTGCAGGCACTGGACCCGGGTCGTGTCCCCCGCCCAGTTCCAGTGGACCTCGATGTGGTCCAGACCCGGATAGGGCACGCCGTTGTTGAAAATGGAGCGGAACGGAACGCTCCCGGACCAGTCGCCGCCGCTGCGCAGCACCAGCCCCGTGAAATTGGCGTTGCTGTACACGCAGAAATTGCCCTTGGCGCAGCCTTCCGGATCGGGTGCCGCAGACGCCGTCGGCGCGGTGACCAGAATGCTGGTGAAAGCAGCCGCCAGTACCGCCCCCCACATACGCTTCTTCACTTTCCCGGTCTCCTTCGATTCGCTGGTTCGGTGTGGTGTCGATAACTACAGGCAGTGAGCCTGAGCCCAGCATTCACCAATTACGCTTGTTCATCGTTCTCGGGGAAATGCTCCATTTCGGGCGCGCTGCCGCCTCTCTTTTCATCACCCAGTCCGCGTTGAGCCAGCAGATTCGTGGCCTGGAGAAACGCCTGGGGGTGCGCTTGTTCGAGCGCACCAACCGGATGGTCGATCTGACAGACGCCGGGCGGATGCTGCTCCCCGCGGCCAGGGCGGCGGTCGACGCCATGGTGCAGCTGCGCCGCACCGCCGATTCGCAGGTGCGTCGCGTCTCGGGCCGGCTCGTCGTGGGGACCGTCGGAGCGGAGGCCGCCATGCCTCATACGCACGCCGCGCTGCGGGCCCTGCAGGAGGAAGGCCACCCGCTGCTGACGGTGCACATGGTCACCCTGGACGCCTACCGGTTCGCTGCCGCCCTGCAGGACAAGGAAGTCGACGTGGTGTTCGGGCGCCCTCCTGTGCCGGAGGGCATCGAGCAACAGCATCTGGCCACCGAGCCCCGGGTGGCGTGTCTTCCGGCCGACGGTCCCCTGGCCCGGCAGGCCGACACCACTCTCGCCCAATTCGCCGGCCATCCCGTGGTCGACTGGCCCGCGCAGGTGCCGCGCGCCTGGAGGGAGTTCTGGGCCGTCGATCCCCGCCCTGACGGCAGCCCCGCGCGGTACGGGCCCGTCGTCACGGACATGGAGACGCTGCTGCACACCGTGGCCCGGGGGAAAGCCATGGCCTTCCTGCCGGCCGCGGCCCGCGACCTGTTTCCCCGTCCAGGCGTTCGCTACGTCGATGTCAGGGACCTGCCGCCCTGCACGTCAGCCCTGCTCTGGCTGGCCGAGCGCCGTGACGAGCCCGCCATCACCGCCATCCGGCAAGCCGCCCGCAGCGCCACCCGCAGCTGCGGACTACAGGAGGTGGGCGGCCGGTGAGCGGGAGGCGGGAACCGGCGGCGGTCAGCCGGCTTCGCCGGCGGGCCGCCCCCCGTCGCGTTCCCGCTAGACGCTCGTGACCCGGTAGCCGCTGACCCACGCACCGATCGCGTAGTAGCCGGATCCGTCGATGACGATCGAGCCACCGGTGCAGTCGGAGTTGTCCCACAACTCCACCCTGGTGGTGGCGCTCGACGACTTGGCGGACCGGGTCCTGTCGTTCCAGTTGTCGCCGACGTATTTACATGCCCCCACCTCCCCGGAGAACGTCGTGTCCGGACCCTCGAAGTCGGTGTCGCTGTAGGCGCGCCAGCTGCCGCTTGCCTGGGGCTGGGCGAAGGCCGGCTGGGTGGCGATGACGATTCCGGCCAGAGCCGCAACCGTGAGCATGGTCTTCCGAATGGCGGGCAAGACATCTCCTTTTCGATCACGCGGTGCCCGAATGAGAACCTGTGAAAGAGATGGTGTTTCCACCCTCTGTCGGCCCTCTCGGTGCGGTGCTCGGATACTTTCAGTCCGAGCGCACCGTTGTCAGGTGCCGTGATCAGCCATCATTCCCGCCGGTTGATAAGTACCAGCTTATGAATGCAGGTCGCGGAACGGTGACGCCGTGACGACGCACCACGAGCAGAACAACGCACCGAACACTTTGATCGCAATAGCGTGGAACGCTGCGTCAGACTCAGCCTCGTGACCACAACCAGGAACAGGCCCTAGCGGTACGGCTCCCACTGGCGCGCAGACGTCTCGTACACGTAGCGGGGCAGGCCCTTGATGCCGCTGGTGCGGAACGGGCGGCCGGCGTCGTCGATCCGGACCGTGCCCGTGCGGCCCTGCGAGGACCAGTCCAGCTCCAGGTACCAGCGGCAGTCGCACGCCTGGGTCCTGGCGTTGACCAGCAGCACCTCGGGGTCCTGGGCGGAGACGCGGTACGGCATGCGCACCGCCGGGATCGGCGTACCGGTGTCGTTCCCGGCGACCGAGCGGGCGATGGGGCGGTCCTTGTCCAGGTTCACGTCGAAGGAACGCGGGGTGACCGCACCGCCGCAGCCCCGGTCCATGGCATAGGCGTTGCCCTGCGCCGGGGCCGTCCGCCCCACCACGCGCACACGCAGCGCCTCCAGCACGACGGCTGTGCCGGTGCGCCCCTGCACGGTCAGCCGTACCAGCGTCTCGCCGCCGTGCACCGCGTTCTGCGTCGCCGCCCAGACCCCGGCGTCCTGGGGGACCGGTGGCGGTGGGACCTGCGCGGGCGGCTTCGCGATGACGTAGTCGTGAGCGCAACCGAGCTGCCAGGCCTGGGAGTCGGCCGACCAGGTGAGGGGCGGGGTGGCGGCGGAGCCGCCGGCGGGCGGGGTGGTGCGGGAGGAGGGCGAGGGGGAGGACTTCGGCTGCTTCGGGGTGGCGGACGGTGCGGGCCGCCGAGTGGTGGGGGAACTGTCACTCGGGGTGGGCGAGGCGCTCCTCCGGTCCCGGGCTTCGGCCGCCGCCGTAGCGGACGGGGCGGGCCCGGCCGCAGGGGTCCGGTCGCCGGTCGTGGCACGCCGATCGTCCGGCAGCGCGGCGAGGCTCCCGAGGGTCACGAGCGCCGCACAGACGGCGGCCAGCCCGGCCGCGACGCGTCTGCGGCGGTACCAGGGGCGGTGGGGGAGCGGGGGTTCTTCCGCGGGGGCGTCCACCGCGTCGTCCACCGGGGCGGACGCCGTGCCGTCCACGGGCGCGGACGCCGCGTCGTCCTCCGGGGCGGATTCCGGGCCGTCCACGGGCGCGGACGCCGCGTCGTCCTCCGGGGCGGATTCCGGGCCGTTCGTCAGACCGTCGACGACGTCCGGTGCCCGCTCCGGTCCGTCCGCCCCGGCGGCGGCCTCACCCCCCTGCGCCGTACCGGCCGTACCCACCGCTCGGGGCCGTTGCCGCGCCGCCACCGCAAGGAGCCAGCGGCGGTGCAGTTCCAGGCGTTCCTCCGGGGACGCCCCGCACAGGGCGGCGAAGCGCTCCACGGGGGCGAAGTCGACGGGGACCGCGTCGCCCGCGCAGTAGCGGTGCAGGGTCGAGGTGTTCATGGCCAGGCGCCGGGCCAGCGAACCGTAACTGCGGTCCGTGCGCTCCTTGAACGTCCTCAGCAGCGCCGCGAACTCCCCGACGTCGTCGACGTCGTCCTGTGCCGACACCGTTCCCCCGTCTCCCAGACCCGACCCGGCCCGGAACGGCATCCCAGGCACCCCATGTACCTGCACGTCAGATGGGCTGGGATGGTTCCACCGGGGCCGATCCGACGCGGGCTGTTGCATCCGCCCGGTGGGACCGCTGATGCTCTTGGTGCCGCACCGGCCAGGACCGGGCCGACCAGCCGGCCTCGGGGCGGCATCCGGCATCCACGCATTCACTCACGGGGGACACCCATGCCCGAGCACATCCGAGCGAGCGCGCTCACCGCACTCACCGTCGCCGCCCTCGCGGCGGGCACGGTCCTCACGGCACCGGCCGCCGGGGCCGCGCCGAAGGCCGCCGCACCCAAGTTCCTCTCGGCGTCCCAGCTGCCGCCGCACCCGACCTCGGCCTGGACGGCCGGCCCCGTCACCGAAGGGTTCCCTGAGGGGCTCGGCTCCTGCGTGAGCACGGAGGGCGTGCCCTCCTACGACTACCGGCACCGGGAGTTCCGGACCGACCTGGAGACCAACGCCGTGCAGTTGACCGTCGTGGCGGACACGGCCGCCCTGGCCAAGGCGCTGGCGAAGCACTACGACGACCTGATCCGCACCTGCGCCGACCGCATCGAGAAGAACGACCCCGACGTCCAGGCCGAGGGCCGGGACTACGGCACCCTGCCGGTCGAGGAGGGCGCCCGCGTCCGCGGCCTGCACACCGAGACGTCGTGGGGCGCCACGGACATCTCGCTGCTGTCCGTCGGGCGCGACGGCAGGACCGTCACCGTCGTGCGGTGGGGTCAGATGGGCGACTTCGACGACGCCCCCGTCGCCGCCTTCAAGAAGACGACGACCACGGCGGTCAACAAGCTGTACTGACCGCGCCCGGCGGAAGACCGGGGCCGTCCTCCCGCCACGGGGGTGGGGAGGACGGCCCCCGTACCGTTTCCGCCGGCCGTCAAGACCGTCGTACTTCGGCCAACTTCACCGGAGTGCGCCGGACGGGGGCACGTCGCCCCCGCCCTTCACCGCGTACGCAGGGATCGGCAGCCGGCCGTCGGCCCATCGTCCGATCTCCGGCGGTCAGGATCCGTCCGGGGACGCTGACCGGGTACCCTCTTGTCCCCCTTCCCTCCCTCGCCGTACCGCTCGGCGCCCCGCCGCCCGGGCCACCCGCCGCGTTCCGGTGGCCGAACACCCGGTCGTTGACCATCCGACATGACTGCCGCGTTTCCGATGGGGCATGGATCCCCGTGAACGTGTTCGAGCAGGAGGGGAACCGACATCGGCGCGCGGGCGGGGGTCATGGAGAGGCAGGCACGACGAGGCGGTCCCATAGCGATCGGGGGCTTCTCGGCGAAGACGGTGGAGGACAGGACCGACGATGTCACGGAACACGATCCGGCGCCGCAGTTGAGGCGCCGACTCGGACGGGCGGACCTGCGGGCCGTCCCGGAAGCGCGCAGGGCCCTGCGGGAGCTGCTCGGGCAGTGGGGGAAGCAAGGACAGTCCGACGTGGCCGAACTGCTCACCAGCGAGCTCGTCACCAACGCGATCGTCCACACCGACCACGACGCGGTCCTCACGGCCACCGTCGGACCCCGCGGACTGCGGGTGGAGGTCCGGGACTTCGTCGCCCGCAGACCCCGAGTGCGCCTGCCGGTCGCCGACGAAGGCACGAACGGCAGGGGCCTGTTCCTGGTGGAGTCCCTCGCTGACGCCTGGGGCGTCCGGCCGCACGGCGTGGGCAAGGCCGTCTGGTTCGAGCTGGGAGCCGGGGCGGCGTGACGGCCGAGGGGGCGCGGCCCGCAGGCCACGCCCCCTCGCAGCTCCGCTACGCCCCGGCTAACCGAACTGCTGCTCAAGGTCCTTGAGCTTGCGCTCCAGGGAGTCCAGACGCGGCAGCGCCATGGTGTCGTCCTCCGCGGTGAGGTCGACGGTCACCGGGTCAGCTCCTTTGCGCACCGGCTGAAGGGAGGGACGCGAGCGCACGGGCAGGGGCTCCGGCGCGGATATGGCAGGCTCCGCGGAGGCCTGCGAGGAGCCGCGCTCCACCTGCACCTCCAGCTCCCGGCCGCCACCCCGGCCGAAGTGGCCGCGGTGGCCGCGGCTGAGCGCCTTCAACTGGGCCCGCTCCACGCGCTGCTGGTCGCGCCGCCGCTGCCGGGTCTCTTCCTTCTTGCGCCTGTCGTCGCGCACCTCGTCGACCGCCTCGTCCAGGCTGCGCACACCTTCGAGGAGCATCAGCGACCAGGCGCGGTAGGTCTCGCGGGGGGCCCGCAGCCAGCGCACCATGCGGATCTGCGGCAGCGGACGGGGCACCAGGCCCTGCTCCCGCAGTGCGGCGCGGCGGGTCTGCTTCAGCGCGCGGTCGAAGAGGACCGCCGCCGACAGGGACATGCCCGCGAAGAAGTGGGGGGCACCCGCGTGACCGATGCCGCGGGGCGCGTGCACCCAGTTGAACCAGGCCGCGGCGAAGGCGAACGTCCAGACGAGTATCCGGGAGCCGAGCGCCGCGTCACCGTGGCTGGCCTCGCGCACCGCGAGGACGGAGCAGAACATCGCCGCGCCGTCCAGGCCGAACGGGACGAGGTACTGCCAGCCGCCGGACAGTCCGAGGTTCTGCTCGCCGAAGCCGACCAGGCCGTGGAAGGAGAGCAGGGCGGCGACGGCCGCACAGCAGAAGAGGAGGAGGTAAGAGAGAGTGCCGTAGAGGGCTTCCTTGCGTCTGCGGCGTTCCTCGCTGCGCTCCCAGGAGTCGTCCGCGCTCGTGTCCTTGACCGAGGAGCGCTTGCCGCGCGCGAGCACCGCCACCGCCGCCAGCATGCCCAGGAGAAGCACGGCGCCCGGAAGCAGCCAGTTCAGCGATATGTCGGTCAGTCTCATCTGGGTGGTCCCTTGCATTGGGATAGGGCGTAACGCCCGCCATAGTGGCCCAATCCCATCGACCCTCAGGGGGTTTCGGGGCAAGAGGCCGCCAAGGAAGTGCAAGGGAATGCCAAAGGCAGCGTTCTGCTCGAACTGCCGCTTGAGGCTCGGGAGTTGAGTTCGAGCAAGACTACCCGTACGAGTGGTTCTCCGGAAAGTTCCCGTGACACGTGAGGATGATGTGAATCGCCTGAGGGTATGCGGGTGCCCGGTTTCGCGATGATCTTACGGGACGGCGAGGGGGCTGCGCGGGGCATCGCCCGTGCCTCAACCGGCCGTCGCCGGCAGCTTGGTGACGCGGTCCGTGTCGCAGGTGCGCGGGCAGGTGGCGCAGGTGTCCTCCGGGCGCAGCGTGTAGAACATGCAGCAGCTCGCGCGGTCCCGGGTGAGCAGCGGCTCGCCGCCCGGTCCGGCCAGCTCCCGGAACGCCGCCGTGCCGACGTACGGCTTGGTCGCCCCCGGCAGGAGCAGCTCCAGCTCGCGCATCGCCCGCCGCTCCTCGAGCTCGCCGAGCAGCTGGGCGATGTACCACAGCCCCTCGACGATCTCGTCGGTCGCCATACCCCACAGGGCGCGCCCGCGGCGTCGCATCCGGGGGCCGAAACCGGTCAGCACCGGTTCCAGGTGCTCGGCGACCGCGGCCCGGACCTCCGCCCGCAGCGCCTCCTCGTCGGGGACGACCCGTGCGCCCGGCAGCGCGGCCGCCTCGTCGCCGGGGAGGCAGGCGAAACCGGCCGGGCGGACGGCCAGGTGCCCGAGGGCGTGGCCCGGGGCGGTGCGGTCGTAGGAGACATGGGTCACCGGGTAGCGGGGGACTCGGCGGTGCAGGAACCACGGCACGGTGATCAGGAGGCAGGCGGGCCAGGCGTAGCGGTGCAGGCCGAAGCTCGCGACGACGTCGGGGCGGGCCTGTGTGCCGTAGTCCCGCCGGATCTGGTCCACGTCCCACGCCAGGAAGCGGTCGAGGGAGGGGCCGGCGGCCGCGAGGCCGGCGGCGGGGGTCCAGCCGCTGCCGTCCGGGGTCTCGTCGGCTGCGCTCAGTTCGGTCACGGCGAGCCCCGGGAGAACCTCGGCCAGGCGGGCGTAGGCGCCGGAGACGGCCGAAAGGGGCGCAGGCATGTGATCACCGATCTGTCGGATGAAGCAGGGTCCTGTAGGTAAGCCTAACCTTACTGAAGATCTTGAAAAATTGAACGAGTATGTGAACTCGGGGCCGGGGCGCTTATGGTGCTTGACGGACGAGTAACAACCCACCGCAATGACGCCAAGTACCGATACGTCCGGAGGAGGACCCGTGAGGCAGGGGGCGCAGGGCTCCGCGGAAACGGGGACTCCGTGGTCGGCGGCGGGAGCGGCCGCGCCGGGCGGTCCGGTTGCGTCGGACGCTCCGGCCGTGCCGCGGCAGGCCGGGGCGGTGCGGGGCGAGCACACGCACAGTGAGCCGCCCGCGCCGGTCGCTCCGCGGGTGCGGCCGGTGGTCCAGCGGGCCTCGGTGCGCGGGCAGATCCTGGACGCGCTGCGCGCCGCGCTGGTGGCGGGGGATCTGCGGCCCGGAGCGGTGTACTCGGCGCCGGTGCTGGGCGAGCGGTTCGGGGTGTCGGCGACGCCGGTCCGGGAGGCCATGCAGCAACTGGCCCTCGAAGGGGCCGTCGAGGTCGTGCCGAACCGTGGGTTCCGGGTGGTCGAGCGGGGTGTGCGGGAACTGGCCGAACTGGCCGAGGTCCGGGCGCTGATCGAAGTCCCGGTGATGCTGCGGCTGGCCCGTGACGTGCCCGCCGAACGCTGGGCCGAGCTGCGACCTCTCGCCGAGGCGACGGTCCGCGCGGCGTCCTCGGGCTGCCGCGCGACCTACGCGGAGTCCGACCGGGGGTTCCACCGGGCCGTGCTGTCCCTGTCGGGCAACGTGCAGCTGGTCCAGATCGCGGAGGATCTGCACCGCAGGGCGCAGTGGCCGCTGGTCGGGGGTGGACGGGGCGCCCGGGGGCGCGCCGAGCTGCTGGCGGACGCGCATGAGCACTCGGCGTTGCTGGACGCGCTGGTCGCGCGGGATCTGGATGTGGTGCGGGCGCTGGTGGGCGAGCACTTCGCGGGGGCCGCTGCCGCGGGTTGAGCGGTGGCCGGCGCCCGGTGGGGGTGCGCGTCTTCGCCTTGCGCCGGGTGGGGGTGCGCGGTTTTCGCCTTGCGCCGAGTGGGGGTGCGGGTCTTCGCCTTGCGCCGGGTGGGGCTGCGCGGTTTTCGCCTTGCGCCGGGTGGGGGTGCGCGGTTTTCGCCTTGTGCCGGGTGTTCTCGCCTTGCGCCGGGTGGGGGTGCGCGGCTTTCGCCTTGCGCGGGGTGGTGGGTCGGGGCCGCGCCGGGGGGTGTCCGTCCTCGGAACGGCGCGATGGGGTCTCACGCCGACTGACTGTTCGTTGACGCGCCAACCGCTGCGGGCGGACACCCCCCGACACGGCCCCTTCTCGCCGTCCGCGGGTGCGGGAGCGTTCTGCGTGCCGCCCCGGCGCCGAGTGTCAAGCCGTCGCAGCCGGTGGAACCGGCGGAGCCAACTGGCGGGCCAGCCAGGTCGGTACGCCGCCCAGCAGGCGGAACAGCCGGCGGGCCTCCTCCCGCAGCCGGGAGGCCTCCGGCTCCGTCTCGGTGTCGGCCAGGGACACCAACGCCGGTGCGGTACCGACGAGGTAGCCCAGCTCCTCCCGGATCCGCAGCGACTCCGCGAAACCGTGCCGAGCCTCCGCCAACTCCCCTTCCCGCAGGGCGAGTCCGGCGAGGTGACGCCAGGTGAAGGACAGCAGCAGCGGGTTGGAGTGCGCCGTCGCGCCCGCGTGGGCACGGCGGTACGCGGCGCGGGCGGCCTGGGGCGCGCTCGTCAGGTTCTCGGCCAGGAGCCCGCGCCGGAAGTCGAGCAGGGCCCGCGCCGGAGCCCCCGGAGGGACGAGCGCCGCCGCACGGCCGAGCGCGGCCCGTGCCTCGTCGGCCCGGTCCCGAACCGCGAGCAGGGTCGACGCGTAGGCCAAGTACCCGCGTTCACAAGCGGCCGCGCCCCGTTCGTCGTCGCTGTGGGCCATCGCCTCGGCCGTGCGCAGCGCGTCCTCGGCCTCCTCCCAGCCCTGCTCGGTGTACAGACACCGTTCCACCAGGAGCGACGCGCGTTGGAGCGCCGCCGCCGGTGTGGACGGCAGGAGCAGGGCTGCCGCGTCGGCCCAGCATCCGCGGGAGCGCAGCCGCCATACCGCGGTCTGGAGGGGATCGTCACCGGCGGTCGTTCCGTTACCAGACATGGCGGTATGCGCCACGTTGCCCTCCCCGAGCACGCCATCGAGCTGTTGAGTGGTGGCGGCATCTCAGCATGAATCGGCGTGCCGGGCCAAGGGGGTGGGTGAAGGATTTCACAAAGTCGTGGGACACGGGAGTGCCCCGGGTTTGCCGCCCGGACACCCCGCGTATCAGCTCATGCGCAGTGCCAGGAAGAAGTCCAGCTTGTCCTCGAGGCGTGACAGGTCACGGCTCGTCAACTGCTCGATTCGTCCGACCCGATAGCGCAGCGTGTTGACGTGCAGGTGCAGACGGGTGGCGCAGCGCGTCCAGGAGCCGTCGCAGTCGAGGAACGCCTCCAGCGTCGGGATCAGCTCGGCGCGGTGGCGGCGGTCGTAGTCGCGCAGGGGGTCCAGGAGGCGGGCCGTGAAGGCCCGGCGGACGTCGTCCGGGACGAAGGGCAGCAGCAGGACGTGCGAGGCCAGTTCCTGGTGACCCGCCGCACAGACCCGGCCCGGCCGGGCCGCGGCGACGCGCCGGGCGTGGCGGGCCTCCTCCAGCGCGCCGCGCAGACCCTCCGCCGAGTGGACGGCCGCGCTGACGCCCAGGGTGAGCCGGCCGTCGTCGTTCAGGCCGGCTGTGAGGGGGTCCCGTACCGATGCCAGGAGGGTGTCCGCGAGGACGCCCGCCTCCGAGCCGTCGTGCTCCGTCGAGACGGCCGGGAGGGGGACCAGGGCGATGGCCTCGTCGCCCGTGTGGGCCACCGCGATGCGGTCGGAGTGCTCCGGTCCCGCGACCGCCGGATCGACGAGGACCTCCTCCAGCAGGGCCTGGGCCACCGGGCCGCCCTCGATCTCCCCGCCCTCCCAGTCGACGCGCGCCACGACCACCTGCCAGTGCGGCGCGGCGCCCAGACCGGGCAGCAGCACCGGCGCTGCCACGCGCAGGCGGGCGGCGATCTCGGCGGGCGCGGCACCCGTCTGGACCAGTTCCAGGACCTCCTGGGCCAGGCGGCGGCGGACCGAGCGGGCCGCGTCGCGGCGGTCGCGTTCGACCGCGATCAGCTGGGTGACGCCGTACAGCAGGTCCAGGCGTTCCTCGGGCCAGTCCCCGGCGTCCGCCTCCACTGCCAGCAGCCAGTCCGACAGGACGGTCTCGCGGACGTCCCGGGCCGGCTGCGGGGAGCGGCCCGTGGAGCGGACCGGGAAGAGGGAGTACGTCGTGGCGCCCAGGGCGACGCGGTGGGGGCCGCGGCGGCCCGTGCGGGTGGCGGCCAGGTGCTCCCCGGCGAGCCGGGCGCACGTCTCGGCCGGCAGGGCGGGGCCCGCCGCCTTCGAGCCCGCGATCGGGCGGCCGGTGGGGGAGAGGACCCAGGCCCTCAGGTCCAGGTCCGTGCCCAGCAGGTCCAGGACCACGTCGGGGCCGCCGCCCGCCGGGCCCGCGGTCATCATGCGGCGGTGGCGGTCGACCACCGCCGCGAGGTCTCCGGCGCGCTCGCCGGAGACCTGCCGGACGACGTGCTCGGTGATCGTCGCGAACGCCACCGACTCGTGCACCGCGAAGAGCGGCAGACGATGGCGGGCGCAGGCCACGACCAGGTCCTCCGGCACGTCACCGAGCTCGGCCTCGCCCGCGGCGAGCGCCGTCACACCCGCCTGCACCAGGATCCGGACGAACGATTCCGAGTCGCCTGCGTCCCGGCGCCAGGCCAGGCCCGTGAGCACGAGTTCGCCGCCGCCCAGGTAGCGGCTGGGGTCGCGCAGGTCGGTGGTCATCACACCCCGCACGGTGCGGTCCAGCTCGTCCTCGCCGCCGAGCAGCTTGAGGCCCAGCGCGTCGGTGTCCAGCAGTGCGCGCAGCCGCATTCTCGTCGCCGCCGTTCTTTGTCTCGAAATCTATGGTGGATCTTGGAGGGGTAGGCGGGGAACGCCTGTTCGGCGGGCTGGTGGGCGGTGCCCGTCGGCCCCGGACCGCGTCCCGGCTGTGTCCCAGGTCACGCGGCCGTGTCGCGCGTTTCCACAGGAGAACGAGGAGGTTTCCAAGGGCCTCCGTTCATACGAATCTACAAGATGCCTGTCCTGGCCAGCCAACTCCTTCATGGTTTCCGTGACTGACTCGCTCGGCGCAGCGCGCTGTGTACTGAGGCCACTACGCGTAAACACCACATGAACGAGCCGGGACCGCCGCACACGGATTGGCTCAATCTGAACGCCCCACGAGAAGACGAAGAAGAGAGCCGGTCATGGACTTCCTTCGCCCCGCCAGCTGGGAGGAGGCGCTCGCCGCGAAAGCCGAGCACCCCACCGCTGTGCCGATTGCGGGTGGCACCGACGTGATGGTCGAGATCAACTTCGACCACCGCCGGCCCGAGTACCTCTTGGACCTGAACCGCATCGGCGACCTCTCCGAGTGGGAGGTCGGAGAGGAGAGCGTGCGGCTGGGTGCCTCCGTGCCGTACACGAAGATCATGGAGAACCTGCGCGCCGAGCTGCCGGGTCTCGCCCTCGCCTCGCACACGGTCGCCTCCCCGCAGATCCGCAACCGCGGCGGGGTCGGCGGCAACCTCGGCACCGCCTCTCCGGCCGGTGACGCCCACCCCGCCCTGCTCGCCGCGGGCGCCGAGGTGGAGGTCGAGTCGGTGCGCGGGAGCCGTCTCATCCCGATCGACGCGTTCTACACCGGTGTGAAGCGCAACGCGCTCGCGGCCGACGAGCTGATCCGCGCCGTGCACGTGAAGAAGGCCGACGGGCCGCAGCAGTTCTCCAAGGTGGGCACCAGGAACGCGATGGTCATCGCCGTGTGCGCCTTCGGGCTCGCGCTGCACCCCGAGACGCGGACCGTGCGCACCGGCATCGGCTCGGCCGCCCCGACACCCGTCCGGGCCAAGGCCGCCGAGGAGTTCCTGAACGCCGCGCTGGAGGAGGGCGGCTTCTGGGACAACGGGCAGATCGTCACCCCGTCGGTCGCCAAGCAGTTCGCGGACCTGTGCTCCGCCGCCTGCAACCCGATCGACGACGTCCGGGGCACCGCGAGCTACCGCCGCCACGCGGTCGGCGTCATGGCCCGCCGCACACTGACCTGGACCTGGGAGTCCTACCGCGGCACCCGCCGCTTCACCGAGGGAGCTGCGTGATGCGTGTCAACTTCACGGTCAACGGCCGTCCGCAGGAAGCCGACGACGTGTGGGAGGGCGAGTCCCTGCTGTACGTGCTGAGGGAGCGCATGGGCCTCCCCGGGTCGAAGAACGCCTGCGAGCAGGGCGAGTGCGGCTCGTGCACGGTCCGCCTGGACGGTGTGCCGGTGTGCTCGTGCCTGGTCGCCGCCGGACAGGTGGAGGGCCGCGAGGTCGTCACCGTCGAGGGGCTCGCCGACTTCGCCAAGCAGCGCGCCGAGGGCGGTTGCGCGTCGGGCGCCTGCGGTACGTCGTTGCAGAACGCCCAGGCATGGGAGGCCAAGGGCACCGACTCGCAGACCGGTGAGGGCACCGAGCTGTCCACGATCCAGCAGGCGTTCATCGACGCCGGCGCCGTCCAGTGCGGCTTCTGCACGCCCGGACTGCTGGTCGCGGCCGACGAGATGCTGGAGCGCAACCCGACGCCGAGCGACGCGGACATCCGTGAGGCCCTGTCGGGCAACCTGTGCCGCTGCACCGGCTACGAGAAGATCATGGACGCGGTCCGCCTCGCGGCCGCCCGGCAGTCAGAGGCGGTCTGAGCATGGCTTCCCCCAGCGGAACCCCCACGAAGATCACCCAGGGCTCCCGGACCAAGGGCGGCATCGGCGAGTCCACGCTCCGCCCCGACGGCACCCTCAAGGTCACCGGCGAGTTCGCGTACTCGTCCGACATGTGGCACGAGGACATGCTGTGGGGGCAGATCCTGCGCTCGACCGTCGCACACGCCGAGATCGTGTCCATCGACACCGGCGAGGCCCTGGCCATGCCGGGCGTGTACGCCGTCATGACGTACGACGACCTGCCCACCGACGTGAAGAACTACGGGCTGGAGATCCAGGACACCCCGGTCCTCGCCCACGGCAAGGTCCGCCACCACGGCGAGCCGGTCGCCATCGTCGCCGCCGACCACCCGGAGACCGCGCGCCGGGCCGCCGCCAAGATCAAGGTCGACTACCGCGAACTGCCCGTCATCACCGACGAGGCCTCCGCCACCGCCCCGGACGCGCTCCTCGTCCACGAGAACCGCGACGACCACCACGCGGGCCACGTCCCGCACCCGAACATCGTCCACCGCCAGCCGATCGTCCGCGGCGACGTCACGGCCGCCCGGCAGCGGGCCGACGTCATCGTCGAGGGCGAGTACACCTTCGGCATGCAGGACCAGGCCTTCCTCGGCCCCGAGTCCGGCCTCGCCGTGCCGGAGGAGGACGGCGGCGTCCACCTCTACATCGCCACCCAGTGGCTGCACAGCGACCTGCGCCAGATGGCACCCGTGCTCGGCCTGCCCGAGGACAAGGTGCGCATGACGCTGTCCGGCGTCGGCGGCGCGTTCGGCGGCCGCGAGGACCTGTCGATGCAGATCCACGCCTGCCTGCTCGCCCTGCGCACCGGCAAGCCCGTCAAGATCGTCTACAACCGGTTCGAGTCGTTCTTCGGGCACGTCCACCGCCACCCCGCGAAGCTGCACTACGAGCACGGGGCCACCAAGGACGGCAAGCTCACCCACATGAAGTGCCGGATCGTCCTGGACGGCGGCGCCTACGCCTCCGCCTCCCCGGCGGTCGTCGGCAACGCCTCCTCCCTGTCCGTCGGCCCGTACGTGGTCGAGGACGTGGACATCGAGGCCATCGCCCTTTACACCAACAACCCGCCCTGCGGCGCGATGCGCGGCTTCGGCGCGGTCCAGGCGTGCTTCGCCTACGAGGCGCAGATGGACAAGCTCGCCGCGAAGCTCGGCATGGACCCGGTGGAGTTGCGCCGGCTCAACGCCATGGAACAGGGCACGCTCCTGCCGACCGGGCAGCCCGTCGACTCCCCGGCCCCCGTCGCCGAACTGCTGCGCCGCGTCAAGGCGATGCCGATGCCGCCGGAGCGCCAGTGGGAGTCCAGCGAGGGCGCCGACGTACGGCAGCTGCCGGGCGGCCTGTCCAACACCACGCACGGCGAGGGCGTCGTACGCGGCGTCGGCTACGCCGTCGGCATCAAGAACGTCGGCTTCTCCGAGGGGTTCGACGACTACTCCACCGCCAAGGTCCGCATGGAGGTCGTCGCCGGCGAGCCCGTCGCCACCGTGCACACCGCCATGGCGGAGGTCGGCCAGGGCGGCGTCACCGTCCACGCGCAGATCGCCCGCACCGAGCTGGGCGTCACGCAGGTGACCATCCACCCGGCCGACACCCGGGTGGGCAGCGCCGGTTCGACGTCGGCCTCCCGGCAGACGTACGTCACCGGCGGCGCGGTGAAGAACTCCTGCGAGCTGGTGCGCGAGAAGGTCCTGGAGATCGGGCGCCGCAAGTTCGGCTCCTACCACCCGGCCTGGGCGACGGCCGAACTGCTCCTGGAGGGCGGCAAGGTCGTCACCGACGGCGGCGAGGTCCTCTCCGGCCTGGTCGACGTCCTCGAGGACGAGGTCGTCGAGGTCGAGGCGGAGTGGCGGCACCGGCCGACCGAGCCCTTCGACCTGCGCACCGGCCAGGGCAACGGGCACGTCCAGTACTCCTTCGCCGCGCACCGGGCCGTCGTCGAGGTCGACACCGAGCTCGGCCTGGTCAAGGTCATCGAACTGGCCTGTGCCCAGGACGTCGGCAAGGCGCTCAACCCGCTGTCGGTGCTCGGCCAGATCCAGGGCGGCACCACCCAGGGACTGGGCGTGGCGGTCATGGAGGAGATCGTCGTCGACCCGAAGACGGCGAAGGTCAAGAACCCCTCCTTCACGGACTACCTGATCCCCACCATCCTCGACACGCCGACCATCCCGGTCGACGTCCTCGAACTCGCCGACGACCACGCCCCGTACGGGCTGCGCGGCATCGGTGAGGCCCCCACCCTGTCGTCGACTCCGGCGGTCCTCGCGGCGATCCGCGCGGCGACCGGTCTGGAGCTGAACAGGACGCCGGTCCGCCCCGAGCACCTGACCGGCACACAGCTCTCCGAGGGCTGAGCAGCCACTCCCCCTGGGGGGCTTCGTCCCCCAGGTCTCCTTGTTCGTCTCGGGCCGTCCCCCGGGTCGTGAACATCCCAACCCCCTTTGAAACTTGGGAGACGGCACCCATGACCCAGCAATCACTGGAGCCGAGGGCCACAGCCGAAGACGCGGGTGAAGGTACCCGCGTCCCGGCCGGTCGGTCCTGGCTCGACCGGTACTTCCACATATCCCACAGAGGGTCCAGCGTCGCCCGTGAAGTGCGCGGCGGCGTCACGACCTTCATGGCGATGGCGTACATCCTCCTGCTCAACCCCCTGATCCTGTCCGGCAAGGACGTCGCCGGGGACACGCTCGCCCAGCCGGCCCTGATCACCGCGACGGCGTTCGCGGCGGCCTTCACCACCCTGCTGATGGGCTTCGTCGGCAAGGTGCCGCTCGCGCTCGCCGCCGGCCTCTCCGTCTCCGGAGTGCTCGCCTCCCAGGTCGCACCCCAGATGACCTGGCCGCAGGCGATGGGCATGTGCGTGATGTACGGCGCGGTCATCATGCTGCTGGTCGTCACCGGCCTGCGCGAGATGATCATGAACGCGATCCCGCTCGCGCTCAAGCACGGCATCACCATGGGAATCGGCCTGTTCATCGCCCTCATCGGCTTCTACAAGTCGGGCTTCGTGCACCAGGGCAAGGCCACACCCCTCGCCCTCGGCCCGGCGGGCGAACTGGCCGGCTGGCCCGTGCTGCTCTTCGCCGGGACCCTGCTGCTGATCTTCATGCTCCAGGCCCGGAACGTCCCGGGCGCCATCCTCATCGGCATCGTCGGCGGCACGGTCGTCGCGGCGATCCTGAACGCCGCCGGCGTCATCGCCCCCCGGCAGTGGGCGGGCGGCGCACCCGAACTGCACGGCAGCGCCGTCTCCATGCCCGACTTCTCGCTCTTCGGGGACGTGCGGTTCGGAGGCTGGGGCGAGGTCGGCGCGATGACGGTCGGCATGATCGTCTTCACGCTGGTGCTCGCCGGGTTCTTCGACGCGATGGCCACCATCATCGGCGTCGGCACCGAGGCCGAGCTCGCCGACGACAAGGGCCGCATGCCGGGCCTTTCCAAGGCGCTGTTCATCGACGGGGCCGGCGGCGCGATCGGAGGCGTGTCCGGCGGTTCCGGCCAGACGGTGTTCATCGAGTCGGCCACGGGGGTCGGCGAGGGCGCCCGCACCGGCCTGGCCTCCGTGGTCACCGGCCTGTTCTTCGCGGCCTGCCTGTTCTTCACCCCGCTCACGGCCATCGTCCCGCAGGAGGTCGCGTCCGCCGCCCTCGTCGTCATCGGCGCCATGATGCTGATGAACGCCCGGCACGTGGACTGGGCCGACCGCGCCACCGCCGTCCCGGTGTTCCTCACGGTCGTGCTGATGCCGTTCACGTACACCATCACCACCGGTGTCGCGGCGGGCGTCATCTCCTACGTCGCCATCAAGACCGCCCAGGGCAAGTGGCGCGAGATCGGCGCCTTCATGTGGATCCTCACGGCGGTGTTCCTCGTGTACTTCGCACTCAACCCGATCGAGAGCTGGCTGGGCGTCCACTGACGGCCCGCCCCGTTCCACGACCTCAAGGAGATTCGAGACAGATGCTGGACATCGCCGAGGAGTTGAACCGGTGGGTCGAGCAGGGCCGTGACTTCGCCGTCGCCACCGTGGTGGCCGTCGGCGGCAGCGCGCCCCGGCAGCCCGGCGCCGCGCTCGCGGTGGACACCGAGGGCACGGCGATCGGCTCGGTCTCCGGGGGCTGCGTGGAGGGAGCGGTCTACGAACTGTGCGAGCAGGCGCTGCGGGACGGCGAAACCGTCCTGGAGCGCTTCGGTTACAGCGATGACGACGCTTTCGCCGTGGGCCTGACCTGCGGTGGCGTCATCGACATCCTGGTCACCCCGGTACGGGCCGCCGATCCGGTCCGCCCGGTGGTCAGGGCCGCGCTCACCGCCGCCGCCCGAGGGGAGGCGGCGGCGGTGGCGCGGATCGTGTCGGGCCCGCGCGAACTGACGGGCCGGGCCCTGGTGGTCCGCTCCGACGGTTCCCGCGAGGGCGGCTTCGGTGCCCATCCGGAACTGGACCGCACGGTCGCGGCCGAGGCCGGCGCCTTCCTGGACGCCGGCCGCACCGGCACCCTGGAGATCGGCGAGCAGGGCTCACGCTGCGGAGCACCGCTCACGGTCCTGATCGAGTCCTCGGTCCCGGCCCCCCGCATGATCGTCTTCGGTGCGATCGACTTCGCCTCCGCCCTGGTCCGCATGGGCAAGTTCCTCGGCTACCACGTCACGGTGTGCGACGCGCGCCCGGTCTTCGCGACCCGGACGCGCTTCCCCGAGGCCGACGAGATCGTGGTCGACTGGCCCCACCGCTACCTGGAAGGCACGGAGACCGACGCCCGGACGGTCCTGTGCGTGCTGACCCACGATGCCAAGTTCGACGTGCCCCTGCTGAAGCTGGCACTGCGCCTGCCGGTGGCCTACGTCGGTGCCATGGGCTCCCGGCGCACCCACCTGGACCGCAACGCCCGGCTGCGTGAAGTCGGCGTCAGCGAGATGGAGTTGAGCCGGTTGCACTCGCCGATCGGCCTGGACCTCGGGGCCCGTACGCCCGAGGAGACGGCTCTGTCGATCGCGTCGGAGATCGTCGCCGGACGGCGTGGCGGCAGCGGGGTCTCCCTGACCGGGGCACACACACCGATCCACCACGAGCCGGACCCGGGCACCGTCGGGCGGATCGGGTCGGTGGCCTGAGGCCCGTCGGGCGGACCGGGCCGGGACCTGAGGCCACCGACCCGGTCCGCCCGCATGCGGCCGGGCCGACGGGCCTGCGGCCGGTGCGTCAGGGCTGCCGGAGCAGGTGGTTCAGGGCCCGCCCGAAGACGTACCGGGAGGAGCGCCCCACCGCGCCGTCGAAGAAGGACGGCAGGAACCGGACCCGGATCTCCTCCCGCCAGATCACCCGCGTACGGCCCCCCGGCCCGGGCCTCACCTCGAGTTCGGCCCACCCCAGCACCACCCGGCCCCGCTTCTCCAGCCGGCACATCCCCGCCGCCCCGCCCTCGGGCGGCTGCCACACGGTGACCTCCATCGGGTCGTCGAAGGCCAGCGGCCCCAGGCCCGAGCGGGCCACGACGAGGGTGCCCTCGCGTGTCGGCTCGTGCAGTACGGGCCCGACCACCGTCAGCGGCACCGTGTCACCGTGCCGCTGCCACCGGGTGATCCGCCGCCACGCCTCGTCGAGGGGGAGCGGGGCCGTGCGTTCGAGCTGGAAGTTCGCCACGGCACGATCGTAGGGAACGCGCGGGGCGTCACCGGTGCACCTCGCCCCGCTCCACCTCTTCAGGTGCGGTCACGCGATGTGTCCGGAAGTCACGCGGGCTGTGCATCGCGTGTATACGCACGGTCACAGGCGCCGAGGTTCCCTCCGACGGCCTGGGCCCGTGTTTGAGGGGAGCCGTACCGCGGCACTCGCCAGCACGGCAGTCCGCGCACGCCGTCGGAGGGAGGAGTGCCCGTATGACCTCGTACGCCGTCGTGATCCCCACCCTCGTGCCGGGCACCCTCGCCGACTGTCTCGCCGCGCTCGCCGCCGCGACCGGGCCGCGCCCCGAGGAGATCGTCCTGGTCGACGACCGGACCGACCCCGAACCCGGGCCGCTGCGGCACCCGTTGAGTGTCCTCGGCGACCTGCGGGAGCGGACCACCGTGCTGGGCGGCGGCGGTCGTGGGCCCGCCGCCGCTCGCAACACCGGGCTGCGCGCCGTGAGTTCGCCGTGGACCGTGTTCCTCGACGACGACGTCCAGGTGGGGGCCCGCTGGTGCGGCCAGCTGGCCGAGGACCTCGCCGAGGCGTCCCCCGACACCGCGGGCGTCCAGGGCGTTCTCGCCGTGCCGCTGCCCGGCGAACGCCGCCCCACCGACTGGGAACGCGGCACCGCGGGACTCGTGCGGGCCCACTGGGTCACCGCGGACATGGCCTACCGCACCGAGGTCCTCAAGCAGGTCGGCGGCTTCGACGAGCGCTTCCGGCGCGCCTTCCGCGAGGACGCCGACCTCGCGCTGCGGGTCCTCGACTCGGGCTGGCGCATCCGCCAGGGCCGCCGCACCGCCCGCCACCCCGTGCACTCCGCCTCCCGCTGGGTGTCCGTGCGCCAGCAGCGCGGCAACGCCGACGACGCCCTCATGCGGCATCTGCACGGCCCCGACTGGTGGGACAAGGCCGTCGCGCCGCGCGGCCGGATCCGCACCCACGCGGCCATCACGACCGCGGGCGTGGCCGCCTGCGCCCTCGCCGCCACCGGGCACGGCCGGGCCGCCACGGCCTGCGCGCTCGGCTGGGCGGCCGGCACGGCGGAGTTCGCCCGCGCCCGCATCGTCCCCGGCCCGCGCACCCGCCACGAGGTCACGACGATGCTGGCCACCAGCGTGCTCATCCCGCCCACCGCGACCTGGCACCGGCTGGCGGGTGCCTGGCGCCACCGTCACACCCCCGCCTGGCAGGAGGAGGTCACCCCGTGAGCCCGGTGAAGGCCGTGCTGTTCGACCGCGACGGCACACTAGTCGAGGACGTCCCGGACAATGCCGACCCCGACCGCGTACGCCCCGTCGAGGGCGCACGCGAGGCGCTGGCGCTGCTGCGGGAGCGCGGCATCCGCACCGGTGTCGTCACCGACCAGCCGGGTGTCGCGCGCGGGCTGCTCACCGACGCCGACGTGCGCCGGGTCCAGCGCCGCGTCGACGAACTCCTCGGCCCCTTCGACGTGTTCGCCGTGTGCCCGCACGGCCCCGACGACGGCTGTCACTGCCGCAGGCCGCAGCCCGGCATGCTGCTGTGGGCGGGCGGCCGGATCTGCACCGGGCCCGCCGAACTCGTCGTCATCGGCTCCACCGCCGCGCGCGCCGAAGCCGCGCACCGGGCGGGCGCCCACGGCATCCTCGTCCCGAACGGGCACACCCGCCCCGAGGAGACCGCCCGGGCCGACCACGTCGCCCCGGACCTGTGCACCGCCGTCCGGGCGGTACTGGACGAACCGCCGAGGGGCCGCGTCCTCGCCGACGAACGCCCCATCCAGCAGGCGTTCACGACGGGCCCGTGACCGGGCGGGCGCCGATGACGGCTACCTCGTCGGGAAGCCGCGGCCGGCACCCGACGGTCACCCGCGACAGCCGGCCTGCCCCCGGCGGTCGGGTGTGGTGTCGGGTGCTGTGGCAGGTCGGGTGCCGGTGACGGGCCGGCCTGCCCCCGGGGGGCGGGTGTGGTGTCGGGTGCTGTGGCAGGTCGGGTGCCGGTGAGGGGCTGGCCTGCCCCCGGGGGGCGGGTGTGGTGTCGGGTGCTGTGGCAGGTCGGGTGCCGGTGAGGGGTCGGCCTGCCCCCGGGGGGCGGGTGTGGTGTCGGGTGCTGTGGCAGGTCGGGTGCCGGTGAGGGGCCGGCCTGCCCCCGGAGGGTGAGCGCGGTGTCGGATGTCGTGCCAGGTCGGGTGCCGGTGACGGTCGCCTACCCCCGGCGGTCGGTGCTGGTGACGGGTCGCCCACCCCGGCGGTCGGGTGTGGTGTCGGAGGTCGTGCCAGGTCGGGTGCCGGTGACGGGCCGCCTACCCCCGGCGGTCGGGTGCCGTGGCGGTCGGGCGCTGGTGACGGGTCGGCCTACTCCCGGCGGGCGTTCGCGGCGGCAGATGCCGTGCCGCGTCGGGCAGGGGTGACGGTCGGCCCACCCGGCGGGCCGGTGTGAGGGCGGTCCGGGGCGTAGGGGCGCCGCTCCCGGCGGGTCGGCAACGGAGTGCCGCGCGGCACCCGATGGGCGTGCCTGCGGCGGCGGACGCGGTGCGTGCGGGGCAGGCTGCTGGCATGACCTGCGACCGGACAGCGCAGCCCGAACGCCCCCGTCTCCTCGTCCTGCGCGCCCTCGGGCTCGGGGACCTCCTCGCCGGTGTCCCCGCGCTGCGCGCGCTGCGGCGGGCCCACCCGGAGCACGACATCGTGCTGGCGGCGCCCGCCGAGCTCGCGCCGGTCGCGGGCGTCACGGGGGCCGTGGACCGGCTGCTGCCCGCGAGTGCCCCCGGCCGGGCCGTCCCGCGCACGCTCCACTGGACCGGCCCGCCCCCGGACATCGCCGTCGACCTGCACGGCAACGGCCCGCCCAGTCACCGGCTGCTGCTGAGCCTGCGCCCGCCGACGCTCCTCGCCTTCGCCCACCCGGACCTGCCCGAGGTCGAGGGCCCGCCCTGGTACCCGGACGAGCACGAACGGGACCGCTGGTGCCGGCTGCTGCGGGCCCACGGCATCGACGCCGACCCGGGCGATCTGCTGCTGCCCCGTCCGCAGGGCGCGTCCCCGGCGCCCGGGGCGGTCGTACTGCATCCCGGCGCCGGATCGCCCGCGCGCTGCTGGCCCGTCGAGCGGTACGCGGCCGTCGCGGCCGGACTGCGCGTTTGGGGCCTGCGGGTCGTGGTGACCGGCGGGGCGGCCGAGGGCGACCTGGTGGCCCGGCTCGCCAAGGAGGCCGGCCTGCCGGACACCGACGTGTTCGGCGGCGGCCTCCCGTTCGAACGACTGTCCGCACTGGTCGCCGGTGCCCACACCGTGATCAGCGGCGACACCGGCATCGCCCACCTCGCGGTCGCCCACGGGGTGCGCTCCGTCACCCTGTTCGGCCCGGTCGCGCCGAGCCGCTGGGGCCCGCCGCCCGACCCGCGCCACCGTGCCCTGTGGTACGGCCCGGAGGGTGATCCGCACGGCCGCCGCCCCGACCCGGCGCTCCTGCGCATCACCGCCGACGACGTCCTGCGCGCCTTCGGTGAACTGCCCGGCGCGCAGAGGACGTAGCGGACGGCCCCGCGCTCAGCTCCCGCACCACCGGTACATCAGCCGGAACCCGGCGAACATCGTCAGGGGCCACAGCGCGGCGAACGCCCATATCACCCCGGGCTCGGACGTGACGATCCCGGCGACCATCAGCCCCGTCGACATCGCGAACAGGACCGCCACCGTCCAGACGCGAGGGCGGTAGGCGGCCAGACGGGCCAGGACACGGGCGGGGTCGGGACGGCGGCTCACTCGGTGGGTACGCAGCTTGCGGTCGAGGCGACGGTCGCGGCGCAGGGCCCGTTCCATCTCGTCGAGGATGCGCTGCTCATTCTCGGGAAGTCGGCCGATGGACACGCTTTCTCCTTCCGGGCGGCCGGACCGTCTCTCCTCCGGGGGGACGTGCGGCGGGGAAGTACAGCGGGGGACGTACAAGCGGTTGCCCCGTGAGGCAGCCGACCTAACCGGGCACCGGCCGCGCCAGTGCCTCGACGAGCCGGTCCGCGCTGTCCGGCACGGTGCCTTCGCGGAAACCGTCACGGATCTGCCGCGCGGTCACCCGGCCGCCGGTCAGGCACCAGTCCCACCAGCGGTCCAACTGCCGCACGTCCAGCCGCTCGGCGGGCACCAGCGCGGGCCAGCCGCAGGCGCGGGCCTGTGCGGTCAGCTTGGCACCGCCCGCGACCGGGTCGACGGCCAGCACCGGCGTGCCCACCCGCAGCGCGATCACCAGCCCGTGCAGCCGGTCGGTGACGACCAGGTCCAGCCGGGCCAGCACGGACTGCAGTTGCGCGGGTGTCGCGCTCAGATGCCAGTCGTGCGCGTCCAGCCGGGTCTCCAGCTCCAGCCTGCCGCAGTCCTTCGTGGCCAGCCAGCGCGTGACCTCCTCGGCGACCTGTCCGTGCCGCCGCAACTGCCCGTACTCGTGCTGCCCGTGCGCGAGGATCACCCCGACCACGGGCCGCGCCGGCACGTCCGGGGCGCGGGCGGCGAGGTCCTCCACCGGCTCGCTGTCCGGTCCGTCCCGGGGCAGCACCCGGTGGAAGCCGGTCACCGCCGAGCTGCCGGGGTCGATCACCGAGGTGCCCACGGCGATCCGCACGCAGTGCGCGAACCGCCGGTGCAGCTCCTCCACCTGCGGCCCGTGCAGGGGGCCGCACACGAACACGAGATGGGTGTAGTCCTCGGGCCACAACCGGTCCAGATGCAACGCCTCCGGACGGAAGCGGGGGCTCCAGGCGACGTCGTAGGGGATGCCCGTCCCCCGCAGTACGTCCTCCACCCGGCGCAGGGCCAGCACGTCCCCGGCGGTCGCCTCCCGGTCCTGGAAGCTGAACCATCCGGTGAGCAGCACCCTGCGCGGTCGCTTGCCCTGTTGTGTGTGCACATGCCCTGAGTGCCCGCGCACGAGCAAGACATTCAGGGCATTACTCGCATAAACCGTGCTGTTACGGGCATGGAGCCCCCTGTCGCCGAGGGGACCACCGGACGAGCTGTGCACTTCCCGGCGGACGCGTCAATGAGCCCGCGCCGCCGGTTCCTCCACCTTCGCGTCCGCGGTGACCGTGCCGCCCGGGTGCCGCAGGGCGCACAGGAAGGCGATGCCCAGCGCGACGGCCATGCCGTAGAACACCCACTGGTTGGCCTCCGCGAAGTCCATGCGGATCGCCGACATCGCGTCCCGGGTCGCCTCGGCGGCGGGGCCGGTGCCGGTGGGCGGCCTGGCGTCGCCGCTGCCCGTGATCGATTCGGTGATGTCGCGGGCCGTGCTCTGCGCCCTCCCGGCGGACACGCCGCGGGACTCCAGGGTGCCCGTGACATTGTCGGTCGTGACATGTGTCAGGATCGTGCCGTAGATCGCCATGCCCACGCTGGCCGCGAAGTTGCGCACGGTCTGGGTGATGCCGGTGACCTCGCCGTAGGAGGTGCCGATGGCCCGGTTCACGGCGTCCGTCGACGCCGGCGCCAGGATGAAACCGATACCGGCCCCGGCGAGCGCCGCGTAGAGCCACTGGTCGTGCATGGTCAGGTTGGTCAGTTCGCCCGCCCAGAGCGCGAATCCGACGGCGCCCACCACCCCGCCCAGTTTCAGGGCGGGCCTGGCGCCCTTCTTGTCGAGGATCCGGCCGCCCCACTGGGAGGCGATCGCGAAGCCCACGAAGACGTACAGCAGGAACAGCGCCGCCTGGTTCGGCGAGGCGCTCAGCGACACCTGGGCGTAGACGGAGGCGAAGAAGAACAGCGGGACGAACGCGAGCATCGCGAAGAACAGCACCAGCGCGTCCACGCTGAACGCCTTGTCGCGGAAGACCCGCAGATCGATCAGCGGATGCTCCACCCCGCGCTCGAAGCGGACGAACCCGGCCAGCACCGCCAGGCCGCCCACGATGCACACCCAGGTCGCCCAGCTGCCCCAGCCCCAGGAGAACGCCTGCTGGAAGCCGAGGACGCTCAGGCCCATGCCGATCGCGATGAGGACGGCACCCGGCACGTCCAGCGTGCCGGACCGCCGCCGGTCGGGAATGTGCGCCAGAGCCGTCAGCACCAGCGCCACGATCGCCACCGGGACGTTGACCCAGAACACCGCCCGCCAGGTCCAGTCGGTCAGCCAGCCGCCCAGCAGCGGACCGACGGCGGTCAGCGCGCCGGTGATCCCGAAGAACAGCGCCAGCGCACGCCCGCGCCGCTCGACCGGGAACACCGCCACCACCACGGCCAGAGCCGCGGGGAACAGCAGGGCAGCCCCCAGCCCCTGGGTGGCGCGGAAGACGATCAGCCAGGCCTGCGCGACGTCCCCCTCGGGGACACAGCCGCACAGCACCGACGAGACGACGAACACCACTGTGCCGATCACGACGATCCGGCGTGGCCCGTAGAGGTCCGCGAGACGGCCGCCGAGGGCGAAGAACGCCGCGAGGGCCAGCAGATAGGCGTTGACCACCCACTGCATGCCGGAGGACGACAGCCCCAGTTCGCGGACGATGTCCGGGGCGGCGATCGACACGATGGTCTGGTCGATGAACGTCATGGCGACGGCGAACATCATCGCCGCCAGGGCGAGGGTCTGCTGCGGTGCGGAGGGGGAGGGGGCCGCGGCCTCGCCACGCCCCGGGCGCGTGCTGCTCACGAACTCAGTCTGCGCCCGGCCGTGGCGTGTCGCATCACAGGGCCCACCGGCACCGGGTGTCACGCTGATACCGCGAAATGAGCTCTCCGGCAACCCCTCGGTGGTGTGAGGACGACCTCCTCGGCCATGTGACCGTGGTCCGCCACGGATGCCGCGTCGAACGTGCAGGATGCGGGCACCAAGGAGGACAGACAGTCGAACGACGGGAGAGGCAGACGATGGTCCCAGCGGAACCGCAACCCCAGGGGATCGGCATACCGGCCGAATCCACTGCGGGCGAGACCAGGGTGGCGGCCACGCCGGCCACCGTGGGGAGACTCGTCGCGCTCGGGTACGACGTCACGGTCGAACCGGGGGCGGGGGCCTCGTCCCGCTTCTCCGACGCGGCCTACGAGGAGGCGGGCGCCCGGCTCGGCGACCCGTGGCAGGCGGAGATCGTACTGAAGGTCAACGCCCCCTCGACCGAGGAGATCGGCCGGCTGCGCGACGGAGCGACGCTGATCGCGCTGATCAGCCCGGCCCTCGACCCGGACCTCGTCGAGGAGCTGGCACGGCGTCCGATCACCGTGCTGGCCATGGACGCCGTACCGCGCATCTCGCGCGCCCAGTCGCTGGACGTCCTCAGCTCGATGGCGAACATCGCCGGGTACCGGGCCGTGGTCGAGGCGGCGCACGCGTTCGGCCGCTTCTTCACCGGCCAGGTCACCGCCGCCGGCAAGGTGCCGCCGGCCAAGGTGCTGGTGGCCGGAGCCGGAGTGGCCGGGCTCGCCGCGGTCGGCGCGGCCCGCAGCCTCGGTGCCGTGGTCCGCGCCACCGACCCGCGTCCCGAGGTCGCCGAGCAGGTGCGCTCCCTGGGCGGGGAGTTCCTCACCGTGGGCGCCCAGCAGGAGGTGAGCACCGACGGCTACGCCAAGGCCACCTCGGACGACTACAACCGGCTCGCCGCGGAGCTCTACGCCGAGCAGGCCGCCGACGTCGACATCATCATCACCACCGCGCTCATCCCGGGCCGCCCGGCGCCGAGGCTGATCACCGCCGAGGACGTCGCGCGTATGAAGCCCGGCAGCGTGATCGTCGACATGGCGGCCTCCCAGGGCGGCAACGTCGAGGGCACGGTCGCCGGCAAGGCGGTCGTCACCGACAACGACGTGACGATCATCGGCTACACCGACCTGCCCGGCCGGCTCCCCGCCCAGGCCTCGCAGTTGTACGGCACGAACATCGTCAACCTGATGAAGCTGCTCACCCCGGGCAAGGACGGCCGGCTCGTCCTCGACTTCGACGACGTGGTGCAGCGGTCGATCACCGTGGTCCGCGAGGGCGAGAAGACCTGGCCGCCGCCCCCGGTGCAGGTGTCGGCCGCGCCCGCCCCGGGCGGGGCCAAGGAGCCGGAACCGGTCCCCGCCGAGACACCGGCCAAGCCCGCCCGCCCGGCCTGGTCCTCGTACGCCCTGGTGGGTGCCGGAGCGCTCGCGCTGTTCCTGGTGACGGCCTTCTCCCCGAGCGAACTCCTCGGCCACTTCACGGTGTTCGTCCTGGCGATCGTCATCGGCTTCTACGTCATCGGCAATGTGCACCACGCACTGCACACCCCGCTGATGTCGGTCACCAACGCCATCTCCGGCATCGTCGTGGTCGGCGCGCTGCTGCAGATAGGGCAGGGCGACACCGCCGTCACCGTGCTGTCGTTCGCCGCGATCCTGCTGGCGAGCATCAACATCTTCGGCGGATTCGCCGTGACCCGCCGCATGCTCGGCATGTTCTCGAAGGGCTGATCAGGGATGACCACAGACACGGCCGCCCAGGCCGCCTACGTCGTCGCCGCGCTGCTGTTCATCCTCAGCCTCGCCGGCCTCTCCCAGCACCGGACGTCCCGCTCCGGAGTCGTCTGGGGCATCGCGGGCATGGTCGTGGCCCTGGCCGCCACGGTCGGGCTCGCCTCCCGCAGCATCACCGCGACCGGGCTCGTCCTGATCGCCGTCGCCACGGCCCTCGGCGCGGGCGTCGGCCTGTGGCGGGCCCGGGTGGTCGAGATGACCGGCATGCCGGAGCTGATCGCCATCATGCACAGCCTCGTCGGCCTCGCCGCCACGTTCGTCGGCTGGAACGGCTACCTCGACGTCGACGCCGAGCTCTCCGGTTCGCTGCTGGGCATCCATCACGCCGAGGTGTTCATCGGGGTGTTCATCGGCGCCGTCACCTTCACGGGCTCCGTCGTCGCGTACCTGAAGCTCTCGGCGCGCATCAACTCCCGCCCGCTCACGCTCCCCGGCAAGCACGTCCTCAACATCGGCGCGCTGGTCGCGTTCGTCGCGCTGACGGTCGCGTTCGTCATCCGCCCGAACATGGGGCTGCTCATCGCGGTCACCGTGATCGCGCTCGCTCTCGGCGCGCACCTGGTCGCCTCCATCGGCGGCGGTGACATGCCGGTGGTCGTCTCGATGCTCAACAGCTACTCCGGCTGGGCCGCCGCCGCTTCGGGCTTCCTGCTCGCCAACAACCTGCTCATCGTCACCGGCGCACTGGTCGGCTCCTCCGGTGCCTACCTGTCGTACATCATGTGCAAGGCGATGAACCGCTCCTTCATCTCGGTGATCGCGGGCGGTTTCGGCACCCCGGCGGCGTCCGCCGACGAGGGCGAGCAGGGTGAGCACCGGGAGATCAACGCCGAGGAGACCGCGGAACTCCTCGGCAACGCCACTTCGGTCATCATCACGCCGGGCTACGGCATGGCCGTCGCCCAGGCCCAGTACCCGGTCGCCCAACTGGCACGCAAGCTGCGCGACCGGGGCGTGGACGTGCGGTTCGGCATCCACCCCGTGGCCGGCCGGCTGCCCGGGCACATGAACGTGCTGCTCGCCGAGGCCAACGTGCCGTACGACATCGTCCTGGAGATGGACGAGATCAACGACGACTTCGCCGCCACCTCGGTCGTCCTGGTCATCGGTGCCAACGACACGGTCAACCCGGCCGCCACCGACAACCCGTCCAGCCCCATCGCCGGCATGCCGGTGCTGCACGTGTGGGAGGCGTCCGACGTGATCGTCTTCAAGCGCTCCATGGCCGCCGGTTACGCGGGCGTGCAGAACCCGCTGTTCTTCCGCGAGAACACCCAGATGCTCTTCGGCGACGCCAGGCAGCGCGTCGAGGACATCCTGCGCAGCCTGGACGCTCAGGACGCGCCGGTCCGGGAGATGGCCGGCACGACTCGCTGAGCCCGTGCCCCGCCCGTGCCCCGCCGGCGTCACCGGCGGGGCACCGGCCGTCCGGGGGCGCGGCCGGCAGGGTATCGGCGTCGGCGACACGGAACCCCGGGCGTGGACGGTGAGTTGCGGCGGTCTGCCCGGCCGCCACGGAACTCGAGGGTGCCGCGCAGGACACAACGGTGCCGTTCGCCTTGCGGACGGCACGCGTCGAGGCCGGCCCGACGCGATGTCGGGCCGGCCTCGACGCCGTGCTGCGGGGTCAGTCCGTGCCGGACTCCATCGCGGCCCGGTCCAGCCACGCGTCCTCCTCCGAGACCTCGCCGCGGGAGGCGATGACCTCGGCGCCGCCCTGCGGCAGCTCCGGCATGGTGCCGATGAGGCCGGTCGCGGCGGCCTGGGAGGCGCCGACGGTGGGGCTGCCCGTGCCGATCAGGCCGATGCCGGCGTACTGCTCCAGCTTGGCGCGGGAGTCGGCGATGTCGAGGTTGCGCATCGTGAGCTGGCCGATCCGGTCCACCGGGCCGAACGCGGAGTCCTCGGTGCGCTCCATGGACAGCTTGTCCGGGTGGTAGCTGAACGCCGGGCCCGTGGTGTCGAGGATCGAGTAGTCCTCACCGCGCCGCAGCCGCAGCGTCACCTCGCCGGTGACGGCGGCGCCGACCCAGCGCTGCAGCGACTCGCGGATCATCAGCGCCTGCGGGTCCAGCCAGCGGCCCTCGTACATCAGCCGGCCCAGGCGGCGGCCCTCGGCGTGGTACTGGGCGAGGGTGTCCTCGTTGTGGATCGCGTTGACGAGGCGCTCGTAGGCGGCGTGCAGCAGGGCCATGCCCGGCGCCTCGTAGATGCCGCGGCTCTTGGCCTCGATGATCCGGTTCTCGATCTGGTCCGACATGCCCAGGCCGTGCCGGCCGCCGACGGCGTTGGCCTCCATGACCAGGTCGACGGGGGTGGCGAACTCCTTGCCGTTGATCGACACCGGGCGGCCCTCGGCGAAGCCGATCGTCACGTCCTCGGCGGCGATCTCGACCGACGGGTCCCAGAACCGGACGCCCATGATCGGCTCGACGGTCTCGACGCCGGTGTCCAGGTGCTCCAGCGTCTTGGCCTCGTGGGTGGCGCCCCAGATGTTGGCGTCCGTGGAGTACGCCTTCTCCGTGCTGTCCCGGTAGGGCAGGCCGTGGGCCAGCAGCCACTCGGACATTTCCTTGCGGCCGCCGAGCTCGGTCACGAAGGCCGCGTCGAGCCAGGGCTTGTAGATCCGCAGGTGCGGGTTGGCGAGCAGACCGTAGCGGTAGAACCGCTCGATGTCGTTGCCCTTGAAGGTCGAGCCGTCGCCCCAGATCTGGACGTCGTCCTCGAGCATCGCCCGGACCAGGAGCGTGCCGGTGACGGCGCGGCCGAGGGGGGTGGTGTTGAAGTACGCCCGACCGCCGGAGCGGATGTGGAACGCGCCGCAGGTCAGTGCGGCCAGGCCCTCCTCGACCAGCGCGGCACGGCAGTCGACCAGGCGCGCGATCTCGGCACCGTAGGTCTTGGCACGGCCGGGCACCGAGGCGATGTCGGGCTCGTCGTACTGGCCGATGTCGGCGGTGTAGGTGCACGGGACGGCGCCCTTGTCGCGCATCCACGCGACCGCGACGGAGGTGTCGAGACCGCCCGAGAAGGCGATGCCGACGCGTTCGCCGGCGGGCAGGGAGGTGAGGACCTTGGACATAGAAAGAGTATGTATCACTTTGCATAGTCATGCAAGCCGGGTATGCGAATTCCCGGTTCCGGTTGCCTTCGGTGGCTCCGGTCGCCTCCGGTGACGCCGGCGCGTCCCGGCTTCAGGAACCCGCTGTCCCGGGGCCGTCGCCGCCCAGCGCGCCGAGGATCCGCTCGGCGGCCAGCGTCGGGGTGAGCTCGCCCTCGCGTACCCGCTGCTCCAGCTCCGGTGCCAGCGCCCGTACCGCGGGGTCGGCCCGGAGGCGGCCGAGGAGCTCGTCGCGGACCATGGTCCAGGTCCAGTCGACCTGCTGGTCGCGGCGCTTGGCGGTGAGGCGGCCGGTGGAGTCCAGCAGGGTGCGGTGCTGCTCCAGGCGCTCCCACAGCGTGTCCAGGCCGGTCGACTCGCGGGCGCTGCAGTGCAGCACCGGCGGGGTCCAGAACGCGTCCTTGCCGTGCATCAGGCGCAGCGCGCCCGCCAGTTCCCGCGCGGCGGCACGGGCGTCGCGCTCGTGCGGCCCGTCCGCCTTGTTGACGGCGATCACGTCCGCCAGCTCCAGCACGCCCTTCTTGATGCCCTGGAGCTGGTCGCCCGTGCGGGCGAGGGTGAGCAGCAGGAACGTGTCGACCATGTTCGCCACGGCCGTCTCGGACTGGCCGACGCCGACCGTCTCCACCAGGATCACGTCGTAGCCGGCCGCCTCCATCACCACGATCGACTCGCGGGTGGCCTTGGCGACCCCGCCCAGCGTGCCGGCCGTGGGGGAGGGGCGCACGAACGCCGCCGGGTCCACGGCCAGGCGCTCCATCCGGGTCTTGTCGCCCAGGATGGAGCCGCCCGTACGGCTGGACGACGGGTCGACGGCCAGCACCGCCACCCGGTGCCCGAGCGAGGTCAGCAGCGTGCCGAAGGCGTCGATGAACGTCGACTTGCCCACGCCCGGCACCCCGCTGACGCCGATCCGCCGGGCCCGGCCGCTGTGCGGCAGCAGCGCGGTCAGCAGCTCCTGGGCCAGCGCCCGGTGCTGCGGCCGGGTCGACTCGACGAGGGTGATCGCGCGGGCGACGATCGCCCGCTTTCCGTCGAGCACGCCCTTCACGTACGCGTCGACATCGATCACAGCTCGTGCCCGAGGCCGTCCGACAGCCGCCGCACCAGGTCGTACGCCGCGTCCGGGATCACCGTCCCGGGCGGGAAGACGGCCGCCGCGCCCATCTCCAGCAGCGTCGGCACGTCCTGCGGCGGGATCACCCCGCCGACCACGACCATGATGTCCTCGCGGCCCTCCTCGGCCAGCGCCTCGCGCAGCGCCGGGACGAGGGTGAGGTGACCGGCCGCCAGCGAGGAGACGCCGACGATGTGCACGTCCGCCTCGACGGCCTGCCGGGCCACCTCGGCGGGCGTCTGGAACAGCGGGCCGACGTCCACGTCGAAACCGAGGTCGGCGAAGGCGGTGGCGATCACCTTCTGGCCGCGGTCGTGACCGTCCTGGCCCATCTTCGCGACCAGGATGCGCGGGCGGCGGCCCTCGGCCTCCTCGAAGGCGGACACCAGGGTGCGGGTGCGGTCCACGCTCGGGGACTCTCCGGTTTCGTTGCGGTACACGCCGGAGATCGTACGGATCTGCCCGGCGTGCCGGCCGTACACCTTCTCCAGGGCGTCGGAGATCTCCCCGACGGTCGCCTTCGCGCGGGCCGCGTGCACGGCCAGCTCCAGCAGGTTGCCCTCGCCGCCGGCGGCCCGGGTCAGCGCCTCCAGCGCGTCCTGGCAGGCCCGCTCGTCCCGCTCCGCGCGCAGCCGCCGCAGCTTCTCGATCTGCTGCGCCCGCACCGAGGAGTTGTCGACCTTCAGGACGTCGATCTGCTCGTCGGACTCCACCCGGTACTTGTTGACGCCGACGACCGGCTGGCGGCCCGAGTCGATCCGGGCCTGGGTGCGGGCCGCGGCCTCCTCGATGCGCAGCTTCGGGATGCCCGCGTCGATGGCCTTGGCCATACCGCCCGCGGCCTCGACCTCCTCGATGTGCTGCCAGGCCCGCCGGGCCAGGTCGTACGTCAGCTTCTCCACGTACGCGCTGCCGCCCCACGGGTCGATCACGCGCGTGGTGCCGGACTCCTGCTGGAGCAGCAGCTGCGTGTTGCGGGCGATGCGCGCCGAGAAGTCGGTCGGCAGCGCGAGCGCCTCGTCGAGGGCGTTGGTGTGCAGCGACTGCGTGTGCCCCTGCGTCGCCGCCATGGCCTCGACGCAGGTGCGCGTCACGTTGTTGAACACGTCCTGCGCGGTCAGCGACCAGCCCGAGGTCTGCGAATGGGTGCGCAGCGACAGCGACTTGGCGTTCTGCGGGTCGAACTGCTTCACCAGCTTCGCCCACAGCAGCCGCGCCGCCCGCAGCTTGGCGACCTCCATGAAGAAGTTCATGCCGATCGCCCAGAAGAACGACAGCCGCGGCGCGAACGCGTCCACGTCCAGGCCCGCTTCACGCCCCGCGCGGATGTACTCCACGCCGTCCGCGAGGGTGTACGCCAGCTCCAGATCGGCCGTCGCACCGGCCTCCTGGATGTGGTAGCCGGAGATGGAGATGGAGTTGTAGCGCGGCATCCGCTGCGAGGTGTAGGCGAAGATGTCGGAGATGATCCGCATCGACGGGCTGGGCGGATAGATGTAGGTGTTGCGGACCATGAACTCCTTCAGAATGTCGTTCTGAATGGTTCCGGCCAGCTTCTCGGGCGGTACGCCCTGCTCCTCCGCCGCCACGATGTACAGCGCCAGCACCGGCAGCACGGCACCGTTCATCGTCATCGACACGGTCATCCTGTCCAGCGGGATCCCGTCGAACAGCTGCCGCATGTCGTAGATCGAGTCGATGGCCACGCCCGCCATGCCGACGTCGCCGGTGACGCGCGGGTGGTCGCTGTCGTAGCCCCGGTGCGTGGGCAGGTCGAAGGCGATCGACAGGCCCTTCTGGCCGGCCGCGAGGTTGCGCCGGTAGAAGGCGTTGGACTCCTCCGCCGTCGAGAAACCGGCGTACTGGCGGATCGTCCAGGGCTGGTTGACGTACATCGTCGGGTACGGGCCGCGCAGATACGGCGCCGCTCCCGGCCGCGTGTCGAGGAAGTCCAGGCCCTCCAGGTCACGGCCGGTGTACAGCGGCTTGACGGCGATGCCCTCCGGGGTCTCCCAGAGCAGGTCGTCCCCGCCGGAGGCGTTCTTGACCGCCGTGCGCCACTCGTCGGCGCCGCCGTCGGGGGCCGGGGTGCCCAGCTCGATCCCGGAGAAGTCGGGGATGGTCATCAGGACACAACTCCCATGCGGTCGAGGGTGGCGGACAGCACGGCGACGGCGTCACAGCCCGCGAACACGTACGCGTCGACCCCGGGATAATCCCCGGGACGGCCCGCGAGGAACACATGCCGGGCACCGGCGGCCTTCAGGTCCTGGACGGCGGACTCGGCCTGCTCCGCGTACAGCGCGTCGCTGGAGCACAGCACGGCCTCCGTCGCGCCGCTCTCCTCGAAGGTGCCCTCCGTGACCGGCTCGATGCCGCCGGCCTGGAAGAGGTTCGAGGCGAACGTGAGGCGCGCGGTGTGGGCGGCGGCCGGGCCCAGCGCGGCGAGGAAGATCCGCGGCCGGGACCCGGTCGCGGCGAGGTGGGCGTCGGAGCGGGCGCGCAGCGCCTCGTACGCCTCGTCACGGCGCACGCGCGGCAGCCCGCCGGAGCGCGGCTCGGGAGCGTCCGCGCGGACGACCGGCTTCTCGGCGAGGAACGGGAACTCGCTGACGCCGGTGATGGGTTCGCGCCGCTTGGCCAGCAGGCCCGCGCGCGCCTGCCAGGTCTCGGCGAGATCCCGCTCCAGGTCGCCCGAGCGCAGGGCGGCCGGCATGCCGCCGAGGCGCTCGATCCGCTGGAAGACCTCCCAGCCCGCGTGGGCGAGTTCGTCGGTGAGCCGCTCCACGTACCAGGAGCCGCCCGCCGGGTCGATCACCCGGGCCAGGTGCGACTCCTCGATGAGGATCGTGGAGGTGTTGCGGGCGATGCGGCGCGCGAACGCGTCCGGCAGGCCGAGGGCGTGGTCGAAGGGCAGCACGGTGACCGCGTCGGCCCCGCCCGCCCCGGCGGCCAGCGTGGCGATCGTGGCGCGCAGCATGTTCACCCACGGGTCACGGCGCGTCATCATCACCGGCGAGGTGACCACGTGCTGGAGCTGCGCCCCCGCGCGCGGCGCCCCGCAGGCCTCGGCCACCCGGGCCCACAGCCGGCGCGCGGCGCGCAGCTTGGCGATCGTCAGGAACTGGTCCGCGGTCGCCGCGTACCGGAACTCCAGTTGCGCACAGGCCTGTTCGACGTCCAGCCCGGCCGCGGTCAGCTCCCGCAGGTACGCCACTCCGGTGGCCAGTGAGCAGCCCAGCTCCTGGGCGGCCGAGCCGCCGGCCTCGTGGTACGGCAGTGCGTCCACGGTCAGGGCCCGCAGCCCCGGGTACTCCCCGGCGCACAGCCGCGCGAGCTCCGCCACCGGCGCGCTGTCGCACCGCTGCCCGGTACGGGCCTCGTGCCCGAGCGGATCCGCACCCAGGTTGCCGCGCGCGGCGTCCCGGGCGACCCCCCGCTCCTCGTACACCCGCAGCAACTCCCGCGCGGCGGACTCGGTGTCACGCCCCGCGTCCAGGACGACGGGCGCCAGATCGAGATAGACGCCGTCGAGGACCCGGCCGAGGTCGGGCACCGCGATGCCGCCTTCTGCGACCGTCAGCCACAGGGACGTGACGCCGTTCTCCAGGTCCCCGAGCACCGCGTCACGGTCTGCCGTGGAGTGCCGTTGCCGTACGCCCCAGCCGCCGACCGTGTTCCCCTCGGCGCGGCCGCCGCGCACAAAGGGGGCGAAACCGGGAAAGCCCGGCTCGGGCGCGGAGTCGTGGGCGGTGTAGAGGGGGCGGGTGCGCAACCCGTCCTCCAACGCGGTGGACAGGGCGTGCTCGGCCTCGGCCCCCTCGACGTCCTTGCCCGATTTGCGCAGTACACCCGCCACAAGGCGCTGCCACTGCTCATGGGGCACGTCAGGAAACTCGCCGGCCAGCTCAAGCCCGTCGTCAGGCAGGACCGTCATGCTCGGATGTTAGGCCACGTTAACGAACGAGCAGCAGAGGGAACGGCTGTGACCTTGCCCTCGCCCGGCCTGTGACCTCGCTCTCCCCACCCGCACGACGCGCCCGCGGCAGCGGAACCACCCTGCTCGCGCCACGGGGAACCGCCGTCCATGCTAGCGAGCGAGGAAGCCGGCATCGCCCTCGACGAGCTCGTGGCGAAGAGACGACGGCCGTCGTGTTCCGGCCGCACGACCCGGCCGGGCCGTGCGTCGCAGAGCACACGCGACGGTGGGCCGTCGGCAGTGTGTGCGCTGAGCTCCGGGGTAGATGAACGACCGAAAGGTCACTTGGCAACACGAACAACAACGAAAGAGCCCCGTATGGTCATCCCGCTTATGAAGCAGGCGGAAGATGAGCCGGGCGCGGACGAGCAGACCACCCTGCGCTACGGCGTGGTCTGGGCCGAAGGCGCAGCGTGTGCCGTCGAGGCACGCCGGGCGCTGCATGCGTTCCTGTCGCACGTTCCGTGTACCGGCCGCACACCCGTGCCGGCCCCCCTTGCGATCGACGCAGAACTGGTCGTCAGTGAACTGGTCACCAATGCGATCCGGCACGCGCCAGGCCCGTGCGGGATGACGCTCAGGCTGTCCGGCGACGGACTGGCCATCACCGTGTGGGACACCTCCGTCGAGCAGCCGGTGGTCATGAGGCGCGACGGGCAGCGCTTCGGCGGCCACGGGATGCACGTGGTGCACACGGTCAGCAGTGAGGTGTCCGTCGTCTTCCTGGGTGACGGCAAGGAGATCACCGCCTGCCTGCGCCCCGTGCCGGACGACGGCACCGGCGAGATCCTCGAAGCGGGCCCTGCCGCTTGACGCCGCCGACGCGTCCTCTCCCCGCAGGCGGTCACCAACCGGTGAACAGCAGATGGTTCAGGAGCAGCGCGAGCAGGGCCTGGGCGGCGAGCCAGAGGCGCGGGCTGGTGAGGAACGCGCAGGCCGGGAGCAGCCACAAGGCGAAGGGAAGCCAGATGCGTTCCGTCTCCGCCTTGCTCATGCCGGACAGGTCGGCGACCAGGAGCGCGGCCAGCGCCGCGCACACGACGAACGCGAGGCGGAGGTCGGCCCGGGGCCCGGTGCGATGCCGGACCGGTACGGCCGCCGTCCGCCGCAGCCCCGCCACCGTCGCCAGGCCCGTGACCAGCACCGCGCAGGCCAGATCGGCCCACACCCAGTAGCCGTAGGGACGGATGCCGCCCGCCCCCTGGCCGTAGCGCGTGACCAGCAGACGGTAGGCCTCCCACCAGTCGAAACCCGCGAGTGTGAACACCGTGGGAACCACGGCGAGCCCGGCGAGCAGCGCCGCCGGCAGCACGGGGCGTTCCCGTACCCCGCGGCGGCCGAGCACCAGGACCGCCGCCACGATCAGCGCGAAGAGGGTCAGGCCGTACGACAGGTAGCAGGTCAGGCCGAGCAGCAGCCCGGACGCGGCCGCCCACCCCGGGGATCTCCGGGTGACCGCCAGCGCCGCGAACGCCACGGCCCACGCCGCCACCGCCGCGAAGTACGCGTCGGCCGAGGTGCCCATCCACACGGCCGCCGGGGCCAGGACCAGGAAGGGGGCAGCGCGGCGGGCGAGTGCCTCGGCGGCCAGGGCGCGGATCGCGACCAGCACGGCCACGCAGGCGGTCGCCCCGACGACGATGCACCACATCCCGGCCCAGCCCCCGCCCCGCAGTCCGATCCGGTCGAGCAGCACGAAGGTGAGGGTGGCGGCGGGCGGGTGCCCGGCGACGTGGGCGGGCCAGTTGTCGGGTGAGTCGAGCAGGATGTGCCCGGTGAAACCCCGCAACGCTGCCGGGATGTCGTCGAACCGGTCGATGACCCGCAGGTATTCGTGGCGGGTGGTGAGCCGGCCGGCGATACCCCGGTGCCATCCGTCGACCAGGGCGAGGGAGAGGATCCACACCGTGGCCGTGCCCCAGACGGCCGGGAGCAGGGCGCGCCAGGGGAGACGGGCCGCCAGGGCGGGCCCGTACGCCACGGTCGCGACCGCCACCAGGACGGCGGCCGGGGTGCCGGGGCCCAGATGCGGTTCCCAGGACGCCAGCAGCGGGGGCCAGTCGACGAACAGCGTCCGGCTGGTGTCCTCGATGCGGCGGCCGGCCAGGGCGGACGCCACCACGAGCAGCGCGGCGGCCCCGGCGGCGCGGACATCGCGGCGCAGGCCTCGGGACGGCAAGGTGGGAGGGGTGGGGATCACACCGGCACGCTAGGCCGCGCGGCCGGTCGCGGACCGCCGACCGGGCCAGACGTCAGCGTTTCGTCATGGGTCGCGCACCCTTTCGCGGGGTGTGCGCGGCCTACCGTCGGCTCATGCGAGACGATCCACGCGATCCGCGGCTCCCCACGTCCCCCGGCTTCTGGCGCAGCCCCCTGCGAGGCCCCTGGTTCACCTCGGTGCTGGGCCTGGTCCTCCTGGCCGGCATCACGGTGCTGTTCGTGACGGGACTCCTCTCCTACGCCGCCTACAACCCGGACCTGTCGCCGGTCAACGACAAGACCCCGGACAAGGGGATCCTCGGCTTGTACCTGTTCGCCTGGCCGACGGACCCGCACTGGCTGTACCGGCTCAACCAGGGCGTCCACGTCACCCTCGGCATCACCCTGATCCCCGTCCTGCTCGCCAAGCTGTGGTCCGTCGTGCCGAGGCTGTTCGCCCTGCCGCCGGCCCGCTCGCTCGCGCACGCCCTGGAGCGGATCTCGCTGCTGCTGCTGGTCGGCGGCGGGCTCTTCGAGTTCGTGACCGGCGTCCTCAACGTCCAGCTCGACTACGTCTTCCCGGGCTCGTTCTACCCCCTGCACTTCTACGGCGCCTGGGTGTTCTTCGCCGCCTTCGTGGCCCACGCCCTGCTGAAGACGCCCACCGCGCTGCGCAGTGTGCGGCGGCTGCGGGAGGAGAGGAACGACCTGGTCTCCCCGCGCCCCGCCGAGCCGACCGTTTCCCGGCGGGGCGCCCTGTGGTTCGTCGGGGGCGGTTCGCTGCTGCTGTTCGTCACGACCGTGGGGCAGAACTTCGGCGGCCCGCTGCGGCGCACCGCCCTCCTCGCCCCGCACGGCGGTGGTGAACCAGGCACCGGCCCGAACGGCTTCCAGATCAACAAGACCGCCGCGTACGCCGGGATCGACCCGGCCGAAGCGGCCGAGGACGCCTGGCGGCTCGTCGTGACGGGACGTACCGGAACGGTCCGCCTCAGCCGGACCCAGCTCGCGGAACTCCCCTTGTACAGCTCGGCGTTGCCCATCGCCTGCGTGGAGGGCTGGTCCACGCCTGACCAGTGGTGGCGCGGGGTGCGGCTGCGTGATCTCGCGGCCCTCGTCGGATACGAGGACGATCCGCCGGACGTGTTCGTCGAGTCCCTCCAGCGGCACGGTGCCTTCCGCAGGGCCGCGCTGCGCGCCAACCAGGTGGCCGACCCGCGTTCCCTGCTCGCCCTGTACGTCAACGGTGAGGAACTGTCCCCCGACCACGGCCACCCGGCGCGGGTCATCGTGCCCGCGGCGCCCGGTGTGCTGAACACCAAGTGGGTGGCCCGGATGACGTTCGGAGCCCAGTGATGGGGAGCCTCGCGACGCGGGGGCGTCTGGTCATCGGCAGTCCCCTGCAACTCCTTCTGCTGTCCTGCTCGTTCGCTCTCGCGGCTTACGCGGGTGTGCGCCTGCTGGCCGGCGACTGGTTCGGCGTGGCCCTGTGGGTCGTGGGCGCCGCTCTGCTGCACGACCTCGTCCTGCTGCCGCTGTACGCGGCGGCGGACCGGGCGGTGGTACGAGGGCTCGAGGGGGCCCGCCGCCGGGAGTGGGCGATGTACGTACGCGTACCGGCCGCCCTCTCCGGGCTGCTGCTCCTCGTGTGGTTCCCGCTGATCAGCTCCATGGTGGAGGCGCGCTACCGGTCCGCCACCGGCCTGCCGCCGGAGGTGTTCCTCACGCGCTGGCTGCTGATCACCGCCGTCCTCTTCGGTGGCTCGGCGCTGCTGCTGGTGGTGCGGCTGCTGCGACTGCGCAGGGCGGCGAAACGCCGTCCGCCGGCTGTCCACTGACCGGCCCGCTCCCAGTCCCGCGCGTGCCGCAGCAGCGCGCGGGTGCCGAGCCGGGCCCAGGGGAACGGGGCGCCGTAGGCGGCGTGGGCATCGGTGATGTGGACGTCCAGGCGTTCGTCGACGTCCGCCGGGGCGGTCTCGACGATCAGCAGGCCGCCGGGCCGCAGGAGCTCCGCGACCCGCCGCAGCAGGGCACACGGGTCGCCGCCGATGCCGATGTTCCCGTCCATGAGCAGCACGGTGTCCCAGCGGCCCGCACCGGGCAGGGGCGCGAAGACGGAGCGCCGCAGCGCCCGGCCTCCGAGCCGGACGCTGTGCTCCACCGCGGCCCCGCTGACGTCGATCCCGAGGGCGGTCCGGCCCCGGGCGGCCAGTTCCGCCACGAGCCGTCCGGGCCCGCACCCCACGTCCAGCACGGCCCCCTCGCACCGGTCCAGCACATCCCGGTCGACCGCGTCGGCCCGGGCGCACCAGCGTTCCACGTCCAGCGGCAGCAGCCGGCCGTCCGGGCGCCGCAGGAACAGGGGGCCGCGGCCGGCCCGCAGAGCGGCGTCGTACGGACCGGCGTCGGACCAGGCGGGGGCGGTGGCGGGCGGGGCGCTCATCGAGGACCGGCCGTCGACGAGGGCGGCGCGGTGGCGCCCGGCGCGGCGGACGGCCGGGTCAGGGGCGGCGCGGTGTCGGGCGGCCCGGCCGGCGGCGCCGTGTCGGGCGGTCCGGCCGGCGTGCACCGGGCGAGCCGCGCTGCGAAGCGCCCCGTTGGGGCCAGCGCGGCCACCGCGTGGGCGTCGGGGGCGGTGTCGACATCGCGCAGGGGCGGCAGGTCGCGCACCCGCAGGCCGGCCGCGACGAGCCGTCCTCGCTGTACGGCACCCGTCACCGGTGTCGACATGGGCACGCCCCGCAGCAGAGCGGGGTCCGGACACGCCAGGCCGAGGGCCCAGAAGCCGCCGTCCTCGGCCGGGCCGAACCAGGCGTCGCAGCCGGTGAAGTCCACGGTGAGCAGTTCCGGGGTCACCTGCGGGGTGTCCATGCCGACGAGCAGGGCCGGTCCGGTGCAGCGTGCGAAGGCCTGCGCGAGCCGCTCGTCCAGACGGCCCGCACCCTGCGCCACGACGTCGAAGCCGGGCGGCAGCCAGGGGCCGGGGGCCCCGTCGAGCACGAGGACACGCCGGGTGGCGGGCGCGGCGGCCACGGCGTGCAGGGTGTCCGCGAGGGCCGCTTCGGCCAGTGCGGCCGCCTGCTGAGGTGTGAACGGTGGCGTGAGCCGGGTCTTCACCCGGCCCGGCCGCGGCTCCTTGGCGATGACGAGGAGCGTGGTCAACGGACGGTTCCCCTTTCCTGCTCGGAGGCTTCGTGGGCCGAGGTTTCGCGCGCCGGGGTGCCGTGCGACGGGGTTTCGCCGGCCGGGGTGCCGTGCCGCGGGGTGCCGTGGGCCGGGGGTTCGGCCAGCACGCGGCTCATGTCCCTCACGGCCTGCCACGTACCGCGCCACGTGCCGGTCACCTTCGAGGCGCCCGCGCGCGGCAGATACGGCACGTCGTGCTCCTCGATCCGCCATCCCGCGTCGGCCGCGCGGACCACCATCTGGAGCGGGTAGCCGCTGCGCCGGTCGGTGAGGCCGAGCGCGAGCAGCGGCTCACGGCGGGCGGCACGCAGGGGGCCGAGGTCGCGCAGGCGCAGCCCGGTGCGCCGGCGCAGCATCCGCGCCAGCGCGACATTGCCGGCCCGGGCATGAGGCGGCCACGCTCCCCGCCCCTGCGGACGCCGCCGCCCGAGTACCAGGTCGGCCCGTCCGTCGAGCACTTCGCGCACGAAGGGGACCAGGAGAGCGGGGGCGAGGGAGGCGTCGCAGTCGCAGAAGCACACCACCTCCGCGGTGGCGGCCGTCAGCCCGGCGTGGCAGGCCGCGCCGAAGCCCCGCCGGGGCTCGTGCAACACGGTCGCGCCCCCCGCTCGGGCGACCTCGGCCGAACCGTCAGTGGAACCGTTGTCGACGACGAGTGCGCGCCAGCCCGGCGGAATCCGTTCGAGCACCCAGGGAAGGGCCTCGGCCTCGTTCAGGCAGGGCAGCACCACGTCGACGTCCGAAGGTGTCGTCGTCACGGCTTCACCCTACGAACGCGAATCGGGCATACCGGACCACCTGTCCTTACGAAACGCGGACGTCGGCGGCCAGGGCGGTACCCGTACCCCCGCCGACGGCGGCGCGGTGCCAGGCTGGAGACATGCAACAGCAGCCGTACGAGCCCCTCAGGACCGAGGACGGGCCCCCCAGGATCCTGGTCGTGGACGACGATCCGACCGTCGCCGAGGTCGTGGCCGGGTACCTGGACCGCGCCGGTTACAGCGTCGACCGCGCCGACGACGGCCCGGCCGCCCTCACCCGCGCCGCGGCGCACCGCCCCGACCTGGTGGTCCTCGACCTGATGCTGCCCGGCATGGACGGTCTGGAGGTGTGCCGGCGGATCCGTGGGCAGGGGCCCGTGCCCGTCATCATGCTCACCGCCCGCGGCGACGAGGACGACCGCATCCTGGGCCTCGAGGTCGGCGCCGACGACTACGTCACCAAGCCCTTCAGTCCTCGCGAACTCGTCCTGCGCGTGGAGTCGGTGCTGCGCCGCAGCCGCCCCGCGGCCACGGGGGGCCGACTGGGAGCGGCCGGCCTGACCGTGGAGCCGGCCGCCCGCCGGGCCACCAAGAACGGCACCGAACTCGCCCTCACGCTCCGCGAGTTCGACCTGCTCTCCTTCTTCCTGCGGCACCCGGGGCGGGCGTTCGGCCGCGAGGACCTGATGCGCGAGGTCTGGGGGTGGGACTTCGGTGACCTGTCGACCGTCACGGTCCATGTCCGCCGCCTGCGCGGCAAGGTCGAGGACGATCCGGCCCGGCCCCGCCTGATCCAGACCGTCTGGGGCGTGGGCTACCGCTTCGAACCCGGTGAACCCGACGGACCCGTCGGACCCGGTGAATCCGGTGAACCCGGTGAACCCGGTGGGCCGGGTGCCCTCGGTGACAGGGGCGACCGACCGTGAACGACACCGTCCTGATCGCCCTGTACGCCTTCGCCGGTGCCGCCGCGACGGGGCTGGTGGGAGCGGGCGTGCTGCGCCTGATCCGCCGCCGTTCGCTGACCGTCTCCCTCGCCGTGGTGGCGGCGGTCGGTGTCGTCGCGATGCTCGCCGGCACGCTCGCCGTGGCCTGGGCGATGTTCCTGTCGGCGCACGATCTGACCGTCGTCACCACGGTCGTCGCCATGGCGGCCGTCGTCTCGCTGGCCACCGCCCTGCTGCTGGGCCGGTGGGTCGTCGCCCGCAGCCGTGAACTCGCCGTGGCCGCGCGTTCCTTCGGGGACGGCGGGGACTTCGCCGCACCCGACGGGCCCGCCACCGCCGAACTCGCCGCGGTGAGCCGAGAGCTCGCGGCCACCAGCGCCAGGCTGGCCGAGTCCAGGGAGCGGGAACGCGCCCTGGAGGCGTCCCGCCGTGAACTCGTCGCCTGGATCTCGCACGACCTGCGCACTCCGCTGGCCGGTCTGCGTGCCATGTCGGAGGCCCTTGAGGACGGCGTCGCCGCCGACCCCAACCGCTATCTCCGGCAGATGCGCACCGAGGTCGAACGCCTCAACGACATGGTCGGCGACCTCTTCGAGCTCTCCCGCATCCACGCCGGGGCCCTGGCGCTGACGCCCACCCGGATCTCCCTGTACGACCTCGTCGGTGACGCCCTCGCCGGCGTCGACCCCCTCGCCCGCGAGTACGGGGTGCGGCTGGTGGGCGGCCGTATCGAGCCGGTGCCGGTGGAGGTGGACGGCAAGGAGATGAGCCGGGTGCTGGGCAACCTGCTGGTCAACGCCATCCGCCGGACCCCGGCCGACGGCACGGTCGCCATCGCCGCCGAGCGTTCGCCCGAGGGCGTCGTCCTGTCCGTGACGGACGCCTGCGGCGGCATCCCCGAGGAGGACCTGCCGCGCGTCTTCGACACCGGCTGGCGCGGCACCCACGCCCGGACGCCCCCGGCGGGCGCGGGCCTGGGCCTCGCCATCGTCCGCGGCATCGTGGAGGCCCACCAGGGCCGGACCGGCGTACGCAACATCCCCGGCGGGTGCCGTTTCGAGGTGGTGCTGCCGGCCGCCGCGTCCTGAAGACGGCCGAGGTCGCCGAGGTCTGCCTCGCGCGTGCCCCTGCGGGCGAGGCAGACCTGGGGGGCGGCCGCACCCGTCGGCCCTGTCCTTCGCGCCCCCCCGGGGGAGCCGCGTGCTGAACCCCGCGGGTCTATCCCTCGCGCATCCCTGCCCGGGCGAACTCCCGCATGCCCTCCTCGAAGCCGGTCTCCGGCTTCCAGCCCAGCTCCGCACGCAGCCGGGACGAGTCGGCGGTGATGTGCCGGACGTCCCCGAGCCGGTACTCACCCGTGACGACCGGCTCGGGCCCGCCGTACGCGGCGGCCAGGGCCCGGGCCATCTCGCCCACGGTGTGCGGGTCTCCGCTGCCGGTGTTGTAGGCGGTGAGCGTGCCGGGGACCGCGGTGTCCGCCTCCAGCGCCACGGCGTTCGCCGCCGCCACGTCCCGCACGTGCACGAAGTCCCTGCGCTGCCGCCCGTCCTCGAAGACCCGGGGGGCCTCGCCCCTCGCGAGCGCGGAGCGGAAGAACGAAGCGACACCGGCGTAGGGGGTGTCCCGGGGCATGCCCGGCCCGTACACGTTGTGGTAGCGCAGCGACACCGCGGAACCGCCCGTGCAGCGGGCCCAGGCGGCGGCCAGATGCTCCTGGGCGAGCTTGGTCGTCGCGTACACGTTGCGCGGATCGGCCGCGGCGTCCTCGCGGACCAGCCCGGGGGAGAGGTCCTGCCCGCACTCCGGGCAGGCGGGCTCGTACCGGCCCGCCTCCAGGGCGGCGACGGCCCGCGGTCCGGGCCTGACCACCCCGTGCCGGGCGCACACGTACCGCCCCTCCCCGTACACGACCATCGACCCGGCGAGCACGAGGGTGCGTACTCCCGCCTCCGCCATGACCGCGAGCAGCACGGCCGTTCCCAGGTCGTTGTCCGAGACGTAGTCCGCCGCGTCGGCGACCCCGTCGCCGAGCCCGACCTTCGCGGCCTGGTGGCACACGGCGTCCACACCGGCCAGGGCGCGGCCCACCGCCGCGGGGTCCCGCACGTCGGCCGCGGGATCCTCCCGCACGTCGAACACGATCGCCTCGTGCCCCCGCTCCCGCAGGGCGGCGACCACATGGGACCCGATGAACCCGGCACCGCCGGTGACCAGTACGCGCATACGGGCACGCTAGGTGCTCACCGCCGCCGCCCCGCCCCAGCAGGGCCGTACGTCATGACTCCGTAAGACGTGCGCGGTGCGCCGAAGCCCGGCAAAAGGGACTTCTTGCGAGACCCTGGCCCCCATGACAGCACCCTCCGCATCCGATGCGGCCCACCGCTTCGACGACCTGACCGCCCTCTACATCAACTGCACCCTCAAGCCGTCCCCGCAGCGCAGCCACACCCAGGGTCTGATCGACAAGAGCCGGTCGATCATGGACGGCGCGGGGGTGACCACGGAACTGATCCGCGCCGTCGACCACGACATCGCAACGGGCGTCCACCCGGACATGACCGAGCACGGCTTCGCCTCGGACGTCTGGCCGGCGCTGTTCGAGAAGGTCATGGCGGCGGACATCCTGGTCCTGGCCGGGCCGATCTGGCTGGGTGACAACAGCTCCGTCACCAAGCAGGTCGTCGAGCGCCTCTACGCCTGCTCCTCACTGCTCAACTCCCAAGGGCAGTACGCCTACTACGGTCGTGTCGGGGGGTGCCTCATCACCGGCAACGAGGACGGCATCAAGCACTGCGCGATGAACGTCCTCTACAGCCTCCAGCACCTCGGCTACACGATCCCGCCCCAGGCGGACGCCGGCTGGATCGGCGCGGCCGGCCCCGGACCGTCGTACCTGGACCCGGACTCGGGCGGCCCGGAGAACGACTTCACCAACCGCAACACCAGTTTCATGACCTGGAACCTGATGCACGTCGGGGCCCTGCTGAAGCGCGCCGGAGGGGTTCCCGCCCACGGCAACCAGCGGTCGCAGTGGGACGCCGGCTGCCGCCCGGGCGCGGACAACCCCGAGCACCGCTGACCGGCGGGGCCGGCCCGGTCGCGCCAGTTCTTACGCGATGGTGACGCCACTCGGAACCGGTCGACCGCCCTCCGTCCCAGCCGTCACGGTGGTCACACCTGACACAGGAACGGAAAGGTCACCATGAACCAGGGACACCGGCGCAACCGCACACGCCGCAACGCGATCATCCTGGCCGCCGGGCTGGCAGCGGGCGGTGTCGGACTCGCGTTGGTCAATGTGCAGGCCAACGCGACCGACGCCCCGCGCGCCACCACCCGCTCCGCCGCACCCCTGTCCGGGCAAGGGGTGAAGCCGTCGCCGGCCGCCGGCAACGGGCCGGTGCGCGCGGACTTCGTGGACATCACCAAGGCCGCCCGCAACGTCCCCGCCCCGCCCCGCGGCAACCGCAACGCCTCCAAGGGCGCCTTCAAGACCCGCTGCGGTGTCAACGCGGAGGGGCGGCACAACTCCGACAACGTGATCGTCGCTCCCGGCGTGGGCAACGGCGCCCACCACACCCACGACTACGTCGGCGCCGTCGGTGTCGACGCCTTGACCACCGACGACAGCCTCGCCGCGGCCCGCACCACCTGCACCGACGGCGACCGGTCGACCTACTACTGGCCGGTGCTGCGCGACCGGCGCGGAGTCGAGAAGGCGGACGCGGGCTCACCCGGCGGTGGAGCCGAGGGCAACGTCGGCAAGATCCTCACCCCCACGTCCGCGAGCCTCACCTTCGTCGGCAGCCCCACCACCAAGGTGGTCGCCATGCCGCGCTTCCTGCGCATCATCACCGGTGACGCGAAGGCCAACGCCAACGGAGGAGCCAACGCCAACGCGGCCTGGTCCTGCACCGGCTTCGAGAACCGCGTCCAGCTCAAGGACAAGTACCCGATCTGCCCGGCGGGCAGCGAGCTGGTCCGCACCGAGCGTTTCCAGAGCTGCTGGGACGGCCGGAACACCGACAGCGCCGACCACCGCGGCCACGTCGCCTTCGCCGACGCCCGGGGGAGGTGCCCGGCCGGCTTCAAGGCGGTCCCGCAGCTCGTCCAGCGCCTGACCTACCGTGGTCTGGCGGGCAGCCGGGCCTTCGCCGTGGACAGCTTCCCCGAGTCACTGCACAAGCCCATCACCGACCACGGCGACTTCATCAACGCGATGCCCGAACGACTGATGAAACGGGCCGTCGGCTGCATCAACTCCGGCCGCCGCTGCGGCTGAGTCCGACGCGACCGCCACGTCACACGTGCCTCAGGCCTCACGGGGCGGGAACTCGGTCTCCTTCGCCGTGGTGATCCGGGCGCCCATGTTGCGCTCCATCATCTCCAGGGCCGCGGAGGCCAGGTGGGGATGGATGGAGGCGACCGCGTCCCTCGGGACCGTCACCTCCAGGTGACGGATGTGCGCGTCCAGCGCGGAGTACAGGACGCACTGCTCGGTGACCTGGCCGGTCAGTACCACGTGTCCGACGTCCAGGCTCCACAGCAGGTAGGACAGGGGCGTCTCGAAGAAGACCGAGTGGCGGGCCTTCATCACGAACAACGACCGGTCGTCGGGCCGGACGGGCTCGATCAGGTGGGCGTTGGGCTGGGAGAGGGCCGCGTCCAGCAGCTCACCGTGGTGCGAACGCCACAGGCCGAAGTTGTCGTTCACGTAGATCACGGGAACGTCCGCCTCGCGGGCCCGGCCCAGCAGCTCCGTCAGGACGGGCACGACCGGCTCCACGGACGGCACGAGGAGCTCGGCGTCCTCGTGGTCGTAGGTGTTGATCATGTCGATCACGATCAGAGCCGGCCGTGCCGGGTCCGTGCCACGTTCCATGCCCTCCACCGTCCGTGCGGTGCTGTCACTCATGGGATCCGGCGGGTTCTGGTCGGGGTGGAAGTCGAAGCATCGGATCTCCCGGGTGGAGCGTGTGGTGCGGGTTCAGGGAACGCACTGCTGAGTACCCGGTGACGCGGCGGGCGTAACGACCCGCCCGGGCGTCGTCGGTCCGTGATGACGGTGTCGCGGTGGATCCAGCCGGGGTCGTGGGCAGCCTCGTGCAGGAAGTCGGCGACGTCCGCGCGGCGCCGGATCGCCCTTCATCGGCAGCCGCCCGCCGACGAGGTGGCGGCCCCGCGACCCACGCGGACGGGCCCACGCGGACGGGCCTGTCCGGACGGACCCGTCGGTCGCGGCCAGAAGCTGTCCGCAAGTCCCGCTACCGTGCCTCACATGGCGAACACCAAGCGGAGCGTCACCGGCACGGCACCCCTGCTCGACACGCGTGCCCTCAACCGCGCGACCCTCGACCGGCAGTTGCTCCTGCGCCCCGCCCGGCTCTCCGTCGCGGCCGCCGTCGAGCACCTGCTCGGGCTCCAGGCGCAGAACGTCAAACCGCCGTACTACGCGCTCGCCGCCCGCCTCGACGGATTCGCCCCCGAGGCGTTGTCCCGGCTGATGGCCGACCGCGAGGCCGTCCGGATCGTCACGATGCGCTCCACGATCCACACCCACACCGCGGACGACTGCCTCACCCTGCGCCCGCTGGTGCAACCCGCCCGCGACCGGGAGCTCGTCACCTTCCGCAAAGGACTGGCCGGGGTCGACCTGGACCGGCTGGCCGGAATCGCCCGCGACCTCGTCGAATCCGGCCCCCGCACCATGGGGCAGCTGCGCGAGGCCCTGCTCGAGGAGTGGCCCGACGCCGATCCGCAGGCCCTGGCCGTCGCCGCCCGCTGCCGCCTCCCGCTGGTGCAGGTGACCCCACGCGGTCTGTGGGGGCGCAGCGGCCAGGTCAGTCTCACCACCGCCGAACACTGGCTCGGCCGGCCCGCACAGCCGGCCCCGACGCCCGACGCGGTCGTCCTGCGCTATCTCGCCGCCTTCGGCCCCGCCTCCGTGAAGGACATGCAGGCCTGGGCCGGCATGACACGCCTGCGCGACGCCTTCGAACGCCTCCGCCCGCGGCTGGTGACCTTCCGGGACGACAGCGGCGTCGAACTCTTCGACCTCCCAAAAGCGCCCCGCCCCGATCCGGACACCCCGGCACCGCCGCGCTTCCTCCCGGAGTTCGACAACCTGCTGCTCTCGCACGCCGACCGCAGCCGTGTGATCCCACCCGAGCACCGGGGCCGCTCGTGGAAGGGCAACATGGCCTACTGCACGCTCCTCGTCGACGGCTTCCTCGCGGGGCTGTGGCGGCTGGAGGAGGACGTGCTGACGATCGAGCCCTTCGAACGCCTCACCCGGGGGCAACGGGACGAGGTCACCGCCGAGGCCGAGCGCATGCTGCGCGTCATGCACCCGCAGTCGTCGTACGACATCCGGTTCGGCGCGGTGCGGAAGTGACCCGGCGGCGCTTCAGTGGGCCGTTCAGTCCGCCCGGCCCGTCACCGCCACCGTGAGACCGAGGCCGATCATCGCGCACCCGCCCGCCCCGCCGATCAGCGACAGGCGGCGGTCGGAGCGCGCGAACCAGGTGCGGGCGGCCGACGCGGTGAGGCCCCATACCGTGTCCGTGACCAGGCCGATCGAGATCGGCACCAGGCCCAGCAGCAGCATCTGCACCGGGACGTGGCCTGCCGTGTTATCCACGAACTGGGGGAGGACGGCGGCGAAGAAGACGATGCCCTTGGGGTTGGTGACACCGACGAGGACGCCGTCCAGGAGCGTCCGCAGATCGCCCCGGGCCGGTCCCGTCGGCCGGGCCGTGATCTGTGACGCCTTGAGCTCCTTGCGGTGGCGGTACGCCTGGACGCCCAGGAAGACGAGATAGGCGGCGCCCGCCAGCTTCACCGTCAGGTACACCGTCACCGACTGCTCGACCAGCGAACCCACACCGAACGCGACCGCGACCACGAGCAGGTAGGAACCGAGGACGTTGCCGAGGGCGGTCGCCACGGCGGTGCGGCGGCCGTGCGCGAGGGCCCGGCCGATGACGAACAGCACGCTGGGCCCTGGAATGACGATGACCAGCAGCGACATCACGGCGAAGGCCAGGACACGGTCGGCGGAGACCACGGGCATCACTCCCATCGTCGCCCATTCAAGCACCTGAGTCCGTCCCGGGACATGGATAGGGGGCGTTGCGGGCCGCTCGTGGAGGCCCGCAACGCCCCCCGGTCAATCACCTGAGGGATACTCAGGAGCTAGTCGCCGGTCACGAGTTGACCTGCGTCGTGACCAGGTTGGAGAAGGTGGTCAGCCGGGTGTAGACACCCGGGTAACCGGCCTGGGCACAGCCTTCGCCCCAGGAAGTGATGCCTGCCAGGACGCCCCCGATGAGCAGGGGGCCGCCGCTGTCGCCCTGGCAGGTGTCCACGCCGCCGGAGGTGTATCCGGCGCACACCATGTCGCTCTTCACGTAGTCGGAGCCGTAGGAGCTCCCACAGCTGGAGTCGGACACGGTCGGTACGGTCGCGGTGCGCAGCTGGTTGGAGGAGCTGCCGTTCGAGGCGGTGGTGCCCCAGCCGAGGATGCGGGCGGTGGTGCCGGCCGCGTACACCGAGGTCTGGGAGGCGGAGACGTATTTCGCCGTGGTGTACGGCATCGACGTCGACAGCGTCAGCACGGCGACGTCGTCACCGTTGGTGGCGTCGGTGTAGCTCGGGTGGATCCATATCTTGCTGACTCTGCTGACCGTGCCGTTGGTGCCGTTGAGATAGGTGCGGCCACCGACGACGCGCACGCTGCTCGTGGTCTCACCGACCATGCAGTGCGCGGCGGTGACGACCTTCGTGGGCGAGACCAGCGTGCCGCCGCAGAACTGGTTCTGCGAAGCGTCCGTGATCTGCATGACGAACGGGTACGCGGACGTCGTGGTCGTGGTGCCCCCGACGATCGGCTGGGGCGCGGCGACGGCCGTGGGGGCGGCGAGCAGCGCGGTCGTGGCGGCGGCGGCGGTCGCCGCGACGACGGCGGCGGCCTTCCTGGCAGCATTGAGCCCGAACATGGGTCTCCTTGGGGAGTTGCCGGTGGGGGGTCGCGCGGGTGGTGAGGACGGGGACCCTGACACCTTTGTTCGGATCTCCGTGTGCCCGGCGAGCGGCACGCCCCAAAGCTAGAGCCAGGACGAGGGAGCTCCCAATGAGGGAACCCCCTAAGGGAGTTGGGCAGGGATAACCCTCGGTGCGGCGCCGTAAACCCAGGTGGGGTCAGGTCGTCCGGCGGCCTGCCGCCAGCCGGACGATGTCCACCCGGGAGCGGATGCCGAGCTTGCGGTAGACCCGGGTGAGGGTCGCCTCGACCGTCTTGACGCTGATGAACAGGCGGGCCGCGATCTCCCGGTTGGTCGCGCCCTCCATCACCAGGGAGGCGACCTGACGCTCCATCGCGGCGAGCCCCTCCAGCGCGTCCAGGGCCACGGGCGGGGCGGCGGCCGGTTCCACCGCCGTGGGGCCGGCCGTGGCGGCGGCGTCGACCTGCCGCAGCCAGGGCAGCGCGCGGCAGCGCCGGAACAGCCGCGCCGCCTCGTCGTACGACACCAGCCCCGGCAGAGGCCTGGCGCCGGCGCGGGGGGAGGCGGCGGCCTGGGCGCGCAGGCGAGCCAGGGCGAAGGCGGCCCGGGCCTCCTCCAGCCCGTACCCGAGCCGGCCGAGCCGGTCCTGCACGGACGTCAACCGGACGACGGCGGCCTCGTGTTCGCCGCGTGCCGCCCGCACCAGGGCCTCGGCCCGGTCCAGGACCGCCAGCACGCTCTGCCGGCCCAGCCGCAGCGCGTGCGCCCGGGTGGTGTCGATGACGTCCTGGGCCTCGCCCGGCTCCCCGATGCGCACCAGGGCCTCGGCGAGGTCACCGTGCCAGCGCCCGCGCCCGGGGTCGTTGATGCCGAGCCCCTGCTCCAGCTCCCGCACCCGGCGCAGCGAACGGACGGTGGCGGCCGGGTCGCCGGCCACCAACTGCGCGTAGCCCAGCGCCGCCAGCGCCCGCGACAGGTACATCTGGTCGCCGTCGACCTCGGCGTGGTCGGCCGCCTCGCGGGCCAGGGCCAGGGCCCGGTCGACGTCCCCGGCCGAGGCCTCCGCGAGGGAGGCCAGCATGGCCGAGGCACCCTCGCCGATCCCGGAGTCCCGGGCCAGCCGCAGGCTCTCGCGGGCCAGGTCCAGAGCCCGGCCGCAGTGCCCGGAGCGCAGTTCCGTGTCGGCGAGGAAGCGCAGGAAGTGCACCTCGCTCTCGACCATGCCGCGCCGGCGCACCTCGCGCAGCAGCGCGGTGATGGTCGCCCGCGCCTCGGGCAGCTGGTCGCTCATGATCAGCCAGCGGAAGCGGGCCGACCCGGCGCCGTTGTGGTGGCAGGCCACGTACGGGTCCTGGGGTTCCTTCAGGGCCCGTTTGACGGTCATGGGGGCGTCCGGGTGGCCCATCAGGGTCTCGGTGGAGGCCTGGAAGGACAGCGACATCAGCTCGGTGCGCCGGTCCCCGCCCCGGGCGGCCAGCTCCGCCGCGTGCGCGGCCTCCTGGCGGGCCTCGGCGAAGTCGCCCTCGACGACCAGGCCGCGCCAGGCCAGCTGGTAGTGGACCTGGGCGAGCAGGCACGGGTCGTCGCCCGCGTCGGCCAGGACCTGCGGGAAGACGGCGTCGACGTCGCCGAGGGCCTGCCCGGCGGCCTCGATGACCACCATCCAGGCCCGGACCCGCTCGGCGGGCACGGTGGCGCGCGTCAGGACGTCGCGGGCGATGTCCCGGGCGAGATCGGCCTCGCCGGCGGTGATCGCGTCCTCGGCGGCCAGCAGACGCCGCTCGTCGGGGCCGGGGGCGCTGTCCGCCGGGGTGTGGCGGGCGGACAGCAGCCCGAGCGAGGCGGCCACCGAGGGAGCCCCGCGGTCCCGGGCCAGCGCACCGGCCTCGGCGAGCCGGGCCGCGACGTCCGGGTCGGTGCCGGTGGTCGCCAGGGCCAGGTGCCGGGCCCGCTCGATGGGGTCGGAGGCAGCCGTGGACAGCGCGGCGTGCACGGCGCGCCGCTCCTGCGCCGGGGCCTCCGCGTAGAGGGCGGCCGAGATCAGGGGGTGCGCGAACCGCAGGGCCGGCGCCTCGGGGTCCGTGGCCAGCAGGCCCAGGGCCGCGGCCTGGGCCGTCTCGGCCTCGGCGTGCTCCCGCCCGGCCGCGTGCAGCAGCGCCAGCGTGGGACGGGCACCGGCGCTGGCGACGAGCAGGGTGCGGCGCGCCTCGTCGGACAGCATCTCCAGCCGGCTCAGCACCAGGGCCCGCAGCGAGGTGGGCACGGGCAGCGGCTCGCCCGGCCGGGGCCGGGCCGGGCTCTCGGCCAGCGCCCGGCCCAGCTCCAGCGCGAAGAGCGGATTTCCGCCGCTGGTGCGGTGGATGTCGCGGATCGTGGAGCGGGACAGGGGCGTGTAGCCGCGGTGGTCGAGCAGCGCCGAGACCTGCGCGCGGGTCAGCGGCCCCAGCCGGACGGCGAGCGTGTCGGGCGGGGACGCGGGCAGGTGCCGGTCGTACTCCTGGCCCTCGGTCCGCACCGCGCACAGCATCTGCACGGGCGTGTCACCCAGCCGGCGGGCCGCGAAACCGAGCAGTTCCGCACTGGCGGCGTCCAGCCACTGGAGGTCGTCGGCGACCACCAGCACCGGGCCCTTCGCCGCGAGGACGCGCAGCGCCGACAGCACCGCCAGGCGCAGCGCGAGTCCGTCCCGCTGGAGCGTGGACTCGCCGCGGCCGGTGAGCGCCGACTCCAGGGCGGTGCGCTGGGCGCCGGGCAGCGCACCGGACACGTCGTCCAGGACCAGTCCGAACAGGTCGGCCAGGGCCAGGAAGGGCAGGTGGGATTCCGACTCGGTCGCCGAGCACCGCAACACCGTCCGGTCCGCACCGCCGTAATCCGCGGCCAGCGCCCGCAGCACCGTCGACTTTCCAATTCCGGCGGGGCCGTGGAGCAGCACACTGCCCCCTCGGCCGAGCTGCTCACGTGCCGCGGTGAACAGATCCTCCCGGCCGATGACCAGGTCGGGGCGGCTCCTGGGAGGCTCCTGGAAGTCCCGTCGTACGGTCACCGCTCCCCTCCCTGTGTCGTGTCCTGGCCAATATTAGGCAACGGTTCTTTGAATTTCGGAGGGACGACCTCGTGAGGGAAATAACAACACGTGACGGCGGGAGAATTCTCCGGACTCCCGAATGCCCCGGAAGGCGGGGCCCGCGCCCTCGCGGGGCCCCTCGGCGAAGCGCTCGTGCGGGCATCGGATGAAGTACCACAAACCTATGGCAACCACCCCGCCCGGCGTGCGGCGACCACGGCCTCGCCGCGGGTGCGGGCCCGCAGCTTCCGCATGGCCGACCGCAGATACCCCTTGACGGTCTCCGGCGTCACGCCCAGCCGCTCCGCGGCGACCGCGTTCGTCGCCCCCGCCGCCACACACGCCAGCACGTCCACCTCGCGCGGTGCGAGCCCCACCCGCGCCGGCCCGGCGGAATCGGCCGTCAGCAGCGCACACACCTCGTGCACCTCCGCACGCAGCTGAGGGTCCGCGATCCGTGGCGCCAGCGCCCGCAGAGCCGTGTGCGCCTCCCGCACCCGCTCCCACCCCGGGCCCGCTCCGGCCCCGGCGGCGAGCGTGCGGACCTCGTCCCGGACGGCCAGGGCCCGCTCCAGGTCCCGCGCCGCCCACAGGGCCGCGTCCAGCATCCGCCCGCCCAGCGGCAGGGACGTGCGCAGCGCCCCGTACAGCACCCCGCGCACCCGGTGCCGCACCACCACCGGTACCGCCAGCACCGAGCGCAGCCCCTCCGCTGCCACCGGGGCGTCGTACTCGTGGCTGATCTGCCGCGACGCCGAGTAGTCCGTCACCACGCACGGCCGGGCCAGCGCCACCGTCTTGCCGCCGAGACCGGTGCCGGACGTCACCACCAGCGAGCGCAGGGCGTACGTCGCCGTGCCGCTCAGTTCGCTGATGCGCATCTGCTGCCCGGCCTCCAGCAGGCCGCCGAAGGCGACGGGAAGGCCGGTGCCCCGCCGCAGACGCAGCAGCGCGTTGCGTATCTCGACCGCGTCGGACGCGTCCGTCGTCACCTGATCCGCCCCTTCGTCACGGCTCCTGTGCGGGCGCACCCCCCGTTCGGGGGTAGTGAGACCTGCATCACGGATTACACGATGGCTCAGAGCCGCCCGGCAATGGTCCGGCACCCAGGAGGACAGATGACATCGGCGACGGAGCTGTTCCGCGACGCGCGGGATTTCCTGCTCGAACACCGCGAGGACTACCCGACCGCCTACGAGGGCTTCCGCTGGCCACGCCCCCAGTACTTCAACTGGGCGCTCGACTGGTTCGACGTGATCGCCGACGGCAACGACCGCACCGCCCTGCACCTCGTCGAGGAGGACGGCGGCGAGACCCGGCTGTCCTTCGCGGAGATGGCGGTACGGTCGGACCGGTTCGCCACCTGGCTGCGCGAGCGGGGCGTGCGCGCCGAGGACCGGATCCTCGTCATGCTCGGCAACCAGGCCGAACTGTGGATCACCGCCCTCGCCGCGATGAAACTGCGCGCGGTGGTCATTCCGGCCACCCCGCTGCTCGGCCCCGCCGACCTGCGCGACCGAGTCGAACGCGGCCGGGTCCGGCACGTCATCGCACGCCCCGAGGACACCGGGAAGTTCTCCGAGGTCCCCGGCGACTACACCCGCATCGCCGCGGGCGCCGCCGGCGCGGTGCCGCAGGGCTGGCTGCCGCTGGACGACGCCCACGGCGCCTCCGCCGGCTTCACCCCCGACGGCCCGACCCGGGCCGACGACCCGCTGATGCTCTACTTCACCTCGGGCACCACGGCCCGGCCCAAACTCGTCGAGCACACCCACACGTCGTACCCGATCGGCCATCTGTCGACCATGTACTGGATCGGCCTGAAACCCGGCGACGTGCACCTGAACATCTCCTCACCCGGCTGGGCCAAGCACGCCTGGTCCAATCTCTTCGCCCCGTGGAACGCCGAGGCGACGGTCTTCCTGCACAACTACACGCGTTTCGACGCCGTCCGTCTCATGACCGAGATGGACCGGGCCGGCGTCACCACCTTCTGCGCCCCGCCGACCGTGTGGCGCATGCTCATCCAGGCCGACCTGACGCAGCTGCGCACCCCGCCCCGCGAGGTCGTCGCGGCGGGCGAGCCGCTCAACCCGGAGGTCATCGAGCAGGTCCGCCGCGCCTGGAACATCACCATCCGGGACGGTTTCGGCCAGACCGAGACGGCCGTCCAGGTCGCCAACAGCCCCGGCCAGCCGCTCAAGACCGGCTCGATGGGCCGGCCGAGCCCCGGTTACCGCGTCGAACTCCTCGACCCCGTGTCCGGCGCTCCGGGCGCGGCGGAGGGCGAGATCGCGCTCGACCTGTCCCACCGCCCCGTAGGCCTGATGACCGGCTACCACGGCGACGCGGACCGGACGGCCGAGGCGATGGCCGGCGGCTACTACCGCACGGGAGACGTCGCCTCCAGGGACGACGAGGGATATCTGACCTACATCGGCCGGAGCGACGACGTTTTCAAGGCCTCCGACTACAAGATCAGCCCGTTCGAGCTGGAGAGCGCGCTGCTGGAACACGAGGCGGTGGCCGAGGCGGCGGTCGTCCCCGCCCCGGACGAGCTGCGACTGGCCGTCCCCAAGGCGTACGTCGTGCTGGCAGAGGGCTGGCAGCCCGGTCCCGACACCGCCAAGGTGCTGTTCGAGCACTCCCGCGAGGTGCTGGCCCCCTACAAGCGCATCCGCCGCCTGGAGTTCGCCGACCTGCCCAAGACCGTCTCCGGCAAGATCCGCCGGATCGAGCTGCGTGAGGCCACGGCGGCAGGCTCGGACGCCGAGTACCGCGAGGAGGACTTCCGGTGAGTTCCTACAGCCACGGCACCAGTGGGACGGCGCTGCTCGGCGACACCATCGGGGCCGACCTGGACCGCGCCGTCGCCCTGTGGCCGGACCGCGAGGCACTGGTCGACGTGCCGTCGGGGCGGCGCTGGACGTACGCCGAGTTCGGCGCGGCGGTCGGCGAACTGGCCTCGGCCCTGCACGCCTCCGGCGTCGCCAAGGGCGACCGGGTGGGCATCTGGGCGGTCAACTGCCCCGAGTGGGTGCTCGTCCAGTACGCCACCGCCCGCATCGGCGCGATCATGGTGAACATCAACCCGGCGTACCGCACCCACGAGGTGGAGTACGTCCTGAGGCAGGCGGGCGTGTCCCTGCTGTTCGCCTCCCTGAGCCACAAGGCGAGCGACTACCGGTCGATGGTCGAGCAGGTCCGCGGCGCGCTGCCGGAGTTGCGCGAGGTGGTCCATTTCGGCGACCCGGGCTGGGACGCGCTGCTCGCCCGGGCGACGGCCGACGCGGTGTACGCGGAACTCTCCTGTGACGACCCGATCAACATCCAGTACACGTCGGGCACGACGGGCTTCCCCAAGGGCGCGACCCTCTCCCACCACAACATCCTCAACAACGGCTATTTCGTGGGGGAGTCGCTCGCGTACACCGAGCAGGACCGGATCTGCATCCCGGTGCCCTTCTACCACTGCTTCGGCATGGTCATGGGCAATCTCGCCGCCACCTCGCACGGCGCCTGCATGGTCATTCCCGCCCCGTCCTTCGACCCGAAGGCGACCCTGGACGCTGTCCAGCGGGAACGCTGCACGTCCCTCTACGGCGTCCCGACCATGTTCATCGCGGAGCTGAACCTCCCCGACTTCGCGTCCTACGACCTCTCCTCACTGCGCACCGGCATCATGGCGGGCTCGCCCTGCCCGGTGGAGGTGATGAAGCGGGTGGTCGCCGAGATGCACATGGCGGAGGTCTCCATCTGCTACGGCATGACCGAGACGTCTCCGGTGTCCCTGCAGACCCGCAGGGACGACGACCTGGAGCACCGCACCGGCACGGTCGGCCGGGTCCTGCCGCACATCGAGGTCAAGGTCGTCGACCCGGCGACGGGAGTCACCCGGCCCCGCGGCACGGCGGGCGAGTTGTGCACCCGCGGCTACAGCGTGATGCTCGGCTACTGGAACGAGCCGGAGAAGACCGCCGAGTCCGTCGACGCCGGCCGCTGGATGCACACCGGCGACCTCGCCGTGATGCGCGAGGACGGTTACGTCGAGATCGTCGGCCGCATCAAGGACATGATCATCCGGGGCGGGGAGAACATCTACCCCCGCGAGATCGAGGAGTTCCTCTACGGGCATGCCAAGATCCAGGACGTCCAGGTCGTCGGCGTCCCGCACGAGCGCTACGGCGAGGAGGTCCTGGCCTGCGTCATCGCGCGCGACCCGGACGACCCGCCGACACTGGAGGAGATCCGCGCCTTCTGCGAGGGGCGGTTGGCGCACTACAAGGTCCCGGCCCGGGTGCGGCTCCTCGACTCCTTCCCGATGACGGTGTCCGGGAAGGTCCGCAAGGTGGAGCTGCGGGAGAGGTTCGCGGACGGCTGAGGGGAGCGGACGGCTGAGGGGCGGCGCGGCCGCGCCGGTCACAGCGGTGCGCGCATGCACACCCGCGGCCAGAGATCGAGGCCGTGCGCCGCCTCCGCCGCGCGGATCGCGCGCAGGCCCGGCGTGAGGGCCGCCTCGGGCAGGAGCCGGAAACCGAGGTGGGCGTAGTACGGGGCGTTCCACGGGACGTCCGTGAAGGTGGTCAGCGTCAGGGCCGTCAGGCCCTCCTCGCGGGCGCGGTCGGCGGCGTGGGCCAGCAGGGCGCGGCCCACGCCCCGGCGTGCGGCGCGCGGGTGGACCGAGACCTGCTCGATGTGCAGGGCACCGTCCACGGGTTCGGCGAGGAGGTAGGCGGCCGGCAGGTCCGCCTCGTCCCCCTCGTCCACCGCGACCCAGCAGCGGCCTGTCCGGCGGTAGCGCTCCAGTTCGTCGAGCGCGGGCGGTTCGTCGTCCGCGATCTCCGGCATGCCGAGGGTGCGGAAGGGCTCTGCGGCGGCCCGTTCGATGTCCTGGAGGGCCGGCAGTTCAGCTCGGGTGGCGAGGCGGATACGCATGCGGTGAGTATGTGGGGGCCGTGGAGCCCGGGGCAGGGTCTTCCGCTATCCGGCGCCGGTGGCGGCCAGCGTCTCGGCCGGGCCGTTCACCGGCCTCGGGGTGCCGGTGAGGTCGAGGACGAACAGGGCGACGCCCAGGGCGTCGGCGCGGGCCCGGGCGTCGTCGGCGTATCCGGCGAGGGAGAAGTAGAGGCAGTCCGCGGACTCCGTCATGGCGGTCAGCCACAGGCATTCGACGTCCCTGAGAGTCGCGGGGCGTACGGCGGGGTCGACCTGTGCGACGACACCGCGGGCGGCGAGACCGATGCCGGAGGGCGGGCGCTGGTCCGCCCTGCGGACGCCCCGGTAGCCGAGCCAGCGCAGATACAGGGCGGTGGCCGTGACGGCGTCGCGCGCGGTGCGGATCGTGACGGAGAGGAAGGGGGGCCGGGCGGGACGCGCCTCGGCGGCGACGGCCGCGGCATCTCGCGGACCGGGGGCCGTCTCGTGCGTCCCGGGCGTGCCGTGCCGGTCGGCCGAGCCCTTCCGGCCGGGCCGGCCGGGCTGGTGGGCCGCGTCCTGCCGGTTGCCCCGGTCGGCTGCCGTGCCGTCGGCTGTGCCGTTCTGGTCGGTCTTCGGCTCCGTGCCGTCGGCTGTGCCGTCCTGGTCGGTCTTCGGCTCCGGGGCGGCTGCCGTGCCGTCCTGGTCGGTCTTCGGCTCCGTGCCGTCGGCTGTGCCGTCCTGGTCGGTCTTCGGCTCCGGGGCGGCAGCCGTGCCGTCCTGGTCGGTCTCCGGGTCCCGGTGCGCTGCCGCTCCGCTCCCGTCACCCGCTGCGGCCGGCGCCGTCGAACCCCGTTCCGCCACCACCGCCACCCTCAGCACCACCCCGCACGAACACCCCACCTCCGGGCGCGGCCACTCGCCGCGCCGCCCGCAGGAGCCGCACCGCACCGTCACCCAGTCCTCCTGCCAGACCCGGTGCGCGACGGGTGTCGCCGTACCGTCCCGGTCCAGCCGCGGGGCGACCGGCGCACCGCAGGCGCAGGGGTACGCCGGTGCCGTGTAGCGGTGCTCGCGGCGGCAGGCCGGGCAGCGCACCGCGACGGTCTCGGCCATGGCCACTCCAGAACCGTGTCGTATCGGGACAGCGTGCCCATCGTGCTCCCTCGGGCCCCGCCCTGTCCGGCGCTTTCCGTCTCTTGACGCCCTTCGGCCACCCCGCATACATTCATTCCAGATAGTAGAAAATAGTTTCCATAATACGGAAGAGCTCACCGCGGGGCGCGACGGGAGTGCGAATCCGACAGCCGAAGCAGGAGTACTCGATGGCTCGAATGACCGCTGCCCGCGCGGCAGTTGAGATCCTCAAGCGCGAGGGCGTCGCCGACGCGTTCGGTGTCCCCGGCGCGGCGATCAACCCGTTCTACGCGGCGCTCAAAGCCTCGGGCGGCATCGCCCACACCCTCGCCCGGCACGTCGAGGGCGCCTCGCACATGGCCGAGGGCTACACCCGCACCCACCCCGGCAACATCGGCGTCTGCATCGGGACTTCGGGCCCGGCCGGCACCGACATGATCACGGGGCTGTACTCCGCGACCGGCGACTCCATCCCGATCCTGTGCATCACGGGCCAGGCCCCGACCGCCGTGATCCACAAGGAGGACTTCCAGGCCGTCGACATCGCCTCCATCGCCAAGCCGGTCACCAAGATGGCCGTCACCGTCCTGGAGGCCGCCCAGGTCCCGGGCGTCTTCCAGCAGGCCTTCCACCTGATGCGCTCCGGCCGCCCCGGCCCGGTCCTCATCGACCTGCCGATCGACGTGCAGCTGACGGAGATCGAGTTCGACCCGGAGACCTACGAGCCGCTCCCGGTCTACAAGCCCGCCGCGTCCCGCGCCCAGATCGAGAAGGCGATCGGGATGCTGAACGCGTCCGAGCGGCCGCTGATCGTCGCGGGCGGCGGCGTCATCAACGCGGATGCCGCCGAACTCCTCGTCGAGTTCGCCGAACTGACGGGCACTCCGGTCGTCCCGACCCTGATGGGCTGGGGCCTGCTGCCCGACGACCACGAGCTGAACGCCGGCATGGTCGGCCTTCAGACCTCGCACCGCTACGGCAACGCGACCTTCCTGGAGTCCGACTTCGTCCTCGGCATCGGCAACCGCTGGGCCAACCGACACACCGGCAAGCTCGATGTCTACACGGCCGGGCGGACGTTCGTGCACGTCGACATCGAGCCCACCCAGATCGGCAGGATCTTCGCCCCGGACTACGGCATCGCCTCCGACGCCAAGGCCGCCCTGGAGCTGTTCGTCGAGGTCGCCCGCGAACTGAAGGCGGCCGGCGGGCTGCCCGACCGTTCCGAATGGGCCGAGGCAGCCCAGGAGCGCAAGGCGACCCTCCAGCGCCGTACGCACTTCGACGACATCCCGATCAAGCCGCAGCGCGTCTACGAGGAGATGAACAAGGCCTTCGGCCCGGAGACCCGGTACGTCTCCACCATCGGCCTCTCGCAGATCGCCGGCGCGCAGATGCTGCATGTCTACCGGCCCCGGCACTGGATCAACTGCGGCCAGGCCGGTCCGCTCGGCTGGACCATCCCGGCCGCACTGGGCGTGGCCAAGGCCGATCCGGAGGCGTCGGTCGTCGCCCTCTCCGGCGACTACGACTTCCAGTTCATGCTGGAGGAACTGGCCGTCGGCGCGCAGCACCGCATCCCGTACGTCCACGTCCTGGTGAACAACTCCTACCTGGGCCTGATCCGCCAGGCGCAGCGGGCGTTCGAGATCGACTTCCAGGTCAACCTGGAGTTCGAGAACCTCAACTCGCCGGAGCTCGGCGTCTACGGCGTCGACCACGTGAAGGTCGCCGAGGGCCTCGGCTGCAAGGCGATCCGCGTCACCGACCCCGCCGAGCTGGGCGACGCCTTCGAGCAGGCCAGGAAGCTGGCCGCGGAGCACCGGGTGCCGGTCGTCGTCGAGGCGATCCTGGAGCGCGTCACCAACATCTCCATGTCGACCACCAACGACATCGGCAACGTCGTGGAGTTCGAGGAGGTCGCCACGGAGCCGGGCCATGCCCCGACGTCGATCAAACCGCTGAAGGTCTGAGACCCGCGCGGCACAAGGGGCGGCCCGTCCGGGAGGACGGGCCGCCCCTCACGCGTTCCCGGCCCTCCGAAGGGCGCGGATCACCTCAGTCGCCGCCTCCACCGCCCCCGCCGCAGGAGAGGAAGGCGCCGCCACCGCCGTTCGTACTGTGTGGCCGGTCCTTGAGGAGGGCCGCGCCGCCCACCTCGGCCCGGCGCACCAGACCCGCCCGCAGGGCGAAGCGCGGCACCAGCAGCCGCAGGGCCGCCTCGCCGTGCAGGGCGACCAGCAGCAGCCGGTCACGGTCGGTCAGGCCGTGCCTGCTCGCCGGCAGGGGGTGGTCCCGCCGCAGGCCACGGACGTGGTGGCGGGCGGCGCGGGTCGGCCCGAGCATTGGACGGCGCAGCAGCCCCGCCTCCGCGAGCGGGATGCGCATGAGGGCCACCGCGAGCCGGATGCCGGGGTCCTTCACCAGGCTCTTGGGGGCGGCCGGCTCGCGCAGGCAGGTGCGCACCGAGGCCGCGAGGGCAGAAGGCGGCTGAGTCCCCTCCACGGCGTCCGCGACACGCGCCCGAATCGTCCCCGGCAGGCCCGCCTCCACCAGGCCCCGCAGATGCAGATCCACCACGGCGACGGTGACGGCGGCCCGCGGGCCTTCCCCCAGCAGTGCGATCTCGTGCGGCTCCAGCCGGACCGCCGTACCGTCGCTCATGGCTTCACCCCCGTACCGGGCCCGCCGCCCCCGTGCCGACGGGCCCGTGTGACGAGAATGTGCCCGGCCCCGGGGGCGGTTGAAGCCCCCGGGGCCGGGTTCAGAGCTTGATTTGAGGGTTCCGTACGGGCTGTACGACCGGTGGCGTAGACGCGCTCACGCCTCGTGGTGTTCCGACAGCCCCGGCCAGTCGTCCGGCCCGCCGCCCTGCCACTCGACGAGGTCGCTGTCGGCGACGTCCGTGACGTACAGGTCGGCCAGCCGCAGGAACTCGGCGACGTCATCGGTGTGCGTGGCGACGCCCAGCGGCTCCTCGCCGAGGGTGACCCGGCGGGAGCCGTCCAGGGCGGGGGCGTGGACCACGACGTGCGGGTGCTCGGCGGGAGGTGCCATGCCTTCAGGCTGCTGCCGGCGGGGCCGATCCGCACCCTGAGAGGGTCTGGCCGTCCGGCGGTGCGAGGCTGGGTGCGACAGGACGTTCGCGCCGCCGGACGGGGTCTGGGGGAGAGGGGTGGGTGGTGCTGGGACCGCGGCGGGTGCGACGGGCTCCGGGGCCGGTTTCCCTCAGGTCGAGAAGCCGGTCCGGGCCTTTCACCACCGCACTGGCTCGCACGCCGCCGCGGTCCGCGCCCTGGCCGTGTCCGTGCCCGGGGGACCACCCCTCATCCGGGTCTCCCCGGGCGGTCGGACACGGTCAGGGAGTTCAGTTCTCGCGCAGGGCGCGGACCGCCTCCTCCACGCACCGCCCGGACTCGGGGCCGGCGGCGTGGAAATGCGCGAGGTTCTTCTCGATCACGTCGTCGCGGGAGACCTTCGACAGGCCCGCCCGCGATGTTCGCGATCAGGCGGGACTCCTCCTCGGCCGCCGTCAGCCGGTACGAGACCGGGAAGAGGCGGTCGCCCGTCAGCCGGGTCACCCGGTGCGTGGCCTCGGGGGAGTGTGCCCAGAAGTCCCGGACGTCTGTACTGGTCATGGCTGGGTTCCGGGCGGCGCCGCCGCTTTGGGCGCGACAGGACAGGTGTCAGCGGCGGCGCCGCCCGGGGATCGGGAACCCCCGGGGCCACGAGGGCCGGGAGGGGGTCGGAGAGGAGGTCAGACCCGGGCGCCGGAGAGCCGCTCCACGGCCCGCAGCAGCGCGGAGTGGTCGAGGCCGCCGTCGCCCTGGGCACGCAGGGACGCCACCAGCTGGGCGACCACGGCGCCGACGGGCAGGGCCGCGCCGACGTTGCGGGCGGCGTCGGTGACGATGCCCATGTCCTTGTGGTGCAGGTCGATCCGGAAGCCCGGCTTGAAGTCCCGGCCGAGGAAGTTGTCCTTCTTGCGGGTCAGCACGGTCGAGCCGGCGAGTCCCCCGTTGAGGACGTCCAGGGCGGCCTTCAGGTCCACGCCGGACTTCTCCAGGAAGACGACCGCCTCGGCGCACGCCTGGATGTTCACGGCGACGATCAGCTGGTTGGCGGCCTTGACCGTCTGGCCGGAGCCGTGCGGACCGCACAGCACGATGGTCTTGCCGAGTGCTTCGAGGATCGGCTTCGCGGCGTCGAAGTCGGCCTGTTCGCCGCCGACCATGATGGACAGCACGGCCTCGACGGCACCTGCCTCGCCGCCGGACACCGGGGCGTCCAGGACGCGGATGCCCTTGTCCTTCGCCGCCTTCGCCAGGTCGACCGAGGTCTGGGGCGTGATCGAGGACATGTCGATCAGCAGCGCGCCGGGCCGCGCGTTCTCCAGGATGCCGTCCGGGCCGTAAGCGATCGCCTCGACCTGCGGGGAGGCCGGGACCATCGTGACGACCATGTCGGCGTCCTTCACGGCCTCGGCGATCGAACCTGCGGCGGTGCCGCCCGCGGCGGCCAGCCGGTCCAGCTTGTCCTGCTCCAGCGTGTAGCCGGTGACCTGGTGACCCGCCTTGATCAGGTTCTCGGACATGGGGGAGCCCATGATGCCGAGTCCGATCCAGGCGACCTTGGGGAGTGTGCTCATGATGGGGTGCCTTTCGGATACGGGGTCAGCGGGGCAGCCAGTCGAAGGCCTCGGCGCTCGGGCGGTCGCCCGGCTTGTACTCGAGGCCGACCCAGCCGTCGTAGCCCGCCTTCGTGAGCTGGTCGAGGAGGTCTTCGAGGGGCAGCGAGCCCGTGCCCGGCGCGCCACGGCCGGGGTTGTCGGCGATCTGGACGTGGCCGGTCTTCGGGGCGAACCGCTCGATCACCGACGGGAGGTCCTCGCCGTTCATGGACAGGTGGTAGAGGTCCATGAGGAAGCGCGCGTTGCCGAGTCCCGTCGCCTCGTTGACCCTGTCGACGACCTCGACGGCGGCCGGTGCGGACACCAGCGGGTACAGCGGCGACTCGGGCCTGTTCAGCGCCTCGATCAGCAGGACAGCGCCGATCCGGTCGGCGGCCCGGGCCGCGAGGACCAGGTTCTCCAGGGCGAGCGCGTCCTGCTCGGCCGGGTTTACGCCCTCGACGCGGTTGCCGTACAGCGCGTTGAGCGCCGTGCAGCCGAGGGAGGCGGCGAGGCCGGCTGCCACGTCGATGTTGGCGCGGAACCGCTCCGACTCCTCACCGGGGACCGACAGGGCGCCGCGGTCCGGGCCCGGGAGCTGCCCGGCGTAGAAGTTCAGACCGGTGAGCTGCACGCCGGCCTCCTCGATCGCGCGCTTCAGGGCGTCGAGCTCGGACTGCTCGGGGACCGGGGAGTCGACCCAGGGCCACCACAGCTCGACCGCGGTGAAGCCCGCCGCAGCGGCGGCCGCGGGGCGCTCCGGGAGGGGGAGCTCCGTGAAGAGGATCGACAGGTTGACGTTGAAGCGCTGGTCTGCGAATCCCATCGGGGCGGCGCTCCCTTCCTTGTCTTCGGTGATGCGTCTTCGGTGATGCGTCTTCGGTGGTGCTTGCCTTCAGCAGGACCCGTTTCGTAATTCCGCATTGTGGAATCATGTTTCTGCTTAACGGAAGATTGCCTGTGGGGTGCGAGGGCTGTCAAGAGGGGCTGCCGGAAAGTCCGTCCCGCGCGTTAGGTTGAGCGCGTGCGACTGAGAGTGGAGTTCACGACCGAGCCGTTCGACCTGGACGAGGCGCCCGCGCACGCGGTGGTGGCCCGTGAGGTCGTGGAGGCCGCCGAGCTGGACGCCGTCGACGTGGGTCCGTTCGGCAACACCGTGGAGGGCGGCGCCGACGCGGTGCTCACCGCTGTGGACGCCCTGCTCCGCAAGGCCCTGGAGGCCGGTGCCACCCGCGTCTCGCTCCAGGTCAACGTGGTCGAGGAGGGCGGGGCGTGAGTGGCGCGGGGGACGAGCCGTTCATCGCGGCCGTGAAACCCCTGGTCGACGCCATGGGCGGGGAGATGATCCCGCCCGACGAGGCCGGCCCCGACGACGTCGTCCTGGCCTGGGAGGGCAGGGACGCCGTCGCCGTACGGCTGCCCCAGCTCGCCGACTCCCTCGATCACATCCTGGCCGCCATGGAGCGCCGCAAGGGCATGCCGCTGGCCGATCTGGACCGCAGGGCCAAGCAGGAGGTCGTGCGGATACTCGAGGCGCGCGGCGCCTTCTCCGTGCGGCACGGGGTGGAGACCGTGGCGAGCGCCCTCGGTGTCAGCCGCTTCACCGTCTACAACTACCTCAACCGCGAGAAGGGGGCCTGACCGGCCCCAGGTGCACTGCTCCGGTTTCGCGCCCCCGAATTTTCAACAAACTGTTGACGTGCTGTAGCGGGAGGGCGTTAGCTGTCGGCACGCCCGTTCAGCACGACGGCCGAATCCGGCCACGGAGGCTCCCGTGACGTCCACTTCCACGCCGCCGGGTCTGACCCGGTTCAACACCCTCGAGGAGCACGCGGCCCACGCCGCACTCCACGAGGCGTGCGCCGCCACGGCGTGGGCGAAGCGCCTGCTGGCCGCCCGCCCCTACGCCACCTGCGAGGACCTGTACACCGCGAGCGACGCCGCCATGGCGGAGCTGACGGCCGCGGACCTCGACGAGGCGATGGCCGGCCACCCGCCCATCGGCCGCCCCAGGCCCGGTGACCCCACCTCGGCCAGGGAGCAGCGCGGCATGGCGGGCGCCTCCGACGCGCTCAGGGCGGAGATGCTGGAGCTGAACCTTGCCTACCAGGAGAGGTTCGGCCATGTCTTCCTGATCTGCGCCACCGGGCGCACCGGCGAGCAGATGCGCGACGCGGTCAGGGAACGGCTCGGCAACACACCGGAGCGGGAGCGGGAGATCGTCCGCGCCGAACTGGGGAAGATCAACCGCATTCGGCTCGCCCGTCTCGTCGAAGACGACTGAAGAGGACGCCCGACCATGAGCACCAGCACCACCGCATCCGTGTCCACGCACATCCTGGACACCAGCGTCGGCCGCCCCGCCGAGGGCGTCGCCGTCCACCTGTCCGCCCGCTCCGGGCGTGCAGCCGACTGGCAGGGGCTCGGCGGCTCGGCGACCGACGCGGACGGGCGGTGCAAGGACCTCCCGGCGCTGCCGGAGGGCACCACCCACGTACGCCTCGACTTCGCCGTCGAGCCGTACTTCGAGAAGTCCGCGAACCAGAAGGCCGATGCGCAGCAGGACGCCCCCGCGAATCGGGACAGCGGCGCCGGCGTGTTCTTCCCGGAGGTGGCGATCACGTTCGCCGTCGTGCCGGGCGAGCACTACCACGTACCGCTGCTGCTCAACCCGTTCGGCTACTCCGTATACCGAGGGAGCTAGCTAAATGACCGTCAATTCCCGCCCTGCCCGCCCTGTGATGCTGGGACAGAACCAGTACGGCAAGGCCGAGAACCGAGTCGTCAAGATCACGCGGGACGGCGCCACCCACCACATCAAGGACCTGAACGTCTCCGTCGCGCTGAGCGGCGACATGGAGGAGGTCCACTACTCGGGCTCGAACGCCAACGTCCTGCCGACCGACACCACCAAGAACACGGTGTACGCGTTCGCCAAGGAGCACGGCATCGAGTCCGCCGAGCAGTTCGGCATCCACCTCGCCCGGCACTTCGTCACCTCGCAGGAGCCGATCAAGACCGCCCGGATCCGCATCGAGGAGTACGCCTGGGAACGGATCGAGGCCTCCGGCGCCGACTCGCAGTCCATCGGCGCCGACGAGGCCAAGCACTCCTTCGTCCGCAAGGGCCAGGAGACGCGGCTCACCCAGATCACCTACGACGGCTCGGCGTGGGAGGTCGTCTCCGGCCTGAAGGACCTCGTCGTGATGAACTCGACCGACTCCGAGTTCTGGGGCTACGTCAAGGACAAGTACACGACCCTGAAGGAGGCCTACGACCGCATACTGGCCACCGAGGTCTCCGGCCGCTGGCGGTTCAACTGGACCGACGACGAGCAGCGCATGCCCGACTGGGAGAAGTCCTACGAGCAGGTCAGGAAGCACATGCTCAAGGCCTTCGCCGAGACCTACTCGCTCTCGCTCCAGCAGACCCTGTACCAGATGGGTGCGCGGATCATCGACAACCGCGGCGAGATCGACGAGGTCCGCTTCTCCCTCCCGAACAAGCACCACTTCCTGGTCGACCTGGAGCCCTTCGGGCTGAAGAACGACAATGAGGTGTACTACGCCGCCGACCGCCCCTACGGCCTGATCGAGGCGACGGTCCTGCGGGACGGCTGCGAGGCGAAGATCCCCGTGGACCTCACCAACCTCTGAGGTTCCCTCTTTCGGCACCCGTGGCCGGGGAACCCTCCTCCCGGCCACGGCACTCAAAACTTCCGGGGTCCTGCCGTGCCCTCTCCACCACTGCGCAAAGGACGAACCATGGCAGCAGACCGGCGCATCGTCATCGAGAACTGTGCGATCGCGACCGTCGACGGACACGACACCGAGTACGCCTCCGGGCACGTCGTCCTCGCCGGCAACCGCATCGAGTCGCTCGGCGCGGGCGCGGCCCCCGAGGGCCTGGAGAACGTCGTACGCCGTATCGACGCCACCGGCCACCTCGTGACGCCCGGCCTGATCAACACCCACCACCACTTCTACCAGTGGATCACCCGCGGCCTGGCCACGGACCACAACCTCTTCAACTGGCTCGTCGCGCTGTACCCGACCTGGGCGCGCATCGACGAGCCCATGGTCCGCGCGGCCGCCCAGGGCTCCCTTGCGATGATGGCCCGCGGCGGCGTCACCACCGCCATGGACCACCACTACGTCTTCCCGCGGGGCTCGGGCGACCTCTCCGGCGCGATCATCGGCGCCGCCCGCGACATGGGAGTCCGCTTCACCCTCGCCCGCGGCTCCATGGACCGCAGCGAGAAGGACGGCGGCCTGCCCCCGGACTTCGCCGTGGAGACCCTCGACGGTGCGCTCGCGGCCACCGAGGAGACCGTGCGCCGGCACCACGACTCCTCCTTCGACGCCATGACCCAGGTCGCCGTCGCCCCCTGCTCGCCCTTCTCCGTCTCCACCGAACTGCTCCGAGACGGAGCCCAGTTGGCCCGCCGCCTCGGCGTCCGCCTCCACACCCACGGCTCGGAGACCGTGGAGGAGGAGAAGTTCTGCCACGAACTGTTCGGCATGGGCCCGACCGACTACTTCGAGTCCACCGGCTGGCTCGGCGAGGACGTGTGGATGGCGCACTGCGTCCACATGAACGACTCCGACATCGCCGCCTTCGCCCGGTCCCGCACCGGCGTCGCGCACTGCCCGTCCTCCAACGCCCGCCTCGCCGCCGGGATCGCCCGCGTCCCCGACATGCTCGCCGCCGGCGTTCCCGTAGGCCTCGGCGTCGACGGCACCGCCTCCAACGAGTCCGGCGAACTCCACACCGAACTGCGCAACGCCCTCCTCATCAACCGCCTCGGCGGCCACAAGGAGTCGGCGCTGAACGCCCGCCAGGCCCTGCGCCTCGGCACGTACGGCGGCGCCCAGGTCCTCGGCCGGGCCGCCGAGACCGGCTCCCTGGAGCCCGGCAAGCTCGCCGACCTCGTGCTGTGGAAGCTGGACACGCTCGCCCACGCCTCCATCGCCGACCCGGTGACCGCCCTGGTCTTCGGCGCGGCCGCCCCGGTAACCGCCTCCTTCGTGAACGGCCGGCAGATCGTCGAGGACGGACGGCTGCTCACGGCCGACGAGGATGCCATCGCCCGCGCCACGCGGGACGAGGCCCAGCGCCTGGCGAAGATCGCCGCCGAGGCCTGAACACCCGGATGACTCCGGCCGGGAGGGACGGCTCCCGGCCGGTGGCCGTGAACCCGAGCGGGGTCCACGGCGGTCGTCTCCGGGGCGCGCGCGTGGACGCGCGCGCCCCGGAACGGCCACCCCGTCACCCGCATGTCCCGGTCCCTCCCGCAAGCTCCCGGCTTCGCTCGAGCAGGGAGGCACCCCCCATGACCACACCCGCACCACCTCCCTGACACCCACGGCGGCCCCCGGGCACGACCGTGTAACCGACCGGAGGGACGCCGCCGTGGCCGACCACCCCGTTGACGAAAAACTCCCCGCGCTCAAGATGGCGACGACCGGCCTGCAGCACGTGGCCGCCATGTACGCCGGAGTCGTCGCCCCGCCCCTGATCGTCGGCGCGGCCATCGGCCTCACCGCCACCGACCTGACCTTCCTCACCGGAGCCTGCCTGTTCACCGCGGGCCTCGCCACCTTCCTGCAGACCCTCGGCATCTGGAGGATCGGCGCCCGGCTGCCCTTCGTCAACGGCGTCACCTTCGCCGGTGTCGCCCCGATGACCGCCATCGTCGCCTCCACGGCGGACAAGTCCGACGCCCTGCCGATCATCTTCGGCGCGGTCATCGTCGCCGGACTCCTCGGCTTCCTCGCCGCTCCCGTCTTCTGCAAGGCCATCCGCTTCTTCCCGCCCGTCGTGACCGGCACGGTCATCACCCTCATCGGCATATCGCTGCTCCCGGTCGCCTTCGGCTGGGCGCAGGGCCCCGACCCGACGGCGCACGACTACGGTTCGGCGACCAACTTGGGCCTCGCGGCCGTCACCCTGCTGATCGTCCTGCTGCTGCGCCGCTTCACCACGGGCTTCGTCAAGCAGATCGCCGTGCTGCTCGGCCTGGTGATCGGCACGCTCATCGCGATCCCGTTCGGCGCCACGGACTTCGCCCCCGTCGCGGACGCGGCCGTCATCGGCTTTCCCACCCCGTTCCACTTCGGCGCACCGCAGTTCCAGCTCGCCGCCATCATCTCGATGTGCGTGGTGATGGTGGTGTCGATGACCGAGTCGACCGCCGACATGCTGGCCCTGGGCGAGATCGTCGAGCGCCCGGCCGACGAGAGGACCATCGCGGCCGGCCTGCGCGCCGACACCCTCGGCTCGGCGATCAGCCCTCTCTTCAACGGCTTCATGTGCAGCGCCTTCGCGCAGAACATCGGCCTGGTCGCCATGACGAAGATCCGCAGCCGGTACGTCGTCGCCGCGGGCGGCGGCTTCCTGGTGCTGATGGGCCTGTGCCCGATGGCGGCCTCGCTGATCGCCGTCGTACCGCGCCCGGTGCTCGGCGGGGCAGGCGTCGTCCTGTTCGGCTCGGTCGCCGCCAGCGGCATCCAGACCCTGGTCCGGGCCGCCCTGGACAGGGACAACAACGTCCTGATCGTGGCCGTCTCCCTGGCCGTCGGCATCATCCCGATCACGGCCCCGGAGTTCTACCACGCCTTCCCGGAAACAGCCCGCATCGTCCTGGACTCCGGCATCTCCACGGGCTGTGTGGCGGCCGTGCTGCTCAACCTGGTCTTCAACCACCTGGGCCGGGGCGGCCGGGACGCCCATGACGTGACCCACCCGATGGAGGTGCCCGAGGACCTCACGGACGTACCGAGGGCGCCGGCCGCGCCATGAGCCCGCCGGAATCCGCTTAGGCTTCTGCCTTGGTCAACTCCTGGTTGACCGGGGGATCAGGGGATGAGGGGGAGACGGGCCGATGAACCACGCGACCGAGGCGTTCCAGCCGTTGCGGGCGGACGACCCGCCCGTGGTCGCCGGGTACCGCCTGGCGGCCCGGCTCGGTGCGGGCGGCATGGGCCGGGTCTACCTGTCGCACACGCAGGGCGGCCGGCCCGTGGCGATCAAGGTCGTACGGCCGGAACTGGCCGACGACCCGGCCTTCCGGCGCCGGTTTCGCCGGGAGGTCGACGCGGCCCGGCGGGTCCGGGGCGCCTACACCGCCGAGCTGATCGACGCCGACGCCGACGGCACCCCGCCCTGGGCGGCCACGCTGTACGTCCCCGGCCCCTCGCTGACCGACGCCGTCGCCCGGCGCGGACCGCTGCCGGTCCCCGCCGTGCTGTGGCTGACGGCCGGGGTGGCCGAGGCGCTCCAGGCCATCCACGCCGCCGGCATCGTGCACCGGGACCTCAAGCCGTCCAACGTGCTGCTCGCCGCCGACGGGCCGCGCGTGATCGACTTCGGCATCTCGCTGGCCGCCGACTTCACCTCGTACACCGCCACCGGCGCCGCCGTCGGCACGCCCCACTTCATGGCTCCCGAGCAGGCGTCCGCGGGTGACGTCACGGCGGCGACCGATGTCTTCGCCCTGGGCCAGACGGCCGCGTTCGCGGCCCTGGGCCGCCCGCTGTACGGGGAAGGCTCCGCGGTCGGAGTGCTGTACCGGATCGTGCACGACCGGCCCGACCTGTCCCTGCTGCCCGAGCAGCTCCGACTGCTGTTCGCCCGCTGCCTGGCCGCCGACCCGCGGGACAGGGCGGACCTGGCGGAGATCGTCGACTGGTGCCGCCGGCGACTGGGGACGGACGCCGGAGCGAGCGCGGGCCCGGCGGTCTGGCGGGACGTCATGGGACCGGAGCCGACGGCGCCCTCCCCGCTCCCCACCCCCACCCGGGTCCTGCCCCGGCCGCTGGTCGTCACCCAGCCTCGGACGCTGCCGGCCGGGCCGGGGGAGGGGCGGACGCGAAGACGGCGCGGCGTCCTCCTCACGACCGCCGCGGTGGCGGCCGGGGCCCTGGTCCTGACGGGCCTGGCGTGGACGGTCGCGAACGCGGGGGGCAGGTTCGGCGAGTGGGTGGCGGGTGCGCCCTCGACGCCGGGGCCGAGGGAGTCCGGGCGGTCGTCGGGGCAGGCGTCGTCGTCCGCCCCCGAAGGCGGAACCGGAGTGTCCGAGGCCGACGGGCGGACGCCGGTGGGAGCCGAGCCTTCCCCGGACCGGTCCCCGTCACCACGCGTCGAAGCCCAGGCCCTGTTGATGCTGACCCCGGAGAGTTCCCTGAGCTTCCGCAAGCCGTTCATGCGCGACGACCGCAAGGGCGACATCCGCCTCGACTGCAAGAGCGTCGGCTGCGCGGTGGAGAGCGACACCAGCGTCTTCGTTCAGCTCTTCGGCAAGTCCGGGGCGACCCTCGACGAGTGCCGGCTGATCCTCGCCCGTGCCGACCGCCACCGCTGGACCCTGGCCGCGGCGGCCGCCGGCAGCGAGATCTGCGTCCAGCACAAGAACGGGGACATCGCCCTGCTGGTGCTCCAGACGAAGTCGACGGCGTTGCCCGACATCGCCTTCGTGCAGCTGGACATGACGATCTGGCGAGACGCCGCCTGACCTTTCGAGCGCCCGGTGGCGGTTCGACGTGTCCCGTCGCAGACGTTGAACCGCCAACAGGACCCAGGGGCACCGCTGACGCATAGTGAGGAGTGGCCGTGCGGCGTCCGTCCGCGCATCTCTGGCCGCTACCCGGCGTCCGTGAGGAGGCCCCCTCATGCCGTACACCCGCATTCAAGGCGAATTCCGCATCGTGGGGACGAGCCCCGACGGGGACACGGTCCGGTTCTACCCGGACGACCCTGCGGTCTGGGACACGATCCCCGCCCCGGTTCCCCTTCAGATCCACGGCCCTGGCGGAGTCAATCTGCGCTTGGAGGGCATCGACGCCCTGGAGACGCACTTCGATCCCCCCTTCGTGGGCGGGGGCGTGCTGCACCAGCCCAAGGCGCAGGCCGAAGGGGCGGCCGCCGAACTGCTGCGCCTCCTCGGCTTCGACCCCGTACAGCGCACCCCGAGCGGGAAGGTCAAGGCCCCCACCAACCCCGCCGCCGTCCGCGGATACGTCCTGACCCGGGGCGGTGACCCGCTCGGCCGCTGCATCGCCTTCACCGGGCCGGGAGCAGGACCGGACGCCGATGCCCACGGCAACGTCTTCTTCACGCCGGCCATGCTGCACGAGACCGTCAACCACAAGCTGCTCGCCAAGGGCTTCGTCTATCCGACCTTCTACCGGTCGCTCTTCCCCGACCTGCGCAACGACATGACCGCGACCGCGCACCAGGCCCAGGCCGACGGTGAGGGTCTGTGGCCGCTCGACAAGACGCAGAAGCCCACGGCGGTCGTGGGTCCTCCGGAGGTCAGCAAGGACGTCATCCTGCCCAAGTTCTACCGGCGGCTGGGCGAGTACGTGCTGCTGAACGACGGGGACCCCGACCTCGGCGGCTTCGTGGAGTTCCTGCGTCGCAAGGCCGACACGTTCACCCTCCTCTCCACCGGGCACACCAGCACCGGGCTCGACCTCATCATCGAGGTCGACGACACCAAGGTCCGCTGGACCCACGACATCGAGGACATCGTCTTCGACGGCTGACCCGCGGACCGGGTGAACCGGCAGACCGAGCGGGCGGGCTCGCCCGGTGTCCGCGCACCGCGCGAGCCCGTGCACCGCGCGAGAAGGCGTCTAGAGCCCGAACAGCCCCGGGTCCGAGGCCAGCTTCTTGAAGACCTCCGCGGGATCGGCGACCAGCTTGCGCTTCTCCAGGTCCAGGATCCCGCCGACCGCCGTGATCTCCGCGGCCACCGTGCCGTCGGACTTCACGACGGTCTGCTCGATCCGGAACGTCTTGCCGCCGCCCCACTCGAAGGCACAGGTCACCTCGACCTCGTCGCCCGCGAGCAGCTCGCGTTTGTAGCGGATGGTCGTCTCCAGGGCGACCGGGCCCACGCCGCTGCCGATGAGGGCGGACTGGCTGATCCCCGCGGCATGGAGCAACGACCAGCGGGCGTGCTCCGCGTAGTTCAGATAGACCGCCTGGTTGAGGTGCCCCTGCACGTCCGTCTCGTACCCACGGACGGTCACGGGGACGGAATACGCCTTGCTCACGGCTTTCCCTTCTCGCACCGGATCTCTCCCACCGGACTCTCGTGCACTGCGCAACGATCCCCCGATCTTGGCATGCTCATCACGCCCGGCGCGGGGAAGCCAGCAGATAGCGGCTGCCGGTGCGCGGCTCGCGGTGCTCGCTCACCTGCCAGCCTGCTGCCTCCAGGGTGGCCGCGCAGGCCCGCAGCGCGTCGCCGTCCGGCTCATGGACAGCGACGGCCTCCGGCTGCGGGGTCTCCCGTACGCGATAGCCCCCGCCCTCCGGCCCCGCCGGAGGGCGACCGGCCGCCTCCAGTGCCAGCGCCGCGGCCCGCACCAGATGCGTACGCTCCCAGCCGCACGGCCGGTCCACGTCCCCGCCAGGGTTGGTCATCCGGCGCAGCTCCAGCAGCCCCTGCCAGGCACTGTGCACCTCACGGCGCCGGGCGGGACCGGCCTGAGGAGCGTCCTCCTCACCTCCGACGCGTGCGGCGAACACGCCCGTCGGCGCGGGGGTCTCCGGGGCTCCGGCTGCCTCGGGTGCCTGGGTGATGCCCTGCCGCACCCGATGCCCCTCCGGGGTCAGGAAGTGATCGTGCGGCGGCCGGGGGTGGCGGAAGGCGAGACCCCGCTTCACCAGTGCCGTGAGCTGCGCCTGCGTGCCACGGAGCCGCCCGGTGACGGGATCGGCGGTGTCGATGAGACGCCGCTGGGCGACGGTCGGCGGTCGGGTCACGGCGTGCTCCTCTCCGGCCTCGGGCAGGCTCCCGGGCTTCACGCCCCACGTGCTCGAAGGCTACGACCCGCCACTGACATTCCGGGCCGGGACGCCTCCCCGCCCCGCGCCCCGGCCTGCCGCGCTCCAGCCTGCCGCGCTCCGGCCCGCTGAGCCCCGCCCCGCCACGCGCCGGGGCTCGGGCCGCCATGTGGCGACCAGTGCGGCGGCCAGCATCAGCTCGGCCAGGTCACCGCCGTAGTACATGATCTCCGCGCCGCCCCGCACCTGGTCGATCGGCGCGTGGATGTCGACCCGGAAGCCGCCGTACATCAACTGGGAGATCACGGCGTGCGCGGCGATCGCGACGCCCAGGCAGACCAGCCGGGCCCTGACCCCCGGCCGGGCGGGGGCCGGGTCGGGGCCGGCGATGGCGTGGGCGAACAGGCATCCGGAGAGCAGGAAGTGCGCGTGCAGCAGCCAGTGCGCCGCCGGGCCGGCCGTGATCGCGTTGTACAGCGGGGTGAAGTACAGCACCGCGAGGCCGCCCGTGGAGAGCGCCAGCGCGACCGCCGGGTGGGCGATCACGCGTCCGGGCGGACTGTGCAGCACCGCGGTCAGGCGCCGGCCCCGGGACGCGGGCAGGGTGCGCAGCAGGAGCGTGACGGGGGCGGCCAGGACCAGGGCGAGCGGCGCGTACATGCCGATGAGCAGGTGCTGGACCATGTGCCCGCGGAAGTCCTCGTGGGCGAAGGGCGCCACAGGCGGCAGCGCAGCGATACCGAGCAGGAGGATCCCGCCCAGGAACCAGCCGGTCCGCCACCGGCTCCAGCCGAGGGCCGGATTGCGCCGGCACGCCCGGCGGACGAGCAGCAGGTAGGCGCCGGAGGCGGCGAGCAGCAGGAGCGCCGGCGGCAGCCAGTCCGGGACGCCGCCGCCCGCGGCGTGTCCGTGTCCGTTCCCGTTCCCGTGCAGTTGGTGGCCCATCAGCCGTCCAGACCCTCGTGCCGGCCGGCCGCCGCACGGGGGTCGAAGGACCGGCCGCTGCGCCGGAGCAGATGACCGCCGGCGACCAGCAGGGCGCCCAGGACGAGGAAGCCGATGTCCCACCACACCTGGCCCTCCCCGGCGCGGACGTGGTGGATGCCGAGGACGTGGTGGTCCAGCACGCCCTCCACGAGGTTGAACAGGCCCCAGCCGACGAGCATCCAGCCCCACAGCACCCGGGAGGTCCACACCCGCCGCCGGTCGTGGGTGACCCGCGCGTACAGCACGGCCAGCCCGAGCAGGACCGCCAGCCAGCACACGGTGTGGAAGACGCCGTCCCACAGGGTGTTCATCTCCAGACCGGAGACGGTGTGGGGGTTGTAGTACTTCACCCCGATGCGGTCCTGGTTGGTGCTGGAGAGCATGTGGTGCCACTGCAGCAGCTGGTGCAGCAGGATGCCGTCGGCGAACCCGCCCATCCCGACCCCGAGCACGATGCCCGGCAACCGGAGGTCCGCCGTTCGTGGGGTGCCGACCCGGGCTTCACCTTGCGTGGTGGCCATCACTCGTCTCCGCTCCTGCCTGGGGGAAGGACCGAGGACGACGTTCCCTGCTGCGCGCCGCTCACGCGCTGCGCTCGGCGCCCGTCCGGCTCAAAGGCCCTTTCCGGTCCCCCGCAGGTCGGCGGGAAACGCTCGGGGTCTACTGGCGGTACCCGCCGAGGAACCGCCCGATCCGGCCGATCGCCGCCTCCAGGTCCTCCGCGTGGGGCAGCGTCAGGATGCGGAAGTGGTCCGGCGTCGGCCAGTTGAAGCCGGTGCCCTGGACGACCTGGATCTTCTCCCGCAGCAGCAGGTCCAGGACGAACCTCTCGTCGTCGTGGATCCTGTGCACCTTGGGGTCGAGGCGCGGGAAGGCGTAGAGCGAGCCCTTCGGCTTCACGCAGGTCACACCGGGGATCTCGTTCAGCTTCTCCCAGGCCACGGTGCGCTGTTCGTGCAGCCTGCCGCCGGGCGCGGTCAGCTCGCGGATGGACTGCCGGCCGCCGAGCGCGGCCTGGATGGCGTACTGCGCGGGCGCGTTGGCGCACAGCCGCATCGAGGCCAGCATGGTGAGGCCCTCCAGGTAGTCCTTGGCGTGCTGCCGCGGACCCGTGACCACCAGCCAGCCGGAGCGGAAGCCCGCCACCCGGTAGGTCTTGGACAGCCCGCAGAAGGTGAGGACCACCAGGTCGGGGGCGAGGGCCGCGGCCGAGTGGTGCACGGCGTCGTCGTAGAGGATCTGGTCGTAGATCTCGTCGGCGAAGACCATGAGGCCGTGCCGCCGGGCGAGGCCGAGGATGCCCTCGACGATCTCCCTGGGGTAGACCGCGCCGGTGGGGTTGTTCGGGTTGATGATCACGACCGCCTTGGTACGGTCGGTGATCTTCGACGCCATGTCGTCGAGGTCGGGGTACCAGTCGGCCTGCTCGTCGCACAGGTAGTGGACCGCCTTGCCGCCCGCCAGGGTCGTCACCGCCGTCCAGAGGGGGAAGTCCGGGGCGGGCACGAGGACCTCGTCGCCGTCCTCGATGAGCGCCTGCACGGCCATCGACACCAGTTCCGAGACGCCGTTGCCGAGGAAGACGTCGTCGACGTCGACCTCCAGGCCGAGGGTCTGGTAGCGCTGGGCCACGGCCCGGCGGGCGGAGAGGACGCCGCGCGAGTCGGTGTAGCCGTGCGCCTGGGGCAGCATCCGGATCATGTCCTGGAGGATCTCCTCCGGCGCCTCGAACCCGAAGAGCGCGGGATTGCCGGTGTTCAGGCGCAGCACGCTGTGGCCCGCCTCCTCCAGCGCGTTGGCGTGCTCGATCACCGGGCCGCGGATCTCGTAGCAGACCTCGCTGAGCTTGCTCGACTGCCGGAACTCCATGCGCCGCTCTCCTCTGCCGATCGTGTTGCTTGGTTTTACCAAGTACGCGCTTGGAAAGTCCAACAACTTGTCTAGACTGCGTCGCATGCCACCTCGCCGAAGCTACGACCAGTACTGCTCCGCCGCCCGCGCGCTCGACGTCGTCGGTGACCGCTGGACCCTGCTGATCGTCCGGGAGCTGCTCGCCGGTCCCCGCCGCTACACCGACCTGCACGCGGACCTGCCCGGCGTCAGCACCGACGTCCTCGCCTCACGGCTGAAGGACATGGAGCGCGACGGCCTCGCGACCCGGCGCCGGCTGCCACCGCCCGGCGCGGCGTACGTGTACGAAGTCACGCCTCGCGGACGCGAGTTGCTGCCCGTGCTGCAGGCGCTGGGGGAGTGGGGGCAGGCCGAGCTGGGGGAGCGCCGGGCGACGGACGCGGTCCGGGCGCACTGGTTCGCGCTGCCGCTGCTGCGCCTGCTGGACGGCGAGGGGCTCGTCGAAGTCCGCCTGGAGGAAGGCCTGTTTCATCTGTACGCCGGTGCCGAGGAGGGTCCCGTGTACGGCGACGGGCCCGCCCCGGCGGAGCCGGACGCCCGGCTGGTCCTGGACGCCGCGACGTGCGCGGCGCTCAGCAGGGGGGAGCTGGGTCTGGCCCGGGCCGTGGGGGAGGGGCGGGTCGAGGTCGGCGGCGAGGGAACTCTGGCCAAGGCGCTGCGCGAGGAATGAGAGAAGGCCCGCACGTGGCGGGCCTTCTGAGGGGCGATCAGGTGATGGCCGGATCTCCTGAGAGGCGATCAGGTGATGGCCGGATCTCCTGAGGGTCGATCAGGTGATGGCCGATCAGGGCCGGTTCGGGTGAGGCCGGCCCGCCCGGTCAGGTGCCCGGTGGTACCCGGGACGGCCGTCCCGTGCCGCGCGTCAGCGCGTACCCGCCGACGCCCGCCAGCGCGGCCAGGACCCCGCCGATCGCGGTCCACACCCACCGGTCCGACCACCAGCCGGACGTCCAGCCGTCCTCGGGTTCGAGACCGGCCAGCACCGCCGCGTCGTCCCGCTCCTCCTCGGGCTTCGAGGCGATCCCCGGCACCAGGGGCTGCGCGAGCGAGCCGTCCACCGCCGCGGACCCGCCGATGTCCTTGGAGTCCACCTGTATCTCACTGCCCACGGGGAGGCCGAGGTCGGCGGTGGCGACGCCGGTGGCCGTCAGCCGGACGTAGTAGGTCCCCGGCAGTGGGTCGTTCGCCCACGGCTCCGACCAGGCCCGGACCGTGCGCAGGACACAGGCCAGCTTCACGGAGGACGTGTCCGCCTCCGCGGTGCGCGTCTGCGCCCCGTACTGGCAGGCCTGACGGCGACGCAGACCGTCGTAGACGTCGATCTGCCAGGTCTGCAAGGCGTGGGTCTCCGGCAGCTTCACCGTCGCCTCGACCGTGGGGCGCTGTCCGGTGTCGGCGGGAAACGACCAGTACAGGTAGTCGCCGGTGGAGCCGCTCGCCGTGGCCCGCTGCCCCTGCTCGATCTCCGTCGCCGTGCGGAACGACGTACCGGCCCGGGTGGGGGCCGACGCCTCGTCCTGTGACGGGCTCGGCGACGCGTCGGCCGCGGCCGGGCCGGCCGCCACTCCGAGGGTCAGCAACGCCGCGCTCAACGCTCGTACCACTCGCATCAGTTGGTCCTCCAGACCGCGACCCGCCAGCGCGACAGCCAGCCCCAGAGAAGACCGGCGAGGAAGCCGGTGAGGATCAGCACGCCGAGCAGCCACCAGCCGCGGCCGAGGCCGAAGGCGGCCACATCGCCCACCCGGCTCGGGGCGTCCACGACGTCCACCGTCAGCTCCAGCGGCAGGCCGGGCGTGGCCTTCACGCCGGAGGCCGCCGAGAAGGAGTGCGACACGGCGAGGCAGACCGCCTCGGCGGGCGCGTCCTCGTCGTCGCTCTCGGCCTTCGGGTAACGCAGGCCCGTCGAGATCACGTCGGTGCGGCCGTTGCCCGCCGCCTCGCCGCGCACGATCTCGCGGCCCTTCGACGTCACGGCCTTCATCAGCACGCCGTAGCCGGGGTTCACGGCCCGGTCCGCCGCCACACTCACCGAGGCGCGCAGCTCCTGACCCGGCCGCACGTCCACCCGGTAGAAGCGCTGCTGCCCGAACTCCTCGCGGTCGGTGTACAGGCCCGACTTCAGCGTCGGCGCGGCGGAGCACCGATCGGCGCCCTCGGCCGGCACCGGCGTCACCACCGGATCGGCCGCCCGGTCCACCAACTGGTTCACCCGGTCGGTGAGTTCGTCCTGGTGCTCGACCGAGGTGTAGGTGCCGCCCGTGGCCTCGGCGATGCAGCTCAGCTGCCGGCTCAGCTTGGCGGTCGGGACCAGGCCCAGGGTGTCGATGGTCAGGCCGATGCCCTTGGCCGCGATCTCGCGGGCCACCTCGCACGGGTCGAGCGGCGCGCAGGTGTCCTCGCCGTCGCTGATCAGCACGATGCGCTTGGAGCCGTCGCCGCCGTCCAGGTCTCCGGCCGCCTTCAGCAGGGCCGGGCCGATCGGTGTCCAGCCCGTCGGGGTGAGCGTGGCGACGGCCGTCTTGGCCTCGGTGCGGTCGAGCGGGCCGACGGGGTAGAGCTGCGCGGTGTCCTTGCAGCCCGTCTTCCGGTCGTCGCCGGGGTAGTTCGCGCCGAGGGTGCGGATGCCGAGTTCGACCTCCTCGGGCGTCGCGTCGAGCACCTCGTTGAACGCCTGCTTCGCGGCGGCCATCCGCGACTGGCCGTCGATGTCCCGGGCCCGCATCGAGCCGCTCACATCGAGGACGAGGTCGACCTTGGGGGCGTCCTGGCCCGTGGGTTCGCCGGCGGCCGCCCCGGCCGGGAAGGCGAGCCCGGCCGTCAGCGCGGCGAGCAGGGCACAGACCCCTGTCGCCAGCCGTGTTCTTGTGATCATCGCCGGATCCTATTGATCACCCCGCTCCGGTTCCAAAACGTGCTTCACCGCAAGGGGTTGGGCAGTTCCGCCCACTGGTCCCCGGGCGTCCGCGGCGAGAGCCGCATCAGCGTCAGCGCCTTCGTGGGCAGCGGACCGGCGCACAGGGCCGCGAGATCCGGGGTGCGCGGCAGGTCCCGTACCGCGGTCTCCAGCGCCGCGCCGAGCGCCGGGCCCGACCCGGCCGTACCGGCCAGCGCGCCTGCCACGAGCGAGCCGAACAGCTTGCGGCGCAGCACGCGTTCGTCGTCCGTGACCATCCGGGCCGGCAGCTCGGGCACCGTGATGCCGTGCCGGGCCAGACGCGCCGGGCTGACGCGGATGTCGGCCAGATCGCGGTAGACCAGCCGCAGCGGCTCTCCCGTCGCCGAGAGGACCACCAGGAGGTTCTGGCCGTGCGCCTCCAAAGCCACGCCCAGCTCCAGCAGCCGCAGCCCGATCGTGAGCGTGAGCCGTGCGAAGGCGGCCAGCCAGGCGGGGGAGCGCGGCAGGTCGGTGGTGGCCAGCGCCGCCACCGGCAGGACCCGTTCACCGCTGCCCGCGTACGTCTGCGGCGACTCCCGCAGGACGGCCGCGAAGTCGGCGGAACCGGCCGCCGCGGCACCCAGCGTGCGGGTGACGTGCAGCAGACCGTCCGTGCGCGCAGCCGGTGTCCCCGCGAAGTCCGACAGCACCGCCGAGGCGGCGACCGAGGGCAGGGAGATGTCCCGCACCGAGGACGTCAGCCGGGCGCTCAGCGAGGTCTTCACCTGCGGCCCGCCGGGCAGGGCCAGCGTCCGCAGGGACATCAGCGGATGCGCCGGGCGCCGCTCCTCGCACGTCCGCTTCAGCACATGCGCCGCCTGCCACGGATGCACCGGCAGCACCACCCGCCCCCCGTCCCGCAGCTCGTCCGGCCACCCGCCCGTCACCAGGCACTCCTCCGCCCGCACGGGCACCAGCCCCAGCTCCACGACCGGCCGGTGCTCGGGCCCGTAGGCGAGCTGCTCGGCCACCGAGAAGCCGGGCCGGGACCGGCACGTCGGATGGAAGGGGTGCCCGTCGACGATCCGCTGCTCCCACTCCCAGTCGCTGACCGGCCAGTCCTCCCCGGCGCCCTCCTGCCCCGCCCGCGACAGCGCCAGCGAGGCGACGCTGTGCCCGAGCTCGGCGGCGAAGGAAGCGGAGTGCGGTACGGCCAGGTCCGTCATCAGCCGCGCCGGATCCGCGTACGTCGTCTCGTCCAGCCGTACGGCGGTGACGTACGCGCCGGTCGCGTAGGGATCCGGCCGGGGGCCGTGCAGCCGGCGGCCGTCGGACAGGGACAGCGTCAGACCGTCCGGGGTCCCCTCCCTGCGGGCGACCCAAGGCAGCGGATCGTGGGCGAGACCGCGCCACAGCCGGGACAGCACGGCAGCCCGGGCGCCGGGCAGCGCGGCCTCGTACCGCGGCAGGAGCCCGGGCCGTACGACGGACAGTTCGTCGGCGACCTCGGCCTCGGCGGTGGGGGGACGGTGCACGGGCGGGCTCCTCGGGTACGAATAGGGGCGTCACAGCGGAACGGCGACGACCGACATACTGATCATCTCCGCCCGGCACGCTGGAACGACCATAGGGACGAGTGGAACGCGTGGACCTCATGCCCCCGCCCGCCGACGACGACTCGGCCCCCGGTGACGACCCGGCCACCGGAGCCCTCGCCGACGCGTACGCCGCCGTGCCCCTGCTGAACTGCCTGCTGCGGGAGGTCGCCCGGCCGGTGCGCCGGGAGGGCGACCGTCGCGTCCACCGGCTGCCCGGCACGGGCCGGCTGCTGAGGGTGCGCGGAGCGCGGCGGCCCGCCGAGCCGGAGATCGAGGCCGCGGGCGCCTGGCACCGCGTCGGCCACGCCGAGCTGGTCAAGCTCGTCGCCGAGGAACTGCGCCGGCACACCGGGCTGCCCAACCACGAGCTGCCCGCCGAGATGCTGGACAGCCGCGACGCCGTGGCCGCCCTGCTCGCCGCCCGGGCCCGGGCCACCCCGCCCGACGGCCTCTACCTGCGCTCCGAGCAGTCCCTCCTGATCGGCCACACCCACCACCCGGCCCCCAAGGCGCGCGGGGGCGGTCCCACGGCCCGCTGGCTGCCGTACGCGCCCGAGGCGTACGCCCGCTTCCCCATCACCCTGCTGGGGCTGCGCGAGGACACCGTCGTCGAGGAGGGCGACACCTCCGCCCTCGACGGCCTCGGCACGGCCCCGCCCGGCTACCGGCTGCTCCCCGCCCACCCCTGGCAGCTCGAGCTGGCCGCGCAGGAGCTCGCCGGAGCCTTCGCGGACGGCAGGCTGATCCGGCTCGGCACCACCGCCTCCGACGCCTGGCCCACGGCCGCGATCCGCACGCTCTACACGCCCGAGCGGGACCTCTTCCTCAAGTTCAGCCTGGACGTGCGCATCACCAACGACATCCGCCGCCTGTGGCGCCACGATCTGCTCGCCCTGCGCAGGACGGACGCGGCCGTGTGCGCCGCCTTCGAGACGCTCGACGGGCCCTCGGCCTGGCTCGGCGACCGCGGCTACCGCACCGCCGGCTTCGCCTTCGAGGCCCTGGCCGTCCTCGTCCGCGACGGCTTCGCCGGCCGCGTCCTGCCGGGCACGGTCCCGGTGCTCGCCGCCGCTCTCGTCGAGGGCTTCGACGGCAGCCCGCTCGACCGCGCCGCCGACCCGGGCGTCTGGTGGACGGCGTACCTGGCCCAGGTCGTGCCCCCGGCGCTGACGGCGTTCGCCGAGCACGGTGTCGTCCTCGAGGCCCATCTGCAGAACACGCTGGTCGCCGTCGACGCCGACGGACTGCCGGTGCAGGCGCTGTACCGGGACGCCGAGGGCGTGAAGCTGCTGCCGGACGTGACGCGGCAGGCCGGCTGGGAGCGGCTCGTGTACTGCCTGGTCGTCAATCACCTCGTCGAGATCGCCGGCGCCCTCACCGAACGGCACCCCGGTTTCGACCCCTGGCCCGCCGCCCGCCGCGAACTCGCCCGTCACGACCTCCCCGAGATCCCCGCCCTGCTGAACTCGCCGGCCCTCCCCGCCAAGACCAACCTGCTGCTGCGCTGGACCGGCGCGGACGGTGCCGACGCCCGCTACCGTCCGCTGCCCAACCCGCTCGGGGAAGGGACCTGACCCGCCGGGCCCGGAGCCCGCGTGACATGATCATCACCACGCGCAGAGAGGGAGGGAGCGGTATGTCCGTGACGCCGAACGCAGGGCTCCCCTGCCGCATCGTCGTCTGCCGGGACTGCTGCTGCGGCACCCGCAAGATCAGAGGTGTCGATCACGCCGCCCAGATCGAGCGCCTTCGCGAGACCGCGCCGGTGCGCGTCTCCGACTGCCTCGACGTCTGCGACCAGGCCAATGTCATCGTCGTCCAGCCCTCCGCCGAGGGCCGGGCCGCCGGGGGCCGTCCGGTGTGGCTCGGGCTGGTCAACGACCCGGCCGCCACCGAGGACGTCGTCTCCTGGGTGCGGGCGGGCGGCCCCGGCGTCGCGCCGGTGCCCGAGATCCTCGACCTGTACGTCTTCAGCCCGCACACCAAACGCTCCGCCGGGAGCTCATGAAGCAGTGCGCTCAGGGCGCCCCGGGACTCGTCGTGGCCGGGGATCACCGGCGACGTCAGGCCTGCGTGCCGTCGACGAGCGCCGGGTCGACCACGCTCGGGTGTTCCGACCAGAAGGCGGGCGCCACCAGCCGCCACACGACCATGAGGACGACGCCCGCGACGACGATGCCGATGCCGATGACGAGCGGCGGACCGAGCCCGAACCACGAGACACCGCTGTAGGAGTTCCCGGGGTCGGACATGTCCGCCACGGATTCCACCAGCAGCCACGCCAGCAGGCCCGCGCCGATCAGCGGTCCCAGGCCGATCAGGAAGAAGTTGCGGGCGCTGCGGGTCAGTTGGCGGCGGTAGTAGACCGCACAGGCCAGGCCCGTCAGCGCGTAGTAGAACGCGATCAGCAGGGACAGGGCGGTGAGGGAGTCGAAGAGGGCGTTCTCGCTGATGTGGAAGAGGACGAGGTACCAGACGATGGCGATGCCCGCGACCCACCAGGTGCTCACGTCGGGGGTGCGGAAGCGGGGGTGGATGCGGGCGAAGTGCGCGGGCAGCGCGTACCGGCGTGCCATGGACAGCCCCGTGCGCGAGGCCGGGATGATCGTGGTCTGTGTGGAGGCGAGCGCGGACGTCGACACCGCCAGCAGCACGACCCAGTCCCAGTCGCCCATCGCCTCCTCGGCGAGCAGCGCGAAGATGAACTCCTCCTCCGCCGCGTTCTCGGCGAGGTAGTCCGTACCGGCGTAGGCCACCACCGCGAAGGCGACCGCGACATAGGTCACCAGCAGCAGCACCGTCGACCACACGGCCGCCTTGCCGGGGGCGGTGGCCGAGTCCTCGACCTCCTCGGTGAGGTTGACCGCCGACTCCCACCCCCAGTAGATGAAGACGCCCAGCAGCAGGGACGCGGTCAGTGACGCCCCGCCGGCTCCGAACGGGTCGAGCCAGCTGAACTCCGGGTCGACGGAGTCGAGGGTGCCGGTGTCGGCGTAGACGCGGTAGAGCGCCACCACGGCGAAGGCGAGCAGGCAGGCGACCTGCGCCAGGATGAGGACGTTCTGCACCTTGGCCGAGATCTCGGTGCCGATCACGCAGACCGCTGTCATCACCAGGATGAGCAGCACCGTCAGTACCTGGCGCACCACGTCGTTGTCGGCCCAGCTGTCCAGGCCGACGGCGAGCAGGAAGAACGTCACCGCGACGTCCGCGAGCGACCCGACGACCAGGACACCCGTCATCGTGATGGCCCAGCCGCCGAGCCAGCCCGCCCACGGCCCCATGGCCCGGGTGACCCACGAGAACGTCGTGCCGCAGTCCTGGTCGACCTTGTTGAGGTAGTAGAACGCCGAGGCGATCAGCAGCATGGGCACGAACGACGCGAGCATCACCCCGGGGGCGTAGATGCCGACCAGCGCCACCACCGGGCCGATCACCGCCGCCACGGAGTACGCGGGGGAGGTCGCGTTGAGGCCGATGACCAGCGCGTCGACGAACCCGATGGCGTCGGGCTTCAGGCTCGCCTCCGGGGGCGGGCCCGAGCCCGTGATGTCCTTGGCCATGCTCCCTCGCTCCCGTCGGGTGTGCGTCCATACAACAGGCACATCCGAGGGGGTTCGGCCATTTATGTACCTTCAGGGCGTCATGTCGCGTTCCGGCCCGCCCGGGCCCACGAGACGCTCCCGCGGAACGGGCAGGTCACGAGCGCCGATGGTGTGCCTGCCCTGCTCGGGCTGCGCCTCCTCGTGCGGCCCGTCCCGGTACGGCAGGCGCACGAGCCGGCTGTCAGTTCCTGTCGCCGTACCCGTGGCCGGCCCACGGCCGAGCTCCGTGCCACCGGCCGGCAGCCGCCTGCGGCCAGGGCCGCCGTGCGCCCGTGACGCCTGGTTACTATGGCTCCTTCGGATTCTGCCCCCGTGGAGCCCTGGACCATGCTGAGAGAGGTCACCGCGACCCGCTACGTCGAACCCCTGCGGTCCGGCGGCTCCGTACCCGGCGTCGTCGAGGCGGACGACCTCGGCACGTACGTCGTCAAGTTCACCGGCTCCGCGCAGGGCCGCAAGGCGCTCGTCGCCGAGGTCATCGTGGGGGAACTGGCCCGCGCCCTCGGCCTGCGCTTCCCCGAGCTGGTCCTGGTGCACTTCGACCCGTCGATCGCCGACCACGAGCCCCACCAGGAGGTGCGGGGTCTGCACGCGGCCAGCGCGGGCGTCAACCTCGGCATGGACTACCTGCCGGGCGCCCGGGACTTCACCCCCGAGATCGCCCGGGTCTTCCCCGTCGATCCGCTGGAGGCGGGCAGGATCGTCTGGCTCGACGCCCTGACCGTGAACGTCGACCGCACGGTCCACAGTTCCAACCTGATGGTCTGGCCCACCCTCGGCGTCGCACGCCCGCGCCTGTGGCTGATCGACCACGGCGCCGCCCTCGTCTTCCACCACCGCTGGGACGGCTCCGACCCGGCGAAGGCCTACGACTTCCGGCACCACGCCCTCGGCCACCACGGCCCCGACGTCCGGGCCGCCGACGCCGAACTCGCGCCCCGGGTCACCGGGGAACTGCTGTGGCGGATCCTCGCCGAGGTCCCGGACGCCTGGCTCGCGGACGAGCCGGGCTTCGCCACGGCGGACGAGGTGCGCGAGGCCTACGTGAGGTACCTCCACGCACGCGCGAAGGCCTCCGCGGCCTGGCTGCCCACCGACTTCCCCAGCCGGGAGGAGCTCGCCGCCGAGGAGGCCCGGCGGGCGGCGAGGAACCAGCAAGGACGACCCGCGTGGCTCAGGCAGGTGCCCGACCTGCACGGCAAGCCCGCGGCCCGGCAGGATTGGTCGGTGCACCTCGGATGACGGACGCTCAGCGCGTCGGGACCGGACCGGCGGAGGACGCCCCGGGCGCCTCGCGGCGGGTCGAGATCGAGTACTGCACCCAGTGCCGCTGGCTGCCCCGCGCGACCTGGCTGGCGCAGGAGCTGCTCACGACCTTCGAGGCCGAACTGACGGAACTGGCCCTGAAACCCGGCACCGGCGGGGTGTTCGTCGTCCGCGTCGGCGACGAGGTCGTCTGGGACCGGCGTGAGCAGGGATTCCCGGAGCCGACGGCCGTGAAGCGGGCCGTACGCGACCGAGTGGCCCCGGGAAAGACCCTGGGCCACTCGGAGCGGTAGCGGCTGTTCAGCCCTTGAGCTGCTCGTACGCCGGGAGTGTCAGGAAGTCGGCGTAGTCCTCGTCGAGGGAGACCGTCAGCAGCAGGTCGTGCGCCTGCTGCCAGTTGCCGGCCGCGAAGGCCTCGTCGCCGATCTCGGCCCGGATGTTCGCGAGTTCCTCGGCGGCGACCTTGCGGGCCAGGTCGGCGGTGACCTGCTCGCCGTTGTCGAGGACGACCTCCGCGTTGATCCACTGCCAGATCTGGGACCGGGAGATCTCGGCGGTGGCCGCGTCCTCCATCAGGTTGAAGATGGCGACCGCGCCGAGGCCGCGCAGCCAGGCCTCGATGTAACGGATGCCCACCTGCACGGCGTTGAGCAGGCCCGCGTACGTCGGCTTGGCGTCGAGGGAGTCGACGGCGATCAGGTCGGCCGCCTCGACGACCACGTCCTCGCGGAGGCGGTCCTTCTGGTTGGGCTTGTCGCCGAGGACCTTGTCGAAGGACTCCATGGCGATCGGCACCAGGTCGGGGTGGGCGACCCAGGAGCCGTCGAAGCCGTCGCCGGCCTCACGGTCCTTGTCGGCGCGGACCTTTTCGAAGGCGACCTTGTTGACCTCGGCGTCCCGGCGGGACGGGATGAACGCCGCCATGCCGCCGATGGCGTGGGCGCCGCGCTTGTGGCAGGTGCGGACGAGGAGTTCGGTGTACGCGCGCATGAACGGGGCCGTCATCGTCACGGCGTTGCGGTCCGGCAGGACGAACTCGGCTCCGCCGTCACGGAAGTTCTTGACGATGGAGAACAGGTAGTCCCAGCGGCCCGCGTTCAGCCCGGAGGCGTGGTCGCGCAGCTCGTAGAGGATCTCCTCCATCTCGTACGCGGCGGTGATCGTCTCGATGAGGACGGTCGCGCGGACGGTGCCCTGCGGGATGCCGCAGTACTCCTGGGCGAGGACGAAGACCTCGTTCCACAGGCGGGCCTCCAGGTGGGACTCCGTCTTCGGAAGGTAGAAGTACGGGCCCTTGCCGAGGTCCAGCAGGCGCTGGGCGTTGTGGAAGAAGTACAGGCCGAAGTCGACGAGCGCGCCGGGCACGGGAGTGCCGTCGGCGTCGACGAGGTGACGCTCGTTCAGGTGCCAGCCGCGCGGGCGCATCACGACCGTGGCGAGCTCCGTGTCCGCCTTCAGCGCGTACGACTTGCCGGACCTCGCGTCGGTGAAGTCGATGTTCCGGGTGTAGGCGTCGCTCAGGTTCAGCTGGCCGCCGACCACGTTCTCCCAGGTGGGCGCGGAAGCGTCCTCGAAGTCCGCGAGCCACACCTTGGCGCCCGAGTTGAGGGCGTTGATGGTCATCTTGCGGTCGGTGGGACCGGTGATCTCGACCCGGCGGTCGTTCAGCGCGTCCGGGGCCGGGGCGACCTTCCAGGAGTCGTCGGCGCGGATCGCGGCGGTCTCCGGAAGGAAGTCGAGGGTGGAGGTGCGGGCGATCTCGGCGCGGCGCTCGGCGCGGCGGGCGAGGAGCTCGTCACGCCGGGGCGTGAACCGCCGGTGCAGCTCGGCCACGAAGGCGAGTGCCGCTTCGGTGAGGACCTCCTCCTGCCGGGGCAGGGGCTCGGCGTCGACGATGGCCAGCGGGGACGGCGCTGGAGCGGACATGAACGGTCACTTCCTTCAGCGAGCTGTGAAGACGAGCCGGCGTGCTCGGCACCGGGTGCCAGTCTTCCCGAATACGGCGTTCCGCGCCCTGAGAGAGGTCGGGCGCTTCTGAACAGTGGATACTAGTTTCCTCATGGTGGAAGTTCAATCGTCTGTCGATGTCGAGACTCTCCGGGTCGAGGCAACGTGGCGCTCCGTGCCACCCCGTTCACTCCAGGTGCGCCAGATCGGTTTCCGTGTCGATGTCGAACGGCCGGGCCACGTCCCCGCACTCGACGAGGGTGATCGCCTGCCGGTGCTCCTTCAGGTAGGCGCGTGCCCCCCGGTCCCCGGTGGCAGTCGCGGCGATGCCCGCCCAGTGCGCGGCACCGAACAGCACCGGGTGGCCGCGCACACCGTCGTACGCGGCGCAGACGAGCGTCTCCTCGCCCTCGTGGGCCGCGAGGACGCGGGCCACCGCCTCGGGGCCGATGCCGGGCTGGTCCACGAGTGACACCAGGGCGGCCCGGGCGCCCGTGCCGGCGAGCGAGTCGAGTCCGGCGCGCAGGGAACTCCCCATCCCCTGCGCCCAGTCGGGGTTGTCGACCAGCGTGCAGCCCGGCAGTGAGGCCCGTGCGCGCACGTCGTCGGCCTGTGCGCCCAGGACGACGTGGACGGACGCGCAGCCGCCCTCCCGCAGCACCCGCGCCGCGTGCTCCACCAGGGGCCGCCCCCGGTGCGGGAGCAGTGCCTTGGGCCGTCCGCCGAGCCGCCGTCCGCCACCGGCCGCGAGCAGCAGTCCCGCGACCGCCTGTGCCCCGCCCGTCGTCTCCCGTGTCGTCATGGCTCCTGCATACCGCACGCCCCGTACGGGAGTGCGACGGCGTGCGGCGCGCGTCGGACAGGCGTGCGCCCCGGGCCAGAAAGTCACTCAGCGAAACAAGTCGATGACGCAATGGACTGGCGCCCGGCCGTCCACGTCGTTTACTGTCGCCCGCACCGACCGGCCGGGCGCCCGACGGCTGTCCGGTGTGGGGGACTTCGTCTTCGGACGGACACGCGCACGACGAGGTGGCGAGGGGGAGGACTGTGTTGCGGAGCGTCGAGCAGAAGCGGCAGGGGCCTGTGACCGGCGGTGGCGAGGACCCGCGCGTGACGGAGCTGCGCTCCGCCGTGTCCCGGTTGCGCCGCCGGCTGGCTGCCCATCCCGGCGAGTTCGCCGACCGGACCATCGCCGAGGAGGAGCTGGCCGCGGTGGCCGCCATGGCCGCCGACGGCATCCCCGAGATCCCCCGCCTGCGCCGCTCCCTCCTGCTCATCGCGGGCGCGATCGGCTCGGTGAGCGCGCTGTCCGCCGAGCTGACGGAGGTCCGGCGGGCGGTGGACCTCTTCGGAGGACCGGTGCGGGGCCAGGGCTAGGTCGTTCCGGGTTCGGCTTCCCGCGCACGCACCGCAGCCCGATGGCCGAGATGCGGGGCGAGGGCATCTTCTCCGCTCGGGCGGAGCGGTGGGTACGGGGTTGCACCTTCCGTAGCGGCATGTGGTCCGGTGGACTTGTGTCCCGATGCCTTGAGGAAAGGTCCCTGCTCGTGCGTTCGTCTTTCGTGCCACCCCGTCAGGTCAAGATCGGTGACGCGGCGGCCTTCACCGGCAGCACACCACGGGCGATTCGCCACTACCACGAGATCGGGCTGCTCCCCGAGCCCGAGCGGGGCGGCGACGACCGCCGCCGCTACGGGTACGAGGACATGATCCGCCTGCTGTGGATTCGCAAAATGGCCGATGCCGGGATCGCCCTGGACGACATCCGTGACGCCTTCACCACGGGCACGGCTTCCGCCGGTACGGACGACGGAGAAGGTGTCGCGGCCGTCCTGGAGCGGCTGGAGGAAACCCTCGCCGAGCAGGAGGCGCGATTGCGGCGGCAGCGGACCGCCGTGCAGCGGATGCGCACCGAAGGCAGCCGGACGGGCCTGCTCTCCGACTTCGTCACCGAACGCCTCAAGAGCCTGCCCGAGGGCTCCCTGCGTCAGGCGGAGCTGGACAGCCTGCTGGTCACCGAGCGGATCTTCGGCCCGCTCGGCGCGGCCGTCCAGGCCACCCGCTTCGTCGTCCTGGCCACGCATCCCGCTCTGCGGGAGGATTCCGACCGCGTCGATGCCGCCGAGGAGGCACTCGATGACAGTGTCGCCGTCGACGATCCACGGGTGGCTCAAGTAGCCGTCGAGCGGCACGCCTTCGAAAGCGCCCTGCAGGCCGTCATCGAGGAGTCCGGCCTGGGTGAGGGCGACGACGCCCTCTTCGACGCCTGGGACGCCCTGCACCCTGCCACCGCCGAGGACGGCGAGGTCGGCCTCGGTACCGGCAGGCGGGAGGCTGACTCCATGAGCGTGCTCGAAGCCATGGGCAAGATGCCCCAGGACTTCTCCCCGGCCCGTCTGCGCTGTATCGAACTGGCCGAAGAACTGGCCGCCCAGGACTCACCCGCCACCTGAACCACGGCCCAGGTGTGTTGACGCGCAGGGCCCCGCTGTCGCGGAGTCACCCCGTCACGCGGGGCTCTGGCTGGCGAGTGCCTCGGACAGTTCGCCGGCGACCTGCTGGAGCACCGGCACGATCTTGTCCGTCGCCGCCTCCGTGACCCGCCCCGCCGGGCCGGAGATGGAGATGGCCGCGGCGGTGGGGGAGTCGGGTACGGGAACCGCAAGGCACCGCACCCCGATCTCCTGCTCGTTGTCGTCGATGGCGAAGCCCTGCCGGCGCACGTCCTCCAGGGCCGCGAGGAACCCGTCGGGCGTCGTGATCGTCTTCTCCGTCGCGGCGGGCATGCCCGTACGGGAGAGCAGCGCCCGCACCTCCTCCGGCGGGAAACCGGCGAGCAGGGCCTTGCCCACGCCCGTGGAGTGCGGCAGCACCCTCCGGCCGACCTCCGTGAACATGCGCATCGAGTGCTTCGAGGGCACCTGCGCCACGTAGACGATCTCGTCCCCGTCGAGCAGGGCCATGTTCGCCGTCTCGCCCGTCTCCTCGACCAGGCGCGCGAGGTACGGCCGTGCCCAGGTGCCCAGCAGCCGGGACGCCGACTCGCCGAGACGGATCAGGCGCGGGCCGAGCGCGTACCGCCGGTTGGGCTGCTGACGTACGTACCCGCAGACCACCAGCGTGCGCATCAGGCGGTGGATGGTCGGCAGGGGCAGGCCGCTGCTCGCGGACAACTCGCTCAGGCCGACCTCGCCGCCCGCGTCCGCCATCCGTTCGAGCAGGTCGAAGGCGCGCTCCAGGGACTGGACGCCGCCGTTGGCGGAGGACCGGGCGGAGTCGGTGGTGCTGGCGCTGGACGTCGGCACGGCGCGTTCCTTTCGGGGCGGGCGGGAAGGCAGAAGCCTACCCGCCGGTCGGTTGACTCCCCGCTTGTACGTAGCTACGTTCTGCGTGCTGGAAGTTTAATTCCGCTTTGTGGAAACGTCCAGGAGTGTTCGCGAAAGGGCACCGTGGTCAAGTCTGCCCTTGACTGCGCGAAAGAGGGAGTGAAGACTCCTTCAACAGAAAGTTGAATTCCGTTTCGCGGAAGCGGCTGGAAGTAAGGGGTTCGGGTGTCCGACGCTGAACTGGTGCTGCGCTCGACACGAGTCATCACCCCCGAGGGAACGCGGGCCGCATCCGTCGTGGTGGCCGGCGGCACGATCACGGCCGTCCTCCCGTACGACGCGCCCGTACCGGAGGGCGCCCGCCCGGAGGACCTGGGCGACCACGTCCTGCTGCCCGGGCTGGTCGACACCCACGTGCACGTCAACGACCCCGGCCGCACCGAGTGGGAGGGCTTCTGGACCGCCACCCGCGCCGCGGCGGCCGGTGGCATCACGACCCTCGTCGACATGCCCCTCAACTCCCTCCCGCCGACCACGACCGTTCCGCACCTGCGCACCAAGCAGCAGGTCGCCGCCGACAAGGCGCACATCGACGTCGGCTTCTGGGGCGGCGCCCTGCCCGACAACGTCAAGGAACTCCGGCCGCTGCACGAGGCCGGCGTGTTCGGCTTCAAGGCGTTCCTCTCGCCGTCCGGCGTGGACGAGTTCCCGCACCTGGAGCGGGACCCGCTCGCCCGCACCATGGCCGAGATCGCCGCCTTCGACGGCCTGCTCATCGTGCACGCCGAGGACCCCCACCTGCTCGCCTCCGCCCCGCAGCGGCCGGGCCCGAAGTACGCCGACTTCCTCGCCTCCCGCCCCCGGGACGCCGAGGACACCGCGATCGCCCAGCTGATCCGAGAGGCGAAGGCCCTCGACGCGCGCGTGCACGTCCTGCACCTCTCCTCCAGCGACGCCCTGCCGATGATCGCCGAGGCGCGGGCGGAGGGCGTCCGCATCACCGTGGAGACCTGCCCCCACTACCTGACCCTCACCGCCGAGGAAGTCCCCGACGGCGCCAGCGAGTTCAAGTGCTGCCCGCCCATCCGGGAGGCCGCCAACCAGGACCTGCTCTGGCAGGCGCTCGCCGACGGCACCGTCGACTGCATCGTCACCGACCACTCCCCGTCCACGGCCGACCTGAAGACCGACGACTTCGCGACGGCCTGGGGCGGCATCTCCGGCCTCCAGCTCAGCCTGGCCGCGGTGTGGACGGAGGCCCGCAAGCGCGGGCACGGCCTGGAGGACGTGGTCCGCTGGATGTCCGCGCGCACCGCCGCACTGGTCGGTCTCGACGACCGCAAGGGCGCCATCGCGGTGGGCCGCGACGCCGACTTCGCCGTCCTCGCCCCCGACGAGACCTTCACCGTCGACCCGGTCGCCCTCCAGCACCGCAACCGCGTCACGGCGTACGCGGGCAGGACCCTGCAGGGCGTCGTGAAGTCGACCTGGCTGCGTGGACAGCGCATCGTCGCGGACGGCGAGTTCACCGAACCGAAGGGGCGCCTCCTCACCCGGAACCACTGAAATCCCACCCGGACACCCGAAAGGAAGACCTGATCATCGTGACGGCGATCCCCAGCTTCACCGGCGACGCGAACCCCTACGGAGGCGGCGACCCGTACGCGGACTACCGCACCGCCGACTTCCCCTTCACCTCGTACGCCGATCTCGCCGACCGGCGTCTCGGGGCCGGTGTCATCGCCGCCAACGACGAGTTCTTCGCCCAGCGCGAGAACCTGCTGGTGCCCGAGCCCGCCGAGTTCGACCCCGAGCACTTCGGGCACAAGGGCAAGATCATGGACGGCTGGGAGACGCGCCGTCGCCGGGGCGCCTCCGCCGGCCACCCCTGGCCGACCGAGGAGGACCACGACTGGGCGCTGGTCCGTCTCGGCGCCCCGGGCGTGATCCGCGGGATCGTCGTCGACACCGCCCACTTCCGCGGCAACTACCCGCAGGCCGTGTCCGTCGAGGGCACCCGCGTCATCGGATCCCCGTCACCGGAGGAGCTCCTCGGGGACGACGTGAAGTGGACGACCCTCGTCCCGCGCACCCCGGTCGGCGGCCACGCGGCGAACGGTTTCGCCGTAGACGTCGAGCAGTGCTTCACGCACCTCAAGGTCAAGCAGCACCCCGACGGCGGCATCGCCCGCCTGCGCGTGCACGGCGAGGTCGTCCCCGACCCCGCCTGGCTGGAGGCGCTGGGCACCTTCGACGTCGTCGCCCTGGAGAACGGCGGATGGGCCGAGGACGCCTCCAACCGCTTCTACTCGCCCGCCTCCAACACCATCCAGCCGGGCCGCTCCCTCAAGATGGACGACGGCTGGGAGACCCGCCGCCGCCGCGACCGGGGCCACGACTGGATCAGCTACCGTCTCGCCGCCCAGGCCGAGGTCCGTGCCCTGGAGATCGACACCGCCTACCTCAAGGGCAACAGCGCGGGCTGGGCGTCGGTGTCGGTGAGGGACGGCGAGGACGGCGACTGGCAGGAGATCCTGCCCCGCACCCGCCTCCAGCCCGACACCAACCACCGCTTCGTGCTCCCGGCCCCGGCCGTCGGCACACACGCGCGCGTGGACATCTTCCCGGACGGCGGCATCTCCAGGCTCCGCCTGTTCGGCGCCCTGACCCCGGAGGGCACGAGCCGACTGGCGGCCCGCCACCAGGAACTGGGCGGCTGACGCCGTCCCGTCCCGACCTGTGGGGCGCACCGGCCGGACAGCACCGGTGCGCCCGACGGTCTCACCGCACGGGCCGGACGCCCCGGGTGCGCACCACGGGCTTCACGGCGGTGCGCGGCCCTCGGGCTTCACGGCACCGGGCGGCCCCTGGACTTCACGGAACCGCGGGCCTCACGCCGCGTGGCCGCCGTCCACGGAGAACTCCGCCCCGGTCACGTACGTCGCCCCCGCCAGGTAGGCGACCATCGACGCCACCTCCTCCGCCGTCCCGAACCGCCCCAGGGCCGTCATCGCCGCCTGACCGGCCGCGAACGGCCCGTCCGCCGGGTTCATGTCCGTGTCGATCGGACCGGGCAGGACGAGGTTCGCCGTGATCCCGCGTCCGCCCAGTTCCCGGGCCAGTGCCTTGGTCAGACCGGCCAGGGCCGCCTTGCTCGTCGCGTAGAGGGTCCCGCCGGGCCCTGGTACCCGCTGGGCCATGCAACTGCCGATCGTGATGATCCGCCCGCCCTCGGGCAGCCACGCGGCGGCCGCCTGAGAGGCCAGGAAGACACCCCGTACGTTGACGTCGAGGACCCGGTCCACGTCCGTGAGCGACAGGGCGTCCAGCGGCCCGAGCACCCCCACGCCGGCGTTGTTGACCAGGATGTCGAGCCTGCCCAGTGCCTCCGCCGCCGCGTCCACCGTCTCGGCCGCCTCCGTGGCGTCGCCCGTGTCCGCGCGCAGCGCCACCGCCCGGCGCCCCAGCGCCTCCACGGCCCGTACGACGTCCTCGGCCGCCTCCTTGCCGTTCACATGGCCGACGGCCACGTCAGCGCCCTCCCGAGCCAGCCGCACCGCCGTCGCGGCGCCGATGCCACGGCTCCCGCCCGTCACGAGAGCCACCTTGCCGTTCAGAATCCCCTGAGTAGTCATGGGTCCATCCCACCGGCCGCACGGCAGCGGCGCTGGCGGCGAACGGACGTCGAGGTTTCCACGGCGCGCTGCGGGTTCACCGGCGTGCCGCACAGTCCCCGTCCGGAGCACATCCGGAACCTTTCCTTCCGGCTCCTCCGTTCTCCCGTCGTGACACTTCAGCAAGAGATCGTCGGCAACGCCATGCAGATGGCGGTCGTCAGCCTGCAGCCCGGTCAGACGGTGTACTGCGAGGCCGGAAAGTTCCTGTTCAAGACCACGAACGTGACCATGGAGACCCGCCTGGGCGGCCCGTCGGGCGGCGGCGCGCAGCAGTCGCAGTCCGGCGGCAGCGGCTCCGGCGGCATGGGCGGGCTGCTGCGCCAGGCCATGGGCACGGCCATGCAGGCCGGCCAGCGCGTCATGGCCGGTGAGTCGCTGGCCTTCCAGTACTTCACCACCCGGGGCGGTGAGGGCACCGTCGGCTTCGCGGGCGTGCTTCCCGGGGAGATGCGCGCGCTGGAACTGGACGGCACCCGCGCGTGGTTCGCGGAGAAGGACGCCTTCGTGGCCGCCGAGTCCACCGTCGACTTCGGCATCGCCTTCCAGGGCGGCCGCACCGGCAGGAGCGGCGGCGAGGGCTTCGTGCTGGAGAAGTTCACCGGGCGCGGCACGGTGATCATCGCCGGCGCGGGGAACTTCATCGATCTGAACCCGGCCGACTTCGGCGGCCGTATCGAGGTCGACACCGGTTGCGTCGTCGCCTTCGAGGAGGGCATCCAGTACGGAGTCCAGCGCGTCGGCGGCCTCAACCGCCAGGGCCTGATGAACGCCGTCTTCGGTGGCGAGGGCCTGTCCCTGGCCACCCTGGAGGGCAACGGCCGCGTCATCCTGCAGTTTCTCACCATCGAGAGCCTCGCCAACGCCCTGAGGAAGGCCCAGGGCGGCGACAAGCAGGGCCCCACGGGCGGGCTGTTCTCCACGAACGCCCAGTGAACGCGCGTACGGACCGGTGATGAGCCGCCGGCGCCGTGAGGGTGCCGGTCGGCGGGTGAACTCCTCGCGAACGCACGGGGCTTCACAGGAAATTCTCCAGGCTTGTCATTGACATGCCAGCATCTACGCGCGTCATCATGAGGGTCATGAATTTCCCCCCACGCGCCTCGCGGCTCGGCGCAGCAGCCGCCCTCCTGTCCGCCCTCCTCGTCGGCGGAACCGTCTCAGCGACCACGGCCGACGCGGCCCCCACCGCCGTCGGCGACATCTGCTACAGCGACCTCCCGTCCCAGGCCCACGACACGCTCGACCTGATCGAGCAGGGCGGCCCCTACCCGTACGACCAGGACGGCACGGTCTTCCAGAACCGGGAAGGCGTCCTGCCGAGCAAGTCGTCCGGCTACTACCACGAGTACACGGTCATCACCCCGGGCTCCTCCACCCGCGGCGCGCGACGCATCGTCACCGGTGAGCGCAGCCAGGAGGACTACTACACGGCCGACCACTACGAGTCGTTCGACCTGGTCGACCACGGCTGCTGAGCCCCGACGCACACCGCGGGCCGGACGTCCGCCGGCACGTCAGACGGACTTCCGGCTCCCGGCCGCCGCGAACAGGGCGACGCCCAGCACGAGCAGCGTGACGCTCGCGTGGACCTCGTAGCCGCCGAGGAACCCGAGGCGCTGCACCAGGCCCCAGTTCCAGTCGGTGAACTCGTGCACCAGGCCCGCCACGCCCTGGACCAGGGCCAGGAGGCCGAGAATCTCCAGTACCTGCTTCATGCCACCAGCCTGGCCCCGCGGACCCCCCACGCACATCGGCCGCGGGACGAACCCCCCGGGCCGGAAGTACCCGCTCCATCGCCACGACGGCATCGAAAGTCTGCGCTGCGGCGACTTTGGTCGACGATCCCGCGCGAGGGCGGGTGCGCCGGGTCTGCGCTGCGTAGATTTGGCGTTCGTGAGTGACGACGCGGGGCACGCCTCCCCGGTACCGGCCGGGGAGACGCCCGCGCCGTTCACCCGGCGCCGATGGTTCTTCCCGTCGGCCCTCCTGCACGACCTCGACCCCGACGCCGCCCGGGCCGGGCGACGCCCCCGGCGTACCGCCCGCGACTGGGTCGTCGACTTCTCCTGCTTCCTGCTGGCCGTACTGGTGGGCGCGACCGCCATGGAGGCGCTCGCCGACAACCCCCATGTGCCGGACTCGCTCGTCGTCGTCGACCTGGTGATCGGTGCGCCGGCCTGCGCGGCCGTGTGGCTCCGGCGCCGGTGGCCGCTGGGCCTGGCCGTGGCGCTGACCCCCGTCAGCCTCCTGTCGGACATCTCGGGCGGCGCCGGCCTCATCGCCCTGTTCACCCTGGCCGTGCACCGGCCCTTCCGGTACGTGGCCTGGGTGGGCGGCGTCAACGTGGCGCTGGTACCGCTCTACTACTGGCTGCGCCCGGACGCGGACCTCCCCTACCTCATGAGCGTTCCCTTCGCCGTGGTGCTCACCATGGCGATCGTCGGCTGGGGCATGTTCGTCCGGGCCAAGCGGCAGCTCATGGTGAGCCTGCGGGACCGCGCCCGGCGCGCCGAGACCGAGGCGCGGCTGCGGGCCGAGCAGGCGCAGCGGCTCGCCCGCGAGGCCATCGCACGGGAGATGCACGACGTGCTCGCCCACCGGCTGACGCTGCTGAGCGTGCACGCGGGCGCCCTGGAGTTCCGGCCCGACGCGCCTCCCTCGCAGACGGCGCGGGCCGCGGGCGTGATCCGGGAGAGCGCGCACGAGGCGCTCCAGGACCTGCGGGAGATCATCGGTGTGCTGCGGGCGGGCGATCCGGACGACGCGGGCCGGCCGCAGCCGACACTCGCGGCGCTGGACACCCTGGTCGCCGAGTCACGCGAGGCCGGTATGAAGGTCTTCCTGGACCACCGTGTCGAGGACCCTGCCGGTGTCCCGTCCTCCGTCGGCCGCACCGCCTACCGGATCGCCCAGGAGGGCCTGACCAACGCGCGCAAGCACGCCCCCGGCACGGAGGTCCGGGTGACCGTCACCGGCGCACCGGGCACGGGCCTCACGGTCCGCGTGCACAACCCGCCGCCCGAGGGTGAGGTGCCGCCCGTCCCCGGCTCCGGGCAGGGCTTGATCGGCCTCACGGAACGGGCGACCCTGGCCGGGGGCCGGCTGGCCCACGGGCCCACCCCGCAGGGCGGTTTCGAGGTGCGGGCGTGGCTGCCGTGGCGGTGAGCATCCCCCCGCAAGCCGCAAGCCGCAAGCCGCAAGCCGCAAGCCGCAAGTCGTAAACCGCAAGCCGCATCCCGCGGTCGCCACTCGGCGGGCCGTGCGCCGGCTGGCCGGCTGTCCGGCTGTCCGGCCGTCAACCTCGCGCGGGACGCGGGGCGTTGGCGCCCCTCGTCCTGGCCCGCCGCCCGGCCCGGCCGTGATTACGTAGGCCCCATGACTGCCATCAGACTGCTCCTCGTCGACGACGATCCGCTGGTGCGGGCCGGGTTGTCCTTCATGATGGGCGGCGCCGACGACATCGAGATCGTGGGCGAGGCCGCCGACGGCGCCGAGGTCGAGGCCCTCGTCGACCGCACCCGCCCGGACGTCGTGCTCATGGACATCCGGATGCCGACGATGGACGGTCTCACGGCGACGGAGCGGCTGCGCGCCCGCGAGGACGCCCCGCAGGTGGTGGTGCTGACCACCTTCCACGCCGACGAGCAGGTGCTGCACGCGTTGCGCGCCGGAGCCGCCGGGTTCGTCCTCAAGGACACCCCGCCGGCCGAGATCGTCGCGGCCGTGCGCCGGGTCGCCGCCGGTGACCCGGTTCTCTCGCCCGCGGTCACCCGTCAGCTGATGCGGCACGCCGTCGGCAGCGCCGCCGACACGCGCCGCTCCCGCGCGCGAGGCCGCCTGACCGTCCTCAACGACCGCGAGCGCGAGGTCGCCGTCGCGGTCGGCCGGGGCCTGGCCAACGCCGAGATCGCCGCCGGCCTGTTCATGAGTGTCGCCACCGTGAAGACGCATGTCTCGCGCATCCTCGCCAAGCTCGACCTCAACAACCGGGTGCAGATCGCGCTGCTCGCCTACGACGCGGGACTCCTGGAGGGGGAACAGGAAGAGCACTGACCTCCGCGAGGACCCCGGCCCGTCCGCGTCAGGCGAGCCCCGGGGTGCCGCCGCCCGGGATCTCCGCCAGGTGCACCGGCCTGCGCTCGCGCCGCGACAGTTCGCACGCCTCCGCGACCCGCAGGGCCTGCAGCGCCTCGCGGCCGTCGCAGGGATTGGCCCGCTCGCCCCGGACGACCTCGACGAACGCGTTCAGCTCCGCCTCGTAGGCGGGTCCGAACCGCTCCAGGAAGCCCGTCCACGGCTTGTCCGCGGCCGGCGGCCCGGTCGGCTCGGTGGACGCGATCGGCGTACGGTCGTCCAGTCCGACCACGATCTGGTCGCGCTCCCCGGCGAGCTCCATGCGCACGTCGTAGCCGGCCCCGTTCATCCGGGTCCCGGTGAGCGTGGCGAGCGTGCCGTCGTCCAGAGTGAGGAGCGCGGCCGCGGTGTCGACGTCGCCCGCCTCGCGGAACATCCGGGGGCCGGCGTCGGACCCGGCGGCGCCTGGTCGCTGGTCAGGGCCCGCACGGTGTGCAGTCGCCCCAGCCTGCCGGACCGCACGGCCTCGCGCGCCCCCGCGTAGCCCGCGTCGAAGCGGCGCTGGAAGCCCATCTGGAGGACCGTCCCGGCCGTCTCGACCTCGGCGATCGCGCTCAGGCTCCCCGGCAGATCCAGCGCGATGGGTTTCTCGCAGAAGACCGGCAGACCCGAGCGTGCTGCCCGACCGATCAGTTCGGCGTGGGCGGACGTCGCCGTCGTGATCACCACGGCGTCGACCCCCCAGCGGAAGATCTCCTCCACGCCGGGCGCCGCCGTCTCGCCCAGTCGGTGCGCCAGCTCCTGGGCCCTCGCGGGGTCCGCGTCCGTGAGAATCAGGGAGCCGACCTCGCGATGCCGACTGAGCGTGTTCGCGTGGATGGTGCCGATGCGGCCCGTACCGATGACGCCGATGCGCATGAAAACAAAGTGCGTGCCCAGCTCGCCGCTGTCAATCGGCATGTCCGGACAATCTGACTACACGACTTCCCGTCAACAGCGCACGGAGCTACGCTCGGCCCGTGCCGAAACCAGAAGTGGACCCGACCGTGCAGCTCGAGCTGAGCGTGGACCGCAGCTCCCCCGTGCCGTTGTACTTCCAGCTGTCCCAGCAGCTGGAGGCCGCGATCGAGCACGGCACGCTGACCCCCGGCAGCCTGCTGGGCAACGAGATCGAACTCGCCGCCCGGCTCGGCCTGTCCCGGCCGACCGTCCGCCAGGCGATCCAGTCGCTCGTCGACAAGGGCCTGCTCGTACGACGCCGCGGCGTGGGCACCCAGGTCGTGCACAGCCAGGTCAAACGCCCGCTGGAGCTCAGCAGCCTCTACGACGACCTGGAGGCGGCGGGGCAGCGCCCGGCCACCCGGGTGCTCGTCAACGAGCTGGTCCCCGCCTCCGCCGAGGTCGCCGCGGCGCTCGGCGTCGCCGAGGACAGCGACGTCCACCGCGTCGAGCGGCTCCGTCTCGCCCATGGCGAGCCCATGGCCCACCTCTGCAACTTCCTGCCCCCCGGCCTCATCGACCTCGACACCGGTCAACTGGAGACCACCGGCCTCTACCGGCTGATGCGATCCGCCGGCATCACCCTGCACAGCGCCCGCCAGTCGATCGGTGCCCGGGCGGCGACGACGGAGGAGGCGGAGCGGCTGGCGGAGGAGACGGGCGCGCCACTGCTGACGATGCAACGCGTCACGTTCGACGACACGGGCCGCGCTGTCGAGTACGGCACACACACGTACCGCCCGACGCGCTATTCCTTCGAATTCCAGTTGCTCGTACGTACTTGAGGGGCGCGGGGAACTGCGGGACAAGCCCCCACCGGCCCGCACCCGGCGGTGATCCGCACCACCCCTGTGCTCCGCACCCCGCCTCCCCGTGAGGCAGAATCGGCGGCGATGAGCACCTACCGCGACTTCACCGCCCCCATCGGCTCCCGCCGTGCCACGGCCCTGCGCACCGTCGGCACCCGGGAGCGCCGCTCGCACCTGACGGCCCCCCGCGTGCCCACGGTCGGCATCGACATCGGCGGTACGAAGGTGATGGCGGGCGTCGTCGACGCCGACGGCAACATCCTGGAGATGCTCCGCACGGAGACCCCGGACAAGTCCAAGAGCCCCAAGGTCGTCGAGGACACCATCGCCGAGCTGGTCCTGGACCTCTCCGACCGGCACGACGTGCACGCCGTCGGCATCGGTGCGGCCGGCTGGGTGGACGCCGACCGCAACCGCGTGCTGTTCGCCCCCCACCTGTCCTGGCGCAACGAACCGCTCCGCGACCGCCTCTCGGGCCGGCTCTCCGTCCCCGTCCTGGTGGACAACGACGCCAACACGGCCGCCTGGGCCGAGTGGCGCTTCGGCGCCGGCCGCGGCGAGGACCACCTCGTCATGATCACCCTCGGCACCGGCATCGGCGGCGCGATCCTGGAGGACGGCCAGGTCAAGCGCGGCAAGTACGGCGTCGCGGGCGAGTTCGGCCATATGCAGGTCGTACCCGGCGGCCACCGCTGCCCGTGCGGCAACCGCGGCTGCTGGGAGCAGTACAGCTCCGGGAACGCCCTGGTCCGTGAGGCCCGAGAGCTGGCGGCGGCCGACTCGCCGGTGGCGTACGGGATCATCGAGCACGTCAAGGGCAACATCGGTGACATCACCGGCCCGATGATCACCGAGCTGGCCCGCGAGGGCGACGCCATGTGCATCGAGCTGCTCCAGGACATCGGCCAGTGGCTCGGCGTCGGCATCGCCAACCTGGCCGCCGCCCTCGACCCCTCCTGCTTCGTGATCGGCGGCGGTGTCTCGGCCGCCGACGACCTGCTGATCGGCCCGGCCCGGGACGCCTTCAAGCGGCACCTCACCGGCCGCGGCTACCGTCCCGAGGCCCGCATCGTCCGGGCCCAGCTCGGCCCCGAGGCCGGCATGGTCGGCGCCGCCGACCTCGCCCGGCTGGTCGCCCGCCGCTTCCGCCGCGCCAAGCGCCGCCGCGTGGAGCGCCACGAGCGCTACGAGCGGTACACGCAGTCGCTCCGCAGTACCCAGGAGACGCCGTGACCGCCTCCCTGCCCCACCAGGGCCCCTGGCCCGACGAGCCGGACCGCCCGGCCGAGGACCGCCGCCACATGATCCGCCGCAGGTCCCTCACCCTGCTGATCATCGTGCTGCTCATCGGCATCCCGGCCGGCTACCTCGTGATCTCCGCGAACCAGAGCCGCGACAGCGGCAAGGACAAGGAGGCGAAGTACTCGGCGACCGGCCTGACCGAGGGCTGGCCCTCCAAGCTCCAGCGCCGGGTCTACCAGGTGCCCGTCCCGCACCCGGCCTGGCACGTGGCGTACTACGAGACCAACAACTGGAAGACCAGCCGCCTCTACACCCAGTTCGAGACCAACGCCGCCGGCCTGGACGCCTATCTGACCGGCCTGGGCGTGACCCGTAAGGACCTGAAGCAGGGCCACATCACCATCGGCGCCCGCGACCGGAAGATCACCGGTTGGAAGTTCGCGACGAACGAGTCCTGGTACGGCTTCGTCCACCGGCAGAAGAACCCGGCCCCCACCCACGACGTGGTCGTGGACCTGTCCAACCCGGCGTACCCCTGGGTGTACGTCGTGGGCCGGACCGTGCCCTAGGGGCCTGACGCCGCGGAAATCCGCCAGAGGTCTTTGGGGTCCGTCGCGAAGTGGTACCTGCCGTGCGACGCCACTTTCGCGACGTACCCCGCCCCCACCGCCGGAGCCGATTGTCAGACCCCGCCCGTAGAGTCGGAGACAACTGATCCGGCACGCGGGGCGGGAGGTGGCAGGACGTATGGGAGAGACGGTGTCGACGACCGAGCGGGCGGGGGAGGCGACGGTCCCGGTCCGGCTCCCGGCCGTCTTCCTGCCCGCGCCCCTCCCGCGCGAGGGGCACATCGCCTTCTGGGACCCCGAGGGCGAGCCCCTGCCCACCCCGGGAGCCGGGGGCACCGAGGCCGTCGGGGAGGCCGCGGACACCGAGCTGACCGTCGTACGACGGCACGGCGCCACCGGCGTCCGGCGGCGTACCACCCCCGCGCTGACCCTCCCGCTCGACGCCGCCCTGCCGCTCCTGGTGCGCGCCCGGCACGACCCCGCGGCCCACCCCGCCACGGCCTGCTGGGGCGCCGCCGCCCTGCACGCCCTGCGGCTGACCGCCCGCGGCCGGCTGCTGCCCGGCCTGACCGCCACGGGCCACGACGCCTGGCGCGCCGGCCCGCTCGACCCGGACGACATCGCCCACCTGCGCGCGGTGGCCGCCGCCCTTCCCTACGAGGGCCATGCCGTGCCGCTGCCCGGCCCCGGCCCGATCCGCCTCCCCGAACCGGAAGCGCTGGTGCGGGCCTTCCTCGACGCCGTCGCCGACACCCTGCCCCGCACCCCGGCCGCGCCCCACACTTCCGGGCGGCCCTTCGCGGCCCGAGAGGCCCAGCATCTGCCCACCGCCCACGACTGGGCCGCCGAAGTCGCCGCCGGCATGGACGCCGGCGTGCGGATCTCGCTCCGCCTGGACCTGTCGGCCTACGACCTGTTCGACGACGCCTCCGACGGCGGTGCCCGCAGCGCCGGCGCGGCGATCGTCCAGGTGCACAGCCTCGCCGACCCCACCCTCGTGGCCGACGCGGCGGCCCTGTGGGCGGGTGCGGCCGACGACGCCTTCGGTCCCCGGGCGCGGGTGGACGCGGCCCTCGCCGTCCGCCGCGCGGCCCGGGTCTGGCCCCCGCTCGACCGGCTCGCCGACCAGGACGTGCCCGACGTGCTGGCCCTGGCCGAGGACGAGCTGACCGATCTGCTCGGGGTCGCGGCGACCCGGCTCGCCGCGGCCGGGGTCGCCGTGCACTGGCCGCGCGACCTCGCGCAGGACCTGTCCGCCGCGGCGGTGGTCCGCCCGGCCCCCGGCTCGGCGACGGACGGCACCGGCTTCTTCGAGAGCGAGAACCTCCTCCAGTTCCGCTGGCAGCTGGCCCTCGGCGGCGACCCGCTCACCGACACCGAGATGGACGCCCTCGCCGAGGCGCACCGCCCGGTCGTCCGGCTGCGCGACCAGTGGGTGCTGGTCGACCCGGCGCTGGTGCGCAAGGCCCGCAAACGGGACCTCGGCCTGCTCGACCCGGTCGACGCGCTGTCCGTCGCCCTCACCGGCACGGCCGACGTCGACGGCGAGACGGTCCAGGCCGTCCCCGTCGGCGCGCTGGCCGCCCTGCGCGACCGCCTGACCGCGGGAATCCGCCCGGCCCAGCCGCCCCCGGAGCTGCGGGCCACCCTCCGGGACTACCAGCTGCGGGGCCTGGCCTGGCTCGACCTGATGACCTCCCTCGGCCTCGGCGGCTGCCTCGCCGACGACATGGGCCTCGGCAAGACCATCACCCTCATCGCCCTGCACCTGAAGCGGGCCCGCGGCGAACCCACCCTGGTCGTGTGCCCGGCCTCCCTGCTGGGCAACTGGCAGCGGGAGATCGGCCGCTTCGCCCCCGGCGTGCCCGTCCGCCGCTTCCACGGCCCGGACCGCAGCCTCGACGGCCTGGACGGCGGCTTCGTCCTCACCACCTACGGCACCATGCGCTCGGCGGCCCCCGCCCTCGCCGACCGCGCCTGGGGCATGGTCGTGGCCGACGAGGCGCAGCACGTCAAGAACCCCTACTCGGCCACCGCCAAGGCGCTGCGCACCATCCCGGCCCCCGCGCGCGTGGCGCTCACCGGCACGCCCGTCGAGAACAACCTCTCGGAGCTGTGGGCCCTGCTCGACTGGACCACCCCGGGGCTGCTCGGCCCGCTGAAGTCCTTCCGCGCCCGGCATGCGCGCGCCGTGGAGAACGGCGAGGACGAGGAGGCGGTGGAGCGCCTGGCCCGGCTGGTCCGGCCCTTCCTGCTGCGCCGCAGGAAGTCCGACCCGGGCATCGTGCCCGAGCTGCCGCCCAAGACCGAGACCGATCACCCCGTGCCGCTCACCCGCGAACAGGCCGCGCTGTACGAGGCGGTCGTGCGGGAGTCGATGCTCGCCATCGAGACGGCCGAGGGCATGCCCCGCCGCGGCCTGGTGCTGAAGCTCCTCACCTCGCTGAAGCAGATCTGCAACCACCCCGCGCTGTTCCTCAAGGAGGAGCACGGCCCGGTTGCCGGCGACCGGCTCGCCGCCCGCTCCGGGAAGCTCGCCCTGCTGGACGAGCTGCTGGACACCCTGCTGGCCGAGGACGGGTCCGCCCTCGTCTTCACCCAGTACGTCGGGATGGCCCGCCTGATCACCTCCCACCTGGCCACCCGCGCGGTCCCGGTCGACCTCCTCCACGGCGGTACGCCGGTCCCCGAGCGGGAGCGCATGGTGGACCGCTTCCAGGCCGGTTCGACGCCGGTCCTGGTGCTGTCGCTCAAGGCGGCCGGAACCGGCCTCAACCTCACCCGGGCGGGTCATGTCGTGCACTTCGACCGCTGGTGGAACCCGGCCGTCGAGGAGCAGGCGACCGACCGTGCCTATCGCATCGGGCAGACCCAGCCGGTGCAGGTCCACCGCCTCATCACCGAGGGCACCGTCGAGGACCGCATCGCCGAGATGCTCCGGTCCAAGCGGGCCCTGGCCGACGCGATCCTGGGCTCCGGCGAGTCCTCCCTGACGGAACTGACGGACCGGGAGCTGTCCGACCTGGTGTCCCTGCGGAGGTCGTCATGACGCCCCACCAGGTCTGCGAACGGCCGGCCCCGCCGTCCCCTCGGAGTGCGTCATGAGTGCCCGCCCGTCCGACGAGGCCCGCCGTGCCCTGCGCGAGGCCCGGGAGCGAGCGGCCCAGGACCCCGCTCCGGCCCCGGCCGCCCCCGCCCACCCGCAGCCGCCGTCCCCGCCGGGGGAGGCGGCGGCCCGGGGGGCGCCCAGGCCGGCAGATGTGGCACGCGAGGCGCTGCGAAGGGCGGTGTCCGACCAGCGGGGGAGTGCGCGGGAGGACGCCGATGCCGCCCGTCCCACCGACTCCTCCGAGGACACCGCCGAGCCCGGAGACGCCGGTGGTCGCGGGGCGGCCGCCGGTGCGAGGGCGGATCGTGGTGTGCTCGGGGACGCGGGTGGTTTCGTGACGCCCGCCGGTGTAAGGGCGGATCGCGGTGTGTTCGGGGACGAGGGTGGTTCCGGGATGGCCGCCGGTCGGCGGGCCGGCGGCGGCGTGCCCGAGGGCGGCCGGGGCACCGAACACTCCGGCGGGCGGCAGGGGAGGACTGGCCCCGAGACGGACGGCGGTGATCCGGAGGCCGGAGGCGCGCCCCGTGCCGCCGGTGCGCCGGAGGGTCCCCCGGCGGCCGTGACGCCGGAGCCGCACGCATCCGGCGACCCGCGGACGAGCCCTCCGGAGGCCACTTCCACGGGTGTCACCGCCGAGCGATCCCCGAGTCGGGCGGAGGCGACCGGGCGAGGGGCCGCGGACGTTGCGCGCGAGGCACTGCGCGCGGCACGGGACGACGCACGGCGGGCCCGGGAGGAGACGGAGCGGGAAGGTGCCCGCCGCAGGCGCCGGGCCCGGCAGCGCGCCGTGGACGACAGAGCAGCGGCTGCCCGACGAGCTGCCGCGGACACCCCTGGCCGGGATGCCCGGGATGCCCGGGATGTCGGCCGGCTGCTGTCCGGCGCATTTCTGATGCCGGACCTGCGGACCACGACCTCCGGCGACCATGAGCCGGCCCCCGGACGGACCGGCCGGCCGGCCCACAACCCCTCTCCTCCGGGCTCCTCACCTCCTCCGAACTCCTCACCCGTCGCCCCGGAGCCTCCCCCGGCCCCGCCCGCAACCTCGGCGGACCGCACCCCTCCGCCCTCCCGAACCCCCCGTTCCATGGCCGCCCCGACGCGCGACCACGAACTCCGCCGCACCTTCCCGCCCCTCCCGCCCCGGGACGGCGACCGCTTCGCCGGGAGCTGGTGGGGAAACGCCTGGATCGGGGCGCTGGAGCAGGGCGCGCTGGACGTGAAACGGCTGGAGCGGGGGCGGGGGTACGCGGGGCAGGGCCATGTCGACGCCATCACCGTGACGCCCGGACTGGTGCTCGCCTACGTCCAGGGCAGCCGCCCCCGCCCGTACCGCGTCCAGGTGCACCTGCGCACGCTCGACGACACCGACTGGGACCGGTTCCTGGACGCCGCCGCCGATCGCCCCGGGCACATCGCGGCGCTGCTCGACAAGGAGATGCCACAGTCGCTCGCGGAGTGCGGTGTGCCGCTGCTGCCCGGCCCCGGCGACCTGGAGCCCCGGTGCAGCTGCCCCGACCGCGGCCACCCCTGCAAGCACGCGGCCGCCCTCTGCTACCAGACCGCCCGGCTGCTCGACGCCGACCCCTTCGTTCTCCTCCTGTTGCGAGGGCGGGGCGAACGGGAACTGCTCGACGCGCTGTCCCGGTTGAGCGCCACCCGTGCCGCGCGCGCCGCGCAGGACAGGGGCCCGGCGCCCCTGCCCGGCGTAAGGGCCGCCGAGGTCCTCGCCTCGCACGCCCTTGCGCCCCTCCCTGCTCCGCTGCCTCCGCTCGCGCATCCCGAGCAGCCCCCGGCCTATCCGGCGGCTCCCGGTGGCCCGGACCCCTTCGCGCTGGACCAGCTGGCCACGGACGCCGCCGCCCGCGCCCACGCCCTGCTCGGCACCGGCCGTGACCCGGTCGGGCAGCTGACCTTCTGGCAGGACGCGGTCCGTCTGGCCGCCGCCCGCCCCGGGTCCGGACTCACCGCCGGTACCCGGGCGTTGTACGCCTCCCTCGCCTCAGCGGCGGGCCGCACCACGTCGGAGCTGGCCCGCGCGGTGGCGGCCTGGCGTCAGGGCGGACTGGAGGGCCTCGCCGTACTGGAGGAGCCGTGGGATCCGCCCGCCGGCCGGTTCGACCGTGCCCGGCCCCTGCTCCTCGCCGCCGACCTGCCCGCCTTCCGGCCCTGGCGCAACCACCTCACCCACCCCCTGGGCCACGTCCAGCTCCGGCTCGGCCGCGATGGCCTCTGGTACGCCTACGAGTCCGAGCCGGGCCACGACGACTGGTGGCCGAGAGGCACCCCGGACCTGGACCCGGTCGGTGCCCTCACCGGCCTCGGCCTGCCCGGAGACCTGTGACGGGGTCCGTGAAGACCTCACGGCTGACGGTGAAGGGGGCCGCCGACGCCCACTTCCGCGCCGGGTACGAAATTCCGACCCGCCACAGAAAGGCACTCTCCGGTGCGACATACTCTCCCGATGAGTTCACGCGCTACCCGCACTTGCGGGCCGATCACGATCCGGAGGGCCGTCGCGCGGGATGCCAAACGGCTCACGCGGCTCGTGCGTGGCTCAAGCGCCTACGAGGGCAAGTACGCATCCGCGGTCGCGGGCTACCGGGTCGGTCCCGACTACATCGAGGCCCATCGCGTCTTCGTAGCCGTCGCAGCCGACGAGGACGGCGGCCGGATCCTCGGGTTCTACTCGCTCGTCCTCGCTCCACCGGAGCTCGACCTGCTGTTCGTCGCTGACGAAGCCCAGGGGCGGGGGATCGGGCGACTGCTCGTCGCGCACATGGAGTCCGAGGCCCGTGCCGCCGGGCTCGACCGTCTCAAGGTCGTGTCGCATCTCCCCGCCGAGGGCTTCTACCGTCGCGTCGGTGCAGTGCGGACCGGGACCGCGCTCGCCAACCCGCCCGCCGTGCCGTGGGACCGCCCCGAATTCGAGTTTCGCATCGCGTCGCAATGATCTGGTTGCCGTGACGCGGACGAATGCCGGACCGTGCTGCTGTGACCAGTGACAATGCCGACCGCAGGGCGCTGTGGGACGGCGCCGCGGTCCGAGCCCGTGTCGCCGCCATGGCCCGGGAAGACCCTCGGCGTCAGCGCTTCGGGTCCTCACACCATGGATATCGACTCCGGCCTATCCCGCCGCCACACTGACGCGGCGCTACCGATGCAGCCCCGGGCCGACGTGGCCACCTCATCCATGCCCGTGCAATGCGCTCCCCGGAAGCGTCCACACCCGCCCCCGACCGCCACGCGGCATCCACTCGCCCTGGAGGGGAACGGCTGAAGGGCGCCGCAGCCCAGGCCCCCTCAGCTCGGAGCGTGCCTTCAGGAGGGTGTGTCGGCCGGGCGGTCGCCGGCTTGCGGGGTGGGAAGAGGCGCCTGCACCGTCTCGCGTCGGAACGCGTGGGCGATGGCGCGCGCCTCGATGCCTGCCTGGCGGAGGACACCCGTGAGGGGGTTGGTGTAGCCGGTGAAGTACAGACGCGCTGCCGCGGGGTGAGTCTGTGCCCCGATGGCGAGGGGGTGCCCGGCTTCGTCGAGTACGCCCAGCGGTCCGACCAGGTCGTGAAGATTGGGCCGGTACCCGGTTGCGGCGATGACCGTGTCGGGTCGCAGTCGGGTGCCGTCGGCCAGTAACACGTCGGGGCCGTCGAACGCCTGGACGGCCCCGACAGGCTCGACCCGTCCGGACCGGACGGCGTCCACGAAGCCGTGGTCGAGCACCGGGTTGACCCCGTCGAGAAGGTTGCGGGTGTACAGGCCCGTCCGTGGCCGCGGCAGTCCCCGCGAGGTCAGGTCCGGCACCGCGAAATGTTGGGTGAGCAGGGAGGTGCGGTCGCGCCAGGCGAGCGGAAGGGCCTCCGCCAGTCGGCCGACGGCATGCCATCGGGCGCTGGAGCGGGGCAGGATGTTGGGTGGGGTACGGACGGCGATCCGTACCCGCCCGGCTCCGGCTCCGGCCAGGACGCCGGCGATCTCGGTACCGCTGTTGCCGGCGCCGATCACCAGGACGTGCTGCCCGCGATAGGGGGCCGGAGAGCGGTAGTGCGCCGAGTGCAGCAGCGTGCCGGTGAAGGTCGAACGCCCAGGCCATGGGGGGATGTGCGGGGTATGGCAGCGGCCGGTGGCCACCACGACCGCGCCCGTGGGCACCGGGCCGTCGGGGGTGTGGACCAGCCACTGTGCTCCCGAACCGGCCTCGGCCCGTTCGATGCGCTGCGCTGGGGTGGCCAGCCGGACGTCGAGTCGGTGATGGGCGGCGTAGCGCTCCAGGTAGCGCACATAGTCGTCCCGGCTCACCCACGGGCCCGCCTGCCGCGGTACGGGCAGGCCGGGGAGTTTCGAGACGCCACGGGTGGTGTGCAGACGTAGATGGTCGTAGCGCTGTGCCCAGCTCGCTCCCACTCGGTCCGATCGCTCCAGAATGAGGGTCGGCTCACCGGTGCGGCGCAGCAGTGCGGCGGTCGCCAGACCGTGTGGACCGGCTCCGATCACGATCGTGGGAGCGCTGAAGTATCGCTGTGGTGTCGGGGACATCGCCTCCTACAACGGCGGAGTGCGGCTCACGTCACGCCCGGCAGGGAGGCGCCAAGCCGCGGATGCGCGATGCCGGCGGGTTCGTTCATTGCAACGGTGCCGCCGCCGTTACAGGTGCGGTGCCGACTCGTTGACACCGGGCACCGGAACGCCACTTCGCGCAGGCGCCAGTCCCTGGGGGGCGGACCGTACGCGCCGAGCACGGCTGCCGGTCAGAAGGCCGGGCGTCCTGCTCGGCTCCGGCCTTCGTGGCGGGCTTCGCCCGGCGCCGACTCGCGGTGCCGGGCCGATCATTCGAGGGGGTCATGTGCAGGCAGCGACGACGTGCCACCGGCCGCGACTGCGGATCAGGGGAGTGTGCAAGGCTTACGGCGGCAGGCAGGTCCTGCGTGATGTGGACCTCGATGTTCCTGCCGGGACGCTGGTGGGAGTCGTCGGCGAGAACGGGGCGGGCAAAAGCACGCTGCTGCAGATCGCCGTGGGACACCTCGCACCCGACCGCGGAACGGTGACACGGACCGGGGTCGTGGGGCACTGCCCGCAACGAGCCGTCCTCAACGACGCGTTCACCGTCGGACAGCACCTGCGGCTGTTCCAGACGGCGTACCGGTTGCCGACCCTCCAGCGTGCCGGGGAGCTGATGGAGCTGCTGGCGCTGACCGGCTGTCGGCGACAGCCGGTCAGCGAGCTCAGCGGCGGAACGCGACAGAAACTGAACCTGCTGATTGCTCTCATGCACGATCCGCAGTTGCTGGTCCTGGACGAGCCCTACCAGGGCTTCGACTGGGACACCCATCAGCGGTTCTGGACCCTGGCCGCCGAACTGCGGGACCAGGGCCGGTCGGTCGTCGTGGTCTCGCACCTGCTGCACGAACAGCATCACTTCGACGCGATCGCTCATCTGCGCCAAGGGCGTCTGCACTTCCAGGAGACCGACCGGTGAGGCTCTCCTGGACGGCGTTCACCGAACTGCTGCGCTGTACTCTGCTGGGTCATCTGCGCAACCGGCTGGCGTTGGTTCTGGCGGTCGCGTTCATCCCGGTCTGGATCGCTGTGGCACGCCTGTGCACTTCCGACGCGGTGGTGCGCATCCGGCTGGACGCCCTCGGTGCTCCCGTCTTCGCCCGGGCCGGCCAGGTGGGGCAGGTGGCCAGCGCGCTGGGCGCCGTCACGCTGGTCGCCGGGTTCATCACCTTCACGGAGACCTTTCAGTCACGGCAGATGGACCGCCGTCTGCTGCTGGCCGGGTATCCCCGCCTGCCGATGCTGCTGGCAAAGCTCGCCGCCGTCGCCCTCACCACCGCCGTGCTCGCCTCCTACACCACGATCCTGTTGTGGATCTCCCTGCCCGTACACCACCCGGGCGCCCTGGGGCCGGCCCTCGCAGGCGCCGGCCTCGTCTACGGCGGCATCGGTGTTTTGCTCGGCTCCCTGGTCCGCGGCGAGTTGGAGGGCTTCTTCCTCATCATCATGCTCAGCCTGGTGGACACCGGCCTGCAGAACCCCGTTTTCAACACACTCATGGATGTGGCAGGCGTGTCCGCGCTTCCTCTGTACGGCGTGACCCAACTGGCGCTGAGCTCAGCCCTCACGCCCCACACTCCCTGGGCCTACGGCCTGCTCTCCCTCACTTGGTCCGCCGCGACCGGCCTCCTGGCGCTGCTCGTCCTCCACTCCCACCGCCGCCCTTCCCGCTCCCGGTGGTCCGGCATGATGCGAGCCCGGACAGGGTGATCAGCCGGTGCTGGTGAGGTCCGGCTGCGGGTGACCGCCATCGCGTCGCCCGTGTGGACGGCGTCGGGCGGTCACCCGCCGATCGACCGGCACGCTTCGGATGCCAGTCCCCGCGCCGGGGTGGTGCGCGTGCGCTCCCGGAGTCAGCCCTGGTCCTCCGACGAGGCTGTCCGTGCCTCCCCGAAGCGTCCGCGAAAGAAGAGGTCTATGCCCCCTGCCGATCGTCCCGTCGACAATCCCGACGATGACGACTACCCCGCATAGACCATGGGCCGGGCCGCCGAGATGCTCGGCACCACCACCCCCGCCTTCCTCCCAGCCCTCGGTGAACATCTCCCCGATCACGCCTCTGCGCTCGGAAGGCGGCCACGCATCGCAGCCCGCCCAGCGAACTCCTCGACGGGGGCACGCCCATCGAGGTCGCCTGCCGCATCGTCGTTCTCGAAGACCAGCTCGAAGAAATACTGCGCGTCAACGAGCAAATGCGCACACAGGTCGGGACGTGGCCCAAGTCCTCAGCTTGACTCGAGCACGCCGGGCGCCGGCCGAATCCTGACCGTCAGCGAACGAGGCCGCCGCCTGATCGCGGCAGTGCTTGCCGAAGCAAGCACTGCCTGTGATGGGCCGCGGTTGACGCTCACCGCGGCGGCTTCCACGCTGTAGGAGGGGGCGGAAGGACCGTGGTCATGAGTGGTGGGCGCAGTGGGTATCCCGAGCTGCTGACGGCTGCGGAGATGGCGTCGCCGGTGGCGGCCGTCGACGTGTTCGCAGAGGAGCTGCGGCGCCGTTTCGGCGCCACGAAGGTGTCGTTCCTCATCGTCGATCTGACAGGGAAGGCAGTGGCGCGGCTGTCCACAGCCGGGGCGGTGGAGGAGGGGCGGGAAGCGGAGCGGATTCCTCTCTTCGGCAGCGTCTACGAGGCCGTGATCCGGACCCAGCGGCCGTATCAGGAGGCGACCGACACGGGGCAGCGGGTGATCGTGCCGGTCACCAACCGCGGAGACGCCATCGGACTGCTGGAACTGCTCCTGCCGGGCACCCCCGGCCCCGACGTCCTGCAAGCGGTCGGGGAAGCCGCCCACGTGCTGGCGTACGTCGTGATCGCCAACGGGCGCTTCACCGATCTGTACACCTGGGGCAAACGCTCCCGGCCACCCACCCTGGCAGCGGAGATCCAGTACCAGCTGCTGCCCGCGTCGCTCTCGTGCGAGGCCGCCCAGTTCACTCTGTGCGGGAGTCTGGAGCCCTCCGCAGCCCTCAGCGGCGACACCTTCGACTACGCCCTGGACCGCGACACCCTGCACATATCGGTGACCGATCCCATGGGCCACGACATCGAGGCCGCTCTGGCCGCCACGGTCCTGGTGGGCGCCCTGCGCGGCGCCCGCCGCGCAGGAGCCGGCCTCGCCGAGCAGGCCCACCTCGCCGACCAGGCCCTGGCCGGCCACAACCGCGGCCACGCCACCGGGCAACTACTGCACATCAATCTCCACACCGGGCGGGCCCAGCTCGTCAACGCCGGCCACCCCTGGCCCCTGCGCATGCGCGAAGGGATCACCGAGATGATCACCTGCGAGGTGGACCATCCCTTCGGGCTGTCCGTGCGCATACCCCACCGCTACCGCGTCCAGGACCTCGATCTGCGCCCCGGTGACCGTCTGCTCATGCTGACCGACGGCATGCTCGAACATCACGGAGACGAGGTCGACCTTGCCGAGATGCTGGAGGGGACCCGAGATCTGCACCCGCGCGAGACCGCGCTGATGTTGACCTCGGCAGTTCTCGACGCGGCAGGCGGTCGGCTTGAAGACGATGCCACCGTGATGGTCCTGGACTGGCATGGCCCCCAGCACACGCAGCGCCACGTCAGCTCCGGCGCGGACACCTGGCAAGCCTCAGCCGCCCGTACGAAGCAGCCGTGACCGCGGGCACTTTCGGGGAAGCCGCATGGTGGCCGCGGACCCGGATGACGTGAGGGCCGGTCCAGCCCGCCCCATTCCTGCCGGAGGACCCGTCCCGCGATGACGGGCTCAGCCTGGCCGAAGCATTGATGATCAGGGCATGAGCCGGAGGCCGTCGTGTATGACGACGGCCTCCCTCGCCGGTGCCACGAGCATCGGCCGGGGGCAGGGCAGAGGCCCAGTCGGCCCTTCCCCCTCGGCCGCCCCAGACTTCTCAGACCGGTCTCCCGCACCCCCGCGTCACAGGGGCGTCCGTGAGACGTGAGAGGGTCTGGGGCGTGAGTGAGACGCCGTCGAACACCCTGCGATACCGCTTTGACGGGCCAGAAGAGGCTCCCGTCCTGATCCTCGGTCCCTCACTGGGTACCACCTGGCACAGGTTCTGCGCCTGGACGGTGCGACGGCAAGCGCCGTCGCCGTGGATGTGACTGATGCAGCGGCGACCGACCGGATGGCCGAGCACGCTCTCCATGCGCACGGCCGTATCGACGTTCTCTCCTGCAAACGCCGGACTGGCTTCCTACCCGCGCGCGGCGCTGGAGACCTCGGAGGCCGACTTCGACCGCGTCTTCGCCGTCAATGTCAAGGGCGTCTGGCTGTGTGCCCGCTCCGTGATTCCCGCCATGCGCGCGGCGGGTGGCGGCTCCATCATCGTCACCGGCTCCGTCATGGGCGAGCGTACTCGCCCGGGATTCAGCGCGTACGCCCCCAGCAAGGCCGCCGCGAACCACCTGTCCCGCACCCTCGCGGTCGAGTTGGCCCCGGAAGGGATCCGGGTGAACGCGGTTGCGCCGGTGGCCACCGACACGGGCATGCTGCCGATGTTCCTCGGTCCGGATCACCCGGAGGAGGCCCGTGAGGCGTTCATCGCCGGTATCCCGATGGGCCGCCTCGCCCAGCCGGCGGACGTCGCCGACGCCACCGTGTTCCGGCGAGGAAGTAGCCACGGGGGCCATTTTCACCGTGGTCGACCCGTCCACCGGCGCCCCCTGCGCTGAGGCCGTCCGCTGCGGATCCGCTCAGGTCGACGAGGCGGTCGAAGCCGCCCGCACCGCCTTCGGCGTCGTACGGGGGCAGGGCACCGAATGGTGAGCCGGTATCCTGCGGCAACTGGCCGCGCTGATCAGGTGGGACGCCGACCGGCTCGCGGACCTGGAGTGCCAGGACGTCGGCAAACCGCTCCGGCAGGACGACGAGACGGTCCGCGGCATGTCGAGCCACTTCGTGTGGCTCAACCGGTCGAAGGAGAGCATCACCCTCGACCTGAAGCACCCCGAAGCCGCGGAGGCCATGCAGCGCCTGATCGACCGGGCCGACGTCTTCATCCAGAACTTCGCCCCCGGCGCAGCGGAGCGCCTCGGTCTCGGCGCCGAGCAGCTCCGCGCCCGCCACCCCCCGGCTGATCACCTGTTCCATCTCGGGATACGGCAGCAGTGGCCCGTACCGCGATGCGAGGCATACGACCTGCTCATCCAAGCCGAGGCGGGTCGTACCGTCGAGCTGTGCGATCGGGTCCACCCCCAGCAGGTCCTCGTGGAGGTCACGGAACAGGCCACGCGTCCGCTCGCGTACGACCGAGGCAGCCAGTTCGGGGCGCCGACGGGCCCCGGTCCCCGCGTAGTCGATTTCCGCCTCGCATCGGTAGCCACCCTGGAAGCCGACGCTGACCTTCAGCTCCGCCGGAGCCGGACAGCCTCGGGTCCCGCTGACACGGACCCGGTCACCGCCGAGGTCGCGCACGGTGACGGCGGTGAAGTCGGCACGCACGTCAGGGGTGGGATAGCAGGCCGGGTCGCCGACCTCGTAACCGAGTTGCTCCGCGACGGTCGCGGCGTCGACCCTGCCGCCGGTTCCGGGCAGCTTCGTGATCACGGCGTCGGTATCGGTGACCTCGGCGAGCGGGAAGCCCAGATGGGCGAGGCCGGGGACCTCACTCAACGGCGGATCGGCGAAGTAGCCCCCGGTGACCTGTCCGGCGCATTCGAGCAGGTGGCCGACCAGAGTGCCGTGTGCGACCTGGTGGACGTCGCCGAGATCCCAGCCGCGGTGATGAGCCAGGCAGCCGACGAACAGGGAAGGGTCCGCGACCCTCCCGGTGACGACCACGTCGGCGCCGGCGTCCAGAGCATCGCGTACGGCATCCGCTCCCAGGTAGGCGTGCGCCGAAATGAGCCGGCCGTGCTCGGACAGGGGCCGTCCGTCTTCCTGAGCGGGCAGGTCTGGGTCGAGGGCATCCGTCACCTCGTCGCCGGTCACCACGGCGACGGTCAGGTCGAGCCCGAGCCGGCGGGCGAGCCGTGCGGCGGCCTCGCCCGCGGCGACCGGGTCGGCCGCACCGAGGTTCGTCACCAGCTTCGCGCCGCGCGCGGCCACGGCGGGCAGAAGCGGGGCCAGGCGTCGCTCCAGGAACGGGTCGTAACCGCCCGTCGGATCGCTGAGACGGCGGAGCGTCCCCGCCGCTATCGTCCGCTCGGCCAGACATTCGAGCACCAGGTAGTGCAAGTCGCCGCGGTCCAGCAGGTCGGCCGCCGGCTCGAACCGGTCACCGGCGAATCCTGCTCCGCATCCGATCCGCGTGGCACTGATCACTCGGCTTGCCATGTCACCCGCCCCGTGCTCTTCTCTGCTCTTCCTTGCTCTGCTCACGCTAGGCCGAACACTTACAGCAAGGAAGACATTGGTTCGGCATAGGTTTATGCTCCGAAAGCATGAACAGCATGGATGTGTCGTTGTCCCAGATGGCTGTCGTCGAGGCGGTGGCCCGGCACCGGTCCTTCAGCCGGGCGGCGCGCGAGCTGCACATCGGCCAGCCGGTGGTGTCGCGGACGGTGGCCCTGGTGGAACGCATGCTGAACGCCACGCTGTTCACCCGCACCACCCGCGCGGTCGAGCTCACAGACGCCGGTGACGCCTATCTCGCGGTCGCCCGTGGTGTCCTCGCAGCGGCGGAGCGCGGGCACAGGCAGTGGAACGGCTATCTGAGCGGTGACAGCGGCGAGGTCATCATCGCCGCGCTTCCCTCCGTGGCGGCGACCGTACTGCCCACCGCCGTACGGGCGTTCACCCGCGACCACCCCCGCCGGACGGTCACGGTCCTCGATGTCCCGGCCGCCGAGGGGGTGACCATGCTGGAAACCGGCAATGCCGACCTGGCAGTCTGTGACGCCGAACAGGCCTCACGGCTTACCATCCCCCATGACGTCGCGGCACTCGTCACCGACTCACTTGTCGCCGTCATGCCGCCGGACAGCCCCCTGGCAGCCCAGGACGAGATCACCTGGACCGAGCTGAGCCGCGAGCCCTTCGTGGCGCTGCAGTCCGGGACCAGCGTCCGTGTCCTGACGGACTTCGGATTCGCCTCGGCCGGCACGACTCCCTGCGCGCTCGTGACCGCACGAGGTGTGGCAACCGTGGCCGGACTGGTGGCAGCGGGCATCGGCGTCACCGCGGTGCCACAAACAGTTCTGCCACTCCTGGGCTTCCAACCCCTCACTGTCCGATCACTGGTCAACCCGACAGTCACCAGGCAGATCTGCCTCCTCGCACGCACCCCACTATCACCGCCGGCCAAGGCTTTCCGTCAAGCTCTCACCGAAGCCTTCGCCCAAGAACCCGTACAGGCCCCCTCCTTGGCCGTTCAGCAGGACCGCTCGCAGCCCGGTGGCGAAGAACCACCGCCGCCCCTGCATTGCGGGAACGACTATCCAGCCTCGGCAACGCCGAGCTGTTCCGCACCTGTGCACGCTTCGGGCCAGGCGACTGGCTCGCCGGCGGCAGGGCCGATTCCCGATGTACCAACGACTTCGCCTGCAGGCGCCTGCGCAGGAACGACACAGTGCGGTCACGAATGCTCGATCTCGATAAACAGTGATCAGACCGGGGGACCACCCGCAGTGCTACCTGCGCACCCGCAGCGCCCGTAGGCCGCCGCCATGGCTTCACTGAGTTCGAGGGACACGACCGAGTCGGCAGTGCCGTGCACGAGCAGAGCGGGCGGCCGAGTCCGGGTGGACGCAGGGAGGACCAGCAGGGCCCGGATCAGGGTGGTCGCCCAGCGCGGGGCCGGTGCGTACTCACCGAAATCAAGACCGGCGACGGATTGGCGTGCGCAGGCCGAGCTCACGGGCCACGCTCAATATTTGTGGCCTGCACCACACGAGGATTAGGGTGAAACAGCTCGGAGGATTTCCCCGCCAGGCAGCCGAGCGGCGGTGCGCTGCGGGGGCGTCCCCGGGTGAGGGAAGTGATCCCGTTGTCCATCGCCTGGGACGACATCGGCGGGCTCGTCGATGTCCGTGAGCGTTTTTTCGCCGGGGCGCCGGTCGACTCGGATGTCCGGGACTCGGTGCTCGACTCCTGGAAGCGATGTCGTTCCGCGGGACTCGAGCCGCACCACTTGGTCGTCCCCTACTCGCCGGACGTGGTGATGGAGGAAGCGTTGCTCCGTGCGGCCGACCCGGTACTGGAGCGGCTGACCACCTCACTCGCGCACGTGAGCATGGCCGTCGCCATCTGCGACGGGCAGGCCCGCGTGGTGCAGCGGCGCGGCGGTAAAGGCCGACTGTCCGCACTCCTGGACGACATGAACTTCGCTCCGGGTTTCTGTGCCGCCGAGGACTTTGCCGGCAGCAACGGGGCTGGTACCGCGCTGGCCGGGCGTGGGCCCACCTATCTCGTCGGAGGAGAACACTTCGCCGACTGCATGTCGGTGCTGGCGTGCGCCGGCGCACCGGTGCGGAACCCGCTCAGCGGGCGGATCGAGGCTGTCCTCGACATCTCCTGTCTCCTCGGCGACGGCGACCCTGCCATGATGCGGCTGGTGCAAGAGGCCGCCCACGATATCGAGGCGCGGCTGCTGGAGCAGTCGACTGAACGCGAGCGGGCGCTGCTCGCCGCGTACCGGATGGCCTCGCGAGGAAGCAGCGCCGCCGGTGACGGGCCGCGGCAGCCCGATCATCGGCCCTGGAAGCCGGGAGGTGGCCAGGACGGAGAGGGGCTCGGCAGGATCGACCTGGCCGTGCTGCGCGAGAAGGCCGAGGAACTCATCGCCTCACCGCACCGCACCCTCGACGAGGTGACCCTGTCCGGCGGCAGGGTGGCGACCCTGTTGCGGCGCCCGGTCACGGGCGCCGCGGGTGAGACGGGCGTGGTCGTCGAGGCGCGCGTCCTGGGCGGCCCGCGCCTGCGTCACACCAAGCTCACCTCCCCGGCGGGGCCGACCGTACCGGTCAGGGGGACCGAAGGGCCGGAAGGGGCGCCGACCAGGGGCGGCACGATCGCGCCACCCGGAAGGGCGCGGGCCGCAGACCCGCTGCCCGGGACCGTGCCGACGGCGAGGGCGGCTCCCGCGCCCCCGGCCGTTCCCGCGACGCTTGCGTCCTCAGCCGTCCAGCCGGACGGTACCCATGACGAGTCCGGTGCCGAGGGATGGGTGCTGCTCGTGGGCGAGCCCGGGGTGGGCCGGCTCGCCGTGCTGGCCCGCAGGCGCCTGGAGCTGCTGCACGACGCCAGCGTCCGCATCGGCACCACCCTGGACGTGACCCGTACCGCCGAGGAACTGACGGAGGTGACCGTACCCCGCTTCGCCGACTTCGCCGCCGTCGACCTGCCCGACTCCGTGCTGCACGGCGACGAGCCCGGGCCGCTGGGGTCCGGATCCATGCTCCGCAGGGTCGCGCTGGAGTCCATCCACCAGGAGTCCCACCTGTACGAGGTCGGCGACCTGTTCCGGTACGTCGCCTCCACGCCGCAGGCCCGCAGCTGGGAAGCCGGACAGTCGGTGCTCGAACCCGTGCTCTCCGAGGCCCAGGGCTGGCTCGCCCAGGACCCGGAACGGCTCCGAAAGGTGCTGGAGGCCGGCATCCACTCCCTGATCACGGTGCCGCTGCGGGCGCGCGGCACGACCCTCGGCATCGCGGTCTTCTACCGCTCCGAGAAGCCCGCGCCCTTCGAGGACGACGACCTGTCCCTGGCCCAGGAAGTGGTCGGCCGGGCCGCGACCAGCATCGACAACGCCCGCCGCTACACCCGTGAGCACAACACCGCGCTCGCTCTGCAACGCAGCCTGCTGCCCCGTGGCCGGCCCGAACCGAGCGCCGTCGAGGTCGCCTACCGGTACCTGCCCGCCCAGGCCGGGGTGAGCGGTGACTGGTTCGACGTCATCCCGCTGTCCGGCGCACGGGTGGCGCTGGTGGTGGGAGACGTCGTCGGCCACGGCCTGCACGCCGCCGCAACGATGGGCCGGCTGCGCACCGCCGTGCACAACTTCTGCTCCCTGGATCTGCCGCCCGACGAACTCCTCACCCACCTCGACGACCTGGTGGGACGCCTCGACCGGGGAGAGGGCTGGGAGGTGGACAACACCCAAGCCGACTCCGGCATCGTCGGCGCCACCTGCCTGTACACGGTGTACGACCCGGTGTCACGGCACTGCACCCTCACGCGCGCCGGGCACCCGCTCCCCGCGATCGTCGGCCCCGACGGAACCGTGGACTTCGTCGACCTGCCGGCCGGCCCGCCCCTGGGCCTCGGCGGTATGCCCTTCGAGACCGTGGAGATGGAACTCGCCGAGAACAGTCAGCTCGTCCTCTACACGGACGGCCTGATCGAGGACCGGCATCGGGACATCGACAACGGCCTGGACCGACTGCGCACCGTCCTGGCCTGCCCCGGCCGAGAGCCCGAGGAAACCTGCGAAGCGGTCCTCGACGCCCTGGTTCAGGGCCGCCCCAACGACGACGTCGCCCTCCTCGTCGCCCGCACCCACGCCCTGGGCGCGGACCGCGTAGCCCAGTGGGACATCTCCGGCGACCCGGCGCTGGTCTCCCGCGCACGGGTGGCGGTCACCGAGCAGCTGTCCGCCTGGGGTCTCGACGAACTGGCCTTCACCACCGAACTCGTCGTCAGTGAACTCGTCACCAACGCCATCCGCCACGCCTCCGGCCCCGTCCAGCTCCGCATCCTGCGCGACCGCACCCTCATCTGCGAGGTTTCCGACGGCAGCAGCACCTCCCCGCGCCTGCAACGCGCCCGGACCGAGGACGAGGGCGGCCGCGGTCTCTTCCTCGTCGCCCGGCTCACCGACCGCTGGGGCACCCGCTACACCCCCCACGGCAAGATCATCTGGACGGAACAGCAACTGCCGTGACCCGAGCGGAAGGAAGGTGCCCCGTTCTGGCTCCGGTTTGCCCGCACCTGCGGTCAGGCCACCTGGTGCCATCTGTCTCTCCCTCATACACGAAGACGCACCCGGCCTGCTCGGGCTGGGTGCGTCAATGGCCAGGCCCGGCTTTGCCAGGTGCGCGTCCTCCACCTGTCTCATACCTGGCACTACGCGGGAAGAACCTTCGGCTCCGCCATTCCCAAGATCACGGCCGTCACCAGATACGCACCCCTTGCCGGAGCCCTTGCCACCGGGGCGTCCAACTGGCAAAGCACCCACGACCTGGGGGAGACAGACGTCGAAACCGCGGCCGACTATGGCGTCAGCACGCTCTCGGTCTCGATGGGCGCCGAAGGGGGCGCGCTGCCGAAGCCTTCACCTAGGCGATCGCCTCCATGAAGGTGGCACCCAGCGGCCAGAGCCAGTGCGGCCCCACGGCGATGACCGGACCGCCGGCTGAGACATACGCGCGGAACCGGCTCGACCACATCCCCAGAGGGCAGTGGTCGTCTCCGTAGTGAACTCAGCGCGGACGCTTCCTCGGCGGTGTCGATGCAGGTGTCAAGGGGTCCATGTTTCAGTGACGAACCGGGGCACGGGTCGAGGAGCTCTCGATCGTCAGCTCGCCGAACTCGGTCCAGACCGCTACCGCCACGTCGTCGGGTTCGAACCTGGCGCCCGTCAGTTGCCGCGTCCAGTCCGTAATGGCGATCTTGCGACCTGCTGTCCACCCGGCAGCACCAAGCGCGTCCAGCACCGGTGGACCGCAGGCCGTCAACGACTCACCCATGCGTCCTATGCGCTCTCCCACTCGGCCTTGGCTGTTGTCCCAGCACGCCGCACATCCCCACCGAGGCAGTGGCAATGGCCACGAAGGACCCGGAGATCGTTTACGTCGCCGATTGGATGGCCCGCAGGGTGCGGGGTGAGGCTGGGCACGCGGCTGCGTCATCCCGGTCGGCGTACCGACTGCCGTATCACCAGCTGTGTGCTGAGTACCACGTGGTCATCGGCCGTCAGACGCTCCCCGCGGCCCAGAGCCAGCCTGACGGCCGTACGGCCCAGGTCCTCGTACGGCACCCGGACGGTAGTGAGGGCGGGACTGAGGTCGGCGGCGAAAGGGACGTCGTCGAAGCCCACGAGGGACACGTCGCCGGGGACGTCGAGTCCGGCCTCGCGCAGGGCGGCCAGCGCGCCGGTCGCCACCACGTCGGTGCCCGCGAAGACCGCGGTGAAGTCCAGCCCGGCGGCGAGCGCCTCCCGGATTCTCTGGTGACCGGAAACCCTGGTGTAGGGGCCGGGCATGTCGAGCTCTTCGGCGTGGGGCACGCCGTGGGCGCGCAGTGCGTGCAGCCACCCTTCGCGGCGCCGTTCGGCGGTGCTCAGCAGCGGGTCGCCGCCGAGGAAGAGAATGCGCCGGTGTCCGGTGGTGAGGAGGTGGTCCACGGCCTGGAAGGCGCCGCCGCGGTTGTCGTACTCGACCACCGTGACGGGAAGGCCGTCCGGCAGCGGCGGACGGCCGACCAGCACCAGGCGGGAGCCTGCGGCGTCCAGGGCCTTGGCGTACCCCGCCATGCGGGAGCGGTACGCGTCGTCCTGCACCGCCCCGCCCACCAGTACCACCGCGCCCGCGTGCTGTTCGCGCATCAGCTGTACGAGGTCGTCCTCGCGGGCCACGTCTCCGTGCGTGGCGCAGACGAGGCTCAGCCTGCCGCGGTCTGCCGCCTCCTGTTCCACTCCGGCCGCCACATGGGCCAGCGACGGGCCGGTGATGTCCTGGATGACAAGCGCGATGGGGCCGGCCACGCGCCCTGAGAGCGCCTTGGCGTGCACGTTCACCACATAGTGCAGTGAGTCCACGGCGGCCATGACGCGTGCACGTGTGGCGGCGGACACCGGGTAGTTGCCGGCGAGGGTGCGGGAAACGGTTGCTACCGAGACGCCGGCACGGGTGGCGACATCGCGAATCGTGCTGGGCCGGTCGCCGCCCTGTGTGCCGCTCGGTCCACGCCTGGACCGCCTGGGTTGTCCGTTGTCCGAGGAACTGTTTCCAACGCTCGTCACAACCCGACGTTACTGCATCCGAACCCCCTTGCGAGGAGCGCGTGCAGAAAACTACTGTCCCGGAACAGTAAACGTTTACCCCCCCCCTTGCCTCCCAGGAGACCACCACCCATGTCCGCCACCTACCTGCGTTGGGGCACCGACGACCTGTCCCTCCTCTTGTCCTACGACACCACCGGCCCGGTACGGCTGCTGGCGGCGGGTCCGGTCGCCGGGCTGCCCGATCCCACGCGCGAACCCGAGTCGTGCGCCCGGCTCGTCCACCGTGCCCTGCCCCTGGTCGAGGTGCAGGTCGCGGGCAGCGGGCGCATCGGCACGTCGGGCAAGCGCCATGTGGACGGTGCCGCCTCGCGGGAGCTGCGTTACGCCGGACATGAAGAAGGGCGGGAGCAGGCGGGCGGCACGCTCCTGCGGACCTTGCGCGTGCACATGGCGGACGCGGTGAGCGGTCTGCGCGTGACCGCCCTGTACACGGTCCGTGAGGAGCTGCCGGTCCTCGGCGTCCAGGCGTTCGTGGAGAACACCGGCGGCGGCTCCCTCACCCTCCAGTACGTCTCCTCCTTCGCCCTCGCCAACCTCGCCCGCCATCTCGGCGACGGCCGGCGCTGGGAGGACGGCCTCGCCCTGTGGTCGGCGGCCAACCCGTGGAGCGGCGAGTTCCGCTGGTCTCGGGCCACCTTGGCTCAGCGGGGCCTGTACGACGTCGGCATGGTGCCGTTCGGCCAGACCGGTTCCAAGAATCGCGTCACCCTGACCAGCACCGGCTCCTGGTCTTCCTCCGAGCACCTGCCGATGGGCTGTCTCGAGGAGACCGGCACGGGCCGGGCCCTGCTGTGGCAGATCGAGCACAACGGCTCCTGGCACGCCGAACTCGCCGACCGTTTCGGCGACGTGTACGTCACCCTGTCGGGCCCCACCGACCGTGAGCACCAGTGGCGACACCGGCTCGCCCCCGGCGGGTCCTTCCGCACCGTTCCCGCCGCCGTGGCGTTCGTGGAGAAAGGCGGGTTCGAGGCCGCTCTCCGCGCCATGACCCGTCACCGCCGCGTCATCCGCCGGCCGCACCCGGACCACCAGGGCCTGCCGGTCGTCTTCAACGACTTCATGAACAGCCTGATGGGCGAGCCGAGCACCGAGACCCTGCTGCCCCTGGTCGATGCGGCCGCAGCAGCCGGTGCCGAGTACTTCTGCATCGACGCCGGCTGGTTCGACGACGAGCCGCCCGGCGTCGTGGGCCCCGGCGGCGTGCCGGGATGGTGGGACGCCCCGGGGGAGTGGAGAGAGTCGGCCCGGCGCTTCCCCGGAGGGCTGAAGGAGGTGCTCGACCACATCCGAGCGGCGCGCATGGTTCCCGGTCTCTGGCTCGAACCCGAGGTCGTGGGTGTGCGCAGCCGCCTCGCCGCCACCCTGCCCGACGAGGCGTTCTTCCGCCGGGACGGCGTGCGGCTCGCGGAGTGGGGACGCCACCAGCTCGACCTGCGCCACCCGGCGGCCCGCGCCCACCTCGACGACACGGTGGACCGGCTGGTGAGTGAGTACGGCGTGGGCTATCTCAAGCTCGACTACAACATCGACATCGGCCCCGGCACCGACGGCCCCGATCCCGGCGACGGACCCGGCCACGGCCTGCTCGGCCACAACCGCGCCTACCTCGACTGGCTCGACGGGATCCTCGACCGGCACCCGGCCCTGGTCGTGGAGAGCTGCGCGGCAGGCGGCAGCCGTACCGATCACGCGATCCTGTCCCGGCTGCCGATCCACTCCGTCACCGACCAGCAGGATTTCCGCCTGATTCCCGCCATCGCGGCCGCCTCGCCCACCGCCGTCACCCCGGAACAGGCCGCGATCTGGGCCTACCCGCTGCCAGAGCACGACGAGGCGGAACTCGGCATGGTGATGGTGTCGGCGATGCTCGGGCGCATCCACCTCAGCGGACGCCCCGATCTGCTGACCCCGGACCAGGCGGCCGTCGTACGCAGGGCGGTGGACGTCTACAAGACCTACCGTCATCTGCTTCCGCATGCCGAACCGCACTGGCCGCTGGGGCTGCCCGGCTGGCGCGACGGCTGGCTCGCACTGGCACTGAGGACCGACGGCGGCACGACTCTGCTGGCCCTGTGGCGCCGGGACGGAGCGCCGGAGAGCGTCACGCTTCCGCTCCCGGGAGGCGGTCGGCCGCGGGTGCTGTTCGAGGCGGGCAAGCGCACCGGACTCGACCGGGACGAGACTGCCCGCACGCTGCGGGTGACCCTGCCGGCCGAGCGGTCGGCGGTGCTGATCGCCCTCGGTCCCGGGCGTTCCTGAGCCGCGTCGGACAGGTGACGGCCCTGTCGCCCCCGGACGGTTCCGGGGGCGACAGGGAGCTTCGGTCCTGAGGGCCTGTTCAGCGCCTGCGCAGCACCACCGTGGTGCCGGGCTTCACGCTCAGCTCGGCGCCGTCTCCCACTCTGGCGCCGTTGACGAGATTCACGGAGTCGCCGAAGCCCTCGGTGGCGAGTGTGAAACTCCGGTTGCTGGTGGTGTTCATGCCGATCAGGTACGCGCCGTACGCGCACCGGTAGAAGGAGGCACGACCGACGTACGGTGTCTCGACGCCCACCGGGGAGTCCGGTACGCCGTCGGGTGCCTTGGCCAGGGGCAGGACCTGTCCGGCGAACGCCTGGTGCAAGGTGCCGCCGGGCGGGGGGAAGCCGCCGCCGGGGATGTTCAGGTCGGCCACGCCGAACTCGAAGTTGACCCAGTCGGGTTCGGTCGCGGCGCGGCCGTCGGGTACGTACTTCACGTCCTGCCACACGGTCGCCGAGTGCTCGACGCCGTCGGCGCCGATGAGGTGGACGCGGGCGAGCCGGTTGATGCCCCAGCGGGCCCGCCAGTACAGCGAGGCGTAGAGGATCTCGTCGCCGTGCTTGACGGCGACCAGACCGTTCTCCTCGTCCGAGAAGACGAAGCCGGGCTGTCCGGGAGACATGGGCAGCCGGGCGCCGGTGTCCGTGGCGCCGGCGACGTACGCGTAGTCGTCGGCGGTGGACAGCAGGTTGAGGTTGGTCCGGGACGAGGAGCCCAGGTCATAGGTCTCCTGGAGGACGTGGAAGACCTGGTTGTCGGTGAGGGACTGCCGTGCGTACCCGGTGATGTCGGGGTCCTCGAGCAGGGTGGCGAGACGCATCGGGTGGCCGTCCCACTTGGTGCCCTCGTCGTAGGCGATCACGCCGGGGTACTCGGGGTCGCGCCAGCCGATGAGGGCTTCGATGCGCATCGTCCGGTAGCCGTCGGCGTCCAGCGCCGGGTGGTGGAAGACCGCGCGGGCCTTGACCATCTTGACCAGGTGCGCGCGGAGCTTGCCGTCGTCGACGCCACCGATGCCGATGACCGCGTCGTACACGAGCGCGAGCCAGTCCTGCAGCTCGCCGTAGTTCCCGGCGTAGCCGAGCTCCTTGGAGATGCCTGCCTTGGTGACCTGGTAGTAGGAGCCGCCCAGCGGTTTTGTCGGGGTGCCGTCGGCCTTCTCCGCACCGAGCCAGGGGGTCAGGCCCACGGACTGGTGGATGTAGTCGCGGGCCTTGGTCTCGCCCCATGCGTCGGGCGAACCGAGGAGGGTCAGGCCGCGGTCGGCCAGGTAGAGGCCGATGGCGCAGATGATGGCCTGGTTGGTGTACTGCGGCCAGTTCTGCCGCCAGTACTCGCGGCTGTCCAGCAGCATCTTCGCCCACGCGTCGCGGCGGATCACGGGCTTGGCGGTCGCCGTAGCGGGCGGGGTGAGGGTGAGGTCGTCGAACCAGGCGCTGCCCGCGGTCGCCAGGCGTACCTGGATCTCGGCCTGGGTGGCGGTGGCGGGGGTGGCCAGGGTGGCGGTCACGTGCTCCCAGTCGTGGGTGCCCGCGGAGGCGTAGAACTTGTTGTCGCCCCCGACCAGGCCGCCGGAGGCGTTGAAGAAGAGCACGTCCAGATAGGCGCCGTTGGCCCCGACACCGTCGGTCTTGATCCATGCGCCGTAGGTGTAGGTGCCCTGCTCCAGCGGGACGCGGGCGCCGGGGGCGAGGCCCACCGTGCCCGAGGAGGGGATGGTCACCTTCGCCGAGGCCGAGCCGCCGCGGGAGACGGTGGTGTCGCGGCTGGCGGTGCCGCTGCCCGCCCAGGTCACCGAGCGCCAGCCCGTGGGGGTGGTGGTGCCGAACTCGAAGCCGGCGTTGGAGATGGTGCCGGGGGAGCCGATGACCGGCTCGTCCAACTGCGACGTGTAGGTGTCGCCGAGCAGCAGCAGGACCAGGCCGAGGCGGCCCAGACCCATCCACTGCTGGGCGGAGTCCGTCATCACGGTCTTGTCGCCGAGGTACTTCCAGTACAGGCCGTCCAGGCTGCTGGTGATCTGCAGTGGCACGGCGCTGTTGCGGTACGCCGCGGTGGACGGCATCGCGTAGGCCCGCGCGAGGAACTCCAGGTACCAGGGGTCCAGCTGGGGCGAGGTCCGGGACGCCTCGGCCGCGGCCTGGGCCACCACCCGGGCGTTGATGGTGTCCACGACCTCCTTCCCGGGGGAGGGGCGCAGCCGGGGGGCGGGCAGGGTGCCGGTGACGTCGCGGGCGTCCAGCCGGAAGTACGGCTCCCGGTGGGTGTAGAGCCGGTAGACCCCGCGGCTGGGGCGGGTCATGGGCTTGTAGTAGTCGGAGGCGCTCTGCGAGTACCCGGCGATGCGGCCCATGGCGCGGATCTCCAGGGAGACGGAGCGCTTGCCCTCGGTCAGTTCGGTGGGCAGCGGCAGCGTGTGGAAGTAGAACCGCTCCGGGGTGCGCGGGTCGTCGGCTGCGATGTCGAGGGGGTCGACGGCTCCGAGGTGGTAGTGGCCGACCTGCTTGCCCTCGGCGAACAGCTGTAGCCGGCCGAGGTCCTCGCCGGCGTCCGATCCCCACAGTTTGATCGTCACGTAGGTGGGGCCCTTGGGACGGCAGGCCATGGTCACCGCCAGGGTGCCGCCCCAGAAGTCCGTGGTCTGCTTGGGGTTGAGCACCCGGGCCGACTGTCCCAGGCCGCCGGTGACGACGTCGGACAGCGTCGTGCTCAGCCCGTGTGCCGACTCGGAAGCGGCGTCACCGAGAACGAGCGTGTCGAGGGCGCGCGGCGCTTCCTGCCCGTCCGGCAGGAGCGGGGGGAGAGACAGTGCGTCGGCGGGGGCGGCCTGCCACAGCTGGCCGGCGGTGAGGACGCCGGCGGTGCCGGCTGCAGCTTTGAGCAGGGATCTGCGCCGAAGGACTTCGGACATGGACGGGTTCCTTTCGGGTGCGGCTACAGCCACCTGGAGCGGTGGCCGCCCGGGAGGGGGCGCGCTGCGTCGACGGGGCCTCAGGTGCGGCGGAGCGCCGTGCGACGGGCTGCGGCTGGTGAGGGAGGAGCCGAGGAGCGTCTGTGAGCAGCAGGGAGACGGGTTCAGGCGCTGATGGCGAGTTCGGCGCGGCGGACCGCGTGTGCCGGTCCGAGACCCTCTGTGAGGCGTTCCAGCTCCTCCACGGCCGTACGGCCGAGGCGGGCCAGTTCGTTGCCGAGGGAACCGGCGATGTGCGGGGTGAGGAAGACGTTGGGCAGCCGGTAGAGCGGGGAGTCGGCGGGCAGCGGCTCGGGCTCCGTGACGTCGAGCACGGCACTGAGGCGGCCTGTGACCAGTTCGTCGGTGAGCGCCGCGTGATCGATGAGGCTGCCGCGTGAGGTGTTGATCAGGACACCCCCGTCGGGCACCAGGGCGAGGCGCTCGCGGTTGAGCATCCGGTACGTCTCCGGGATGTCGGGCGCGTGCACGCTGACGATGTCGCTGGTGCGCAGCAGCTCGTCGAGCGGTAGGGTTTCGGCGCCGAGCGCGCGGGCCTCGGCCTCGGCCACGTAGGGGTCGTACAGGCCGACCCGCAGATCGAAGGGGCGCAGCAGCTCCAGGACGCGGCGGCCCACCCGGGAGGCGCCGACGATCCCGACCCGCCGGCCGAGGTTGCCGACGGAGGTGTACTCACCGGGAGCGGGGTACACGCGCTCGGCGCGGAAGCGTTCGCGGAGCCCGAAGGTGTCCTTCCCGGCGAGGAGGATCGTGGCCAGCGTGTACTCCGCGACGGGCAGCGCGTTGGCCACGACCGCGCTGGAGATGGTGAGCCCGCGCTCCCAGAAGGCGTCTCCGACCATGCTGCGCACGCTTCCGCCGGTGTGCAGTACGGTCCGCAGCCGGGGAGCGCAGTCCAGCACCTCGGTGCCGATGTGCGGGCAGCCCCAGCCGGTGATCAGCAGGTCGGCGGTGGCCAGCGCCCGTGCTGCCGTCGGCTCCCTGAAGTCCTGCACGACGAGGCCCGGGTCGATCGTCGCGAGCTGCCGCAGCCGGGCCATGAGGGGCGGGGGAAAGAGCTCGGTCAGATGCACGGGGTTCATCGCGAACACGGCGACGGGCGGCGGTGAGGTGGGCATGACGCTCCTGCGGGGCGATGAAGGGGAGCGAACCGGACAGCCCGGCTCAGTAAACGTATTCCACGCTACGGATGCGTTGAGGCGCTGGTCAATATTCGAACACCGGTAACCTGATCGGCATGGTCCATCACCCAGAGTGCGAATCGGTGGCAATCTTCCAGGTCAGATATGGATCGACGTAACGGCTCGGCAAGATTGGCGAAACAATCTCAATCCGCCCTCTTGTGTCAGCGTTGCCTAAGGCCTACGGTCCACGACAGCAAACGGTTACCTTTCCCGGGCAGTGGATGCTGATCCCTGTCCGTCTCATCCGACCGCGCCGGCACCCCCACCGCGAGCGCCGTCCAGTTCCCTGCGTGGAGGACCGATGTCCCTGTTCCGTACCAGAGCCCTCGCCGCGGCCGCCGCCGCGGCCTCCCTGTCCCTGTTGCTCGCCGCGTGCGGGGGCGGCGACGGCTCGGACTCCGCCGCGAAGACCACGAAGGGCAAGGTCACGCTGGAGTTCTGGAGCTGGACCGACGGCATGGAGGCCCAGACCAAGGTGTGGAACAAGGAGCACCCCGACACCCAGGTCAAGTTCGTCAACGCGGCCGGCGACACCGTCTACCAGAAGCTGCGGGCCGCGGTGAACGCGGGCACCGCGCCCTGCTTGTCCAAGATGGACGGGATGAACCTCGCGAGCTTCGCCGCCGACGGCCTGCTGACCGACATCACCAAGCCGGCGGCCAAGTACAAGGACGCGTACACCGTCGCCGCGTGGAACGCGGTCAGTCCCGGAGGCAGCACGTTCGGCATCCCGATGGGTTCCTCGCCGCTGTTCACCGCCTACCGCGCCGACCTCTTCCAGAAGTACGGCCTCCAGGCTCCCAAGACCTGGGACGACCTGATCGCCGCCGGCAAGAAGGCGCAGAGCGAGAGCAAGAACGTCAAGATCTTCAACATGGCGGGTGAGGACCCGAGCACCCTGGTCGACCTGTCCTGGCAGGCCGGCGCCCAGTGGTACAAGGTCGACGGCGACCACTGGGTCATCGACTTCACCTCGCCCGAGGCGCTTAAGGCCGGTGATGTCGTCCAGCAGCTGGTGGACAACGACCTCGCCTCCAGTGCCTCCTACGCCGACCCGGGCGTCTTCAAGACGTGGGACCTCGGCAAGACGATCGCGATGACCACCTCCACCTGGCAGCTCCCGATCTACGACACCAACTTCCCCAAGTCGAAGGGCAAGTGGCAGCTCGCCGATGCTCCCCTCTTCGACACCGCCCAGCCGCGCACGTCCAGCAATTTCGACACCACCGCCGTCCTGAAGGGCTGCAAGTACCCCGACCGCGCCGCCGAGTTCGCCGCCTGGCTGTCCAGCAGCAAGGAGTCGCTGACCACCCTCACCGACCCGGCCTCCAAGTCGGGCCTCTTCCCGGCGGTCAAGGACGTCTCGCCGTACGTCGACAAGATCATCCCCACCGAGATGTTCAACGGGAAGTCCGACAGCGCGAAGGTGATCACCACGGCCGCCGCCCGGGTCGGCGACCAGTGGCAGTACGGGCCCGACTACGCGGCCATGTACTCCGAGATGCAGAAGCAGTGGGGCAAGGTCATGAAGAAGCAGTTGAAGGTGAAGGACATGCTGGCCTCGCTGCAGAAGTGGACCCTGGACGACCTGAAGTCCAAGGGCATCAAGGCCGTCGCCGGCAGCTGACCCCACCCCGTAGGCATCACTTCTGGAGACACCCGTGTCCACCCTGACGCGACCCGCCGAGGTCGCCACCGCCTCCCCGGGCCGGCGGCCCTCCCCCCGCCGGCCCGGGAGAAGGGGAGCCCGCAAGGGGCTGTTCTTCGCGCTGCCCTTCCTGCTGGGCTTCCTGGCCACCTATGTCGTACCGATCGGCTACGCCTTCAGCCAGAGCCTGTACGAGAAGAAGAGCAGCGGGCTCGGGTTCGGCCCGACCCGGGTCGTCTTCACCGGCTTCGCCAACTTCTCCTCGGTCCTGGCCGACGGTGCCTTCTGGTCGAGCATGCTGCGCACCCTGGCCTTCGGCACCGTGCAGCTCACCGTGATGCTCGGGCTGTCACTGCTGCTGGCCCTGCTGCTGGACGGGGTGGCCGCTCGCGCGGTGCGCTTCTTCCGCGCGGCGCTGCTCATCCCGTACGTGGTGCCCGCGGTGGTGTCGACCGTGATGTGGCTGTTCCTCTACAGCCCGACCGGCTCCCCGCTGCTCGACATGGCCCACAGCGCGGGTGCGGACATCGACTTCTTCGGCGGCCTGAACACCTACCTCTCGCTGGGCAATCTGCTCACGTGGCAGGGCGTCGGCTTCAACATGATCCTGATCTCCGCCGCGTTGCAGGCACTGCCGCGCGAGCTGTACGAGGCGGCCCGCCTCGACGGTGCGAGGGAATGGCGCATCGCGTGGTCGATCAAGATCCCCAACATCACCGGGATCCTCGTCCTGACCGGCATGTTCTCCCTGATCGGCCGGCTCCAGCTGTTCGCCGAGCCGCTGCTGCTGAGGCAGATCGCACCGGAGTCGATCAACACCGACTTCACTCCGATGATGGAGATCTACGACAAGGCGTTCAAGACCGGCAACTACCAGTACGCGGCAGCGGAGTCGCTGATCCTGGCCGTGGTCACCGGGATCATCGCGTTCGTCTTCTACCGCGTCACGAACAGGAAGATGTCATGAGCAGCGTCGTCGACGGGGGCGCGGTGCGCCCCACCCGCCGGGCGGTGGCCCTGACCACCGGCCTGCTGATCCTCTTCCTGCTCTACTCGCTCGCCCCCACCTGGTTCCTGGTCGTCTCCGCGACCAAGAACCAGACCGACCTCTACTCCACCTTCGGCCTGTGGTTCTCCCACAACCACCTGTCCGGCAACCTTCAAGACATCTGGACCTATCACGACGGGGTGTTCACCCGCTGGATGGGCAACTCGATCCTGTACTCCACGCTGGGTGCGGCGGGCTGCACGCTCGTCTCGCTCGCCGCCGGTTACGCGATGTCGAAGTTCGAGTTCCGGGGCCGGGGAGCGCTGTTCGCGGTCATCGTGGGCGCCTCGCTGCTGCCGAGCACCCTGCTGGCGTTCCCGCTCTACCTCGTCTTCGCGGAGATCGGCCTGACCAACACGATCTGGTCGATCCTCATCCCGTACTTCATCAACCCGTTCGCGGTCTACCTGGGAAAGGTGTACGCGGACAGCTCCGTGCCGAACGAGCTCATGGAGGCAGCCCGCATCGACGGCGCCGGGGAACTGAGGATCTTCTGGACGGTGGCGCTGCGGCTGATGCGGACCGGCGGCATCACCATCTTCATGCTCGTCTTCATCGACATCTGGAACAACTTCTTCCTGCCCCTGTTCATGCTCACCGGCGAGCGGACCTTCCCGGTCAGCCTGGGCCTGTACTCCTGGCTCCAGCAGGCGCAGAACGCCCGTGACATGAACACCCTCGTCCTGACCGGGTCTCTGCTGTCCATCGTGCCGCTCGCGGTCTTCATGTTCTCGCTGCAGAAGTACTGGCGCAGCGGCATCCTCATGGGCAGCCTCAAGTAGGGACCAAGGGCAGCCCTTTCCGGCCGGGATCCGCACATCCACCACACTCGACGCCGAGTGAAGGAGCCGCACCGTGTCCGAGTCGCAGTTCCCCATGCCCTCCTCCGGCGACACCCCCAGCCGCCGCCGTTTCCTGCGGATCACCGCCGTCGGCACGGCGGCGGCCACCGGCCTCGCCCTCACCGGCCAGGCGCACGCCGTCACCTCGTTCATCCACCCCGGTGTGCTGCACAAGGTCTCCGACATCCAGCGGATGAAGACCCGGATCGCTGCGGGCACCGAGCCCTGGCTGAGCGGCTGGAACGTCTTCAGGGCGGACCAGTACTCGCAGTCGACGTACACCATGCACGGCCCGTACGCCTCGGTCGACCGGGGCAGCACCGAGCTGTACAACTGGGAGTTCTGGAACGACTGCAACGCGGCCTACCAGAACGCCCTGATGTGGAACCTCACCGGAGACACCGCCCATGCGGCAAAGGCACTCCAGATCGTCAAGGGCTGGTCGGGCACGCTCACCTCCATCACCGGCAAGGACGCCCAACTCGCCGCTTCCATCTACGGGTTCAAGCTCGCGGCGGCGGCCGAGCTGATGCGCTACACCGCCCCCGCCGGCAGCTGGTCCGCGGCGGAGATCACCCAGACCGAGAACCTGTTCAGGAACGTCTTCCTTCCGCTGATCAACACTTTCGGCGACGCCGGCTGGGGCACCAACTGCATCAAGGCGATGCTGGCCATGGGCGTGTTCTGCAACGACACCGCGGTGTACAACGCCGGGGTCGACGCCTTCTACAACCACAGCTGCTGCAAGGTCACCCGAGTGCTGAGCGACACCGGCCAGTGCGTGGACAGCGGCCGGGACCAGGCGCATACGCAGCTCATCATCGCCAGCCTCGCCGAAGCCTGCGAGATCGCCTGGATCCAGGGCCAGGACCTCTACGGCGCCGCCTCCAACCGGCTCCTCGCCGGCTTCGAGTACACGGCGAAGTACAACACCGGCAACGACGTGCCCTACGCCGTCTGGGGTTCCTGCCAGGCCACCTACAACTCCCTCTCCACCGTGGAGCGGGGCAACCTGCGGCCCATCTACGAGATGGCGTTCAACCACTACGTCAAGCGGCGCAGCCTTCCGGCGCCGTGGACCTACACCGCGGTCGAGGCCGTCCGCCCCGAAGGGGAGGGCTTCCAGTGCGACGACGTCGGCTTCGGCACCCTGCTGTTCACCCTCTGATCCCTCACCCGGCGGAGCACCCGTGATCCACAACCCCGTCCTGCGCGGCTTCGAACCCGACCCGGTGATCCTGCGGGTCGGAGACGACTTCTACGTCGCCACGTCGACCTTCGAGTGGTACCCGGGCGTACGCCTCCACCACTCCCGGGACCTGGTCAACTGGTGTCCCCTGGGCGGAATCCTGGACAGCCGGCGCCTGCTCGACCTCACCGGGGTGCCGGACTCCGGAGGCATCTGGGCCCCCGGACTCTCGTATACGGACGGCCTGTTCCACCTCGTCTTCACCGTGGTGGACACCTACGCCGAGGGCTGGAAGGACCTGCCCAACTACGTCACCACGGCCCCCGCCGTCGAGGGCCCCTGGTCCGATCCCGTACCGCTGCACGGACGCGGCTTCGACGTCTCCCTCTTCCACGACCACGAGGGCGACGGCCGCAGCTGGCTGCTGAACATGCGCTACGACTGGAGGCCCGGGCACGAGTCCTTCGCGGGCATCGAACTCCAGGAGTACGACCGCACGACACGGTCCCTGCTCGGCGAGGTCCGGACGATCTCCGTGGGCACCGCCGCCGGGGTCGCCGAGGGGCCGCACCTCTACCACCGGGACGGCTGGTACTACCTCGTGCACGCCGAGGGCGGAACCGGCTACGAACACGGGGCGGCGGTAGCCCGCTCCCGCGACCTCTTCGGCCCCTACGAACCCGACCCGGCCGGCCCCCTGCTCACCTCCCGGCACGACCCGAAGCTGGAACTCCAGAAGGCCGGCCACTGCTCCCTCGTCCAGACGCGGAAGGGCCAGTGGTACGCGGCCCACATCACCGCCCGCCCCTACAGTGAGCGCGGACGGTGCGTCCTGGGCCGGGAGACCGCGCTGCAGCCGGTGACCTGGACCGAGGACGGCTGGCCGCGCATCGCGGGCGCGGTCCCGGCCGTGACCGTACCCGCGCCCGATCTGCCGTCCGCCCCCGCGCCGGAGCCGTCCGCCACGGACCGGTTCGAGGCGCTGGGCCCCGACTGGTCCACCCTGCGCCGTCCGGCCACCCCCGACTGGATCGAACCCGCCCCCGGACGGCTCCGCATCCGGGGCGGCCAGTCACCCGCGGGCCGTCGCACCCCCAGCCTCGTCGCCCGGCGTGTCACCGCACAACGGTGCGCCTTCGAGACCGAGTTGACCTTCGCGCCCCGCACCCCCGACCACCTCGCCGGACTGACCGCCTACTACAACACCCGCAACTGGCACTACCTGTACGTCACCGCCGAGGACGACGGCTCTCCTGCGCTCCGGGCTCTGAGCTGCGAGGCCGGGGAACTCACCGCGCACCCGTCCCACGTCCCCCTCGAAGCGGGCCGTCCCGTCCTCTTGCGGGCCGAGTTCGACGGCCCCGACCTGCACTTCTCCTACGAAACCGGCTCCGGCGGTCTCCAGCCACTGGGACCGGGGCTCGATGCCACCGTCCTGTCGGACGAGCACGCCGACGAGTTCCACGGCGGACAGCTGAGGGCCCTCGGCTTCACCGGCGCGATGCTGGGACTGTGGGTGCAGGACCTCGACGGAGCCGGTGTCCACGCGGACTTCGCCCACGCCACCTACCGGCCCGCCCCGGACGGCCGCCGATGACCCTCCTCGACCTCGGCCGCATACGCCTGTTCTGCACCACCCTCGGCCCGGCCGGCGCGCCGCCCCCGCTGCTCCTGGTCCACGGCTGGGGCGGCGACGGCCGGGAGTGGTCGCCGCACGCCGAGGCGCTCGCCGACGCGTTCCACGTCCTCGTCCCCGACCTGCGCGGCCACGGCCGCTCCGAAGTCCCGGACCTGGGCAACACGCCGCAGGAGATGGCCGACGACCTGGCGGCGCTGATCGACACCTCGGACACCGGGCCGGTGACCGCCGTCGGTCACTCCATGGGCGGCCAGGTCGTCAACCTGCTCGCCGTCCGCCACCCGCGCCACGTCCGGTCCGTCGTCATCCTGGACCCGGCGCACGGGGCGCACGGCGAGGAGGTCGAGCAGATCCCCGACCGACGCCGGGCGTACGACGAGCAGGGCGCCCGGGCGGCGGCCGCCTTCGTGTCGGGAGCCTTCGGGCCGGACGCCCCGCCCGGACTGCGCACCGCCCACGTCCGCACCATGCTCGGCACCCCCGACCACGTCATCGCCCAGGCATACGCGGGCATGTACACCGACCCGGGCGCCATCGGCGTCCGCCCGCACAGCGAGGCCCACCTGCGCCGCCGCTCCCAGCCCGCCCTGACCGTGTGGACGTCCTCCGAGGCCGCCGCATGGGAACGCGGCACCCTGCACGTGCCCGGCTCCCGCGTGGAGCACTGGCCGCACACCGGCCACTACCTGCACGAAGAACGAACCGAACGCACGATCCGCCTGATCCGCGACTGGGTGACGGGGGAGAACCTCGGCTGAAGGCGGCCCGCCCCCCCGTACGCCTCTCACCCTCCGTACGCCTCTCACCCGCTGTTCCACCCACACCCGATGGAGAGCCGCATGTGGCATGCCCCGGTGACGGGGCCCAGACGCGCACAGCGCTGGGCGACCCCCCTCATACTCACCCTGTGCGCCCTGCTGGCAGCCCTGCTGCCCGCCTTCCCCGCCCGCGCGGCGACACCGGCCGCAGCCGGTGAGCCGAGCGCCTATCCCACCGTCACCCTGCGCGAGAGAACCAGCGCGGCCGGGTTCGTCCACCCCGGCATCGCGGTCAGCGCCGCGAACCTGAAGCTCGCCCGCAGTCAGGTTCTGGGCGGTGTCGAGCCGTGGGCGTCGTACTACGCGGCGATGCTGAAGACCAAGTACGCCTCCGCCTCCCTCCTCCCCGTCAACCGGGGGCCCGTACCGGACACCCCGAAGACGGATGCCTTCAACTCCCAAGGTGTGGAAGGGCAGTTCATCGAGGACGCCTTCGGCGCGTACACCCAGGCGATCCAGTACTTCATCACCGGCGACCCGGTCTACCGCGCCAACGGCATGCACATCATCCGCACCTGGTCCCACATGGACCCGGCCAAGGTGGCGTCCTACCCGGACGACCACATCCACGCCGGTATTCCGCTGATGCGGATGCTCGCCGCGGCCGAGATCTTCCGCTACTCCAGCGTCAATCCCGGCGTCGACGGCTACGACACCACCTGGACCGACAGCGACACGACCAACCTGACGAAGAACCTGATCACCCCGGTCATCAAGGTCCTGCTGTCCGGCAACACGTTCTTCATGAGCCAGCAGCCCTACCCGCTCGTCGGTGAGATCGCCGGCTACGCGTTCACGGACGACAGGGCCGGGTACGACCGGGCCGTCGAGGTGTTCTCCGTCAACTCCGGCAACCCGGACAAGAACACCAACGGAGCCCTCGCCTCCCTGATCCGCGAGATCAGCGCCAAGGACCCCCTCAACCCGTACGGTCACTCCTTCGTGCAGGAGCAGGAGATGGGCCGCGACCAGGCACACGCCTGGGACGGCATCAACGCCCTCAGCGAGATCGCGCGCCTGCTGACCGTCCAGGGCACCCGGCTGGACCCGGTCACCGGGACGGTGTCGACCAAGCATGACGCCGTCTCCCCCTACCGCTTCGGCAACGACCGGCTGCTCGCCGGACTGGACGCGTTCTACGCGTACATGATGGGCAAAACGATCCCCTGGATCGACACCACCGGCGGCCCCGGGAAGCCGTCCGAGGCCTATCGCGGCCGCCAGTTCGACCCGATCGACGAGCTGTACGACGTCTACCGCTACGACCTCGGGGTCGACGTCGAGAAGAAGGCCCCCAACGTCGCGAAGATGCGCGAGCAGGCCGACGGCCCGACCTTCTACTGGGGCACCGGCGCCTACAACTTCTGGAACAGCAATCCCGACTACAACCCGGACTACTGGCTCTCCCTGCCCAAGCAGACGGCCGGACAGACCCGGCCCACGCAGTCCAGCCCACTGGTCCCCGTGGCCCGCCGGAGCATCGCCCTCGACCGGCGGAGCCGGATCGCGCAGGCCGACGGGCACGACATCGTGCGGCTGCGGGCCTCGAAGAAGGGCGCCGGCATCGCGGTCCGCACCCTGATGTACGACAGCCGCGACGGCTACAGCCCGGTGGGTGTCCTGATCCGCACGAACGGCCCGGCCACCCTCGAGATCCGCAAGAACCCGTCACTCGCGCCGTACCACACGGTCAACCTGCCGGACACGCACGAAAAGTGGCGGTACGTCACCTACGACATGGACTACGCCGTCGTGCCCGGCAGCACCGGGGGCGAGAACCTGGCTTACTACACGGTCGTCGGCGCGTCCGGCGTCACGGTCGACGTCGACAGCGTCAACCTCCAGGCCAAGGCGCAGCTCAGCCCGCCCCTCTTCGCCAAGGGACAGGGGACCACGCTGATCGGAGTGGCCGGCAAGCCCCTCGGCCGGTCCCTCGCGGCCACCGACTCCGGCGGCGGGAGCCTGACGTACGAGGCGCCCGGCCTGCCGAAGGGCGCGAGGGTCGACCGCGGGACCGGGGCCTTCGACTGGACGCCGGGACGGTCGCAGACGGGCACCTTCCGTACGAGCGTCGTCGCCTCCGACGGCACTGCGGACACCGTCCTGGCCGTGACACTGAAGATCGCCCGCGACCGGCAGGGCGCCCTCGCCCTGGCCGGGGCCGGGTTCGACGCGAAGGCCACCTATGTGACCGCGACCCGCGACGCGTACGACACCGCGATCTCCTCGGCGCGGACGGCCCTCGAAACGGCCGGCGACCACGATTTCCTCGACGCGCTGGCCGACGTGCAGAAGGCGGTGCGGGGCCTGGAACTGCTCAACCCCGAACTCGCCGACGGCACGCTCGCCTATCCGGCCCTGGTGACCTCGTCCCTGCCCGCGACCGGCGTGTGGAACATGGCCGACGACGACGTCAACACCTTCTCCGGCGACCTCACCGCACCCTTCACCCTGGACTTCGGCGCCGGCTTCCGGGTGCAGGCCGACGCCTTCGGACTGCGGGCCCGGTACAACTTCGCCAACCGTTCACAGGGTGCCAACGTCTACGGGTCGAACGACGGCTACACCTGGACACTCCTGACGAAGCGGGAGACCACCGACACCACGCCGACGTTCCCCATGGAGACCATCCCGGTCCGCTCCGAGGTCCAGGGCAAGGCGTACCGGTACTTCAAGATCCAGGTGGACGACCCGGGCATTCCCACCGACCCCAACTACCCGGGCCTGTCCTCCTACAGCGAACTGCGCGTCCACGGCGAGCGGGTCGAGGCCGCGCGGGCCGTGTCGTCGGTGTCGGTCTCCACCAGCAACTCCGACCCCGGCCGCGCCGTCAACGGCGACACGATCACCCTCGATGTCGTGGCCACGGCTCCCCTGGCCGACGTGGACGTGACAGTCGAAGGCGGCACCGCGAAGGTCACCCACAGCGACGACCGGCACTGGCGGGCGACGTCCGTCCTTCCGCAGGACGTCGACTACGGACGCGCCCTGCGCTTCGCGGTCGACTACAGGACGGCCGACGGCCGGACGGGCTCGACGGTCACCGACACGACCGACGGCTCGTCACTGCAACTGTGGAACACACATGTGACAGAGGTTCAGGTCGCCAAGGACTGGGTCGACGCGTCGTCGCCGCAGTTCCCGGGGACCGGCACGACGGCGGCCAACGGCTTGCGGATGTTCGACGGCGACCTCACCACCGCCACCGACACCACGTCCGGCAACGGCTGGGTCAGCGTGAGACCGGCCGACGGCTCCTCGCTGACACTCGACGCGGTCATGGTCCGCCCGAGAACCACCTTCGTGAACCGGGGCAACGGCACGGTCGTCCAGAGCTCCTCGGACGGCGGCCAGACCTGGCAGCCCCTCGTGACCATCACCGGGATGACCAGCGACCAGCAGTGGTACACCTTCAAGCTGCCCAGGAGGACGGTCACCCCGATGCTGCGGATCTACGACGGACACGGCGGCTTCACCAACCTCGCGGAGGTCCGGCTGCTGAAGTTCGACTCGGCCCTGTCGTAGGCGTCTCGACCCGTCCGGTGGCGGTAGGTGTCTTTGGATCTTCTTGTGCTTTCGCGCCGCCCGTGCTGGACGGGTGCTGGATGCGTGCGCCTTTCCGGAGGCCAGAGCTTTGTCGAAGAGTTCCGCTTCAACGTTCAGTTTTCGCCGCCCCTTGCTGTCCGCTTCAGGGACCTGGTCTCCTGCGCGTGACGTGCTGCTGTGATCAGAACCGTCTCGCGGTTACGAGCGGAGCCGGGGCGCTAGAGGTCGGCCCGAGCCTGCCACCAAGTGCTCGGAAGCCGACTGCTGCATTCGTCATTTGGGCTTCCCCATTGGTGTCTGTGCCGGCTGGCCCCACCACGGGATCGGCGGCTGGCCAAACCGGCGATTCTCCTGAGCATTGTCTGCGTTTCGTTGACGGACACCTGCGACCTCCTTGTCTGCGGTGCGGCCTCTTCAACGCGTCGCTGGTGGGGTCGCGTTCTTGCCAGGCGACGTGGGGTGTCCCTGGGGTCGCGGTAGCGGACTTCCGTGGGAAGGGTCCACCTTCCACATGGCGTCTTTCATCTTCTCCAGTCCCAGCTCGTGCTGGGCTGGTCACTCCTCGCGGCGGGCGATCACCCGGAAGGCGTTGGAGAAGCGGCTGCGGCGGATCAGCGGGGCGAGGAGCCGGTCCAGGGCGTACATCGGGAAGCAGAACGGTATGCCCGCCCAGAAGACCGTCTTGGTGACCGCGGTGCCGAGACGGCCCGGGGGCCGGGGCAGCCAGGGCTCGTCGCGGAACGGCAGCAGCCGCAGCACGTACAGCCCTACGAGCGCGGTGAAGTCCACGGGGATATGGGACTCCTCGCGGTCCGTCGCCACCACCGTGAAGCCCAGCTCGGTGAGGGCCCGGCGCAGGTTCCTCATGGTCACGAAGTGCTGGTGCTGAGGCTGGAACCACGGCAGCCAGTACCGGCCGAAGAGGCGGCCGAAGGGCGACTCCGGGTTGGGTACCTCGATGATCAGGTGGCCGCCGGGGCGGAGCACGGTGTGAACCGCGGCCAGTTGGGCCTTCGGGTCCGTGGTGTGCTCCAGGCAGTGGAACATGCTCACCGCGTCGTACTGGCCGGCGAGTTCGTCCGCGAGGTCGGGCAGAAAGCCCTGGTAGGCCCGCTCGATGCGCCCCGACTGCTGCGCCCCGAGCACATGGGCGCCGATGTCGAGCCCGTCGAAGGTGGTGCCGGGCAGTGCTTCCCTGGCCGCCAGGCAGAAGTCACCGCCCGCCGTGCCGACGTCGAGCCAGCGCTTCGGCCGGGCGTGCCGCCGCATGGCCGCGGCCCGCTCGTGGTTGCGTTCCCTCGCGGCGTCGCTGTCCAGGGCGCCGCCGATCTTCTCGGCGTACAGGCCGTCGTAGAAGTCCCGGTAGTAGAAGACCAGTCCGGCCGCGCTGAGCTGCGGGTTCTGGAAGGTGTGTCCGCAGTCGCGGCACTGGTCCAGGGTGAAGGTGCCGGGCTTTCGCTGCAGCTGGTCCTTGGTGCGCAGGCGGCGACGCAGTTGCCGCGCGCCGCACCAGGGGCAGTCGGTGCGGCGCGGCTCGAAGAACCGGGCGATGCCGTCGGCCAGCTCTGCCTGGTACGCGGGGCGCAGGCGGGCGACGCGTTCGGCATCGGAAGCAGGGGGCGGTGGGGCGGGTGTGTCGGGGGTGTCGGGGGGCTGGTTCGTGGTGGCCATGTCCGTGGTCTCCTCTCGTTTCACTCTTCGGCACGGCGGTCGCCCTGCCGGTCGGTCGCTCACCGCTCCCGTGACTCCTGCGGCTCCCGTGGCTTCTGTGCCGCGAACTTCTCCAGGTACGCCGCCGCGGCAGCCGCCCCGCCCGCCGCACGGAAGGAGTCCCCGACGCGCCGGGCCGCCGCGCGGTAGGCGGGCCCGTCGAGTACGGCGTCGAGGGCGGCACCGATCCGTCGGCGGTCGGCGCGCCCGAAGCGCACCCGCACCCCGGCGCCGGCGCCGGTGACCTGGCCGGCGATCAGTGGCTGGTCGTCCCGGATGGGCGCGACCACCAGCGGTACGCCGTGCCACAGGCACTCGGCGACGGTGTTCTGCCCGGCGTGGCTGACCATCGCTGACGCCCGTCGCAGGAGCGGCAGTTGGGGGATCCGGGGCAGCACCAGGAGGTCGGCGTCGGACTCTTGGCCGAGTACCCCCCCGGGGTCGGCGAGTACCGCCTGCAGCCGCCGCCCGCGCACCCGCACGGCGGCCGCGCACTCGGCGAGGAAACGCGCCCCCAGGTCGGTGTTGGCAGTGCCGAGTGAGACCAGGACGGTGGCCCGGTGCTCGTCGAGCCACTCCCAGGGGAAGTCGGCGGCCGGGCGCCCGGTGAACGCCGGACCGACGTACCGCAGCTGCGGCAACTGGGGGCCCGGGCCCGCGAGTTCGGGGGTGGTGAAGGAGAGCACCAGGTCGGGGGAGAAGCGCGGATCGTGGGTGCGCCCCGGGTCGCCGAGGCGGGCGCGCAGCTCCGCGACGAGCCCGGCGGTCCACCGAGCCACCTTCGGCATGCCGTCCAGGGCGTCGCTGATCTCCGCCGGGGTGGTCGACGCGGTGGCGTACGGCACCCCGAGGCGCTCGGCGACGAGGGCACCGGCGAGGGCCTGCTGGTCGGCGACGACGACATCGGGCCGGAACCCCTCGACCGCGCGGCGCACACCGGGCGCCATCGCCCCGGCGAGCGGCACGAGGAACTCCTCCCACAGGAAGCGCAAGGCTGCGGCACCGCGCAGGGCAGCCGGACGTTCCAAGAGCGTGGGCACGTCGCACGGGTACACCTCGGCTTCGGGCCCGGCCAGTTCCCCGACGAACCCGGGCAGTCCGGCCCAGGCGACCCGGTGCCCGCATCCGGTCAGCTCGTCGGCCACGCTGACCGCCGGGTTGACGTGCCCGACCAGGGGCGGCACGACGAACAGAAAGCGGCTCACGGCGCGACCAGCTCCCGGTGGCCGTCCCGTAGCCAGTCGAGCAGCAGCGGGACGACCGTCTCGGGGGTGCCGACGAGCACGGAGTGCCCGTGCCCGGGCACCGTCAGGGTGCGGCAGCGGGGCAGCAGCGATTCCAGCCAGGGCGCCGTGTCGGCCAGGTCGGAGGTGGCGCCGTACACCGCGCAGACCGGCACGTGCAGGCTCTGCCAGGACTCCTCGGCGGGGACGGGGCAGGATGCGATGTCCTCGGCGATGGAGGTGCCGTGCAGCAGCCGGGTGGCCCAGCGCACCAGGCGGGCCTCGTGGCGGCCGTAGGTCTCCTCGATCCACGGCAGGGTGCGCTCGTCGTGGAGCTGGTGGGCGGAGCCGGCCAGGATGCCGCTCATCTTCTTGGCCCAGGCGGCGGTCGGCGGCTCGGACTCGAGCATCAGGATGCCGGCGACCCGCTCCGGGCGGCGCAGCGCGTAGGCGAGGGCGACGGTGCCGCCGAACGAGTTGCCGACCAGGTGGACGGGCCCTTCCAGGGCGAGGGCGTCCAGGAGCGCGTCCAGGTCGCCGCTGAAGTCCTCGACGCCGTAGCCGCGCGGCGGGCGGGAGCTGCGGCCGTGGCCGCGCTGGTCGTACATCACGACGTCGTGTCCGGCTGCCGCGAGCGCGGGCGCGATGGTGAAGTAGTAGCTGGTCAGATTGTCGGTGGCGATGCCGTGCACGAGAACGACCGTCTGGGGCGGGCCCGGTTCCGGGGTGGGTGCGCCGCTCAGCCGCTCCACGTTCAGCCGGATCCCGCCCGCCTCGATCGTGGTCACCGCAGGCACCCCGCGATGTACTGGACGAGTTGTCCGACGGTCAGTCCGATGATGTCGGAGAGTTCGAGCGAGGCGAACCAGGCGGGGAAGTCGACCCGGTCGCCGTAGCGCCCGCCCAGCTCGGCGGTGAGCGTGACCAGGTCGATGGACTCCAGGTCGAGGTCTTCCACGAAGCGGGTGTCGGAGGTGATCGGGGTGTCGTCCAGTTCGAGGTCGTCGAGGACCGTGTGCAGCGCGTCGGTGACCTCGGTGAGGACGGCGGCGTACGCGGGGCCGGTGGTGGCGGGGCTGGTCATGACGGGCTCTCCTCGGTCCAGGCGACGGCGTAGGTACGGGTGGGCAGCCCCGGCGGGTTGGTCACATCGGCGAGCCGGATGCGCCGCAGCCGGCCGGAGGGCGCCCGGACCGTGAGGGCACGGGCGCCCTCTTCGACCTCGACCGCCGTGAAGTCCCGCGGCCGGCCGCCCAGTCCGGTGCCCTCGGCCTTGGCCGCGGCCTCCTTGGCGGCCCAGAACCGGGTCAGCGGGCCGGGGCCGCCGCCGAGCCCGGTGAAGAGCGCCCGCTCGTCCGGGGCGAGGATGGCGTCGTACGTCGTTTCGGGGCGCTCGACGATCTCCTCGATGTCGATACCGGTGCCGGTGCCGGTGCCGGTGCTGTCGGCGGCGGGGCGGACGAGTGCGACGGCGGCCTCCCGGCAGTGCGCCAGCGACAGTTCCAGAGGCGGGAGCTCTCTGCCGTGTACGCCCTCGGGGCGCGGTCTGCCGCCAGGGTCGTTGGCGACCCGTATCTCGGCGGGGAAGACGGGGCCCGCGCCGTGCGCCCACAGGTGGCGGCGCACGGCGTCCTTGGCGGCGATCCGGCCGAGCAGCCACGGGCGCCGGCCGCGCGGGGGGTGCCCGGCGTACTGCTCGCGCTCAGGGCCCGCGAGCTGGCTGCGCATGTAGATCTCGCGGGATGCGGGGTCGGGCCAGCGTTCGAAGACCAGCTGCCAGCCGCCCTCCTGGGTTTCCGACAGAGTGTTGTGCTCGGGCCATCGCTTGACCGGATCGACCTCGGGCGGCGAGTCGAAGCGCCGGTCCCGCCAGCCGCGGATCTCGGCCCAGACCTCGCCGTCGCGGGCGAGCTGGGCGTCAGCCACCAGGGCGGTGTCCGTCACGGTGGTGACCCTGATGTGGCAGTCGAGTGCGGTGCCCTGTTGCGGAGGCGGGCCGTGGAAACGGATCTCCTCGACGCCCGTCGGGAAGACGATGGTGCGGTCGGGGTGCGTGGCCATCAGCCAGTAGCCGAGCAGCTGACCGACGTTGTCGAGGAGCGCGCCGGGCGCGGACGGGGTGGTCAGGACACCGCGGACGTGCCGCTCGCCGAGCGCGCCGATCTCGGTGACGCCGCGGAACCGCGGCCCGTGGAACATCCAGCGGTCGTCGTACATCTGCCGCGCGGACACAGCCGGACGGCTCTCCGGGGCGTCCGTCCGCCACGGCCGTGGGCGGGGCGCGGTGTCGTGCCCGTGGGCGGTCTCGACCGTGGCGCGGGCCTGGCGCCCGAACTCCACGGCGTACCGCCCCTGTCCCTCGGGCCGGACCGTGACCGTGGCCTCGGTGGGCGGGGCGGCGACGGTCCACTGCAGGAACCGGGCGTCGTGCACGGCCACGGCCCTCCCTGGGCCGGGCACGGCGTCGATCATGTGCTGCACCAGGGAGGTGGCGGGCACCACGGGCCAGCGGTCGGCGATCTCGGGCCAGTGCGCGGGCTGCCGGAAGAAACAGTGGTCGGCGAGGTACGGCATGGTGTCGAGTGCGATGCGCAGGGTGATGACACGGGGAGTGGCGGCAGGCGGCGGCACCGACCCGGTCGCCGAGGGCTCGGGGGGCGGCGCCGAGGGCGCGGTGCGGCGCGGGGCCGCTGCCGCGGCGAACAGCTCCGCCAGTTCCGCTGCCGTGTCCGCCGTCTCGCCGAGCAGCGAGCGCAGTTCGGCCGCCACGGGGCTCCGCGCGGCCACGGCCGCGAGCCGGTCCAGCCCGGGTGCGGGTGCCGCGCGCAGGGTGCTGCGGAGCCGGTCCCGGGTGGCGGCGTCGAGCGAGACGAGCCCGGAGCCGAGGGTGAGGGGGACGGTGACGGGGGCGGGGGCGGGGACGGCTCGCGGGCTCTCCGCGGCCGTACGGACGGTCTCCGCCGTAGGGTCGGTCTCCGCCGTACGGGCAGGCGCCGCCGTCGACCGAGGCGTGGCCCCCGCCCGCAGCGCCGCGAAGTCCGGCTCGGCACCGTGCGACCAGAGTCCGGCCGCCACCCGGTACAGCTGCGAAAGCCCGCTGTGCCGGGGTGTGTTGGCGCTGAGCGTCAGGCACGCGTGGCTGGTGAGGGTGTCGTCCACGAGAGCCGGCAGCTGGCCCTGGCCCAGCTGGACGAAGGCCCGGAACCCGGCGTCGTACAGGGCCGTGGTGAGATGCCGGAAGCGGACCGGTTCGAGCAGGTGGCGCAGGAAGAGCGCGCGCGCCGCGGCCTCGTCGGCCGGGAAGGGCGCGGCGGTCGTGGCGGACCAGACGGGCACCCGGGGCGGGTGCAGCGTGAAGCCGCGCGCGGCCTTCTCGATGGAGGTGAGGTACGGGGCGAGCATCGGCGTGTGGAAGCCGGACTCGAAGGGCAGCAGCCGACCGAGCACTCCCGCGCCGCGCAGCCGCCCGGTGAGCGCCTCGACCTGGTCGTGAGGCCCGCAGACGACGGTCTGGTGGGGCGCGTTGTCGTGCGAGACGACGACGTCCGGGTACGCCGCGAGCTCGGCGTCCACCTGGTCCGCACCGGTGCCGAACGCGGCGAAGGCGAGCCCTGGGACGCGCAGCGTGGCCGGGTCGAAGTCCCGCAGGAAGGCGTCGACCTCGGCGTCCGCGTACATCCCGCCGACCGCCATCGCCGTCCATTCCCCCACGCTGTGCCCGGCCAGCGCGTCCGGCCGGACGCCGATCCGGGCGAGCGCTCCGGCGAGCAGCCGGCCGAGGCCGACGACGGCCGCACCGTGCCGGGCGACGTCGCCCACGCGGGCGTCCGGCCAGTGCGGCTCCGGCAGGCCGAAGTGGCGGGCGACGTCCTCGGCCCGCGGCTCGAACTCGGCCTCCAGCCCTGGGCAGAGGAAGGCGATCTTCCCGCGGCCCGTGCCGAGCACCGGCCGCGGCGCGCACCAGACGTCGCTCCGGCCGCCCCATGTCCGGGCGCGGGCGACTGCCTTGCGGGCCAGGGCGAGGCGGCGGTCGGTGGGGTCCAGGACGGCGACGCGGGCGCCCCCGGCTCCCCTCGCTCCGCCCCCGTCGGCGGCCGCGCGCAGCGCGGTGTCGTCGGCGTCGAGCAGTTCGGCGAGGTTCTGCGGGGTCGCGGCGGCGAGCCGCAACAGCCGGGGCGGCTCGGCCACTTCGGCACGGCCCGAGGAGGCAGCAGGCCCAGCGCCCGGACCGCCGGGTGCCGGGGCCGCAGGCGCGACGGCCGGGGCCGACGCCGATGCCGGTGCGGGAGCCGACGCCGGGGCAGGCGCCCATGCGGGGGCAGGCACGGGCTCCGGTACCGACTCCAGGACGACGTGGGCGTTGATCCCGCCGAAGCCGAAGGCGCTGACCGCGGCACGTCGGACGTCCCCGTCCCAGGTCCGGGCCTGCCCAGCCGGAGCGAAGCGGGTGACGCGGAGCGCCGGGTGCGGGTCGTCGCAGTGCAGGGTCGGCAGGAGCATGCCGTGGTGCACCGCCAGGGCCGCCTTGACGAGGCCCGCCACACCCGCCGCCGGCATCGTGTGGCCGATCATCGACTTCACGGAGCCGATCACGGCGTCGGGCCCGGCGTCCGGGTCCGGCGGCCCGAACACCTCGGCCAGCGCGGCCAGTTCGGCCCGGTCGCCGCCGGGGGTTCCGGTGCCGTGCGCCTCCAGGAGGCCGAGCGACCCCGGTGCCGCCGGGTCGAGCCCCGCCGCCGCCCAGGCGAGCCGGACGGCGCGGGCCTGGCCGCCGGGGTCCGGGTTGACCAGGGAGCCGGCCCGGCCGTCGCCGGCCACGCCGACGCCGCGGACGACGGCGTAGATCCGGTCGCCGTCGCGCCGTGCGTCCGCGAGCCGTTTGAGTACGACCACGCCGGTGCCCTCGCCCATCAGCACACCGTCCGCGTCCCGGTGGAACGGGCGGATCCGCTGGGACGGCGACAGCGCCCGCAGCCGGCTGAAGACGGACCAGAGTGTGATGTCGTGGCAGTGGTGTACGCCGCCCGCGAGCATCACGTCGCAGCTGCCCGAGGCGAGCGTGCCGACGGCCTGGTCGAGTGCGACGAGCGAGGAGGCGCAGGCCGCGTCCACGGTGTAGGCGGGGCCACGCAGATCGAGCCGGTTGGCGACCCGGGACGCCGCGAAGTTGGGCACGAGGCCGATCACCGACTCGGGGCTCTGCTCCCCGCCGAGCGCGGCCGTGAACGCCATCCGTACCGCGTCCAGCCGCTCGCCGTCCAGCTCGGGCAGTAACTCGTGCAGGGTGCGCACCAGTTGGGCGGACGTACGCACCTGCTGGTCGAGTCGGGCGAGCCCGTCGCTCAGATAACCGCCGCGGCCGAGCACGACACCGACCCGGGAGCGGTCTTCGGGCAGTGCGGCCTCGCCCGCGTCGGCGAGCGCGGCCGCGGCGGTGCGCAGTGCGATCAGCTGGTCGGGTTCGGTGCCGGGCACGGAGTCCGGCATGAGTCCGAAGGCGGTCGGGTCGAAGGCGGCGAGCGCGTCGAGCCCGTCGACGAAGCCGCCGCGGCGGCAGTAGACGCCATCGAGGCCGCGCCGTCCGTCCGGGTCGTAGTAGGTGTCCGCGTCCCAGCGGGCCCTGGGCACGTCGGAGATGGCGTCAGCGCCGGTGACGAGGTTGTGCCAGTACGCGGCCAGGTCGCAGGCGCCGGGCAGGGTCACCGCCATGCCGACGATGGCGACGGGCTGCCGGTGCCGCGGGGCGGTCGGTCGCATCGTGGGGTTCACCGGCCCGACGCCGTCAGGACGACCTCGTCGGTCTCCGGCTCGCCCCAGGCCAGCTCCCGCAGCAGCGCGAGCACGCCCTCCTCCGGGTCGATCAGCTTGATGCCGCGGCGCGCGTACTCCCGGCCCAGCTCAGGGCCGACCATGCCGCCGTGTGCCCCGGCCGGTGCCCACGGGCCCCAGTGCACGGTGACGGTACGGCTGCCGGTGTCGGCGCGCCAGAGGCGGCCGAGGCGGGCGAGTGCGTCGTTGGCGGCGGCGTAGTCGGCCTGGCCGCGGTTGCCGTACACCGCCGCGACGGAGCCGAACATGACGGTGAAGGCGGGCAGTTGGGGAAGTCGCCGGAGAGCCGAGAGCAGTGCGCGGGCGCCGTCCACCTTGGTGCCGTAGACCCGTTCGAAGGAGACGGGGTCCTTCTCGGCGAGCAGCCGGTCCTCGATCACTCCGGCGGCGTGCACGACCCCGTCGATCCGGCCGTACGTCGCGTATGTCTCCTTGACCGCCTGCTGCACGGCCTCCGCGTCCCGCAGGTCGAGTGCCCGGTATCTGGCCCGGCCGCCCGCGCCGTGTACCTCGGCCAGGGTCGCGGCGATCTCGCGGCGGGCCAGGACGCGGCCGGCTTCGCGGTCGATCTCGGCGGTGCTCAGACCGCCCCGGGCGGCGAGCGCCGCACGCAGCGCGGGCAGGTCGGTGGCGTGGGCCAGCTCGTGGTGCCCGCCCGTGCCGTCGTCGAGCGGCGTACGCCCGAGCAGTTCGACCCGGCAGCGTGCGGCGGCGGCAAGGGCGAGGGTGAACCGGGCTGTGATGCCGCGTGCGCCGCCCGCGAGGACGACGACCGACTCCGGGCCGAGCCCGAGTGCCGCGGCAGCGGCGGCCCCGGAGGAGGCGGGCCCGGCGCCGGAGGAGACGGGCGGGCCCAGAGGGCTCTCGTACGGTACCGGGGCGCGGCGGACGCCGCAGGTGCGCAGCACGACGGGCTCCCGGTCGGGCGCCAGCAGTTCCCCGACGAGCGCCTCGGCCTGCTCGGTGGCGGGCTCGTCGGGGTCGAGCTCCACGGCGCGGACCACGGTGCCGGGGTATTCGCGGGCCGCGGTGCGCACGAAGCCGTCGAGGCCGCTGGTGTCGTCGGGGAGGCGGGGGCAGAGCAGCCGGCGCGGGCCGCGCAGCAGCAGTTCCTGGAGCACGGTGAGCTTGGCGGGCAGCAGTTGTTGTTCCGTACCCGCGAGAGCGCCCAGGTGCAGCACTCCGTCGAACGGGCCGGTGTGCCCGGCGAGCTGTGCGGTGTCCGGGCCGCCACGGGCGGCGTGCGCGCCGAGTGCGGTGAGCCGGGTGACAAGTGCCCGTGCGAGTGGCGTGTCGTCCGCGACGATCAGGAACCGCTTCCCGCGCAGCTGTGCCGCGCCTTCGGCGCCGGGCACGGGCGCCGGGTCGAGCGGGGCGGGCCGCAGCAGATAGCGGTGGGGAGCCTGGCCGGTGAGCGGGTCGGGGGACTCCCCGGCTACGGGGGCCGAGGTGGCGAGGGCGGGTGCCGGGTCCGGGTCGACGAGCGCCTTCGCGCGGGCCCGCAGCCAGTCGGCGATCCCGGCGGCGGTGCGCTCCCGGGTCAGTTCCTCCAGGTCCGCGTCCGGCAACGACCGTAGATCCGCACCCGAGCCCAGCAGCCGCCGTCCCAGCTCCCCGGCGATCTCCGTCCGCTTGATCGAATCCACACTCAGATCCGCCTCCAGATCCGACTCCGCCCCCACCATCTCCACCGGATATCCCGTACGTTCCGCGATCACCGCCAGCACCTCGGCCAGCACATCCACTCCCACGGGAGCGGGAGCGGGAGCGGGGGCCGGAGCCGCAGCGAGAGCGGCCGGAGCCGGGGCCGGAAGGGGCTCGGGGGTCGGCGGAGCCGCCTGCGGCGCGGGCGGAGCCCCGAAGTAGCCGAGGAGCACGTCCCGTTGTGCGGCCAGCATCTCCCGGCTGTTGCGCAGGAACTCCCGGAGCAGTTCTTCCCGTTCGCCCATCGTCGTCGCCTCACTGGTCCGCTCTCCGGCCCGCGGGATGCCCGAGATGCGCCGGGCCGGGCGCAGGGCTCCCGGCACCGGCCGGCCGTCCGCCGTGCGTACGAGGTGGCCGTCGACCGTCCAGCCGGGCCGCTCCGGCACGGCGGCCGGGTCGGCGAGTGCCGTGTCGCGTCCGCTGAAGAGCCGTGCGGGCGCCACCGGGACACCGGCCGCGGCGAGCCGGGCCAGGGCCTCGAGGTGGCCGCGCAGGCCCGCGTCGGGGCGGGGTTCGAACGGGACGGCGACGTGCGGCCGGTCGCCGAGGATCTGGCCGACCAGACCGGTGAGCACCGTGCCGGGCCCGCACTCGACGAAGATCCGCGCCCCGGCGTCGTACATCGCCTCGATCTGGTCGGCGAAACGGACGGGGGCGGCGATCTGCTCGGCGAGGCCGGCCCGTACCCGGGCGGGGTCCCCGGCATAGCGGGTGCCGGTGAGATTGGCCCAGACCGGGAACTCGGGGCCGCGCACGGAGTACGCCGTCAGGATCTCGGCGAAGCGGGACACGGCCCCGGCGACCAGCGGGCTGTGGAAGGCGCAGGCGACGGGCAGCGGGCGGACGGAGAACCCGGCGGCGGTGAGCGCGTCGACAGCTTCGGCGACGGCGTCCCTCGGGCCCGACAGCACGCTCTGCGCGGGCGCGTTGTGGTTGGCGACGACGACCCGCTCGGCCAGACCTGCCCCGGCGAGCACCCGGGTCACCTGCTCGGCGGAGGCCACTGCGGCGGCCATGGTGCCGGGATCGGACCCCTGTGGACCGATCGCGGCGAGGATCGCCTCGGCCCGCTCCCGGCTGAGGTCACCGAGCTTGTCGGAGTCGAGGGCGCCCGCGGCGCAGAGCGCGACGAGTTCGCCGTAGGAGTGCCCTGCGGCCATGTCCGGGCGGACACCGACCGCGGTGAGGGTGTCGTACGCGGCGAGGCCGACCGCCCCGAGCGCGGGCTGGGCGTGGCGGGTGTCGGTGAGCCGGGCGACCTGTGCGGCGCGTTCGGCGGCGTCGAAGGCTGCGGGCGGGAAGAGGGCGGCGGCCGGGGCGTGGTACAGGTGGCGGCCGAGTTCGGGGAAGGCGGTGAACAGCTCGGCGAACATGCCGGGGCGCTGGCTGCCCTGGCCGGGGAAGAGGAACGCCACCTTGCCACCGTCGCCGTCCCCGTCGCCGTCGGCCGCCGCGGCGGGGGCGCCTGTGGCCGGGAACACTCCGCTTCTCCCGGGCGTGCCGTCGAGTAGGTCCCGTATCAGGTGCGGGAGTTCGGTGACGGACTCGGCGACCACGGCACCGAGGAGCGGGCCCGGGCCGGTCTCCGCGCGCTGTGCGGCGGTATGCGCCAGGTCCCGCAGCCGCCAGTGACCGCTCGCCGCGAGGCCGGCGAGTTCCTCGGCCGCTGCACGGGTGCGGAAGACGAACAGCTCGGCGGGCCAGACGTCGTGGCTCTGGCGCGGCGGCGCTCCGGCGCCGGCGTGGGCCCGCAGCACCACGTGGAAGTTGGTGCCGCCGAATCCGAAGGCGCTCACCCCGGCGACGCGGCGGGCGGCGGGTTCGGCCCAGGGCCGGGCCTCGCTGTGGAAGACGAAGGGGCTGTCGGGGCCGGTCCAGACGGGGTTGGGCACGTCGATGTGCAGGGTGGGCGGGCGCACCCCGGTATGCAGGGCGAGCGCGGTCTTGATCAGTCCGGCGAGACCGGCGGCGCACTTGGTGTGCCCGATCTGGGACTTGACGGAGCCCACGACGCAGTTGCCGGGCGCGGCCCCGGACTCCTCGAACAGCCGGGTGAGCGTGCTGAGTTCGGTGCGGTCGCCGACGACGGTGCCGGTGCCGTGGGCCTCGACCAGGCCGACCTCGGCGGGTGAGACGCGGGCCTGCGCGTAGGCGCGTTCCAGGGCGGCGCGCTGGCCCTCGGGGCGGGGCGCGGTCAGGCCGAGGGAGCGGCCGTCGCTGGCGCTGCCGACGCCCTCGATGACGGCGTAGATCCGGTCGCCGTCCCGCTCGGCGTCGGTGCGGCGCTTGAGTACGAGACAGGCGACGCCCTCGCCGAGTGCGATGCCGTCGGCGGCCGCGTCGAACGTGCGGCAGCGGCCGGTGGGCGACAGCGCGTGCACGGAGGAGAAGAGCAGGTAGTCGTTGATGCCGTTGTGCAGGTCGGCGCCGCCGCACAGGGCCACGTCGGCGGCGCCGAAGGCCAGTTCCTTGCAGGCGGCGTCGACGGCGGCCAGGGAGGAGGCGCAGGCGGCGTCGACGGTGTAGTTGGCGCCGCCGAGGTCGAGCCGGTTGGCGATCCGGCCGGCGATGACGTTGGCGAGCATGCCGGGGAAGGAGTCCTCGGTGAGCTTCGGGAGCTGCTCCTCCAGGTCCTCGGGAAGACGGCCGACGTACGAGGGCAGGACGCTGCGCAGCGTCGCGGCGCCGGAGATGTCGCTGCCCGCCTCGGCACCGAAGACGACGCAGGTGCGCTCGCGCGGGAAGGCCCGGCGGTCGAGCCCGGCGTCGGCGAGTGCCCGCCTGGCCGCCTCCAGGGCGAGGAGCTGGACGGGTTCGATGGCGGCCAGGGAGGCGGGCGGGATTCCGTAGGCCAGCGGGTCGAAGGGGATCGGAGGCAGGAAACCGCCCCACTTGGACGCGGACACGTCGTCCGCCTCGGCGTCCGCGCCGAAGTGCAGCGCGGGATCCCAGCGGGTGTCCGGGACCTCGGTGATCGCATCGGCGCCGGCGAGCACCTGGGCCCAGTAGGCGGGCAGGTCGGCGGCGCCGGGGAACATGCCGGCCATGCCGACGACGGCGATGTCGAGCGGTTCGGGAGCGGGGGCCGGGTTCCGTGCGGATACCGTACCGCCCGCGTCGCGTACGTCTGCGGCGAGTTCGGCGGTGCGGCGCCCGTAGAAGTCGGCGGCCCCGTCGGTGACCGCGTGGTGCAGGGCGTCGACGGTGGTGACGGCGGAGCGGAGCACGGCGACCTCGCCGGCCATGAACATGCCCGCTTCGCGCTGGCGCTCCTCGTCGACGTCGAGCAGCTCGTCGCCGACCCGCTCGACGCCCTTGCTGGCGATGCGCAGGCGGCCGACGTTGAGCCGCTCCAGCTCCTGCCAGACCTGCCGCTCGGGTATCCCCTGAGTCCGCAGCTCGTCCTTGACCTCCTGGTACGTGTCGCTGAACGCGCTGGGCAGGCAGCGGGTGGTGTGTCCGGGCGCGGTGTGCAGGAGCGTGGTCGACGTGGCGTCCAAGGCCGCGCGCTGGAACGGCGGCCGGACGGCGCCGCACTCGACGGCCTCCTCGGTGAAGAGGTAGCCGGTGCCCATCAGAACGCCGACGACGGCACCGCGCGTGGTGAGCGGGGCGGCGAGCGCGGCGACCATGGCGGCGGAGCGCTCGTCGTGGATGCCGCCCGCGAAGAGCACCTGTACGTCCTGTGGGCCGGCGGCGTCACCGCCACCGGTGTGACCGTCGTCGGCCGCCGCGTCGAGGAAGTCCTCCAGGACGGCCAGTTGCGCCTCCCAGAGAGGGAAGCTGTTGCGCGGCCCGATGTGCCCGCCGCACTCGGCGCCCTCGAAGACGAAGCGCCGGACACCGGCCGCCAGGAACTGGCCGAGCAGCCCGGGTGACGGGACGTGCAGAAAGGTACGGATGCCCTCGGCCTCCAGAGCGGCCGCCTGGGAGGGACGGCCGCCCGCGATGACGGCGTGGCTGGGGCGCAGCTCGCGGATGGCCTCCAGTTGGGCGGTGCGTATCTCTTCCGGAACGAAGCCGAGGATGCCGACGCCCCAGGAGCGGTCGCCGAGCGCGGACCTGGTCTGCTCGAGCAGGGTGCGGGTCTGCTCGGGCCCGGCCAGGGCGAGCGCGACGAACGGCAGTCCGCCGCCGTCCGCGACGGCCGCCGCGAACCGCGCCTGGTCGCTGACCCGGGTCATCGGGCCCTGGACGACCGGCAGGGCGGTGCCGAGCGCCCGGCACATCGGCGAGCCGCCTCGCAGCACGGCGCCGTCGTCGGCCACGGCGGCGTCGATGCCCTCCGTGACGGCGGCGAGGGCGCGGTCCACGGTGCCGTACCGCTCGGCGAACCGGGCGGCGAGAAAGGCGTCCTGGCCCAGCGGCAGGGGCCGGTCGCGCAGGGCGGCCGGGAGGCCGGGGCGGCTCCGGTCGAGCACCCGGCAGCCGTCGACGACGACGGTCTCGGTGCCGTCGGCGGCGCGCAGCAGACCGGCGGCCGCGGGGGCCGTACCGGCCTCGTCGAGCAGTGCGAGCTGGATGTCCAGTACGACTCCGCGGGCGCCCGCGAGCACGGCGGCGGCCGCGGTGTGCGGCCCGATGCCGCCGCAGGCCCACACCGGCAGATCGGCCGGTACGGCGCCGAGTACGCGCTGGAGCAGCACGAAGGTGGAGTGTTCGCCGCAGGGGCCGCCGGACTCCTCGCCGCGCAAGACGAGCCCGGTGACACCGTCGGCCACGGCCCGGACGGCCTCGTCGGGACCGCGGACCTCGGCGAGCACGGCGGGGTCCGCGGCGGCGGCGCGGGCGGCGGCCCGGACCTCGGCGACGGTCCAGGGCGCGTCGGGGGCGAGGAGCACGGTGCACGGTCCGGCGGCGGCCGGGTCCGCGGTGCGCCGCGTTCCGGCGGGCGCCGGGACCCACAGCTCTTCGGGGCGCAGTGCACAGTCGGCGGGGACCCGCACGCCGTGGCGGCCGGGCGCCCACTGCCGCAGGAGGGTCAGGGCCTCGCGGGCGGCGCGCGCGCCCGGGCCGAGGTCGAGGACACCGGACCCACCGGCCCGGCAGACGGCGGCGACGAGGCGGGGGTCCGGTGCACCCAACGGGCTGACGCCGATAAGGGTGTGCGTCATGGGGGGAGGCTCCTCTGTGCGATCGAGGGGGTGTGCGATCGGGACGAGCGGATTCGGCGCACGCCGCTCGCTCTGGAGCTGATGACCTGTCAGATACTAATGGGTAGTCAGTTATCTGGCTGCACCCCCGACACCGATCGGTGAACAGGAACCGCAAGGAGCCGGACCCGGTCGCCGCACCAGGCACCCTCCGGGACGACCAGCAGCGCCGCGACTTCCGCCACCCGCCGGCAGCACCGTTTCGGAGATCACCGCCGGGGCGGGGGCGTTGGGGTCCTTGCGGCGGTCAGTCATATCGGCGGCCGATCTGCGGGCCGTGCACGGCTGTGTCCGCTCCACCCTGCGCAACTACCAGGGCTCGGTACGGCAGTTCTGCGACTTCCTGACCAACCCCGCCTATGGCTGGGGCGACGAGTGCCTGCGGCTCTTCGGGACCCACCCAGTCCAGGTGGTCTACGACTGGAATGCCGCTGCGTACGCCGATGAAGCCGAGGGTGAGCCAGAACGCCGGGCCCGACGCGTCCTGGACGCCACAATCGAGGCTGCTCTGCGGCCGGGAAGGACCTCCTCCCACTCCAGCGCGGCAGAGCCTCCGCGATCCGCCAACTCGTCCTCCAAGCGCCGGCCCCAGTCATCGCGAAAGCCCTCGGCTGCCACGACAAGACCGCCACGCGCCTCGTCACCGAGGCCGGCGGAACATGGAGCCGGTACGCCTCTGGAGACCACAAACGGTGACCGCCGGAGGCCGGAAACTCAGGCGACCGAGGCCCTGAAGGGATCGGTGGGGATGATTTCTGCCTCGTCGAAGAGCTGCTCCAGCGCCTCGTGGCCGTGACGCCTGCGGAACTCGATCTCGGCTGTCGTCACGGGCGGCGTCCACACGATGCGGGCGTGACCCCCGGGAACGGCACAGTGTTCAAGGTCGGGTCCGTGGAGACAGGGCAGGCTGATCAGTAGGTGATCGCAGGTTGAACCCGGCACCCACGGGTCACCGATCGGCATGCTGTGCTCCAGGTCGAGCTGATGTCCTCCGCAGTGGTAGTAGGCGATCATCGCCATGAGTTCGATGAACCGCTGGTCGCGGACATGGGTAGTCATGACGAACTCGAGTCCATGACCGTCCTTCTCCATCGCGGCCCAGCACCCGGCGGTCACATAGGCCCAGGTGTCGCTGCGGGGACCGGGCCGCACAACGAGGATGCGCAGATCGGGGGCCACCTGTCGCCGTTCCGGCCCGAGGTCGTAGTCGACGACCTCCACGGAGTGCCCCTCGAAGAACACCCGGACATGTGACTCAACAGCCTCCGCGGCCAGCAGCCTCGCATCACTCACCGCGCGATCATCCCAGACCGCGATCGACCGCCCGTGACAGCCCACTCAGCGTCATGGGGCTGCCGACGTCAGCTCCGCATACGCGACACCTCGACATGCGAGCCCACCAGTCTCGCGACCGATGCCGGCCGCCCACAGGACTGCGAGTTGATGATCACCTCCGTCGGCGGGCGCTTGAAAGCCTACACTTCTGAGTAAATAGCAGTTTGGGCCTAATTGGCCTTGTGATTCTGGCGGGAGTGCAGCCAGACGCGTCGGATCCGGCGTCCGTTCTGCCCGAAGGTCCGCAGCGAGTAGCGTCCGGCAGCCTTGGGGGGCGCGGGCGGATCACGTAGGCGTCAGGAGGACGATTTCTTCATGACCCGGCCCGAGGACCCGCGCACCGCGGCGGCCCGGATGTTCGCCGAGGCCGGTGCGTTCGGTGAGCTTCTGGCCGGGATCGAGTGGGTGGCGACGCCGCTCGGGCCCCCCGAGTCCTGGCCGGGGCCCCTGGTGGACACCCTGCGCCTCATGCTCACGTCTGAGCACGGCATGGCTCTGTACTGGGGCCCCGAGTTCGCCACGCTGTACAACCTGGGCGCCGCACTCATTCCCGGCGCCAAGCACCCTTGGGCCCTCGGCAAGCCGTACAAGGAGGTGTTCCCCGAGGTCTGGGCCCCCGTGAGCTCCCACTTCCACTATGTGATCGACACCCGCAAGTCCATGCTGATCTCCGATGAACCGCTCATCATGGAGCGCCACGGCTTTCCGGAGCAGTGCTACTTCGACTCCTCTTTCCAGCCCGTGCTGCTGGACGACGGCACCGCCGGCGGCGTGCTGCAGATCCTCACCGAGACCACCGGCCGGGTACTGGGCGAGCGTCGGCTGCGCCTGCTGAGCGAGGCCGGTGCCCGCACCGCCGGGCTGCCCACGCCGGGTGAGGTCGCCCGCGTCGTCGCGGAGGTGCTGGGCTCCTATCCCGAGGAGATCCCATTCCTCGGCCTGTACCTGGCCTCCGAGCCGGGGGTGCTGCGGCCGGCTGCCTCCGCCGGGCTCCAGCAGGCGCCCGAGGCCGTCTCGCAGAGTGCCGCCGACGGGTCGGAGGTCGCAGCCCGGCTGGCGCAGGTGGTCGCCGACGGTGCCCCTGCCACGCTGCCTGCTGCCGCGTTCACCGGAGGCAACACGGCCGGGCGGCACGCCGCGGCCTCCCGACTCCCGGTCGAGCAGGTGCTGGCTCTGCCGCTGGACTGTGCGGGCCAGGTGGGAGGCGTCCTGGCGGTGGGTGTCAACCCCTGCTTCCCTCCGGCCGGGACATACCGGGACTTCTTGGAAGTGCTCGCCGCCTCGGTGGCCGGGGCGCTGACGGCCGCGCTCGCCCACGACGAACAGCGCCGGCGGGCGGAGGCGCTGGCCGAGCTGGACCGGGCCAAGACCACCTTCTTCGCCAACGTCAGCCACGAGTTGCGCACCCCGCTCACCCTGCTCCTGGGCCCGCTCCAGCAGACCCTGGCCGACGAGGACCGGCCCGAGCGGCGCGAGCAGCTGGAGCTGGCCGAGCGCGGCGCTCTGCGCCTGCTGAAGCAGGTCAACACCCTCCTGGACGTCGCCAGGGCCGAGGCCGGGCAGATACGCCCGGCCCTTGAGCCGGTCGACCTCGCCCGTGCCACGGCCGAGCTGGCCGGGGCGTTCCGCTCCGCCTTCGAGGCGGCCGGGCTGACGCTGGAGGTGGACTGCCCACCGCTGCCCGAGCCGGTGTCCCTGGACCGGGAGATGTGGGAAAAGATCATCCTCAACCTGCTCAGCAACGCCCTGAAGTTCACCTTCACCGGCGGCGCCCGAGTGCAGGTGGCCGCGGCCGGCGACCGGGCCCGGCTGACCGTGACCGACACCGGCACCGGCATCCCCGCGGACGAGCTGCCGCGCCTGTTCGAGCGCTTCCACCGAGTCCGCGGAGCCCGCTCCCGCTCCCACGAGGGCAGCGGCCTCGGCCTGGTGCTGGTGAAGGACCTGGTGGAAGCGCACGGCGGCACCGTCGGCGTGGACAGCCGGCCCGGCCAGGGCACCACCGTCACCGTGGATCTCCCCTTCGCCGCCGCCCACCGGCCCCGCCCGAACCCGGCCGCGGACAGCGTCGGATTCCCCGGGGAGACCCTCAGGGAAGGCGGAGGCGGCCGGTCCGGCCGCGCTGCGGCCTATGTGGACGAGGCGCTGGGCTGGCTGGCGGCTGAGCCCGTTCCCGCCGCGCCGAGCCCCTCGGCACACACTCCGTCCGCCGCAGCGACCCACGATGCCCCGCCCGCCCCCGCGACCGACGGCCCTGGCCCGCACGATACCGACCGCCCCCGCCGGGCCCGCCTGCTGGTCGTCGACGACAACGCCGACATGCGCGCCTACCTCACCCAGCTCCTGGACCCCGACTACGACGTGCTGCTCGCCGCCGACGGCCGGGCGGCCCTGGAGACGGCCCTGGCGCAGCCGGTGGAGCTGGTGCTCAGCGACGTAATGATGCCCCACATGGACGGCTTCGAGCTGGTCCGGGCGCTGCGCGCCGACCCACGCACCGCCCGTTTGCCGATCGTCTTGCTCACCGCCCGCGCCGGCGAGGAGGAATCCGTGCAGGGCCGGCAGGCCGGCGCCGACGACTACCTGGCCAAACCCTTCTCCGCGCGCCAGCTGCTGGCGCGCGTCCGCACCGGGTTGGAGCTGTACCGGCTGCGTGAACAGGTCCTGACCGAGACCCGCGACCAGCTGGCCGTGCTGGCCACCCTGGCCGACGCGGGCCTGCGGCTGTCCGCCACCCTCGACCCGGACCACATACTGCAGACCGCCGGACAGATCCTGCTGCCCGACTTCGCCGACCAGATCAGCATCCACCTCACCGCAGCGGCACCCGCCCCGGCCCAGTCGCCCCCGGCATACACCGCCGGCGCACCCCTTCTTGCCCGCGAGGCCCTGGCCGGCGCCGCCACCCACGCGATCAACGGCACCGCCCCAGCCCCAGCCGGCCCGCACCCGCCGCCCGCCGCCGTGCTGGCCCTGCCGCTGCACGCCCACGACCAGACACTGGGGGCCCTGGTACTGGTCCGGCACACCGACTACTCCGCGGTCGAACACAAGTATCTGGAGAACCTCGCCCACCGCCTGGCCCTGGCCTACGACAACGCCACCCGGTACCACAACGAGCGCCGCCTCGCCCTGACCCTGCAGCGCGCCCTGCTGCCCCACCGCCTGCCCGAGGTGCCCGGTGTGCGCCTGGCCACCCACTACCGGGCCAGCAACCGCGGCGCTGAGGTCGGCGGCGACTGGTACGACGTGCTCGCACTGCCCGGCGGTGCCGTGGGGCTGGCCATCGGCGACGTCATGGGCCACGACGTGGAAGCCGCCATCGTGATGGGCCAACTGCGCTCCGCCCTGCACAGCCTCGCGATGGAGGGCGCCGGCCCGGCCCAGGTGCTGGCCAGGCTGGACGCCTACCTGCAGTCGCTCGCCGCCGAACGCTTCGCCACCTGCCTGTACGCGGTCTACGACCCGCACTCCCACAGCCTGCGCTACGCCGCCGGCGGGCACCTGCCGCCCCTGCTGGTAGCCGCCGAGACCGCCTACCTGGAGCTGCCCCCGGCGCTGCCGCTGGGACTGGGCAGCACCCCAGTCGACCGCGAGGTGGCGTTCCCGCCCGGCACCAGCCTGCTGCTGTACACCGACGGCCTGGTGGAAAACCGGGCACTGTCCCTGGACGACTGCCTGGCGTCCCTGTGCCAGACCTGCGGCGCGCTCCCCGTCGCCGCCCGCACCGACCCCCAGCGGATCATCGAACGGGCCCTGGAGCTGCTGAACGTCCCCGACCGGGTCGACGACGACACCGCCCTGCTCGCTGCCACCGCCGAACCCATCGTGTCGAACCGGCGACCCGCAAGCTGACGGAAGTGCCGCACAGTCGACCGTTACTGTTCGTAGTCATTGCTGACGATGCTGCGGATTTACCGGGGGAGGTGGTGCTGGGAGTGGATACGCATCGTGATGCGCATGTGGCTTCGGTGCTCTCCTTGACGGGGGCGGTGTGTTGGCCACCGGTGAGTTCCCGGCCAGCGCTGCTGGATACCGTGATCTGCTGAAGTGGGCCAGGAAGTCGGGAGCCGTGAGGCGGGCCGGGGTGGAGGGGACCGGCTCCTATGGAGCGTCCCTGTCCCGCTATCTGCTGGCCCAGGGTGTGGACGTGTTCGACGTGAACTGGATGGACCGGGCGGATCGCCGGCGGCGTGGCAAGTCGGATCCGCTCGATGCCCAGAATGCGGCGCGAGCCGTGTTGAGCGGGCGGGCCTCCGCTCGGGCCAAAACGGGCGACGGGCCGGTACAGATCGCGCGAATGTACAAACTCACGAAGGTGTCGGCCGTCAAAGCCCGCACCCAGGCCATCAACCAGCTCAAGGCCGTCCTCGTCACTGCGGACCCCGTTTTGCGGGAGGAACTGGCCGGACTGGGCAATGCCGAACTCTTCCGTACCTGCGCACAGTTCACCGATGCGCGTGGTCGCGAGGAGGCCGGCGCGGAGTCAGTGGTGGAGGCCACCCGGATCACGCTGGGCCTGCTGGCCCACCGGATAGGCCAGCTCTCCGAGGAGGTCCGCGACGTGGAGGCTCGTCTGACCCGGCTTGTGGAACGGCATGCCCCGCAGCTGCTCGACGTGGTGGGGATCGGTCCGGACACGGCGGTCACGTTGCTGATCACGGTGGGGGACAACCCGGAACGGCTGGACAGTGAGGCGTCGTTTGCCGCGTTGTGCGGTGTCAGCCCTGTCGAGCGTTCCTCGGGGCGCAGGCAATTCCGTCGCCTCAACCGCGGCGGCGACCGGCAGGCCAACGCCGCGCTTCACCGCATTGTGTTCACCCGTCTGCGGGTCGACCCGCGCACTCAGGACTACTACGAGCGGCGGATCAAGGAGGGCAAGACGCGGCGCGAAATCGTCCGCTGCCTCAAACGCTACGCGGCCGGGGAGGTCTTCCACCTGGTAAAACAGCTACAGCCAGCCCCCGCTCATAGGGGCTGTCGTGACAGATGAGAGGCTCAGACGGGTGAGCGAGACACCACCGAACACCCTGCAATACCGCTTTGACGGGCCAGAAGACGCTCCCGTCCTGATCCTGGGTCCCTCACTGGGTACCACATGGCACAGGTTGTAGGGACCGTCCGGGGGCTTCCAGACCAGTCCAAGCAGGTAATGCCAGGTTAGGGCATTCTGCCCCGGGGGAGTCGACGCAGTTGGTGATAGGCGTGTGACAGCAGCGTGCGACGAGAGGCCCCGCATGTGCGGCCCGGCAGGGCTTCTGCGTAGGTAAGTTCCGTGTCTGCGGTGAGCGCAGTTGCACTCAGGTTCTCCTCTCTGGAGCACCCGAAGCGAGGACTCGGGGAACACACGCGTCTCACGGCCGACGCACAGCATCCGACCGGGTACCCTCGGCCGCCAACCATGCCAGAGTCTTCACCTTTGCAAAGTCAACCGTCTGTGGAGACTGCTGCGGCTCTGCGCCCTCCCATGTTCAGCGGTTCCTCGCGTGGAGCAACCGGGGCAATGCTGGAGACGAAGGTCGCGTCACCGCAGGGGACTGCTGTGCCCGCTTCATTCGCGGCCGCATCGCTCCGATGGCCTGGTGGCACAGCGACTGTCGTTCGACGCCTGAAGCGATATGCCGCCCGTGAGGTTCACAATCTGGTCAAGGTATCCAGAAACCTCCTCGATAAGGGCGTCTTCGTCCACCTCCACCTCCGACCGGCGCCGGGCCGAACTGGGCCGCGTGATCCACCGGGAGGGCGGACTCCGCTGTCGTCCGGTGGTGGCTGTCGGGTACAGACGGAAATAGGTGCTGGGCCCGATGGTGATGGCGCAAGGCTGTGTGTGAGAGTGGCATGGACTCGGTGTGTCGGTTCCCCGGGAGGAGGAGCCATGACGCAGCTCGGCACAGATCCGTGGACGGACTTGCGGCGCAGACGCGGCGAAGCGATCCTCAGTCCGCCCGCAGTCCGAAGACCAGGACGCCAACGGCGGCCGCATCCGGCGACGGCGTGGCCGGGCTTGGCGCTGGTGGCACTCACTGCGGCGATGCCTCCCATGGTCATCGTCACACCCCCTCCCTGGACGGCGTCGCCCACTGCAGGCGCGCACCGCGACTGACGTGCTGGGATCGAGCAGTGTGCTGACATGCCCAGCTCCCGGTGGTCCGGCACCGCTCGCGCGGATTTCAGCTGCCCGGATGTACCTCAGCTGGTCAGGGCCAATCCTTCAACGATCAATGTCCGGGGCCGCGCAGAGCGACGGGGATCGGTGTGCGGCAACGTCCATCGAGGAGATGCCCTGCGCCCATCCGGTCGGCTACTTCGTTCAGGTCGGCCAGATCGCGTCAGCGGAGAGCGGAGCCGGGTGGTTCGCCGCGCGATTCTCCGCGGTGCAGGGGGAAGTTGTGCGGACGCAGCCGCTCGCCGCCCTCGGGGACGTCCCCAGGCCGGCGGTGAGCCGCGGCAGTGCCCAAGACTGCGCAGGAGGTGACGGCGAGCGACACCGTATCCGGAAACCCGCGAACCCGCCGACGACAGGCGCCCGGTCGCTCATGCGTCGCAACCGTTGCTCCGGCCGTCGGCCGATCCCACGATTAGATAGGCGAAGGTGAACCGGAACGCGAACCGCACGGCGACCAGCACCACGCTGACGAAACCGACCGCGGCGAGCGCGTCCCTGAGCCCGAAGCGGCTCATGTGGCGCAGCGCATAAGGGAGTTCCGCACCGACCAGGACGAATACGCGCCGTCGATGATGAACGTCACGAGCGGCCAGAACGCCAGCGCCTCCGGACGGTGCTCGTCGCGGACGAGACGGGGGGCCGCCTGCGCCATGACAAGTCCGCTCACGACAATGGCGGACCCCGAGGCGTGGATCAGCTCGGCGAGCAGCTGCCCCAACAGGACCTGCTCGTCCGGGAAAACCCCGCGAGGCGTCCGGAACAACTGCAGTACTGTCCGGACGAGGAACTCAAGGCTGGAGGCTTGGTCGGTGAGCAGGAAGGCCACGTCCGACGGGGTCAGCCTCCTCCTATTCCGGAGCAGTGCGAACGGTGAACGGGCACTGCGTGACCGGGCGCTGCGCGACCTAATCGCCTGAGGTCCGGGGCAGTCGGAGCACAAAAAACCGTCATTCCACGCTCCACCTCACCAGTGGGACCCACTGCAGCACAGCGAAGCCTCCGGTGACAGTTGTCGCGGAGGCTTCGCTGCCGGTGGTTACAGGAAGGCGGCCATCTGGTCGCCCTTGGTGTCCTCGTTGGACACCAGCAGGGAGAGCAGGGCGGCGCCGACCGCGACGGCCGCGCTGATCAGGAACACGGTGTGCAGGCCGTTCAGGAAGGTGTCATGGGCGGCCTGGGTCATGGTCGCCGAGAACTCCCGGACCTGGTCCGCCGTCATTCCGGCGTTGGTCAGCTCCTTCTCCAAGGCCTCCTGTGCACTCGGCGGGAAGCCCAGCTCGATCAGCTTGTGCACCTGCTTGTCGTCGGCCAGCTGCTCGACGGTCTTGCCACCCTGGCCGCCGAACGCTTCCCGCAGGTCCTGTGCGAAGCGACTGTTGACGAACGCGGCCAGGAAGGCACCGAAGACTGCCGTGCCAAGTAGGCTGCCGAGCTGAGACATGGACTGCTGCATGCCCGAGGCCGTGCCCGCCTTGTGCACCGGTGCGCTGCCCACGATGGCCTGGGTGGCGGCCACCATCATGAAGCCGATCCCGATACCGCCCAGGACCAAGGGCGGACCCACGGTGGTCACACCGGAGTCGCCTTCCAGGCGCAGCAGGAGCAGCGAGGTTCCGGTGATGCACAGGGCGCCGAAGGCCAAGGACTGCTTGACGCCGAACTTGTCCACGGCCCAGCCTCCCAGCGGTGCCGAGATGATGAACGTCAGGGTTAGCGGCAGCAGGGCCACCGACGCGGACATCGGGCTCTTGCCCTGCAGGCCCTGCAGGAAGAAGTTGAGGTAGTAGATGATCGCGTAGAAGGCGAACATCGTGACCACCATCAGCAGGCATCCCACGGACAGGGATCGGATGCGGAACAGCTCCAGGGGGATCATCGGGAAGCGGCGCATCCGCTGGATGACCACGAAGGCGATCAACAGCGCCAGGCTCAGACCGATGTAGCCGAGGGTACCCACGGAGGCCCAGCCGTCCTCCTGGCCGTGCGTCAGAGCCCATACCAGGCTGACGATCGAGAGCGTCAGTGTGACACCACCGGGCAGGTCCAGCGGCTCGGGCTGCTCCTGCCGCGACTCGCGGACGAAGAGGACGGCCATGACGACGCTGAGCACGCCGAAGGGCAGGTTGATCAGGAACACCCACTGCCAGGTGAGGTGTTCCACCATTACGCCGCCGAGCAGCGGGCCGCCTGCGAGGGACACAGCCGTGACGCCGCTGAACAGGCCGATGGCGGTGGCTAGTTTCTCCGGGGGGAACGCGGCCTTGATCACCGCGAGGGCTGCCGGAATCATCATCGCGCCGAAGACGCCCTGGAGAACGCGAGCGCCGATGAGCAGGCCGATGGTGTTCGACATCGCGCACAGTACGGAAGCGATCGTGAAACCGACGAGGCCGATCATCAGCCCCTTCTTGCGGCCGATCCGGTCGACCAGAGTGCCGGCCGGGATCAGCAGGCCCGCCAGCACCAGGAGGTAGCCGGTCATCACCCACTGGAGGCTGTTGAGGCCGGCGTCGAGGTCCTTGGCGATCGCCGGGTTCGCGACCACCACGACCGTGCCGTCGAGCTGCACCATCATGATGCCGACGCCAACCGTGGCGAGACTCAACCAAGCTTCTTTGGGTGTCTTGCCCGAACTCGCGGCCGGAACGGCGCCGTCTAATGAACCGCCGTGCTCCGTGGTTGACTTGCTTGCTTCTGTCATGATGAATTCCTTGTGCGTTAGGGCACCGTGCCGGAACACGGACCGGGATGCAAGTGGGCACGTTCCGGCACGGTGCAACAGCAGGGAACGCCGGACGGGAGTCGATCCCGACTCCTTACGTACGAGGCGGCCACCTCGTACGCCGATGTTCCCTGGGTGCGCAGGCCCCGGAGAGCGGGGGATGTCCTCTCCGGGGCCCGTGAAACCGGCATCGATTCGCCGACGAGGGCGCACCGGTGCCGTGCTGTGGCCGGGCGGCGTCTCAGGCGCTGCGCCGGACGATGACGTCACCCATGGTGGTGTTGGCGACGACCTTCACCGTCTGTGCGGACGGATCGGGGCCGTCGACCGGTGTCATGAAGTTGTGGATGCTGCCCGAGACGGACCGCACGTCGAGCAGGGCGGTGGTGTTCGGTGCGATGCCGATCTCCACCTGTCCGATCGAGGTGCCCAGGACGACGGAGCCGCGCGCGACGCTGCCCACGCGGACATCGCCGTTGGCCGCCTTGGCTTCGAGATTGTCACGGGCTCTGTCGACGACGATCATGCCGTTGGAGCTCTTCAGCACCGCGGAATCGGCCGACTCGCGGATCCGCAGGGTGCCGGATCCGGTGGTCGCTTCCAGTGGGCCGCCGGCCCGGTCCACGGTGATGTCACCGACGCCCGTGTTGAGAACCAGCCGTCCCGCTTCCTCCAGATGGATGTCGCCGGTGGAGGTTCTGATGCGGACGCTGTCGATCCGGCCGCTCGCGTAGAACGACGCCTCGCGGGCGCTGGCCCACAGCTCGGAGCCGTCCGGCAGTTCGATCGTCAGGTCGATCGAGCCGGAGCGGGAGAACAGGCCGCGCTGCCGGGGCCCTCTTACAGTGAGTTTCTGGTCGGCGTATTCGATCACGGTCTGGTCGGCTGCCTTGACGTCCGCTTCGTTACCGGGGTCGGTCGGTGTGATCTCCACGACCGTGTCAACACGCTGCTCGGCGTGCAGCCGCACGTGCCCGACGCCGAGGTCCATACTCACGGCGACTGGTAGAGGTGTCTGGAAAACAGGCATGACTGCACTCCGTGGTGGGATGGCAGAGTGTCCCTGAGGATGGACGGACGGATGGTGCTTGGCCTCGGAGCGGAGGACCTATCTGACCCAGCCCGTGTAGCGTTGGACCTGACGTAGGGCCCCGCTGCGCGGGGCCCGTCTTTCGGGGCGTCCGCGTTCGTCGCTTTCCAGCATCGAGGAGACCGCTCGAATCAACCAGGCGTTCACTGACAGCCTCTCCCGGCTGGCGGCCTCCTCGATTTTGGTCTTCAGGTACTCCGGGGGGCGGAAGTTGATACGGGCGGTGCCACTGCCCTCGCCGCCCAGCGGTACTGATTCCGGGTGCATGGACGCTGTCCCGGAGGGAGGGGCGTGCTTGAACTCCTGGGCGTCCGCCTCGGCTTCGTACGCCCGGTCCTCCGGCGGCAGGGTGACCACGAACCCGGGGTCGAGTCCGCGCAGCCGAAGCTCCACCGAACCGGGTACCAGCTCCCGGGTGATCTCGCCCGCGGCATCCGACAGCGCTTCCAGCAAGGTCAGCTGGAGCGCCGACGAGAGTTGGGCCACAAGCCGGTCGGCGAGAAGGCGACCTTCTTCGCCCTCCGCCTCGGCAGCGACCGAGACCTCTCGTCGCAAGTTGTCGATGTACCGGGTCAGGTCCATGGCACCAATATGGCACCGCTTTGGCTCCGGTGCAAGTCTCGGCGTTTTTCCGCTGCGAACCTGGGCTTGTCAACAACCTCGCGATCCGGTCCCTGAGGGGCGCGGACACTCGTGGCGCCATTGGTGGGTGCATGACGCCATGCCGACAGGGCGCCCCCCCCGACGATCGGGGGGCGCCCTGCCCGGTGGGGCCCGGCGGGGGAGGCGTCAGCCGCCGGCCCGTTCGACGGCGACCGGGAGGCCCCGGGTCAGCTCCCGTTCGGTCCGGCGCTGCACGATGGACTCGACGATCTCGCCGCTGCGCACGGCCAGGTTCGACAGCAGGGAGGAGGTCAGGCCGTGCGTGTGCTCGGTGCCGCCCTGGAGGTACACGTCGGCGGGCAGCGGGGAAGCGGCGGACAGCCGGTAGTTGCGCTCCACCCGGTAGCGCCCGGCGTCGTCGCGCAGGAAGTGCCCGTCCAGCGAGGTCAGAAGGGCACCCGGCTCCATTGAGGCGTATCCGGTGGCGAAGACCAGGACGTCGGTCTCCAGTTCCCGGGGCTCGCCGTCGACCAGCGACTTCACCGTGACCCGGGTCTCGGTGCCGGCCCGCTTGACGGCCGCCACTCGCGTGAGGTTCATGAAGCGAAGGCGCTTGGTCTTGCTCACGTCCTCCTCGTAAGCGCGCCGGTGCAGGTCCCGGATCAGGTCGTCGTCGACCACTGAGTAGTTGGTGTTGCGGTGGTAGCGCCAGAACGCCTCACGGGTGTGGCTCGTGCCGAAGTAGTAGTCGTCCACGGCGCTCGGGTCGAAGACCTGGTTGGCGAAGGGGGTGTCGTCGGCGACGGAGTAGCCGTAGGACGGGATGATGGCGGTCACCTGGGCGTGCGGGAGAGCGTCGTGGAAGAACCGGGTGATCTCGGCGGCGCTCTGGCCGGCGCCCACCACCGCCACGTTCTTCAGGTCGTTCGGGTTCATGCCGCGGAACCGCTCCAGGAACGCTGAGCTGTGCCACACTCGCTCGTCCTGCCGCACTCCGTCCGGCATGCGCGGTACGAGCCCCGTGGAGATGACCAGGTTGCGTGCGTTGACCAGACGGGGCCGCCTTCCGTCGGTGCCGCGGATCTCCACCTGGACGTGGTCCGCCTCGACACCGGCGTTCTCGGGAAGCCGTACGGCGGTGACCTCGGAGTCGTAGGAAACCTGGTGGGTGAAACTCGCCTCGACCCACTCCAGGTACTGGTGGAATTCATGGCGAGACGGGAAGAAATCCTGGTTGTTGATGAACTGCGTCAGTCGCCCTGCGGCATGCAGATACGACACGAAGCTGTACCGGGACACCGGATTTCGGAAAGTGGCCAGGTCCTTCAGGAAGGAAATCTGCATCGTCGTCTGGGGCAGCAGCATGTTTCGATGCCAGCCGAACGAGGGCTGCCGTTCGAAGAAGACGGCGCTCAGTGGCTTCTCGGCGGTACTGGCCCGGTGTTCTTCCAGTGCGACGGCGAGTGACAGGTTGGACGGTCCGAACCCGACGCCAACCACGTCGTAGATCTCGTTGTCGGAAGTACCCATGGAAAATTCTCCCGTTGGCGTGGCTGTGACAGGGCTGCTGCAAGAATCTTCTACGGGCCATGACGGTAGCCGAAGAGGATGTGGGGCCGGGAATTCCGGGAGGGGCGCGATGAGATTTCCCGGACTCGGCAAGGAGTCAACGTAGTGGCGCTCGATTGGCCTTTCAAGGCCCTCTCGTTTTCTCGGGCGTCCGCGACTTGCCATTCGTCGGTGGCGGACCTGCTGTCCTGCCGACAGGACAGCAGGTCCGCCACCGCTTTACGTAACTGCGCGGCGGTCGGTGAATAGGGCGGGGGCCGCAGACCTGTGCCTGGTCATGCCGCGCCGCAGCCGGAGCGCTCCACCGTGATGTCGCCGATGACGGTCCGGGCGTGAACATGCACGACCTCGTCGACCGACTCGTCGGCGTTCAGCAGGGAGAGGGACGTGTAGACGGTGCCCGCGGTGGAGTCGAGGACCAGGCGGGCGCTGCTTGTCTCTGCCACACCGATATGGATATTGCCGAAGGTGGTGTCGGCGACCACGGAACCGCGCACCACCTTGCCGATGTCGACGTCGCCCTGGGATGTCCGGGCCTCCACCCCCGCGTGTGCCCACCGGATCTTGATGTCGCCCCTCTCGGCGTGCAGGCGTGCGACTCCGTGCACCTCGCCCAGGACGGCGTCGCCCTCGCTGCTGGAGCTGACAGTGGCCCTGCCCTCCACATGTTCCAGGCGCACGTCGCCGCGCTCGGCGGTGGCCTCGACGGAGCCGGCGGCGCTCTCCACCGTGATGTCCCCCAGAGCGGCGGTCAGTTGCAGACTGCCTGTGCGGTCGAGGCTGATGTGGCCCAGGCCTGTGGAGAGCCTGCACTCACCCAGCTGCCCCATCCCGAGAAAGTCCGCGGCCATGGCCCGTCCGTGCACACTCGATCCGGTCGGCACGGCGATCACCACGACGACCGCCCCGCCGTTGCTGTCGGTCTCCGGCACGTTCACCAGCAGTCGACCGTCGGCGTAGTTGATGCGGAGCTGCTCGGCCGTCCATACGTCCACCTGGTCCTCGGCGTCCCGGGGGTAGGCCTCGACCGTCGTGTCGGCGCGTTCGCTCGCGACGATCCGGACCTCTCCGAACACCAGGCTGAGCACCACCCGGACAGGCGCGGGTGTGTCGAACGTCGGCATCGCGGGCCGCCTCCGGGAGGTCTGTGGCCGCCGGGTCTGAGCCGTTGGCCGGAACGACACAGGTCCCTGCTGCGTGGCGTGTGCGCGGCTGCACCCCCGGAGCGCGCGCAACCGGGGCGCCCATGTGCACCGCCGGACGGCCCAGCCGATTCTGACCCAGCCTCACCACGTTGGACACCTCGCGTTAGCCGTGTGGAGCGCGCCGGACACGCGCGTGCCTGATTGCTGGTGACGCCTCGCTGGGAGCGGGTGACGCCACGTGGTGCCAGATTAGCGCCATCGGGAGAGTGCATACCGTACGGGGTTGGAAACTGCGGGTGACGGCGCTTCAATCCGGTCACGCCGGACCATGCGGAACAACGGCACAGCCGACCCCCTTCCTGGTGATCGGGCAGGTTCACCCCGAGCGACGGGGGCCGAGGAGCGAGATACGGCCAAATAGGATCTTCCCGGAGCGTGAAGCCCTCGAAGGGCTTTTGAAAGACGCCGTCGTTCGGCCTGACGAGCGTCGGGCCCGGCATCGAAGCGCAGCCGGGAAGTGGCAGATCACGCGCGAGGTGGCCGACAGCGGACTTCGCGGTCGGCCACCTCGTCGCCCGCCCCTGGGGGCGGCGGGCGTGGAACCGGGATCTAACGGGTCATGCGGCGGAGGCCGGGGCGGGAGCGAGTGGTCCCGGTGTCGGCCTGCCGGGCCAACTGCGCGATGGTCGGATGCTCGAAGACCGTCCGGATGGAGACCGTCAGGCCGAGCGTCCTGCGCATCCGGCTGACCAGGCGGCCGGCCATCAGCGAATTGACACCGATGTCGAAGAAGCGGTCGTGGACGCCCACCCGCTCGATGCCCAGAACCTCGGCGAACAGCTCGCACATTGCTGCTTCCCGAGGGCTCACCTCGGCTTCCCGGCCGTCGGCGGCCGCTTCGACGTCCCTGTCCGGCGGCGGTGGCGCCGGCTGCGGCCCATCGTCCCTGACGTACTCGAGCACGTCGGGGGCGCTCAGCACGACGTCCACCGCCCCCACCGGGCGGTCCGGCTCGGCCACCACCTGGTCGAGGACGGCGCGGAAACGATCGGCGATCAGCTCGGCGGACCGCCGCTCGAACCGGTCGCGGTGGTACTGCACCACCAGCCGGTCCGGCTCCACGAACAGTGCCAGCGGGTAGCTGACGCCGCCCACGGAGTCGACACCCGTGACCTCGAACCCGGCAGCGGCGAGGTCCTCGGCGCCCGGCCGGTCCGCCGGGTACGACTGGAAGACCACCAGCGTGTCGAAGAGCGCCCCGAGCCCCGCGTCCCGGTGAATGTCGGTGAGCCCGCGGTGGTGGTGGTCGAGCAGCGAGGTCTGCCGCTCGTGCAGCTCGGCCAGCAGCCGTGCCACCGGCTGCCCGGGCTCGCATCGCACGCGCACCGGCACGGTGTTGATGAACAGGCCGACCATCGACTCCACCCCGGCCAGCGAGCCGGGCCGGCCGGACACCGTGGCGCCGAACACCACGTCCGTCCGCCCGGTCAGCGCGGACAGCAGCACCGCCCACGCGCCCTGCACCAGCGTGTTCGCCGTCACGCCCAGACGGGCGACGGCCTGCGCCACACCCCCCGGCCGGCCCGTCTCCAGCGGCAGGACGACCTCGCCGGTGCCTTCGGCCGGGGCGTCCGGCCGAACGGCCGGTGCCAGCAGCGTCGGCGCCTCGACGCCCGCGAGTTCGTCCCGCCACGCGCGGGCGGCGGCCTCCTGGTCCCGCCCGGACAGCCAGTCCAGGAAATCCTCGAAGCCGCGCGGCGCCGGGAGAGCGGTGCCGTCGCCGCCCGCGGCGCACAGCCGGACCAGGTCACCGGCGAGCACCTGCTCCGACCAGCCGTCGAACAGCGCGTGGTGCGCGCTGAGGACCAGCACCGCCGCTCCCGTTCCGAAGCGGAGCAGCGCCATGCGCACCAGTGGTGGCGCGGTCAGGTCGAAGCGCTCGGCCCGGTCCTCGGCGAGGAACCGCCGTAGCGCCTCCTCGCGGCCGGTCCCGTCCAGCTCGCCGCAGTCCACGACGCGCCACGGCAGTTCCAGCCCGTCGACCACGATCGACACCTGGTGGTCGGCCGAGTCCCGCACGAACGCGGCGCGCAGGCTCGCGTGCCGGTCGAGCAGGGCCTGGGCGCCGGCCCGCAGTGCCTCGGCGTCGATCCGTCCCGCCAAGCGGTACAGCGTCTGGAGGTGGTAGGGGTCCTCGCCCGTCTCCCGGAGCATCGAGTCGAACAGCATTCCCGACTGCATCGACGTCAGCGGCCAGACCCCGGCGAGCCCCGGATGGGCGCGCCGCCACTCCTCGACGTCCCGGGCATCGGTGGCGAACAGTGGTTCCCGTGGCGCGGTACCGTCGTCGGCCGCGGACCCGGCGACGGCCGTCGCGACCTCGGCGAGCGCGGCCACCGTACGGCGCTCCAGGACCTGACGGGCAGTCAGTCCCAGCCCCCTGGTGCCGGCCCGGGTCACCACCCGGATGGCACCGATGCTGTCGCCGCCGAGCGCGAGGAAGTCGTCTTCCAGCCCCACCCGGTCAAGGCCCAGCACGTCCGCGAAGATCGCCGCCACCGCTTCCTCCGCGGCGGTTCCTGGCGCCCGGTAGGCGGCACCGGCGCGCTGCGGCGCGGGCAGGGCCTTGCGGTCGAGCTTGCCGTTCGGGGTCAGCGGCAGCGCCTCCAGCGTCATGATCGCGTGCGGCACCATGTACTCCGGCAGCCGGGCCGCCACCAGGGCGCGCAGCTCCTCCTTCCGGTCCTCGCCGGCCGTACCGGAGTCCTCCGGGACGACGTAGCCCACGAGCCGCCCGTCGCGCGCGGCCACCGCGGTCTGCCGGACCCCGGGCGCCGAGCGCAGCAGCGCCTCGATCTCTCCCAGTTCCACCCGCAGTCCGTTGATCTTGACCTGGAAGTCCGTGCGGCCGAGCAGCTCGATCATCCCGTCGGCGCCGTACCGGGCCAGATCGCCCGTACGGTACAGGCGTTCCCGCACGACCTCGTCCCAGGACCAGTCGAGGAACCGCTCGGCGGTGCGCTTGGGCTGGTCCAGGTAGCCACGGGCGAGCCCGATGCCCGCAAGGAACAGCTCGCCCGGCACTCCCGGAGGCACCGGCTGGAGCCGCTCGTCGAGGATGTACGTGCGCTGGTTGGCCATCGGGCGGCCGTACGGGATGCTGTTCCACGCCGGATCGACCCGCTCCACCTCGTAGAGGGTGGAGTGGATGGACGCCTCGGTGGCGCCGCCCATCACCACGAAGCGCAGACCGGGTGCCTGGGCCCGGACCCGGTCGGGCAGCGGGACCGGCACCCAGTCGCCGCCGAGCAGGGCCAGCCGCAGCGACGTCAGGGGGCCGGTACCGGTCTGCTCAAGGTGGTCGGCGAGCAGCCCGAGCAGGGCCGGGGCCGAGTTCCACACCGTGACGTCCTCCGACACGATGAGCTCCGCCCAGTGCGCGGGATCCTGCACGCGGTCCCGGTCGGGGACGACGACCGTGCCGCCGGCGGTGGTGAGACCGAGGAACTCGTACACGGACATGTCGAAGCTCGGGGAGGACAGCGCGAGCACCGAGTCCTCCGGGCCCACGTGGAACCGGGAGTTGAGGTCCGCGATGTTGTTCATCACTCCCCGGTGGTGCAGCGCGATGGGCTTCGGCGTTCCGGTCGAGCCCGAGGTGTGAATGATGTAGCAGAGGTTCTCCGGCCCCGCCGTGGCGGCAAGGGGCGCGGGACTGAGTGCGGCCAGTTCCTCGGCGTCCCGGTCGAGCAGCACCAGGGGAGTGCCGGCGCCCGTTCCGGGCAGATTGCCGGCGAGGTCGCCGCGGCTGATCATCACCGCGCAGGACGTCCCCCCGACCATGGTCTCGATCCGGGCCGCGGGGTAGGCCGGATCGAGCGGGACGTAGGCTCCGCCGGCCTTGAGCACGCCGAGCAGCGCCGTCAGCAGGCCCGGCGAGCGGTCCAGGCACAGCCCGACCCGGACGTCCGGGCCGACTCCGAGCCTACGCAGCCTGCGCGCCAGGCGGTTGGCGTCCTCGTCGACGCGCCGGTAGGTCCACCGCTCACCGCCGTGCACGAGCGCGACGGCGTCCGGCGTCCGCCGCGCGTGTGCCTCGAACGCCTCGTGCAGGCAGACGTCGTGCGGCAACGCTGCCTCGGTCCTGTTCCATTCGACGAGGGTGCGCCGCGTCTGCGCCTCGGTCAGCAGGCGCAGCCGGGAGACCGGGCGGTCGGGGCTCGTCACCGCGTCCGAGACCAGCGTCCGGAGGTGGTCGAGCCAGCGCGCGGCGGTGACCTCGTCGAACAGGCGCGGGTCGTGGTGCAGCGCGGCGGTCAGGGAGCCGTCCTGCTCCTCCCGGACGACCAGCTCCAGTTCACGCCCCGGGGATCCGGTGGCGGCCCCGGCCGCACCCGCGAAACGGATCCCCACCGTTGCCGCACCCGCGTCCGCCGCGTCCACCGCCGTTACGGCCTGCGCGCGCAGGGGCGCTTCGGGGTCGACGGTCACTGCCATCCGCTCGGTGCGGCCCGTGTCGTCTGTCCCGAGCAGGCCGATCCGCGGCAGGCCCGTGCAGCGGGACAGCAAGGTGGCCCATCCCGCCAGCAGCAGACGCGGCCAGTCGTCGCCCAGTTCCTTCGCCGCGAGACCGAGTTCGCCGCGCACCATTGCCGAACAGGCGGGCACCGTCGCGGGGTGGCGCGGCCGGTCCGCGGGCATCAGCACGGGCGGCAGCGACGCGGGCGTGCTCCCGGGAAGCACCGGCCCGCTCACTGCTCGACCCCCGCGGCGAGTGCCTCCGCGGCGAGTGCCTCCGCGGCGAGTGCCTGCGTGGCGTGCGCCTCCGCGGCGCGCGTCTGCGTGGCGCGGGGAACCGCGGCGAGCGGGCCGGCGTCGGCCGGGAGCGGATGGCGGGCACACAGCGCCTCGACCTCGGCACGCAGCTCGGCGGCTGTGCGCGGATCGAGCCGGTACTCGGTGTCGGTCACCGCCGTGGTCGCGGTCAGCACCGCGTGCAGCAGCCGCGCGCACTCCCGCATCTCCTCGGGCCCCATACCGCGCTGCGCGAGGATGTTGGTGCCCAGCCGCAGACCGCTGGTGACCAACGGCGGCTTCGTGTCACCGGGGATCCTGTTGCGATTGGCCAGGATGCCGCACCGCTCCAGGGCGCGCTCGGCCACCACCCCGGAGAGCCCGTGGGGGCGGACGTCGATGAGGACCATGTGGTTGTCGGTCCCTCCGGTCAGCACCCGGTGGCCGAGCTCCTCCAGCTCGGCGGCCAGCCGCCGCGCGTCGTCCACGATCAGCTGGGCTGTGCGCAGGAAGTCCAGTCCCGAGGCGAGGGCGAGGGCTCGCGCCTTGGCCGCGATCAGCCCCGGGCTCGGCGTCCCCTGCGTCTGCGGGAAGACCGCCCGCTGGAGGAGCCGGTACAGAGGGGTGGCTCCGTCGGGCCCGGGGGAGCGGTACTCCTGCCCGCTGAGGATCAGACCTCCGCGAGGACCGCCCAGCTGCTTGTAGGTGCTCATCGTCGTCACATGGGCGACGTTGACCGGGCTCGGATGCTCGCCCGCGGCGACCAGGCCGGCGATGTGGGAGATGTCCGCCAGCAGGTACGCTCCCACCGAGTCGGCGATCTGCCGGAACCGGGGGAAGTCCAGCGTGCGCGGATACGCGCTCGCCCCGGCGATCAGCACGCGGGGCCGGTGCTCCGCCGCCAGTTCCTCCACCTGGCCGAAGTCGATCCGGCCGCTGTCGTCCAGGCCGTAGTTCACCGCGTGGTAATGACGTCCCGTCACCGACGCCGGCGAACCGTGCGTGAGGTGACCACCGGAGTCCAGGTCGAGGCCGAGCAGCGTGCCGCCCGGTGGCAGCAGTGCGGCCAGGACGGCCAGGTTGGCGGACGAGCAGGAGTGCGGCTGCACGTTGGCGTACTCGGCGCCGAAGAGGTGCTTGGCCCGCGCCACCGCCAGGCGCTCGACCCGGTCGAACTGTGCCGCGCCCGGATGGTACCGGGCCCCGGGGTAGCCCTCGGCCGTCACGTTGGACAGCGCCGCCCCACCGGCCGCCAGCACCGAGGGATCGGCGATGCTCGCCGAGGCCACCATCGCCAGCGTCGTCCGCTGTTGGTGCACCTCGGTGTCGAGCATCTCGGCCAGCTCCGGGTCGGTGCGGTGCAGGACGTCCATGCCGCTGCTCAGCACGGCACTCTGCGCGCCCGCCACTGCGGGCGGAAGGTCGGTTGCACCCCTTTCGTCAGTTTCTGCGTCGGACATCGAGTGGGCTGTTGCCACTGCTGTGGTATTCGACTGACGGGCCATCTCCTGCACCTCTGTGTCTGGGTCAAGGTCTGTGTCAACACGTGCGTCACTGCAATGTGAATGTGCGTGGAATTCCGGAGCTTCCGTCGCCCGCCCGAAGGGACGCGCAGAGAGCGGGGGCATCGAAAACCGGCCCCGCATACGGCGGGCGCATTCGCACGACAGGTGCGCCGGATAGGCTCCGGCCTGATGATTGCTGCGGCGTTTCCGGCGCCACCCCGCGTCCACGCAGCGTACTGGGCCGGGGCACGCCCGCGTCCGGCCGACGGCGCACATGCTGTCCCGTCGACGGGACGCCGTCGGCACGGAGGGTGATGCCCGGGCCAAAGGCGCTTGACCCGGCCGCCGGGAACACCGGAAGCTCTCAAGGCGTGCGCGGTCCGAAGAGAATGCCGGGCGAGCGCACCCGAACGAAATTCTCTGATTCCTGAACCGCGTGCTTTCCCGCTGTCCGGATTGCCGAACCCGCGAAATCCGCAGGGCCACCGATGAGCCGGCCCGTTGTTCCGTGCCGGCCGGCCGCGTCCGCGAAACGATGACCAAGGAAGTAGAGGCGAAATGATCCAGTTGTCCTTCGCGCAGCGCCGGTTGTGGTTCCTGCACCGTTTCGAGGGGCCCTCGGCCACTTACAACCTCCCGGTGGTCGTGCGGCTTTCGGGCGAGCTGGACGTGGACGCGCTCACCGCCGCGGTGCGGGATGTGGTGGAGCGGCACGAGAGCCTGCGGACCGTGTTCGATGAGGACGAGGGCGGTGTGCCGTTCCAGCGCGTCGTCCCGGCCGACGAGGCGGCGCCGGACCTGCCGGTGCGCGAGGTCGCCCCCGAGGACGAGGAGGCCGCCGTCACCGAGGCCGCCCGCCATGCCTTCGACCTCTCCCGTGAGATTCCCTTCCGCGCCACGCTCCTGCGCCTCGGGACGTGGGAGCACGCCTTGGTCCTGGTCATGCACCACATCGCCTTCGACGGGGAGTCGATGGCGCCGCTGGCCCGCGACCTGTCGGCGGCGTACACCGCCCGCCTGGGCGGCGGTGCCCCGGGCTGGGAGGAACTGCCGGTCCAGTACGCCGACTACACCCTCTGGCAGCGCGAAGCGCTGGGCGAAGAGTCCGACCCCGAGAGCGAGCTGAGCGCACAACTCGCCTACTGGAAGGGCGAACTGGCCGGAGCGCCGCAGCAGATCCAGCTGCCCGCCGACCGCCCCAGGCCGCCCGTGCCCGGCCACGAGGGCGGCGTCGTGAGCTTCTCCGTCGACCCCGGCACCTGGGCAGGCGTCCAGGATCTCGCCCGGTCCTGCGGCGCCTCCGCGCCGATGGTGCTCCAGGCGGCCCTGTCGGTGCTGCTGGGCCGGCTGGGCGGCGGCGAGGACGTGTCGATCGGCGCGCCCATCGCGGGCCGGGGCGACGAGGCCCTGGGCGATCTGGTCGGCTTCTTCGTGAACACCTGGGTGCTGCGGACGGACCTGTCGGGCAACCCGACCTTCTCCGAGGTGCTGGAGCGGGTGCGCGGCAAGGCCCTGGCGGCCTACGACAACCAGGACGCCCCCTTCGAGCGGCTCGTGGAACTCCTCAACCCCGAGCGGTCCCGGGCCTACCACCCGCTGTTCCAGGTGATGTTCGCCTGGCAGGACACCGCGCTGGTCGGCCTCGACCTGCCGGGCCTGACCGCCGTCATGGAGCCGGTGTCCACCCACACCGCCAAGTTCGACCTCGAATTCGCCTTCGGCTTGGATCCTTCCGGGGAGAGCCTCACCGGCACGCTCGAGTACGCGACGGAACTCTTCGACCACGACACCGTGGCAGGGTTCGCCGACCGGTTCGTGCGCGTGCTGCGCACCGTCGTCACCGACCCCGCCGTGCCGGTGGGCGCTGTGGACGTGCTGCTGCCCGGTGAGTACGGGCGACTGGTGACGGAGGTCAACGACACCCGGGCCCCGTGGCCGGCCGCCTCCCTGGTGGAGTTGGTGGAGCGGCGGGTGGCGTCGGCTCCGGATGCGCGTGCGGTGGTCTGCGGTGAGGTGGAGTGGTCGTACGGTGAGCTGAA
>NZ_JBHJPX010000014.1:0-281296 GCF_042262425.1 Streptomyces sp. NPDC056373
ACGAGCTGTTCCTGGAGCGCCTCCCCGGACGCGGCATCACCTACACCGACTGGACCGACCAGAAACTGCACCCGCTCACGCAGATCCAGGTCGCCACCGCCGCCAACAAGATCGACGCCGCCGAGGCCCTGTCGACCCGCTGGCTCACCCTCCTCCAGGAACGCGCCGACGCCGGCGAGCAGCCCACCGACACCGAGAAGGCCATCGTGCGCGGCCAGACCGGCTTCGCCGCCCAACTGGCCAAGGAGGCCGTGGAGATCCTCCACAACGCCAGCGGCGGCTCCGTCATCCGGCGCGACGTCCACCTGCAGCGCTTCAACCGCGACATCCAGGGCTTCTCGCTGCACGCGCTGGCCAACGCCGACGTCAACCTCGAACTCCAGGGCCGCGTCCTGGTCGGCCTGGAGCCCGGCACCGTCTTCCTCTGAGCCGACGCCCCGGACCCCTCTTCTCCCCGGCGCGCCCCGCGTGCCGGCTTGCTCAGCACACCACTTCGTACTGGAGGAACTGATTCATGGGTGACAACCACACCTCGGTGTCGGTGCTCGGCCTCGGCCTGATGGGGCAGGCCCTGGCCGCCGCCTTCCTGAAGGCGGGTCACGCCACCACCGTGTGGAACCGCTCGGCGGACAAGGCCGACGGCCTCGTCAAGGACGGCGCCGTCCTCGCCGCGAAGCCCGCCGACGCCGTCGCCGCGAGCGACCTGGTGGTCGTGTGCGTGTCGACGTACGACGTGGTGCACGACGTCATCGGCTCGCTCGGCGACGACCTGCGCGGCAAGACCGTCGTCAACCTGACCACGGGCTCCTCCGAGCAGGCCCGGCAGACCGCCGAGTGGGCGGAGAAGAACGGCGCCCGGTACCTCGACGGCGCCATCATGATCACCCCGCCCGGCATCGGCGCCGAGACCTCCGTCCTCTTCTACGCGGGCGACCAGGCCGTCTTCGAGGCGCACGAGCCCGTCCTGAAGCTCCTCGGCGGCGGCACCACCTACCTCGGCACCGACCACGGCAAGCCCGCCCTGTTCGACGTGTCGCTGCTCGGCCTGATGTGGGGCGCCCTCAACAGCTTCCTGCACGGCGTGGCCATCGTGGAGACCGGCGGCGTCAAGGCGCAGGAGTTCCTGCCGTGGGCCCACATGTGGCTGGACGCCATCAAGATGTTCACCGCCGACTACGCCGCCCAGATCGACGCCGGCGACGAGAAGTTCCCGGCCAACGACGCCACCCTGGAGACGCACCTGGGCGCGCTCAAGCACCTCGTCGAGGAGTCCGAGGCGCTCGGCGTCGACACCGAACTGCCCAAGTACTCCGAGGCGCTGATGGAGGGCATCATCGCCCAGGGCCACGCCAAGAACAGCTACGCCAGTGTCGTGAAGGCGTACCGCCGCCCCAACCAGTAGTCACCGGGCCCGGTATTCACTTCACCCCCTGACGAAGGGGCCGGTTCCGAATCCCCCGTCGGAACCGGCCCCTTCCCCATGCCCGAAACTCCGGCGTCCCGGAACCGGACGCGCACCGCTTCTTCCATTTCTCTTCGTTTCCGTCCGTCGATTCCGTGCGCTTTCCGTCCCGTAATTCCCGCTCTTCGCGAAAGGTGTGTTCCATGACCGAGAACGGCGACAGCACGACCCTCCGCGCCCACGGACGCGTCAGCAGAAGAACCGTCCTCAAGGCCGCGGGCGCCACCGCGCTCGCCGCCGGTGCCGTCACCGCGACGGCGTCCTCCTCCGCGGCGGCGGACGACAAGCCCTACGACGCCATCGTGGTAGGCGCGGGATACGCGGGCGGCACCGTCGCCCGCGAGCTGGGCGCCCGCGGCATGAAGGTCCTGGTCCTGGAGGCCCGCGGCCGGATCGGCGGCCGTATCGAACCCGGCACCCTGGCCGGGCAGCACATCGAACTGGGCGGCGGCTGGTTCGGCCCCGGCCAGGACCTGGTCGCCCGCGAACTGAAGCGCTACTCGCTCACCACCACCGAGGACGTGCACGCCACCCGCATGGTGATGCCCGGCCCGAACGGCTACACCAGCCACTCCCCGCAGGAGGCCGGCGCCCGCCTCAACAGCCTCTTCGCAGACTTCTACGCCGGCTCCGAGCAGTACTTCGAGCGGCCCTACGAGCCGCTGCACCGCAAGGACCTGCTGTCGTCCGTGGACCGCCTCTCGCTCGCCGACCGCATCGACCGGCTCCAGCTGCGCGGCGTCGACCACGACTGGGTGAGCGGCGCCACCTCGGTGTTCGCCGGCGGCAACCGCACCGGCTCCCTCACCGGCCTCGCCCAGTGGTACCAGCTCGCCGGCGGCACCTACGACAAGTTCCTGTCGGTGATGAGCGAGCTGCCCGAGGGCGGCATGATCTCCGTCCTGGAACGGATGCTGCGCGAGTCCGGCGCGACCGTCAGCCTCAACTCGCCGGTCACGGCGATCCGGGAGCGCGGCGGCCTCACCCATGTCGAGGTCCGCGGCGGCCGGGTCCATCAGGCCCCGGTGGTCGTGCTCGCCACACCCGTCAACACGTGGTCCACGCTCACCTTCGAGCCGGGCCTGCCCAAGGTGCACGCCGACGCCGCCCGTGAGGGCATCGGTGTGCCGCACGCCACCAAGCTGTGGCTGCGGGTGCGGGGCACCTCCGAGGCGGTGTCCGCCCAGGCCCCGGAGGGCGCCCCCATCCTGCTGCTGATCCCGCAGAAGCAGCTGCCCGACGGACGCATCTTCGTGGCCTTCACCGGGCCCGCCCTCGACGTGTCCGACCCGCAGGCGGTGCGTGCCGCCGTCCGCGGGCTGCTGCCGGAGGCCAGGGTCGTCGAGTACCGGGCGAAGGAATGGCACAAGGACCCGTACGCGCGCGGCGGCTGGGGCCTGCGCCGGCCGGGACAGCTCCTGCGTCAGCTGCCGGACATCCAGCAGCCGTTCGGGCGCATCGTCTTCGCGGGCGGTGACATAGCGAGCGGCTGGAACGGTGCCTTCGTCGAAGGCGCCCTGGAGTCCGGCTTCCGTGCCGCGGAACAGGCCGCGACCCTCGCCGGCTGACCGACGGCAGCGCCATGGCCGGGCGGTGGGAAACGGGGAGTGCGGTCCCCGTCCACCGTCCGGTCATGGCGCCTTCTCCTTTTCCCGCTCCATTTCGTCCGCACCGAATTACCGGAGTGAGGCCGGACACTGAGAAGCGGGAGAGGCCCCCCTGTCTACGATCGGGCCGAACATTCCCCCACTCAGCAGTCTTGCGGTAATTCGGCCGAAAGGGCAGTCGAGCGCGATGACGAATCAGCACCAGTCCGAATCGATCGGGACGCGCCGTGCACGGAGCGAGGAAATCGCCGTCGTCGGCCTTTCCTGCCGTCTGCCCGGAGCCGGCGACCCCGAGGCCTTCTGGGAGCTGCTGAGCACCGGCCGCTCCGCCGTCACCCCCGCCCCGGCGGACCGCCTGCGGCCGGCGACCGGCGAAGCCGCCGACCACGAACCGGGCCTGCGCCACGGAGGCTTCCTGGAACGTGTCGACACCTTCGACGCCGGCTTCTTCGGGATCGCCCCGCGCGAGGCCCGTGTCATGGACCCGCAGCAGCGCCTCGTCCTCGAACTGGCCTGGGAGGCGCTGGAGAACGCCGGGATCGTCCCGGCCACCCTGCGCGGCAGCCGCACCGCCGTCTTCGTCGGCACCCTGCGCGACGACTACGCCGCACTGCTCTACCAGCACGGCGCCCGGGCCGTCACCCAGCACACCATGACCGGCGTCAACCGCGGAGTGATCGCCAACCGCGTCTCCTACCACCTCGGGCTGCGCGGCCCCAGCCTCACCGTCGACTCGGCCCAGTCGTCCTCGCTGGTCGCCGTGCACCTGGCGTGCGAGTCCCTGCGCACCGGCGAGTCCGACGCCGCCATCGTCGCCGGGGTCAACCTCAACATCCTCGCCGAGGCCGCGGTGGCCGGAGAGCGCTTCGGCGGCCTGTCTCCCGACGGCACCACCTACACCTTCGACGCCCGCGCCAACGGCTTCGTACGCGGTGAGGGCGGTGGCGCCGTGGTCCTCAAGCTGCTGTCCCGCGCCCTCGCGGACGGCGACGACGTCCTCGGCGTCATCCACGCCAGCGCCGTCAACAACGACGGATCCACCCCCGGACTGACCGTGCCCGGCCAGGAGACCCAGGAGCGGGTCCTGCGCGAGGCGTACGAGCGCGGCGGCCTCGACCCCGACGCCGTCCAGTACGTCGAACTGCACGGCACCGGGACACCGGTCGGCGATCCCGTCGAGGCCGCCGCACTCGGCGCGGTGCTGGGCGTGGCCCGCTCCGGCGCCGGCCCGCTGCGCGTCGGGTCCGCGAAGACCAACGTGGGCCACCTGGAGGGCGCCGCCGGCATCGTCGGCCTCATCAAGACCCTGCTGGCCCTGCGCCACCGCCGCCTGCCCGCCAGCCTCAACTTCGACACCCCGAACCCGGCGATCCCGCTGGCGGACCTCGGCCTGGAGGTACAGCGCGAGACGGGCGACTGGCCCGCCCCCGACCGGCCGCTGATCGCCGGGGTCTCCTCGTTCGGCATGGGCGGCACCAACGCCCACGTGGTGCTGGGCGAGGGACCGGCCACACCGTCGCCCGCCGAGACCCCGGACAGGAGCGGCGTCCTGCTGCCCTGGGTCGTCTCCGGCCGTGACGCAGCCGCCCTCGCCGCACAGGCCGATCGGCTGCGTGCCGCCGTGACCGCCGAACCCGGGCCCAGCCCCGAGGACGTCGGCCACTCCCTGGCCACCACCCGCACCGTCTTCGACCACCGGGCCCTCGTCCTCGCCGACGACCACGCCGGAATGGCCGCAGGCCTGACCGCCCTGGCCGCGGGCCGTGCCGCCGCGCAGGTCGTCACCGGAGCCGTCCGCCCCGGTACGACGGCCTTCCTGTTCACCGGGCAGGGAGCCCAGCGCACCGGCATGGGCCGCGAACTGCGCGACGCCTTCCCGGTGTTCCGCGCCGCCTTCGACGAGGTGTGCCGGGCCTTCGCCCCGCTCCTCGACCGGCCCCTCGCCGAGGTGGTCGACTCCGGGACCGGCCTGGACGACACCGCCTGGACCCAGCCCGCCCTCTTCGCCGTCGAGGTCGCCCTGTACCGCCTGGTCACCTCCTGGGGCATCACCCCCGGCCACGTGGCCGGGCACTCCATCGGGGAGATCGCCGCCGCTCATGTCGCGGGCGTGCTGTCCCTCGACGACGCCGCCCGGCTCGTCGCCGCCCGGGGCCGCCTGATGCAGGAACTGCCCGCCGGCGGCGCCATGATCGCCGTCGAGGCCACCGAGGACGAGGTGCTGCCGCTGCTCGCCGCGCAGGACGGGCCGGTGGCCGTCGCCACCGTCAACGGGCCGCGCGCGGTCGTGCTGTCCGGCACTCTCGACGGCGTCACGGCCGTCGCGGAGCAACTCGCCGCGCAGGGCCGCAAGACCCGCCGTCTCACGGTCAGCCACGCCTTCCACTCGCCGCTCATGGACCCGATGCTGGAGCCCTTCCGCGCCGTCGTGGAGGAACTGACCTTCCACGAGCCGCGGATACCGGCCGTGTCCACGGTCACCGGCGCCGCCGTCGCACCGGGCCAGTGGAGCTCGCCCGCCTACTGGGTCGAGCAGGTGCGCCGCCCGGTCCGCTTCCTCGACGCCGTACGCACCCTGGAGGAGTCGAGCGCCGCCACCCTGCTCGAACTTGGCCCCGACGGCGTCCTGACCGCGCTGGCCGCCGCGAGCGCCGGTGACACCGCGGCCACCGCGCCCGTCGCCACGCTCCGCGCCGGACGCGCCGAGGTCCGCTCCCTGCTCACCGGTGTCGCCACCGCGTTCGTCCGGGGCACGCCCGTCGACTGGGCGGCCGTGCACGCCGACGGCACCGGCCGCCGCGTCCCGCTGCCCACCTACGCCTTCCAGCGTGAGCGCCACTGGATCGACGGCCCGGCCGCCCCCGCCGCACCGGCATCCGCGCCGGCCCTGTCCGAGGCCGGAACCACCGCCACCGAAGCCGGAACCACCGCCACTGAAGCCGGTACCGCCACCACGGCCCCGGCCGCCCCGGCCCCGCACGCCCCCGACGCCACCGCCCTCGTGCTGGAGCAGGTCGCAGCCGTCCTGGAGCACACCGACACCCGGCGCGTCGACCCGCACGCCGCGTTCAAGGACCTCGGCTTCGACTCCCTGATGACGGTCGAGCTGCGCGACGCCCTGGCCACCGCCACCGGACTGAAGCTGCCCAGCGGCCTGCTCTTCGACCACCCCACTCCGGCCGCCCTCATCGCCCACCTCACCACCCTCCTCGCCGGCCCGGACACGGCCGCCCGCACCGAGGACCGCCCGGGCGGCACCCCCGACACGGCGCACGAACCCGTCGCCATCGTCGGCATGGCCTGCCGCTACCCGGGCGGCGTCACCTCACCCGAGGAGCTGTGGAACCTGGTCGCCGACGGCCGGGACGCCATATCCGGCTTCCCCGGCGACCGCGGCTGGGACGCGGACCTCTACGACGCCGACCCCACGCACGGCGGTCACAGCACCGTCGGTGAGGGCGGCTTCCTGCACGACGCCCCCCTGTTCGACAACGAGTTCTTCGGGATCTCGCCCCGCGAGGCCCTCGCCATGGACCCCCAGCAGCGCCTCCTCCTGGAGACCGCCTGGGAGGCCGTCGAACGGGCCGGTCTGGACGCCGCCGCCCTCAAGGGCAGCCGCACCGGCGTGTTCGTGGGCGCCACCACCCTCGACTACGGGCCCCGGATGCACGAGGCCCCCGACACCGTCGAGGGACACCTCCTCACCGGCACCACCCCGAGCGTCATGTCCGGCCGCATCGCCTACCAGCTCGGACTGCTCGGCCCGGCCGTCACCGTCGACACGGCCTGCTCGTCCTCGCTGGTCGCCCTGCACATGGCGGTGCGCTCCCTGCGCTCCGGCGAGACCAACCTGGCCCTCGCGGGCGGCGCTACGGTCATGTCGTCGCCCGGCATGTTCGTGGAGTTCTCCCGCCAGCGCGGCCTGGCCGCGGACGGACGCTCCAAGTCCTTCGCCGCGTCCGCCGACGGCACCTCCTGGGCCGAGGGCGTCGGCCTCCTGGTCGTGGAGCGCCTGTCGGACGCGATCCGCAACGGGCACCGGGTGCTGGCCGTCGTACGGGGCAGCGCCATCAACCAGGACGGCACCGGCAACGGCCTGACCGCCCCGGTCGGCCCCTCCCAGCAGCGCGTCATCCGGGACGCCCTGTCCGACGCCCGTCTCGCACCGGCCGAGGTGGACGCGGTGGAGGCGCACGGTACGGGTACGCGTCTTGGTGATCCGATCGAGGCGCAGGCGTTGCTGGCGACATACGGTCAGGATCGTGAACGGCCGTTGTTCCTGGGTTCGTTGAAGTCGAACATCGGGCATGCTCAGGCGGCTGCCGGTGTCGGTGGTGTGATCAAGATGGTGCAGGCGATGCGGCACGGTGTGCTGCCGCGGACGCTGCACGTGGACGAGCCGTCGCCGTTCGTGGAGTGGGACACCGGCTCGGTCGAGCTGCTGACGCAGGAGCGTGAGTGGACCGCGCGCGACGGTGAGCCCCGTCGCGCGGGTGTCTCCTCCTTCGGTATCAGCGGGACCAACGCGCATGTGCTGGTCGAGGAGTTCGTCACCGCGGAGGACGATGTCGAGCGGCCGGAGCCGTCCGGGCCCGTTCCGTTCGTGCTGTCCGCGCGGGACGAGGCGGCGCTGCGCGCCCAAGCGCAGCGCCTGCACGACGTCGTCACGGAGAGCGGCACGCACCCCGCCGACCTCGGCGCGTCCCTCGCCGTCACCCGCACCGCACTGCCGCACCGCGCCGTGGTCACCGCCACGGACACCGACACGCTTCTCGCCGGCCTCGCCGCCCTGGCCGACGGCGAGGAGGCCGCCCAGGTCGTCACCGGCAGCGCCGCGGGCGCGGGACGCACCGCCTTCCTGTTCACCGGGCAGGGCGCCCAGCGCGCCGGCATGGGCCGCGAACTGTACGCCGCGTCCCCGGTGTTCGCCGCCGCCCTGGACGAGGTGTGCGCGGCCCTCGACGAGCACCTCGAACTGCCGCTGCGCACGGTGATGTTCGCCGAGGCGGACACCGAGCCCGCCCGGCTGCTGCACCGCACCGTCCACACCCAGCCCGCCCTGTTCGCCGTAGAGGTCGCCCTGTTCCGGCTCCTCGCCCACCACGGCACCACACCGGACCTGCTGGCCGGGCACTCCATCGGCGAGCTCGCGGCGGCCCATGTCGCGGGCGTGCTGTCCCTGGCCGACGCGGCCCGGCTGGTCGCGGCCCGGGGAAGGCTCATGGAGGCGGCACGCGCGGGCGGCGCCATGATCGCTGTGGAGGCCACCGAAGCCGAGATCGCCGACGACCTCCGGAAGGCGGCGGGCCGGTTCGACCTCGCAGCCGTCAACGCCCCCGACTCCCTCGTGATCTCGGGCGACGAGGACGCCGTGGAGGAACTGGCCGGACAGTGGCGCGCCCGGGGCCGCCGCACCCGCCGGCTCCAGGTCAGCCACGCCTTCCACTCACCGCACATGGACGAGATCCTCGACGAGTTCCGCACGATCGCCCAGAGCCTCACCTTCCACGCGCCGCGCATCCCGATCGTCTCCACGGTCACCGGCGAACTCGCCACCCCGGACGAGCTGACCTCGCCCGGCTACTGGGCGCGGCAGATCCGCCGGCCCGTACGGTTCGTCGACGCCGCCCGCGCCCTGCACCGGCACGGCGCCACGGTGTTCGTCGAGACCGGCCCCGACGCCGTGCTCACCCCGCTGACCCGGGCAGCCCTGGCCGACGCGGACGCCGACGCCGTAGTCGTTCCGATGCTGCGGGCCGCCCGCCCCGAGGGCGAGACCTTCCTCGCCGGGATCGCCGCGGCCTGGACGGGCGGCGCGCCGTTCGCCGCCGAGACCTTCCACCCCGGCGCCCGCCTCGTCGACCTGCCGACGTACCCGTTCCAGCGCGAGCGCTACTGGCTCGCCCCCGAACGGCCGCTCGACGCCCGGGGCCTGGGCCTCGACCCGGCCGGGCATCCGCTCCTGCACGCCTCGATGGAACTGGCCGGCAGCGACGGGCTCGTCCTCACCGGTCGCCTCGCCGTGGCCGACCAGCCCTGGCTCGCCGATCACACCATCACCGGCGCGGTCCTCGTGCCCGCCACCGCGTTCCTGGAACTGGCCCTGGCCGCCGCGGGCCGCCTGGGCGTCGACCGGATCGACGAACTGACCCTGGAAGCGCCCCTGGAGCTGCCGGAGCAGGGCGCCGTGCGCGTCCAGGTCGCCGTCGGCGCGCCGGACGCGTCCGGCAGCCGGCCCGTGGAGATCCACGCCTGCCCGGACAGCGGCCCGGACGCCGAGCAGCTGTGGACGCGGCACGCCTCCGGCACCCTCGGCGGCACCCCGCCGGCCGGCCCCGACCTCGGCCAGTGGCCGCCCGCCGACGCCCATGAGATGCCGCTGGACGGCGCCTACGAACGCCTGGCCGCACTCGGTTACGCCTACGGCCCGGCCTTCCAGGGCCTGACGGGCCTGTGGCGCACCGCGGACGTGCTGTACGCCGAGGTCGCCCTGCCCGACGCGCACCGCAGCGGCGCCGGCCGGTTCGGACTGCACCCCGCCCTCTTCGACGCGCTCCTGCACCCGGTGGTGCTGCACGCTGCCGGGGACGGCACCGCCGAGGACACCATCCGGCTGCCGTTCTCCTGGTCCGGCGCGTCCCTGCACGCGGGCGGCGCCGACACCCTGCGGGTGCGGATCGAGCCCACCGGGTCGGGCACCTACGCGCTGCACGCCGCGGACGCCGTCGGCGCACCCGTCATGAGCGTGGAGTCCCTCGCCCTGCGCCCGGTCGCCAAGGACCGGCTGCGCTCCGCGTCACGGCTCCACGACGCCCTGTACGCCGTGGAATGGACGCCGGTCACGACACCCGAGGGCGATGCTCCGGGTCTCGTGGAGGCGAACGACCTCACGCAGGTGGACGCCACGGCCGACGTGGTGCTCGTCCGCGCCCCGGCCGGTGACGGACACGGCGATGTGGCAGCCCGTGCCCACGACACGGCGGAGGCGTTCCTGCGCCTGGTGCAGGACTTCCTCGCCGACGAGCGTCTGACCGACGCGCGCCTCGCGGTACTCACCTCGGGTGCCGTCGCCGCCGTACCCGGCGACCTCGTCCCCGAGCCGGCCCAGGCCCCGCTGTGGGGCCTGCTGCGCAGCGTGCAGTCCGAGCACCCCGACCGGGTGGTCCTGATCGACGCCGACGTCCCCACCGAAGACCCGCTCCTGGCCGCCGCTGTCGCTTCGGGTGAGGCGCAGGTGGCGGTGCGGTCGGGTGGGTTGGTGGTGCCGAGGCTGCGTCGGGCGGAGGCCGCCGAGGGTGACGCTGTCGCCTGGGGTGAGGGTCCGGTGTTGGTGACGGGTGGCACCGGTGGTCTGGGTGCTGTGGTGGCCCGGCATCTGGTGGCGGCCCATGGGGTCCGGTCGCTGGTGCTGGTGAGCCGGCGGGGTGAGTCGGCTCCTGGTGCGGTGGAGTTGCGGTCGGAGCTGGAGGCTCTGGGTGCTTCGGTGAGGCTCGCGGCGTGTGATGTGACCGACCGGCCGGCGTTGGCCGAACTGCTCTCCGTTGTGGGTGGGTTGTCGGGGATCGTGCACACGGCGGGTGTGCTGGACGACGTGACGGTGGAGGGTCTGACGCCTGAGCGGCTGCATTCCGTGTTGCGTCCGAAGGTGGACGCGGCGTGGCACCTGCACGAGCTGACGCGGGAGATGGGCCTGCGGGCGTTCGTCCTGTATTCCTCCGTGTCGGGTCTGCTGGGTACGGCGGGGCAGGCGAACTACGCGGCGGGTAATGCTTTCCTGGACGCGCTGGCGGCGCATCGCCGGGCGGCCGGACTGCCCGCGACCTCCCTCGCCTGGGGCCTCTGGGACGGCACCCACGGCATGGGCGGCACTCTCGGCGAAGCCGACCTGGCCCGCTGGACGCGTCAGGGCATCAGGACCCTCACCCCCGAGCACGCCCTGGCCCTCTTCGACGCGGCGCTGTCCGGCGACGACGCGCTGCGCGTGCCCGTGGTCTTCGAACAGCGGGCCCTGCGCGCCGAATCCTCGCCCCTGCTGCGCGATCTGGCCCCGGCACCCCGCTCCCGGCGCACGGCAGCCCGTGCGGACGAGGCGGGCACCGAAGGCACCACCTGGGCACAGCGGATCGCCGCCCTGCCGCAGGAGCGCCGCCGCGAGACCGTCCTCGACCTCGTCCGCGGCATCGTGGCCGGCGTCCTCGGCCACACCGACCCCGGGCGCCTCGATCCCAAACGCGCCTTCAAGGAGAGCGGCTTCGACTCCCTCGCCGGCGTCGAACTGCGCAACCGCCTGAACACCGCCACCGGCCTGCGGCTGCCCGCCACCGTCGTCTTCGACCACCCCACGCCCGACGCGGTCACCGACCACCTGCTCACCCGGATCGAGGACACCGCCACCGCCACCTCCGCCCCGGCCCCCGCCCCGCGGCCCACCGCCGCCCGGGACGAACCGATCGCGATCGTCGGCATGGCCTGCCGCTACCCGGGCGGCGTCGCCTCGCCGGACGACCTCTGGCGGCTGGTCTCCGAGGGCGGGGACGCCATCAGCGAGTTCCCCGGCAACCGGGGCTGGGACCTGGACGGCCTCTACGACCCGGACCCCGCCCACACCGGCACCTCCTACGTCCGGCACGGCGGATTCCTGCACGACGCCGACCGGTTCGACCCCGCCTTCTTCGGCATCCCGCCGCGTGAGGCGACCGCCATGGACCCCCAGCACCGGCTGCTGCTGGAGACGGCCTGGGAGGCCTTCGAGCACGCCGGCATCGACCCGGCCGGCCTGCACGGCTCGGACACCGGCGTGTTCACCGGCGCCATGTACGACGACTACGCCTCCCGCCTCGCGGCGAGCCCCGAGGAGTACGAGGGCTTCCTGCTCGCGGGCAACCTCTCCAGCGTCGTGTCCGGCCGTCTGTCGTACACCTACGGGTTCGAGGGCCCGGCCGTCACCGTCGACACGGCCTGCTCGTCCTCGCTGGTCGCCCTGCACCTCGCGGCGAACGCGCTGCGCAACGGCGAGTGCTCGCTCGCCCTCGCGGGCGGCGTGACCGTCATGGCCGGTCCGCACGTCTTCGTGGAGTTCTCCCGCCAGCGTGGCCTGTCGCCCGACGGCCGGTGCAAGTCCTTCGCGGCGGCGGCCGACGGTGTGGCCTGGTCGGAAGGCGTGGGCCTGCTGGTGGTCGAGCGCCTGTCGGACGCGGTGCGCAACGGGCACCGGGTGCTGGCGGTGGTGCGGGGCAGCGCGGTGAACCAGGACGGCGCCTCGAACGGCCTGACGGCACCGAACGGCCCCTCGCAGGAGCGTGTCATCCGCCAGGCACTGGCTTCGGCCGGGCTGTCCGCCTCCGACGTGGATGCGGTGGAAGCGCACGGCACGGGCACGCGGCTGGGTGATCCGATCGAGGCGCAGGCGCTGCTGGCGACGTACGGTCAGGATCGTGAACGGCCGTTGTTCCTGGGTTCGTTGAAGTCGAACATCGGGCATGCGCAGGCGGCTGCCGGTGTCGGTGGTGTGATCAAGATGGTGCAGGCGATGCGGCACGGTGTGCTGCCGCGGACGTTGCATGTGGACGAGCCGTCGCCGTTCGTGGAGTGGGACACCGGCTCGGTCGAGCTGCTGACCCAGGAACGGGAGTGGGCCGCCAGGGACGGCGTGCCGCGTCGCGCGGGTGTCTCCTCCTTCGGTATCAGCGGGACCAACGCGCATGTGGTGGTCGAGGAGTTCGTCACCGCGGAGGACGATGTCGAGCGGCCGGAGCCGTCCGGGCCCGTTCCCTTCGTGCTGTCCGCCCGGGACGAGGCCGCCCTGCGGGGCCAGGCCCGGCGTCTCAACGACCACCTCGACCGCCACCCCGAGGATGCTCTCGCGGACCTCGGCTGGTCCCTGGGCACCCGGCGGGCCCGGCACGGCCGCGGAGCCGTGGTGGTCGCCCGGCACCGCGCCGAACTGCTCGACGGCCTCGCGGCGCTGAGCCGCGGAGAGACAACTCCGACGGTGCAGCGAACCCCCGCGACCACGCGCGGCAAGACCGCCTTCCTGCTGACGGGGCAGGGCGCCCAGCGTCTCGGCATGGGCCGGGAACTGTACGCCGCTTCCCCGGTGTTCGCGGCGGCCCTCGACGAGGTGTGCGCCCACCTGGACCCCGAGCTCATGCGCCCGCTGAAGTCGGTGCTCTTCGCCGCCGAGGACAGCGCGGACGCGGCGCTGCTCGACCAGACGGCGTTCACCCAGACCGCGCTGTTCGCTCTGGAGACCGCCCTGTTCCGCCTCGCCGAACACCACGGCCTCACCCCGGACTTCCTGCTCGGCCACTCGATCGGCGAGGTCACCGCCGCCCATCTCGCGGGCGTCCTCGACCTGCCCGACGCCTGCGTCCTCGTCGCCGAACGAGGCCGGCTGATGCAAGCTGCCCGGGAAGGCGGCGCCATGGCGGCCGTCGAAGCCGCGGAGGACGCGGTACGCGCCGCGCTCGCCCCCTACGGCGACCGGGTCGCGGTGGCCGGGGTCAACGGACCACGTGCCACGGTCATCTCCGGCGACGCCGACGCCGTGGACGAGCTCGCCGCCCGGTTCAAGAAGGACGGCGCCCGGGTCAAGCGCCTCCCCGTCAGCCACGCCTTCCACTCGCCGCACATGGACGAGATCCTGGACGAGTTCCGCACGATCGCCGAGGACCTCACCTTCCACGCGCCGCGCATCCCGATCGTCTCCAACGTCACCGGCGCACTGGCCACGGCCGAGGACCTCGCCTCGCCCGGCTACTGGGCCCGCCACATCCGCGAGGCCGTCCGCTTCCTCGACGGCGTACGCCTGCTGGAGGCGGCCGGGGTCACCGAGTGGGTGGAACTCGGGCCCGACGGGGTGCTGAGCGCCCTGGTCGCCGAATCGCTGGAGCAGAGCCCCGGGGTCGTGGCGCCGGTCCTGCGCCGGGGCCGCTCCGAGCCGGAGGTGTTCGCGACCGCCCTCGGGCTGCTCGCCGCGCGCGGCACCGACATCCGCTGGGACACCGTCTTCCCCGGCGCACACGACACCGGCCTGCCGCTGTACGCGTTCCAGCGGCAGCGCTACTGGCTCGACGCGCCCACCACCGTCACGGACGCCGCGGGCTTCGGACTCGTGGCGGCCGACCACCCGCTGCTCGGCGCGGCCGTCCCGCTGGCCGACCGCGACGAACACGTCCTCACCGGCCGGCTGGCCCGCGGCACACACCCCTGGCTGACGGAGCACACCGTCGCCGGCACCGTGCTCGTGCCCGGCACCGGACTGCTCGAACTCGCCCTCCGGGCGGGCGAACAGCTCGGCACCGCCACGGTGGAGGAACTCACCCTCGCCGCCCCCCTGGTCCTGCCCGAACGCGGCGGCGTGCACCTCCAGGTGTCCGTCGGCGCCGAGGACACCGACGCGACCCGCCCGGTGCGCATCCACGCCCGGCCCCACGGCGACCCCGGCCACGACGGGACCTGGACCCTGCACGCCTACGGCACGCTGAGCGCCTCGCCCGGCACGGCCGACGGATCGCTCACGGTCTGGCCTCCCGCGGGAGCCCGGGAGATCGACCTCACCGGCGCCTACCAGCGTCTCGCCGAGCAGGGCTACGCCTACGGGCCCGCCTTCCGCAACCTGCGCAGGCTCTGGACAGCCGGCGACGACCTCTGCGCCGAGGTCGCCCTCGACGACGACCGGCGCGCCGAGGCCCGCCGGTTCACCCTCCACCCGGCCCTGCTCGACGCCGCCCTGCACCCGCTGCTCCCCGGGGTCGCCGGTGACGGAGGCCGGACGGTGCTGCCGTTCTCCTGGGCCGGAGTGAGCGCGACCTCCGCGGGCGCGTCCGTGCTGCGGGTCCGGCTCGCCGGAGCGGCGGCGCCCGAGACCGCCGACGGCGGCTCCACGACCGTCGCACTCACGGTGGCCGACGGTTCGGGCGCACCGGTCGCCGAGGTGGCGGAGCTGACCCTGCGCCCGCTGTCCGCCCAGTCGCTGCGCGCCGCCGGCACCGGCTCCGCCGACGGCCTGCTCAAGGTCGAGTGGAGCAGTCCGGCCACCGCGCAGACCACGGCCGACCTCACCACCTGGGCGGTCCTCGGATCCACACCGGACCTCGGCCTGCCGGACGGCACGGTCCGCTCCTACGCGGACCTCGGCGCACTGGCCCGGGACATCGAGGCGGGCGCACCCGCGCCCGCGGTCGTCCTCGCTCCCCACTTCTCCGCGCCCGTCGGCGAGACGCTGCCGGACACCGCCCGGGAGGCCGCTCACCAGGCGCTCGTCCAGGTGCAGGAGTGGCTCGCGGACGACCGGTTCGCCGACACCCGCCTCGTGGTCACCACCAGGGGCGCCGTGGCCACCGCAGCCGACGAGGACGTCACCGACCTGGCCCACGCCCCGCTCTGGGGCCTGCTGCGCACGGCACAGTCGGAGAGCCCCGGCCGCATCCAGCTCCTGGACCTCGACGGCACGGACACAGCTGCCCTCACCGCCGCGGTCGCCTCGGGTGAGGCGCAGGTGGCGGTGCGGTCGGGTGGGTTGGTGGTGCCGAGGCTGCGGAGTGCTGTGCCGGGTGACGGTGGTGCGGTCGCCTGGGGCGAGGGCCCGGTGCTGGTGACGGGCGGTACCGGGGGTCTGGGTGCGGCGGTGGCCCGGCATCTGGTGACGGTTCACGGAGTGCGCTCAGTGGTACTGGTGAGCCGGCGTGGTGAGGCGGCGCCTGGTGCGGGGGAGTTGCGGGCGGAGCTGGAGGCCCTGGGTTCAGCCGTGAGGCTCGCGGCATGTGATGTGACCGATCGGTCCGCCCTGGCCGAACTGCTGGCTGGTGTGGGCGAGTTGTCGGGGGTCGTGCACACGGCGGGTGTGCTGGACGACGTGACGGTGGAGGGTCTGACGCCCGAGCGGCTGCATTCCGTGCTGCGTCCGAAGGTGGATGCGGCGTGGCACCTGCACGAGCTGACCCGGGAGATGGGCCTGCGGGCGTTCGTCCTGTACTCGTCGGTGTCGGGTCTGCTGGGTACGGCGGGGCAGGCGAACTATGCGGCGGGCAACGCGTTCCTGGACGCGTTGGCGGCGCACCGCCGGGCTGCCGGACTGCCCGCGACCTCCCTCGCCTGGGGCCTCTGGGAGGAGACCAGCACCATCACCGGTCACCTCGCCGAGGCGGACCTGCGCCGTCTGGCCCGCTCCGGCCTGCTGCCGCTGGCCACCGACGACGCGATGGCCCTCTTCGACGCCGCCCCGGCCACCGGCGAGAGCGTCCTCGCCGTCACCCGGCTCGACACCCGGGCGATCCGCGCCCTGGGCGACGGGGTACCGCCGCTCCTCGCCGGACTCGTCCGCGCCCACAGCGCCCGCCGCCCGGCGGCCTCGGGCGACGCCCCCGCCGGCCGCCCGGAGGGCCGGGGTCTCGCCGAGCGGCTCGCCGCCCTGGCCGCGCCCGACCGGGAACGGGCCTTGGTGGACCTGGTTCGCGGCCGGGTGGCCGCCGTCCTCGGGCATGCCGACCACAGGGCGATCGACGCCGACCGGCCGGTCCAGGAACTGGGTTTCGACTCCCTGACGGCCGTCGAGCTGCGCAACCAGCTCGCCACCGAGACGGGACTGCGGCTGCCGACCACCCTGGTCTTCGACCAGCCCACGCCGCGGGCGCTCGCCTCGTACCTGGGCGACCGCCTCACCGTCGAGGAGACCGCACCGGACGAGCCGGTGCTCGCGGAACTGGCACGGCTCGAAGCCGCTATCGAGACGGCCGCCACCGACGCGTCCGCCCACGGCCGGATCACCGCCCGACTGCGCGAACTCCTCGACGCCGCCGACAACGCGGCAGGGGCCCCGGCCGGCGCATCGGACCAGGACCAGGGCGACGACCTGGACGACGACCTGGACTCGGCGACCGACGACGAACTGTTCGCCCTCGTCGACGAGCTGAACTGAGCCACACCGCCCACTGCGGCACCGATCACCACACGACACACGGGAGTTGACACACCATGGCGGGCGAGGACAAGCTCCGCGACTACCTGAAGAAGGCCGTCGCCGATGCCCGTGAGGCACGCCGGCAACTGCGGGACATCGAGGACAGGCGGCGCGAGCCGATCGCGATCGTTGGCATGGCCTGCCGCTACCCCGGCGGCGTGTCCTCGCCCGACGACCTGTGGCGCCTCGTGGCCGACGGCACCGACGCCGTCGGCGGGTTCCCCGGCAACCGGGGCTGGGACGTGGACGGCCTCTACGACCCGGACCCCGACCGCACGGGTGCCTCCTACACCCGCGAGGGCGGATTCCTCTACGACGCCGACCGGTTCGACCCGGCCTTCTTCGGGCTGTCGCCGCGCGAGGCCATGGCGATCGACCCGCAGCAGCGGCTGCTGCTGGAGACGGCCTGGGAGGCGTTCGAGCACGCCGGCATCGACGCCACCGCCCTGCGCGGCTCGGACACCGGCGTGTTCACGGGCCAGATGTACAACGACTACGGCTCACGCCCCCACCTGCCGCCGGAGGACTTCGAGGGCTACCTGTTCAGCGGCAGCGCCGGCAGCATCGCCGTCGGCCGGCTCTCCTACACCTACGGCTTCGAGGGCCCGGCGGTCTCCGTCGACACGGCGTGCTCGTCCTCGCTGGTCGCCCTGCACCTCGCGGTCAACGCGCTGCGCAACGGCGAGTGCTCGCTCGCCCTGGCCGGCGGCGTCACGGTGATGTCGACACCCGTGGCCTTCCTGGAGTTCTCCCGCCTGCGCGGTCTGTCGCCCGACGGCCGCTGCAAGTCGTTCGCGGCCGGAGCCGACGGAGTGGCGTGGGCGGAGGGGGCCGGTGTTCTCGTCGTCGAGCGGCTGTCGGACGCGGTGCGCAACGGGCACCGGGTGCTGGCGGTGGTGCGGGGCAGCGCGGTGAACCAGGACGGCGCCTCGAACGGCCTGACGGCACCGAACGGCCCCTCGCAGGAGCGTGTCATCCGCCAGGCACTGGCTTCGGCCGGGCTGTCCGCCTCCGACGTGGATGCGGTGGAAGCGCACGGCACGGGCACGCGTCTTGGTGATCCGATCGAGGCGCAGGCGCTGCTGGCGACGTATGGCCAGGGCCGTGAACGGCCGCTGCTGCTGGGGTCGTTGAAGTCGAACATCGGGCATGCGCAGGCGGCCGCGGGTGTGGGTGGTGTGATCAAGATGGTGCAGGCGATGCGGCACGGTGTGCTGCCGCGGACACTGCACGTGGACGAGCCGTCGCCGTTCGTGGAGTGGGACACGGGTGCGGTCGAGCTGCTGACCGAGGAACGTGACTGGCCGGAGCGGGAGGACGCGCCCCGCCGCGCGGGTGTCTCCTCCTTCGGATTCGGCGGCACCAACGCGCACGTGATCCTGGAGGAGGCCCCGGCCGCCCCGCCCGCCGAGACCACCGGCCCCCGCGCCCTGCCCGTCCTGCCGTGGCTCCTGTCCGCCCGCACCCCCGAGGCGCTCACCGCCCAGGCCGAACGGCTCCACGTCTACGCCTCGGCCCCCGGCGCCCCCGACCCCCTGGACATCGCCTACTCCCTGGCCACCACCCGAGCAGGCCTCCCGCACCGCGCCGCGGTCGTGGGTACGGGGCCCGCCGAACTCCTCGACGACCTCCGCCACCTGACGCCGGTCAGCCCCTCAGGGGGTGCTCTTGCCTTGGTGTTCTCGGGTCAGGGTGCGCAGCGGGCTGGGATGGGGCGGGAGTTGTATGAGGCGTTTCCGGTGTTCGCGGGGGCGTTGGACGAGGTGTGTGGGGTGCTGGATCCGTTGGTGGGTGGCTCTTTGAGGGAGGTGATGTTCGCGGTCGAGGGGTCGTTGTTGTCTCGGACGGGGTGGACGCAGCCGGCGTTGTTCGCGTTCGAGGTGGCGTTGTTCCGGTTGGTGGAGTCGTGGGGTGTGCGGCCTGGGTTCGTTGCGGGGCATTCGGTGGGGGAGTTGGTGGCTGCGCATGTGGCGGGGGTGATGGATCTGGGTGAGGCGGCTCGGTTGGTGGCGGCGCGTGCGGGGTTGATGGAGGCGTTGCCGCCGGGCGGGGTGATGGTTGCGGTGGAGGCGTCGGAGGGGGAGGTGCTGGCGGCGATCGGTGAGCGTGGTGACGCGGTGGGTGTGGCTGCTGTGAATGGCCCGTCGGCGGTGGTGATCTCGGGCGCGGACGATGCGGTGGAGGCCGTAGTGGCTGGGTTGCCGGGTCGGCGTACCCGTCGTCTCGATGTCTCGCATGCGTTTCATTCGCCGTTGATGGACGGGATGGTGGAGGAGTTCCGTTCGGCGGCCAAGGAGGTGCGTTACGAGGTTCCCCGTCTTCCGGTGGTGTCGACGGTGACGGGTCGGTTGGCGGGGGGTGAGGATCTTCGGTCGGCGGACTACTGGGTGACCCAGGTCCGCCAGGCCGTCCGCTACGCCGACGCCGTCACCACCCTGGAGTCCGAGGGCGTCACCACACTCCTGGAGATCGGTCCCGGCGGCGTTCTCGCCGCCCTCGCCGCGCAGGCCGTCCGCGACCCCGACGCCCTGACCGCCACCGTCGCCACCCGCGCGGGACGCGCCGAGCCGGAGACCCTGGTCGAGGCCCTCGGCACGCTGCACGCCCGAGGCGTACCCGTCGACTGGGAGGCGTACTTCGCCGGTTCCGGAGCCCGCCGGGTCCAGCTGCCCACCTACGCCTTCCAGCGCCGGCGGTACTGGCTCGACGAAGTCACCACCGGCAGCCGTGAGATGGACCCCGGCTCACGCGTCACGCCCGACATCCCGGAGGAGACGACACCCCGGGCGGTGCCCCTGGCCGAGCGGCTCGCGCCGCTGGGCGAGGCGCAGCGGGAGCAGTACCTCCTGACCCTCGTCACGGAGCTGGTCGCCAAGGTGCTCAAGCACCCCGACACCTCGGCCGTGGTGCCCGACCGTCCCTTCCAGGAACTCGGCTTCGACTCCCTGACCGGCGTCGAACTGCGCAACCGGCTCGGTGCCGACACCGGCCTCTCCCTGCCCACCACCGTCGTCTTCGACCATCCGAACCCCGCAGCGCTCGCGGCCTACGTAAAGGCGCAGGCGGCCGCGCCCGGCCCCGGCAGCGGACCGGCCGGTGCCGTCGCCGGGGAACTGGATCGGCTGGAGGCGTCCCTGGGCGCCCTCGCGGCGGACGGCTCGCAGCCGGACGAAAGCCGCGTGGAGCTGTCCGCCCGGCTGCGGGCCCTGGCCGACCGTCTCGCGGGGCCGACGGACACACCGTCCCCGTCCGCCGCCGACGTCCTCGGGGACGCCTCCGCCGACGAGATCTTCGACTTCATCGACACCCAGCTGGGCCGGGCCGCGGACTGACGCCGTCCGCCCGCCCCGCACCACCACCCTTCCGGTACCGAGGAGAGACTGATTCCGCATGTCCGCTGACATGTCCCGCGCGCAGGAGCAGGCCCAGACCAGGGAACAGAAGCTCGTCGACTACCTGAAGTGGGTCACCGCCGACCTGCAGAAGGCGCGCGAGCGCATCGAGACGCTCGAGTCGGCCACCACCGAACCCGTGGCCATCGTCGGCATGGCGTGCCGCTTCCCGGGCGGCGTCACGTCACCGGACGACCTGTGGCGCCTGGCCGCCGAAGGACGGGACGCCATCAGCCCGTTCCCCGAGGACCGCGGATGGGACCTGGACGCGCTGTACAGCACGGACCGTGACGAGCCCGGCACGTCGTACACCCGCGAGGGCGGCTTCCTCGACGGCGCCGCCCTGTTCGACGCGGACTTCTTCGGCATCTCGCCCCGTGAGGCCCGCGCGATGGACCCCCAGCAGCGCGTCCTCCTGGAGACCGCGTGGGAGGCGTTCGAGGACGCCGGGATCGACCCCGCCACGCTGCGCGGCAGCCGGACCGCCGTGTTCGCCGGCGTGATCGAGCAGAGCTACCTCGGACTCGAAGGACCCGCCGAACTCGAGGGCCACCTCATGACCGGCAAGCTCAGCAGCGTGGCCTCCGGCCGTATTTCCTACACCTTCGGTCTCGAGGGCCCGGCCGTCTCGATCGACACGGCCTGCTCGTCCTCGCTGGTCGCCCTGCACCTGGCGGTGGAGTCGGTCCGCCGCGGGGAGTCCACCCTCGCCCTCGCCGGAGGCGCGACGATCACCGCGACCCCCGGCGGATTCGTCGACTTCTCACGCCAGGGCGGACTCGCCCCCGACGGCCGGATCAAGTCGTTCGCGGCGGCCGCCGACGGCACCTCGTGGTCGGAGGGCGTCGGTCTGCTGGTCGTGGAGCGTCTGTCGGACGCGGTGCGCAACGGGCACCGGGTGCTGGCGGTGGTGCGGGGCAGCGCGGTGAACCAGGACGGTGCGTCGAACGGTCTGACGGCGCCGAACGGTCCGTCGCAGGAGCGGGTCATCCGCCAGGCGCTTGCGAACGCCCGTCTGACGCCTGCCGAGGTGGACGCGGTGGAGGCGCACGGTACGGGCACCCGGCTGGGCGACCCGATCGAGGCGCAGGCACTGCTGGCGACGTACGGCCAGGACCGCGAACGGCCGCTGCTCCTGGGCTCGTTGAAGTCCAACATCGGCCACACCGTCGCCGCGGCCGGTGTCGGTGGTGTCATCAAGATGGTGCAGGCCATGCGGCACGGCCTGCTGCCCCGGACCCTGCACGTCGACCAGCCCACCCCCATGGTCGACTGGAGCTCCGGCGCGGTCGAACTTCTCACCGAGGCCCGCGAGTGGACTCCCCGGGCAACGGCCCCGCGCCGCGCCGCCGTCTCCGCCTTCGGAGTGAGCGGCACCAACGCCCACGTCATCCTGGAAGAGGCCCCGGAAACGGAGGCCACCGCCCCGGAGCAGACCCGCACCCTCCCGGCCGTGCCCTGGATCCTGTCCGCACCGGACGACGACGCCCTGAGCGACCAGGCCCGGCGGCTCCAGACGCACATGGGCGCCCACCCCGAGCAGTCCGCCACCGACCTCGCCTACTCCCTCGCCACCACACGCACCCTGCACGACCGCCGCGCCGTCCTGACCGGAACCGGCAGCGACGACCTGTCCGACGCCCTCCGGCAACTCGCCGAGACCCCCACGAGCTTCGGCGCGCCCGCCCGGCCCGGCGCCCTGGCGGTGGTGTTCTCGGGTCAGGGTGCGCAGCGGGCTGGGATGGGGCGGGAGTTGTATGAGGCGTTTCCGGTGTTCGCGGGGGCGTTGGACGAGGTGTGTGGGGTGCTGGATCCGTTGGTGGGTGGCTCTTTGAGGGAGGTGATGTTCGCGGTCGAGGGGTCGTTGTTGTCTCGGACGGGGTGGACGCAGCCGGCGTTGTTCGCGTTCGAGGTGGCGTTGTTCCGGTTGGTGGAGTCGTGGGGTGTGCGGCCTGGGTTCGTTGCGGGGCATTCGGTGGGGGAGTTGGTGGCTGCGCATGTGGCGGGGGTGATGGATCTGGGTGAGGCGGCTCGGTTGGTGGCGGCGCGTGCGGGGTTGATGGAGGCGTTGCCGCCGGGCGGGGTGATGGTTGCGGTGGAGGCGTCGGAGGGGGAGGTGCTGGCGGCGATCGGTGAGCGTGGTGACGCGGTGGGTGTGGCTGCTGTGAATGGCCCGTCGGCGGTGGTGATCTCGGGCGCGGACGATGCGGTGGAGGCCGTAGTGGCTGGGTTGCCGGGTCGGCGTACCCGTCGTCTCGATGTCTCGCATGCGTTTCATTCGCCGTTGATGGACGGGATGGTGGAGGAGTTCCGTTCGGCGGCCAAGGAGGTGCGCTACGAGGTTCCCCGTCTTCCGGTGGTGTCGACGGTGACGGGCGGGTTGGCGGGGGGTGAGGATCTTCGGTCGGCGGACTACTGGGTGACCCAGGTCCGCCAGGCCGTCCGCTACGCCGACGCCGTCACCACCCTCTACGACCAGGGAGTGCGGACCGTCGTGGAGATCGGCCCCGGCACCACCCTCGCCGCCCTCACCCGAACCGTCCTCGCCGACCGGGACGACGTCACCGTCCAGGCCCTCCAGCGCGCCGACCGGCCCGAACCGCCCGCACTCGCCGACGGCATCGGCACCCTCCACGCCCGGGGCGTGCCCGTCGACTGGGAGGCGTTCTTCGCCGGCTCCGGAGCCCGCAGGGTCCCGCTGCCCACCTACGCCTTCCGGCACCAGCGGTACTGGGCCGACGCACTCTCGGCCGGTCGCCGGGACGCGGGCGGATTCGGACTGGACAGCGCCGAGCACCCCCTCATCGGTGCCGCGTTGTTCCCGGGAGACCGCGACGAGGCGCTGTTCACGGCCCGCCTGTCGTCCCGCACGGACCAATTCCTCGCAGCCCACACCGTCGCCGGGGAGACCGTCGTGCCCGGCACGGTCCTCGCCGAACTCGCCGTCCGGGCCGGGGACGAGACGGGCTGCACGGCCGTGGACGAACTCGTCGTCGACGCGCCGCTGGTGCTGCCCCGCGAGGGAGCCCTGCACCTCCAGGTCCGCGTCGGCGAACCGGACACGGCCGGCCGGCGCGCCCTCACCGTCCACGCCCGGCCCGAGGCCGCCGACGCGTCCTGGACGCGCCACGCCCACGGCGTCCTCGCCGACACCCCGCTCGTCCCACCGGCGGACACCGCTCCCGCGCCCTGGCCGCCCGTCGGCGCCGAGCCGTTCACAGCCGCCGCGGACGGGACCGAACACCCGGAAGCGGACCCGGAAGCAGTACAGGAGCTGTACGAACGCTTCGCCGCGGCCGGTGTGCACTACGGGCCCTCGTACCGAGGGCTGACACGGATCTGGCGGCGCACCGACGAGCTGTTCGCCGAGGTGGCCCTGGACTCCGACACCGATCCGCACGCCGAGGGGTTCGGGCTGCATCCGGCCCTGCTGGAGGCCGCCCTGCAACCGCTGTACGCCGCCGGACTGCCCGGCCTGCCGCCCATGGCCACCCGGTGGCGCGGTCTGCGGCTGTACGCCGTCGGCGCGGACACCCTGCGCGTGCAGCTCGCCCCGGTCCCCGGTGCCGACGACACCTACGCGGTGCGCCTCACCGACCCGGCCGGACAGGTGGTCGCGGTGGCCGACGCCGTGACCGTCGGACCCGTCCGCGCCGAGGCGCTGCGGGCCGCCCGCTCCCGGGACCGCGACGCCCTCCACCACGTGGAGTGGATCGCCCGCCCGCTGCCCGCCGCTTCCCTGAACTGGCTCACCCTCGGCTCCGCCGCGCACCCGGACGTACCGGCAGTCTCCGAGGCGGCCAGGGCGGCCGGCGAGCGCATCGGGGCCGTACGCCTCGACCTGGCCACCCCCGCAGGAGCAACCGCGGAGGACGCCGTCCGGGACACCGTGGGCCGGGCCCTCTCCTGGGCGCGGCTGTGGCTCGCCGAGGAGGCCCTGGCCGACACGCCGCTGGTCGTCGTGACCCGTGGTGCCATGGCCGTCGTCGACGACGAGGACGTCACCGACCCCGCCGCCGCTGCGGCCTGGGGCCTGCTGCGCTCGGCGCAGTCGGAGACGCCGGGGCGGATCGTGCTGGTGGACGCGGACGGCGAACCCGACCCGGACGCCCTGTCCGCCGTGGTCGCCTCCGGTGAACCTCAGGCCGCGATCCGCGGCACCACTCCGGGCGGCACCACGTCCGGCACCACCCCCCGCATTCACGTACCGCGCCTGCTGCGCACCCCCGTACCGCAGCCCGCCGCAGCCGGGCGTCGCACCCTCTGGGACCCCGACGGCACCGTCCTGGTCACCGGCGGTACGGGTTCGCTCGGCGCGCACTTCGCCCGCCACCTGGTCACGGACCACGGCGTGCGCCACCTGCTGCTGGTCAGCAGGCGCGGCCCGCACGCCCCGGGCGCCCCGGAGCTGTGCTCCGAACTGCGGGCCCTGGGCGCGACCGTTACCGTGGCCGCCGCGGACGTCGCCGACCGCACCGCCCTCGCGGGCGTCCTGGCCTCGGTGCCGGCGGCGCACCCGCTGCGCGGCGTCGTCCACACCGCGGGCGTCCTCGACGACGGCGTCATCGCCTCGCAGACACCCCAGCGGCTCGACGCCGTGCTGCGGCCCAAGGCCGATGCGGCCTGGAACCTGCACGAGCTGACCCGGGAAGCCTCCCTGACGGCGTTCGTGCTCTTCTCCTCCGTGGCCGCGGCCGTCGGCGGTCCCGGCCAGTCCACCTACGCCGCGGCCAACGCCCACCTGGACGCGCTCGCCAAGCACCGTGTCGCATCGGGTCTGCCGGCCACGTCCATCGCCTGGGGCCTGTGGGAGCAGGCGACCGGTCTGACGGGCGGCCTGACCGAGACGGACCTGAAGCGGATCGCCCGCAGCGGCTTCCGCACCGTCCCGCAGGAACTCGGCACCGCCCTGTTCGACCTGGCTGTGGGCACCGGCCGCCCGTACCTCGTGGCCACCCCGCTCGACCTCCCGGTGCTGCGCCGCCAGCCGCAGGTCCCGGTGCTGCTCAGGTCGCTGGTGCGGGTGCCGGTCCGGGCCACGGCGCGCGGCGTGGCCGACGCGGGGCCGGGGCTCGCCGAGCGGCTCGCCGGACTCGACGAGGCCGCCCAGCACACGGTCGTCCTCGGCGCGGTGGCGGCCGAGATCGCCCGGGTCCTCGGCCGCTCCGGCACCGTCGACCCCGAACGCCCCCTGCAGAACAGCGGTTTCGACTCACTCACCTCCGTCGAGCTGCGCAACCGGCTCGCCGTGGTCACCGGCCTGCGCCTGCCCGCCACCCTGGTCTTCGACCACCCCACGCCCCGGGCCCTGGCGGCACACCTGCGCACCGAACTCCTGGTGCCCCAGGGCGATTCCGAGGCGGGCCCGGCGGTCGACTACGCCGCCGACCTCGACCTGCCCGCCGACATCCGCCCCGCCGGCGAGGTCGTCCACACCGTCACCGACCCGTCCGACCTCCTCGTCACCGGCGCGAGCGGATTCCTCGGCGCGTTCCTGGTGCGCGACCTGATGCGCACCACGACCGCCCGCCTGCACTGCCTGGTGCGCGGCGCGGACGACGCGGCGGCCTACGAGCGGCTGCGCGCCAGCCTCACCTGGTACCGCGTCTGGGACGAGATCGACGAGAACCGGCTGCTGGTCCGCGCCGGAGACCTGGCAGAGGAGCGGCTCGGCCTGAGCGAGGAGCAGTTCGACGGCCTCGCCCGCACCGTGGACGCCGTTTACCACGCGGGCGCCACCGTGCACTGGCTCCACCCCTACGAGGCACTGCGCGCGGCCAACGTCCACGGCACCCGCGAGATCCTGCGCCTGGCGGCCCGCCACCGCACGGTCCCCGTGCACTACATCTCCACCGTCGGCGTCTTCAACGGCCCGGTCACGCCCGGCGTCCCCCTGAAGGTGACCGACCCGACCGGCCCCGCCGAAGCCCTGCCCAGCGGCTACCTCCAGTCCAAGTGGGTCGCCGAACAGCTCGTCGGCCTGGCCCGGGACCGCGGCCTGCCGGTGTCGGTGCACCGCGTCGACGTCATCTCCGGCGACACCCGCAACGGGGCCTGCCAGACCCGTGACTTCGTCTGGCTCAGTCTCAAGGGCCTCCTCCAGGCGCAGGCCGCACCCGCCGGCGTCTCAGGCCGCTTCCACCTGCTGCCCGTCGACTACGTCAGCGCCGCCATCGTCGGCATCTCCCGGCGAGAGCCGGCCGGCGGCACCTTCCACCTGTTCAACCGCACCTCGCTGAGCCTCGCGGACTGCGTGTCGTACCTGCGTGAACTCGGGTACCGGCTCGACGAGACCGACCGGGAGCGGTGGAGCGCCGCGGTGCGCTCGGACCGGGACAACGCCCTGCTGCCGCTGCTGCACGCCTTCGAGATGATGACGTCCGACACCGACGGCTTCTACCCGCCCATCGACACCGCCGAGACCGAGGCGGCGCTGGCCGGCACGGACATCGTCTGCCCGCCGCTGACCCGTGAACTCTTCGCCACGTACGTGGAGTTCTTCGTCCAGGAGGGACACTTCCCACCCGCCGCCCGACCGTGAGGTCCGCCGGCCGGACACCCCAGGCCGCCCGCCCGCTCCCCGTCGAGCGGCCGGGCGGCCCGCCCCTTTTCCCCTTTTCCGTCCCGCGTACGTGAATCCGAGGTATCGCCATGGGCACCGCACGGGTGCGTTCGTTCTCCGAGATCGAGGCCGCCTTCGTCGAGTACGTCCAGCGGACCGTCTACTGCACGATGGTCACCGTCGACCGGCACAACCGCCCCCGGGCCCGGGTCGTCCAGCCCGTCTGGGAGACCGTCGACGGGCGCCCCGTCGGATGGCTGGCGGTCTTCCGCACCCCGGTGAAGGCCGCCCACCTGGCGCACAACCCCCATACGACGTACGCGTACTGGCACCCTCGCCAGGACGCGGTGTTCGTCGACAGCGTCTCCTCCTGGGCGCCCGACCGGGACACCAAGCTGCGCGCCTGGGAGCTGTACCGGCGCAACAGCCCCCCGGGCGTCGGCTACGACCCCCACCTCTACTGGAGTGCCGGCCCCGACAGCCCCGACTACCACCTGCTGCGCATCGACCCCTGGCGCGTCCAGGTCCTGCGCGGCTCGGACCTGAGCAGCCGCATCTGGGCGGCCGAGCCCCCGCCGGACCACTGACACCGGCGGGCCCCGCGCCGAAGCCCGCCGGCCGGACGGCCGCTGTCCGATGACACGGCCCCCGCGTTGCCCCGCCCTCCCGGAATGCGGTTGTATCACCGGACCGGCTGAACCAGGCAGCGATCCAGGGAGAGTTGATGGCAGCAGCAGAGGGGGAGAGGCCGGAGAGCACGTCCGCGGGCCACACCGGTGAAGCGACCGCGCACTTCACGACCGGCGGCGGCGCGTGGGGCCCGATGCCCGCTCCGCCCACGGACGAGGACGCCGGAGCACTCCTCGCCGTGCTCACGGAGCTGCGGTCCGACCTCGCCCGTCTGCGGGACTCGGACGAGATCACCGCGTTGAGGGAGCAGTGCGACGCGGCCGTGGACGAGATCTCCCGGACCGGTCGCGTCACGCTCGACCTCGTCGCTCGGCTCCGTGCCGGTCTCGCGGCAGCGGAACCGGTCCGGTCGGTACTGGCCTCCGGCGCCGCTCTCGCCCTGTACCTCGACCGGGTGGAGGAACGCCTTCGCTCGCCGCGGCCCGCCGCGGAGCCGAAGAAGCGGACCAGGCCCGCGGGTCACGCACGCCCCGGCGGGTACGGGGCCCCGGTCGGCCACACCCCGCCCGGACCCAGCACCGGCTCCGACGACGACGAGTGGCCCGACCCCGCCGATGGGTGACATCGCCAAGGGCGTCCTGGGAGGGGCCTGGACGCTGCTCGTCGGCTGGATCCTGCCCACCGCGCTGAACCTGTCCGTCTTCCTGCTGGCCGTCGCCCCGAGCCTGCGCGGCATCGGCCCGCTCGACCGGCTGCGCGGCGCGAGCGGACCCGGCACCGGCCTCACCCTGCTGACCGGGGCGCTGCTGCTCGGCCTCGTCGCCAACGCCTGTCAGAACGCGCTCTACCGGCTCCTGGAGGGGTACCTGCTGTGGCCGGCCCGGGCCTTCGAAGCGGGCTGCCGCCGCAGCCGCCGGACCAGGGCGTTCCTCGCGGACCGGCTGACCGTGCTCCGCCTGGAACGCCGCGCGGCCGAGCAGGGGCAGCCGAGGAGCGAGGACGTGCAGGAGCTCGCCGGGCTGCTGGCCGACCCGCGGCTCGCCCGGGCCGCCGCACGGGACCGTCGTCGCACCGCCGTCCAGCGCGGGCTGCTGCGGGAGCGGTTCGCCCGGTTCCCGATCGCCGACGACCAGATCGCCCCCACCCGGCTCGGGAACGCCATCCGCCGCTTCGAGGAGTACGGCTGGGACCGCTACCGCCTCGACACCCAGCTGCTGTGGAACGAACTCACCGGCTGCGTCCCGGACCAGATCCGCCGCCAGAGCGAACTGGCCCGTGCCAGCGTCGACTTCTTCGTGGCCCTGCTGTCCGGCCACGTCGCCGTCGCCCTGGCGGCGGCTGTCGCCCTCGCGGCCGGAAGCCGGCCGGACCGCCTCGCCCTGGTGAGCACCCTCGTCGCCCTCACCGTGCTCGTGCCGGTCTGGTACCGGTCGGCGGTCACCGCCACCGACGAGTGGGCGGCGGCCGTCCGCGCCCTGGTGAACACCGGCCGCAAACCCCTCGCGGCCTCTCTCGGCCTCGCCCTCCCGCAGACCCTCGCCGCGGAACGCGACATGTGGACGATGGTGTCCCGGCTCTCCCGCATCCCCTACCACGAACGCGCCGCGGCGCTGGACCCCTACCGCGCGGAACCCGCCACGGACCCGGTCTGACAGGCCCCGTCCCGGCTCGCGGACGGTCGGAATCCGGTACCGGAACGTCGTAATCGCGCCGTTTTCGGTGCGTGGCGTACGGCGAGGTGAGCGACGGGTCGAACGGCGGAAGAATGATAAGGACCTGACAGCCGCAGTGCAGGATCAGGCACTCCGCGAGATCCGGCCCGCACCGAGATCAGGCACGCTCCTGGATCAGGCCGCTCCCCACATGTGATCGACCGTCTTCAGACCGGCACGCACGCGCCGGAACGGAGGACTGCCCCATGGCCACCCCCCTCACCGCCGCCCGGCTCGTCGCCGCGTTGAAAGCCGAAGGCTGCGCCGTCCGCGAAGTCGCCGGCTGGCGCACCAACAACCGTAACCACAAGGGGCCTTGGGGCCCCGTGCACGGTGTGGTGATCCACCACACCGTCACCGGCCCCGGCACGGACGTCGTCGGGCTGATCTTCCACGGCCACAGTGCCCTGCCCGGCCCGCTCGCCACCGGGTGCATCACCAAGGACGGCGTCGTCCACCTCACCGGCAACGGCCGGGCCAACCACGCCGGCGGCGGGGACGGCGACGTCCTCGCCGCCGTCATCGGCGAGTCGTACGGCACGTATCCGCCGCCGACCCACGAGCACGACGGCTCGGCCGGCGCGGTCGACGGCAACGCCCGGTTCTACGGCTGGGAGTGCGAGAACAAGGGCGACGGCAGGGACCCGTGGCCGCCCGCCCAGTACCTCGCGATGGTCAAGGCCACCGCCGGGGTCTGCCGCGCGCACGGCTGGGGCCCCAAGAGCGCCATCGGCCACCTGGAATGGAGCGACTGGAAAGTCGACCCGCGCGGATTCGACATGGCCGGCTTCCGCCGTGACGTCGCCGATGCCCTGGCCCTCCCGGCGGGCCGGTGGGAAGGAGAGGACCCCATGCCCCAGTACGTCAACCTCGGTGTCGCCGCGCAGTACCAACTCGCGCCCGGCGCCTGGAACTCGGTCGAGTTCACCGAGGAGTGGACCGACGAGACCGGCGACCACGCCACCGGCGGAAGTGTCTTCGCCCGCGGCCCGGCCCGCTTCGGCGGAACCCTCAGCCTGCACATCGACGGACTGCCCGCGGGCGCCGTCGTCCAGGCGCGCATGACGGAGTACGAGGACGACCAGCAGCGCGTGGACCACCCGATCCACGAGCTCGTCGGTACGGGCGGCGGCACCTTCGTGGTCCTGGCCGTGACGAAGCGGGTCCCGTCGGGCCGGAGCATGCGGGTGCGGCTGCTGAATCAGGCCGCCGTACCCGTCACCGTCGTGAGCGCCGTCCTGACCGTGCTGGTGTGGAAGGAGACCTGAGCGCCGGAGGGCGGGAGACGATCGCCCGTCCCGGCACGTATACCCGGGCATGAACCGAAGCGAGCCATGTCCGTTACGAGTTGAACGAATGCACGGCCCTGTGATTAGGGTGCGGGCGATGTTCTGCGCACACTCCCTCCCTCTGCTCCCGGCCGGAAGAGGCGCCCACGCCTCGAGTCGCTTCGGGAGGGCCCGTGAGTGACACGATGACCGCGGCCCGCCCGGGCGCGGAAACGACCCCGGTGGCGCGCACCGAAGAGCGGAACGCCGCGACCCGCCCGGCCCGGCGGCGGGACGCGTTCTTCGACAACGCCAAGTACCTCGCGATCGTGCTCGTGGCCGTGGGGCACGCCTGGGAGCCACTGCGCCAGGGCAGCAGGGCCGTCACCGCCCTCTACACCGTCGTCTACGCCTTCCACATGCCGGCGTTCATCATCATCTCCGGCTATTTCTCGCGCACTTTCGACGGCAGCCCGGCCCGGCTCAAGCGCCTGGTCACCGGCGTCGTCGTGCCCTACGTGGTGTTCGAGACGGCGTACACCCTGTTCACCCGCTGGTCCAGCCAGGACCCCGACCGCCCGGTCAGCCTGCTGGACCCCCTCTACCTCACGTGGTTCCTCGCGGCGCTGTTCGTCTGGCGGCTGACCACACCGCTCTGGCGGCTGGTGCGGTGGCCGCTCCCGCTCGCCCTGGTCATCGCGATGGCGGCGACGACCGCGCCCTCCATCGGCCCCGACCTCGACCTGCAGCGCGTCCTGCAGTTCCTGCCGTACTTCGTGTTCGGTCTGCTGCTGCGGCCGGAGCACTTCCGGCTGGTGCGACGGCGCGCGGCGCGGATCCTCGCCGTGCCGGTGACCCTCTGCGCGCTGGGCCTGGCGTACTGGGCGGTTCCGAAGATGGACTACGCCTGGTTCTTCCACGCCGACAGCGCCCCGGAGCTGGGCGTCCCCCTCTGGTACGGGCCCCTGATGACCCTGGCCACTTTCGGCTGCTCCCTCGTCCTGGTCGGCTGCTTCCTCGCCTGGGTGCCCCGTCGGCGGACCTGGTTCACGATGCTGGGCGCCGGCACCCTGTCCGGCTATCTGCTGCACGGTTTCGTCGCGCAGGCCGCGAAGCACTGGGGCTGGTACGGGCCTGCCTGGGTCCACGGGCCGGCCGGAGTGATCGCCGCCACCCTGATCGCGGCCGTGGCCGTCACCGCGTTGTGCACACCGCCCGTACGGCGGGCCTTCCGCTGCGTGACGGAGCCCCGGATGGAGTGGGCCTTCGACGAAACGGCCACCGGACGGGGCGGCGCCCGCCGAGCTGCGCCCTGACCGGCCGGCCCGCACGCTGGAAGGACGACACACGTCTCGGCCAGGGAGTACCGGCATGGCGAAGGGACACAGCGAGGGCGGGAAGCCGAAGAAGGGCGACAAGGTCACCTGGAGCAGTCACGGCAGCCGCACCGAGGGCGAGGTGGAGCGGGAGATCACCGAACGGACCGAGGCGTCCGGCCGCACGGTCGACGCCTCGCCCGACGACCCGCAGTACGAGGTGCGCAGCGGCAAGTCCGGCAGGACGGCGGTGCACAAGCCGTCCGCGCTCAAGAAGAAGAAGTGAGGCGGCGTGGACGGCGGCGAACGCGAGGGGACCTGGAACGACTTCCGTGAGCTGGTGAACATGACACCGGCCGGACTGGAGAAGTGGCTCGAGTCCGACGACTCGCAGAACGCCGGGCAGCACCGGAACGGGGGCGAGTCCACCGGGCACGCCTCCGGCCGTCGGATCGTGGCGATCCTGCGGACCGGGAGGGGCGACCTCACGGACGACGACTACCGGCACATGCGCAAGGTCGTCGGCTATGTCCGCCGTCACCTGGCCCAGCGGCCCTCCGGGGACGTGCGGGACTCACGGTGGCGGCACTCCCTGATGAACTGGGGCCACGACCCGCTCGGCGGGTGACGGGCCGCGGGGGAGTGGCCGCACGGCTCCCCGGGAGGCGCGAGGCCCCTCGGGGGTCATGCCGCGCCGGTCTCCTGCGGTGCCATGGCGACCCCGTTCAGGGCCTGGCTCATCTGGTGCTGGGTCTCTTCGGCCACCACACGGGCCTCCTCCACGACGTCACCGCGTTCGCGTATGAGGCTCTCGTAGATCGGCAGCTCTCCGGTCGATGTCGAGTCAGGTTTCACAGTGCTGTTCCTATCGCTTTGCAGACGGGATCTGAGGGGTCCGAGTAAGTCTGCGTCACGCCCTCTCACCGTGTTACCCACCCCCGGGGTGTCCAGATTTCCGTCACGTGCTTCGCAAATTCCTCACGTTTGCCGTCGTGCCGGGGGGCGATGTCCGCCGCCGTCGTTCCGGAGCGGTGCGCCGCACGCGAAAGGGCCCCGGGAATCACTTCCCGGGGCCCTTGGCGCTCAGTGCGTCAGAGCGACGTCGTGTGGACGCCCGCGTTCGCGCCGGCCGCCGCGCCCTGCGGGGAGACGACCGCCTGGACGGCGGCGCAGGCCTCGCCGGTCAGGGGGCCGACCAGGCCGGCGGAGAGGCCGCCCACGAGGCCCGCGGAGACATCGACGCCGCCCGCGTTGCCGCCGGCGACGGCGTCCAGGTCGGCGTCGGTGAGCTCGGCGGTGTCGACCCGAGAGGTGAGGTTCATGGGGGTGTTTCCCTTCGCGTGAATGTCTCGCAGTGGCGTGAGCGCGGGTGCCCGCAGAAAACCGGAGACCGGAATTCCGCCCCGGTCGCTCCCGCCGTGCGCAGGATCAAAGCACTCCCCGGAGATGAGATCCAACCGCCCGTCGGCGCCGCACGCCATCGCGCGGCCACCGCCTTCACCGCTGTGACCTCCGGGTCACGGAATGCGCCCACTCCTTCACACAGCCCGTCCCCCGGCCGGGCGCGGGAGTCTTGCGCCCCGATTCCCGAAGCGGGCACTTCACCGCCAAGTTCCCAGGTCGCGGCCGGGCCGCGGAGGCGGCCCGGGCATCGCGCGGCATCCCGGCGCACGGTGTGCAGATGTGCTGGATGTTCGGGCCCGGTCCCGTCAGGCCGCGGGCCCCCGCCTCCGGCCGGGCGCAGGCCCTCGCCCCCGTCAGGCCGCCCCGGCCGGCTGCAGCAGCCGGGCCAGCAGGTCGTCCAGGGTGACCAGGCCCGAGAGCCGGCCGGAGCCGTCACGGACCACGGCCAGGGACGACCGGCGTCGGCGCAGCACCTCGATGGCGTCGGCGACCGTGGCGGTCTCCGCCAGCTCGGGCACCGGCCGGGCGAGGTCCCGCGCGGTCGTGGCGCGGCCCCGGGCCCGGGCCACCAACGCGTCCCGGGCGTGCACCGAGCCGAGGACCGTGCCGTTCTCCCGGACCAGCAGCCGGGTGCGGTCGTGCTCGGCGGCGAAGCGCAGCAACGCGTCGAGGTCCGCTCCGCCCTCGACCCAGCTGATCTCGGCGGCCGGGATCCGCAGCGCGGCGACCGGGGTCTCCGGCTCGGTCAGCGAGCGGGTCAGCAGCTCCGAGTCGGTCGCGCTGATCAGGCCCAGCCGCTCCGACTCCTCCACCAGGTGGGTCAGCTGCTCCCGGTTGTGCACCGAGGCCAGCTCGTCGCGCGGGGCCACCCGGCACAGCCGCACCAGGGCGTTGCTCACCCGGTTGAGCAGCCGGATCAGCGGACGTACGGCCCGGACCACCGCCCGGAAGGGCGGTGACAGCAGCATCGCCGAACGCTCGGGGTGGGCGATCGCCCATGACTTGGGCGCCATCTCGCCCACCACCATGTGCAGGAACACCACCACGACCATCGCCACGGCGAAGGCCACGCCGTAGCTCACCGCGCTGGGCAGACCCAGTGCGTGCAGCAGCGGGTCGAGTTCGTGCGAGATCGCCGGCTTGGACACCGAGCCCAGGCCCAGGGTGCACACGGTGATTCCCAACTGGGCGCCGGCCAGCATCAGCGACAGCTCGCGCATCCCGGCCAGGGCCGCCCCGGCACCGCGCCGCCCCTCGGCGGCCGCCTTCTCCATGCGGTGCCGCTTGGCGGCGACGAGGGCGAACTCGGCCGCCACGAAGAAGCCACTGCCGATCAGCAGCAGCACGGTCACGAAGACCGCCATCGGGAAACTCACGCCATCTCCTCGGCTTCCGCGGCCTCCACCAGCAGGCCGATCCGGACGCGGTCGGCCACGTGCCGGTCCAGCGTGCGGACGTCGATCAGGGCCCGGCCGCCCCCGGGCAGCTCGACCGTGACCCGGTCGCCGACCGTCGGGAAGCGGCCGAGCCGGTCCACGACCAGGCCGGCCACGGTGTCGTAGTCGTCGTCCTCCGGCAGCCGGACACCGGTCGCCTCGGCAACCTCGTCCACCCGGCGGCCGGCGTCCACCAGCCAGCCGTCGCCGTCCGCGACGGCGAGCAGGGTGACCCTGTCGGACTCGTCGGCGATGTCACCGACCAGCTCTTCGGCGATGTCCTCGTAGGTGACGACGCCCGCCACGCCGCCGTGCTCGTCGAGGACGACCGCGAACTCGTCGTCCTGCTCCCGCATCCGCGTCACCGCGTCGGGCAGCGCGAGTGTGTCCGGCAGCAGCAGCGGCCGACGGGCCACCTCACCGGCCCGTGCGCCGGCCAGACGCGCGGCGGGCAGCGCCATCAGCTCGCGCACGCCCAGCACGCCCGCGATGTCGTCCGGATGGTCGCCGAGCACCGGGTAGTTGGAGTGGCCGTGCCGGGCGATCAGGCCGACCGCCTCCTCGGCACCGGCGTCCTTGCGGACGAACACGGCCTCGGCACGCGGCACCATCACCTCGTGCAGCGTGCGCTCGGAGAACTCCAGCGCGTGGTCCAGCAGCGCGGCGGTGTCCTGCGGCAGTTCCCCCTGTTCATGGGACTCGCCGATCAGATGGCCGAGTTCCTCCAGCGTGGCGCCGTGGTGCAGTTCCTCGACGGGCTCGATCCCGGCCTTGCGCAGCAGCCGGTCGGCCGCGCCGTCGAAGATCCGTACGACGGGGCCGACGACCTTCAGATACGCCAGGGTGGACGGGGCCAGCGCCTTGGCCAGCCGCTCGGGCACGGCGATCGCGAGGTTCTTCGGGGCGAGTTCACCGAGGACCATCTGCACGACAGTGGCCAGGACGAAGGCGAGCACGACGGCGACGGTGCTGACGGCGGCGTCGGGCAGGCCGAGGCCCGACAGGGCCGGCCTGAGCAGCGCGGACACCGAAGGCTCGGCGATGAAGCCGACCACCAGACCGGTGACGGTGATGCCGAGCTGCGCGCCGGACAGCATGAACGACAGCCGCTCCAGCACCGTGAGGGCACGGGCGGCCCTGCGGTCCCCGGCCTCGGCCTCACGCGCGAGGGTGAGCCGGTCGGCGGAGACGTAGGCGAACTCCTGGGCGACGAAGTAGCCGGTGCCGGCGGTCAGCACGAACACGGCGAGCAGGCCCAGCAGGGCCTCGGCGGCACTCATCGAACACCACCCCGCCGTGTGCCGCGGTCACTCATGTCGTGGCGGGATGGTCGGGGACTGTGCCCCGGAGGGTCCGTCGATCTGGCGGACAAGAACGTGCTCCTTAGACGTGGGGTGTGTCACCGGGTACAACGCGTCTCGTCGCGCCGGTGTTCCCGGATTCTACGCCCGTGTAGATGAAGCGGTCCGGGAGCGCGGGGTCCGGGTGGGATCCGGCTCACTCCTTGCCGGAGTCCGCCGCGAGATCGGGCACCAGCCCCCGCATCGCCGCGCACTGATCCGGCCCCATGAAGCGGGCCAGGGCCGCGGTGACCGTCTCGGCGAGCGGGGCCGAGGCTTCGCTCAGCAGGTGGCGGGCCTTGTCCGTCAGGGCGACCTCGACGCCCCGCTTGTCGCCGCAGACCGATCTGCGGGTGACGAGGCCGGCGTGCTGGAGGCATGCGATCTGGTACGTGAGGCGGGTCTTCGGGCGGCCCAGGAGCTCCGCGACCCGGGTCATGCGCAGACCGCCCTCGGGTTGCTCCGCGAGCAGGCACAGGACGAGGAACTCGTCGTGCGAGACGTCCAGCCTGTCCTTCACGACCGCGCGCAGCCGTTGCTCCACCGCCCCTGTCGCGGCCAGCAGCAGCATCCAGGCGCGCAGCTCCGCGGGCAGCAGTCCGCCACCGCCGTGGGACGGGCATTCGGGCAGGTCGGTGGGGTGCTCCTCGGGGTCGGACATGTCCCTGAGTCTACCTGTCGTCCAAATTTGGAGAAGAATGGTTGTTCAGTTTTGGATTAGCCGCTAGCGTTCCCCATCAGTCATCCAAATTTGCACTACTTGGCAGGGAGAACGCACATGACCGTCACCGTGGAAACCGGACAGTGGCAGCTCGACGCGACCGCCTCGAGCGTCGGCATCCGGCACAGGACCATGTGGGGCCTGGTCACCGTGAAGGGCGTCTTCGGCGCCCTGGACGGCCGGGGCGAGGTCCGGAGCGACGGGTCCGCCGTCGGCACCCTCACCTTCCTCGTCGCCTCCCTCGACACCAAGAACGCCAAGCGCGACACCCACCTGCGCTCCGAGCACTTCTTCGACGCCGACCACCACCCCGAGATCACCTTCGCGGCCCGCAGCGCGGAGCTCCGCGACGAGGACCAGGTGCACGTGGTCGGACAGCTGACCGTACGCGGCATCAGCAGGCCGCTGTCCCTGACCGCGCGAGTGACGGACCGGGACGCCGCGGGGCTCACCCTGCACACCGAGTTCGGCCTGGACCGCGAGCAGTTCGGCATGGGCTGGAACCAACTGGGCATGATCCGCGGCCGGACGACGGTCACCGCCGCGCTCCGCTTCACCCGGGCCACCGCCTGACACCGACGTCAGCCCGGGCCCGCGGGCACATCCGTGCTCGACAGCGTCTGCGGCGACGCCGTGAACGCGCGCAGGCGGACCCGGGATCCGGGGCGGGGCAGTGGGAAACGGCCCGCGGGCGGCCAAAGTTCGTAGCGGGCGGTGCCGTGCGCGGGCAGGGTGCGCGGGCCCCGGACGACCCGCCAGTACGGGCCCATGCCCTGGCCGGTGGTCAGCATGAAGTGCGGGGTGAGCGCGGTGCCGCCGGTGTTGGTGACCTGGACGGCAAGGCGGGAGACCGCCGCCGCGGTGGGGTGCCGGACCGCCGTGACCCGCATCCGCAGGGGCGGTGTGCCCGTCGCCGCCACGGCCGCGCAGGCCGCCGCCGGCGCCAGCAGCAGCACCGTCGCGGCGACCCGCGCCGGGCGGCCGCGCACTCCGGCCGGCAGGCCCGCACGAGGCTGCCACGCCCGGACGAACGCCGACGCCGGAGCCGTCACCGCCGCCGCCAGCCACAGCGGTGTCATCAGCAGGTAGTAGCCGTCCTGCGACCGGGTCGCCAGATAGAAGGCGCACCACGGCAGCACGGTCGCGGCCGGCCCCAGCCGCCGCACGAACAGCACGAACAGGGTGAGCAGCCCCGCGAAGAGCAGCACGCTCGCATGGGAGTACCAGCCGATCCGGTCGCTGCCGTCCGTGAGATACAGCGAGATGCCGACCACGCCCTGGCCGTGCAGCACCGCCCCCTGGGTGAGCGGCAGGGCGATCCCCGTGAGCCAGCGCCCCGGCTCGCTCACGACGAAGTAGGCGTTGACCACACACCATGTGCAGGCAGCGGTCCCGGCGAACCGAAGTACCAGCAGCGCCGTGAACAGCAGGTCGGCCGTGCGGGCGAGCGTGCCGACGTCGGCGTCGTCCATGCCGACGAGGCTCGCCCGGTGCCCCGTCGAGGTCAGCCGCTCGGCGGTGGCGGTGGCGAACTCCTCCGCGTTCCCGGTCTGCGAGGCCCACAGCACGACGACCTCACGGCCGGACCGCTGCGGTGACTCGGCCGTCGAGGTCCGTGAGTACATCCCGGCCAGGACCCCGTTGACCCACAGCGCGTGCTCGGGCGAGAAGGGCGCGTCGGGCGGCAGCACCGGCACGCCGGGGGCGCCCGAGCCGAGGCCCGCGAGAAAGCCGGTGAGGTACTGCCGCTCCTGGGCGGAGAGCACCGGGGGAGGGGAGGGGGCCAGGCCGAAGGGGTTCGCGGTGCCCGGCGTCACGGCCGTGGGCGTCAGGGCCGGTGCCTGCGCTGCGGACACCGCTGCCTGAGGGGTGGGCGCCGCTGCCTGCGGTGCGGGCGCCGCCACCTTCGCCAGCGACACCGCGCACGCCTTGAACTCCGGCTGGAAGGACAGCGGATCCACCGCGTCGCTCGTCACCGCGTTGATGCTCAGGTACTCGCCGAACAGGTCGTTCCAGTGGAACGGCGCGAAGCAGCACCCCGGCCGCACCCGGTCCGTCACCACGGCCGGCAGCACGGCCCGCCCGCGCCGGGAGGCCACCTCGACGAGGTCGTCCTCGCCGACCCCGAGCGCCGCGGCGTCCTCCGGGTGCAGCTCCACGAACGGCCCGGGATTCAGCTTGTTGAGCTTGGCGACCTTCCCGGTCTTGGTGAGGGTGTGCCACTGGTGCTGCACCCGCCCGGTGTTGAGCACGAACGGATAGTCGTCGTCGGGGAGTTCGGCGGCGGGCAGATGCGGCCGCGCGAAGAACACGGCCCGCCCGGAGGCCGTGGGGAAGCGCAGCCCCTCGTCACCCACGTACCGGATCGGATTGCGCTCCGGCCCGTCCTCCCGCGCGGCCGGCCACTGCACGGGCGTCTCCCGCAGCCGCTCGTAGGAGACCCCGCGCAGGTCCCAGCCGGTCTTCGGGTTCCAGAAGCGCCGGATCTCCTCGAAGACCTGCTCGGCACTGTCGTACGAGAACCCCTTCTCGTAGCCCATCGCGCACGCCACCTCGGCGATGATCCGCCAGTCGGCCATCGCCTCCCCGGGCGGGTCCGCGGCCTGCCGGGTCAGTGTGAGGTTGCGCTCGCTGTTGACGAACACCCCCTCGGCCTCGGTCCACATCGCGCCGGGCAGGACGACATCGGCGTACGCGTTCGTCTCGGTGTCCGCGAACACGTCCTGCGTGACGACCAACTCGGCGGCCTCCAGGCCCTCGATGACCGTGCGGCGGTTGGCGACGGAGGCGACGGGGTTGGTGCAGATGATCCAGCAGGCCTTGATCTCGCCCTCGGCCATCTTCCGGAACATCTCGATCGTGCCCTGCCCGGCCCCGTCCGCGCGCAGCGTCCCGGGCGGCAGCTCCCACACCTCCTCGGTGAAGGACCGCTCCTCGGCCACCAGCACCGACCGCTGCCCCGGCAGCCCCGGCCCCATGTAGCCCATCTCGCGCCCGCCCATGGCGTTGGGCTGCCCGGTCAGGGAGAACGGCCCGGCGCCCGGCCGGCAGATCGCTCCCGTCGCCAGATGCAGGTTGACCAGGGCATTGGTGTTCCAGGTGCCGTGCGTGGACTGGTTCAGACCCATGGTCCAGCAGCTCGTCCACCGCTTGCCCGCCGCACCGATGATCCGGGCCGCCTCGCGCAGGTCGCCCTCGTCGATGCCGGTGATCCCGGCCACGGCGGCGGGGTGGTAGTCGGCGAGGAATGCGGGCAGCGCCTCCCAGCCCTCGGTGTGGGCCGCCACGAACTCGGTGTCCGTGTGCCCCGCCTCGTGCAGCAGATGCAGCAGGCCGTTCAGCAACGCGAGGTCGGTCCCGGGCCTGACCTGCAGGAACAGATCCGCCTTGGCCGCGGTCGCGGTCCGCCGGGGATCGACGACGATCAGTTTGGCACCCGCCTTGACCCGCTCCATCATCCGCAGGAACAGGATCGGATGGCAGTCGGCCATGTTCGACCCGATGACGAGAAAGGCGTCCGCCCGGTCGAAGTCGTCGTACGACCCGGGCGGCCCGTCCGCGCCCAGCGACAGCTTGTAGCCGGTGCCCGCGCTCGCCATGCACAGCCGCGAGTTCGACTCGATCAGGTTCGTGCCCACGAACCCCTTGGCCAGCTTGTTCGCCAGATACTGCGCCTCCAGGCTCATCTGCCCGGACACGTAGAAGGCGACCGCGTCCGGCCCGTGCTCGTCCACGATCGCCCGCAGCCGCGCCGCCGTCTCGGCGATCGCGTCCGCGACGGGTACGGGGACCGCCTCCTCGCCCCGGGCGTCCCGCACCAGCGCGCCGGTCAGCCGCCCGGGCGCGGCGAGCAGGTCGGCCGTGGTCGCGCCCTTGGTGCACAGCCGCCCCGCGTTCGCCGGGTGCGCCTTGTCACCGGACGCCTTCAGCACGGTGCGCCGCCCGTCCGGGCCCGTCCCCACATCGAGCACGAGGCCACAGCCGACGCCGCAGTACGAGCAGACGGTGCGCACCTGCCGCGTGTCCGGCCGGTCCGAGGGGGTCGAGGTCATGCCTCGACGGTACGAATCGCCCGTTACGCCTCTGTCACACGGCTTGATCATCGGGGGTTACGCCCGTCACACAGCCGCCTTCCGGCCGTTGTGAGGTGCACTGAGGTCGCGGAGCGTGTCGCATTGGGCCGAACGGGTGACTCTGCGCAAGAATTGCCCGATGCAGACAGCGAGCACGAGCCAGGACGGAGCATGCCGGTGAACAGCCACGATGTCACCGACGAACAGTGGGAGGGGCTCGCCCAGGTCGTGCCGCTGCGGGGCCGGGACGCCTGGCCGTCCGCCGTCGGCCACCGGTCCATACCGGAGGCCGAGACCGAGACCCGCCGCCGTTTCGTCGTCCTGCGCGTCAACGTCTTCGCCGACGCCCGGGACGTCGCCGAGCGGCTGATGGCGGGCGTTCCCGTCCTCCTCGACCTCACCGGAGCGGAGACGGAGGTCGCCAAGCGGGTCCTCGACTTCAGCACGGGTGTGGTCTTCGGCCTGGCCAGCGGGATGCACCGGGTGGACCGCAACGTGTTCCTGCTGACGCCGGCGGGGACCGAGGTGACGGGGCTGATGGAAGGGGCGGGGCTCCCCGGGGCGTGACCAGGAGGCCGGGACGTGACCCGTAGCTCGTTCGTAGGAAGCGCTATAAGACGGAACGGTTCGTCCCACCGGCGGAGCCCTACCGTCCGCGTATGACCCAGCCCGCCCTCCCCGCCTCATCCGTCCTCTCCGCCCCGTCCGGCCGGCCCGCTCTCCCCGACGGGTCCGCAGCCCCCTTTCCGGCCGCTCACTTCTCCCGCCCCGACCGCCCCCGCGTCACCGAACTGCGTCTGGCCGCCTTCACCACCCACCGCCGTGCCGCGTTCCCGCTCGGGCCCCTCACCTTGCTCGCCGGCCGAAGCGGCTGCGGCAAGACCAGCGCGCTGCGGGCGTACGAGGCCCTCGCCCGGCTCGGGGGCGGTGCCGAGCTCGGTGAGGCGTTCCCGGACCCGGTCGCCTGTGTGCCGGAGCGGGCCCGGCCCGACGCGCAGCGCCGCCGCGGCTTCCGCATCGGCTGCACGGCCGACGGCCCCGCCGGCCCGGTCCGTCTCGACGTGGCCGTACAGGCCGAGCCGGAACTGCGTGTGGTGGGCGAGCGGTTGACGTCCGACGGGCTGGTCCTGCTGGAGACGGCCCTGCGCGATCCGGGCAAGCGCGCCGTGCAGGCCGCCTGGCACACGGCCGGGCCGACGCCCGTGACCCGCGGCCCGCTCCCGGACGACCGGCTCGGCACCGCCCTGCTGCCCTTGCGCGTCGCCGGCAAGACGGCGGGGCAGCGCAAGGTCCTGGCGGCGGCCGAGCAGATGGTCGTCGCCCTGCGTTCCGCCTTCGCCTGCGATCCCGAGCCCTCCCGTATGCGCCGGCCCGTGGCCGCCGGCTCCGGCCATCTCCGGAGCGGGTGCGGCAACCTCGCGGACGTGCTGTGGCGCACCCGGTCCGAGTGCGGGCGGCGGCACGAGCAGCTCGTGGCGGCGGTGCGGGCCGGATGCGGCGGGCCGGTGGTGGACGTGCTCGCCCGGCTGCACGGCGACGGGACGGTCGCCGCCGCCGTGGACCGGGGCGACGGCCACCACACGGACCTGGGCCGACTCGGCCACGGCGAACTCCGCTATCTGGCCTTCGCGTTGGTCCTCCTCACCGGACCCGGTGTGCTGGAGGTCGACCCGGCCGGCGAGGTGCCCGCCGCCCTGCAGTCGCTCACGATCCTCGCCGACGGCTTCGACCGGGGTCTGGACCCACGGCAACGACGGGAGCTGTTGGGCCTCGCGGCCCGGATGTGCGAGCGGGGGCACATCCGGCTCGTCGGCGCGGTCAGCGACGGTTCGTGGGCCGCCGGGACGGAGGGGGCCACGGTGGTACACCTGGACCGTGACTGATCCACTGGACGCATCGAAGCCCGGCCCCCACGGCGAACCCCTCGACGTGGCGACACTGCAACGCCGGCTGGCCGAGTTCGCCGCCGCGCGGAACTGGCAGCCGTACCACACCCCCAAGAACCTGGCCACGGCCCTCAGCGTCGAGGCGTCCGAACTGGTCGAGATCTTCCAGTGGTTGACACCCGACGAGTCGGCCCGGGTCATGGCCGACCCGGACACCGCGCACCGCGTCACCGACGAGGTCGCCGACGTGCTCGCGTATCTGCTCCAGCTGTGCGAGGTGCTCGGCATCGACCCGCTGGCGGCGCTGGAGGCGAAGATCGACCGGAACGAGCGGAGGTTTCCGATCTAGCCGGCACGACTCGGCCGCTTGGAGCGAAGAAGTCCACTTGTACACTGCGTAACCGAATCCCGGCCCGAATCCGAATCGTTGTCCGCAATTTTCCGCCTTCCTCTGGCTTTTCGTCTCACACCCACTCACGCTGGGTAGTGAACAAGGGAGTGCGGGCAGACGGACGCGCACAGCGCGTCGGACAAGACGGGGGCAGCGCATGGACGCGGTGCGGCTCATCGTGACGAGCAGGCGGTCCCTGGCGGCGGGCGGCGACGCACAGGAGACCCTGGCACAGGTGTGGCAGGCGCAGGCCCTGGCGCAGGCCATCGGCAGCCGCCTCGCGGTCGCCGGGCCGCCCGAACTGCGTGGCGAGGCGCTGGGGTTGACGGAGCTGGCGGGCCGGGGCTGCGGTGTCCTCGACCCGCCGGTGCTGGCTCCCGGTGAGCTGCTGGCGGGCCAGCTCACCGAGTTGGGCGACGCCCGCCACACCCTGATGTACCTCGGCGGCCTCCTCGGCGAGGTCGGCATCGCCCTGGTCGCCCTGGCCAGCGCCGCCGACGGCGAGGGCACGTACTGGCAGTGCATGGAGGCCATCGACGCGGCGGACGAGTCCCGCGACCGCGTCCTGGAGATGCTCCGCAGACTGGCGGACCGGGAACAGGCGCTGCCGGAGCGGGAAGCGGGGTAGAGGCCAGGGCCAGGGCCAGGGAGCCGCGGGATTCTCCTGAGCCGAAGGGGAGGAACCGCGGGACTTTCCTGAGCCGAAGGGGAGGAGCCGCGGCCTTTCCTGAGCCGAGCGGGAGGAGTGGCGGGACTCTCCCGAACCGAGCGGGAGGAGGCGCGACCCGCTCGGCCGGCCGGGAGGTCCCGGGCCCCTATCCCGCTTGCCCCTCCTCGGCAACCCTCCGTTGCACATCCCCCGCCGACTGAAGATCCGCATCCAACGCCGACAGGTCCGCGTTCAACGCCGCCATCAGCTCCTCCATCTGCTGCAACAGCCCTTTCGGCTGCCCGGTCCCGCCCTGTTGCTGCGGCACGGTCTCTTCGGACATGACGGCCTCCTCGGCCCCCGGCCCCCGGGGAGGCCGGCGCGGGTGACGCCCCGGCGGTCCACCCCCGGTGCGGAAGCCGGGGGCTCCGGCTCCGCCCGAGCCAACGATCACCATCTCGGCCGGTCACTGGCCCGGTCACCCGGGCCCCGCGGTATGGACGTAATTTCACCCGACCGGGGACCGGACGGTACGGGGGACCGACCTGCGTGATCGCACACCCCGGCGTGCAGGATGGAAGCATGGATCTGCGCATCTTCACCGAGCCCCAGCAGGGGGCCACCTACGACACTCTGCTCACCGTCGCCAAGGCCACCGAGGACCTCGGCTTCGACGCCTTCTTCCGTTCCGACCACTACCTCCGCATGGGCAACGTGGACGGACTGCCCGGCCCCACCGACGCCTGGATCACCCTGGCCGGGCTCGCCCGCGAGACCAAGCGCATCCGGCTCGGCACCCTGATGACCGCCGGCACCTTCCGGCTGCCCGGCGTGCTCGCCATCCAGGTCGCCCAGGTCGACCAGATGTCCGGCGGCCGCGTCGAACTCGGCCTCGGCGCCGGCTGGTTCGAGGAGGAGCACAAGGCCTACGGCATCCCCTTCCCCAAGGAGAAGTTCGCCCGCCTCGAGGAACAGCTGGAGGTCGTCACCGGCCTGTGGGGGACGGCCCCCGGCAAGACCTTCGACTTCCACGGCACCTACTACGACCTCGCGGACTCTCCCGCCCTGCCCAAGCCGGCGCAAGCGAAGATCCCGGTGCTCGTCGGCGGCCACGGCCCCTCCCGCACCCCGCGGCTGGCCGCCAAGTACGCCGACGAGTTCAACATGCCCTTCGGCTCCGTCGAGGACAGCGAGCGCCAGTTCGGCCGGGTCCGCACCGCAGCCGAGGAGGCGGGCCGCGGCGACGAGCTGACGTACTCCAACGCCCTCGTGGTCTGCGTCGGCCGGGACGACGCGGAGGTCGCCCGCCGGGCCGCCGCGATCGGCCGTGAGGTGGACGAGCTGAAGCTCAACGGCCTGGCCGGCTCCCCGGCCGAGGTCGTCGACAAGATCGGCCGCTACGCCGGGATCGGCTCCCGCCGCATCTACCTCCAGGTCCTCGACCTCGACGACCTCGACCACCTGGAGCTGATCTCCGCGCAGGTGCAGTCGCAGCTGGCGTAGTCCGCCCGCCAGCCGCCCTCGTTAAACGAAGGCGCTGGTGGGCACAGGTGTGCGAAGCTGAGGACGTCGTCCTGCCGAGCCCCCAGGATCACCCTTCCTGGGGGCTCTCGCGCGTACGGCACCGAACCGTCCACCCAGCCGGAGAGGCCCTCCGCATGTTCCTGACGATCACGACCACCGGCACTCCCGAACGCCCCGCCACCGACCTCGGCTACCTGCTGCACAAGCATCCCGACAAGGCGCAGGCGTTCTCCACCTCCTACGGCACGGCCCACGTCCTCTACCCCGAGGCCGAGGCCGGGCGCTGCACGGCGGCGCTGCTGCTGGAGGTGGACGCGGTGGCACTGGTCAGGCGCGGCAAGGGCAAGGGCCGCGGCGGCGCCCCGGACGCGGCACTCGCGCAGTACGTCAACGACCGCCCCTACGCGGCCTCCTCCCTGCTCGCCGTGGCGCTGAGCAGCGTCTTCTCCAGTGCGATGAAGGGTGTCTGCAACGCCAGGCCGGAGCTGCCCGGTCAGGCCAGGCCGCTGCGCGTGGAGGTGCCCGCGCTGCCTGCCCGCGGCGGCCCCGGCCTCGTACGGGGGCTCTTCGAGCCGCTCGGCTGGACCGTCACCGCCGAACCGGTGGCACTGGACACCGAGTTCCCCGAGTGGGGCGACTCGCGGTACGTGAGCCTGGTGCTGGAATCCGACACGCTCACCCTCGCCGAGGCCCTGCGCCACCTCTACGTCCTGCTCCCCGTCCTCGACGACGCCAAGCACTACTGGGTCGCCCCCGACGAGGTCGACAAGCTGTTGCGCGCCGGTGAGGGCTGGCTGCCCGGCCACCCGGAGCAGCGGCTGATCACCAGCCGCTATCTCTCGCGCCGCTGGTCGCTGACCCGGCAGGCCACCGAGCGCCTGGAGCTGGTGCGGCTCGCCGAGACCGACGACAGCGAGGTCGAGGAGATCGACAACGCCGTCGAGGCGGAGACCGAGGCCGAGGAGAAGCCGACCCCGCTGGCGGTGCAGCGCCGCGAGGCGATCGTCACGGCGCTGAGGCAGTCCAAAGCCGCACGTGTCCTCGATCTCGGCTGCGGACAGGGCCAGTTGGTGCAGACGCTGCTCAAGGACCCGGTCTTCACCGAGATCGTCGGCGTGGACGTGTCGATGCGCGCGCTCACCATCGCCTCCCGGCGGCTCAAGCTGGACCGCATGGGGGAGCGGCAGGCCTCGCGCGTCCAGCTCTTCCAGGGCTCGCTCGCGTACACCGACGCCCGGCTCAAGGGCTACGACGCCGCCGTGCTCAGCGAGGTCATCGAGCACCTCGACCTGCCCCGGCTGCCCGCCCTGGAGTACGCGGTGTTCGGTTCCGCGCGTCCGAGGACGGTCCTCGTGACCACCCCGAACGTCGAGTACAACGTGCGCTGGGAGTCCCTTCCGGCCGGCCATGTCCGGCACGGCGACCACCGTTTCGAGTGGACTCGCGCGCAGTTCCGCGCCTGGGCGGAGGCGGTGGCCGAACGGCACGGCTACGGCGCCGAGTTCGTCGCCGTGGGCCCGGACGACCCCGAGGTGGGGCCGCCCACGCAGATGGCCGTGTTCACGATGACCAGCCCGAAGGAGGCGAAGGCGGCATGACCGACGAGACGCAGGGGCGTGTGCTGCCCGTCACCGACCTGTCCCTGGTGGTGCTGGTCGGGGCCACCGGCTCCGGCAAGTCCACCTTCGCCCGCAGGCACTTCAAGCCCACCGAGGTCATCTCGTCCGACTTCTGCCGCGGCCTCGTCTCGGACGACGAGAACGACCAGAGCGCCACCAAGGACGCCTTCGACGTCCTGCACTACATCGCGGGCAAGCGCCTGGCCGCCGGCCGCCGCACGGTCGTGGACGCGACCAGCGTGCAGTCCGACGCCCGCCGTCAGCTGATCGACCTGGCCAAGCAGTACGACGTCCTGCCGATCGCGATCGTGCTCGACGTGCCCGAGGAGGTGTGCGCCGAACGCAACGCGGCCCGCACCGACCGCGCCGACATGCCCCGCCGGGTCATCCACCGCCACACCCGCGAACTGCGCCGCTCCCTCAGGCACCTGGAGCGCGAGGGCTTCCGCAAGGTGCACGTCCTGCGGGGCGTGGACGAGGTCGAGCACGCCACGGTCGTCACCGAGAAGCGCTTCAACGACCTGACCCACCTCACCGGCCCGTTCGACATCATCGGCGACATCCACGGCTGCGCCGCCGAACTGGAGGCGCTGCTGGCCGAGCTGGGCTACGTCGACGGCGTCCACCCGGAGGGCCGCACGGCCGTCTTCGTCGGCGACCTGGTCGACCGCGGCCCGGACAGCCCCGGCGTGCTGCGCCGCGTCATGGGGATGGTGAAGTCCGGCAACGCCCTGTGCGTGCCCGGCAACCACGAGAACAAGTACGGCCGGTACCTGCGCGGCCGCAACGTCCAGCACACGCACGGCCTCGCCGAGACCATCGAGCAGATGACGGGCGAGAGCGAGGAGTTCCTCGCCGAGGTACGGGAGTTCCTCGACGGCCTCGTCAGCCACTACGTCCTCGACGGCGGCCGGCTGGTCGTCTGCCACGCCGGTCTGCCCGAGAAGTACCACGGCCGCACGTCCGGCCGGGTCCGCAGCCACGCCCTGTACGGCGACACCACCGGGGAGACCGACGAGTTCGGCCTGCCGGTGCGCTACCCGTGGGCGGAGGACTACCGGGGCCGGGCCGCGGTCGTCTACGGCCACACGCCCGTGCCTGAGGCGACCTGGCTCAACAACACCATCTGCCTGGACACCGGCGCGGTCTTCGGCGGCAAGCTCACCGCGCTGCGCTGGCCGGAGCGCGAACTGGCCGACGTCCCGGCGGAGCAGGTCTGGTACGAGCCGGCGAAGCCGCTGCGCAGCGAGGCTCCGGGCGGGCAGGACGGCCGCCCGCTGGACCTGGCGGACGTGCGGGGCCGCAGGGTCGTCGAGACCCGGCACCAGGGCCGCGTCTCGATCCGCGAGGAGAACGCGGCGGCGGCCCTGGAGGTCATGAGCCGTTTCGCGGTGGACCCGCGGCTGCTGCCGTACCTCCCGCCGACCATGGCCCCGACCGCCACGAGTCACGTCGAGGGCTACCTGGAGCACCCGGCGGAGGCGTTCGCCCAGTACAAGGACGACGGTGTCGCCCGGGTCGTGTGCGAGGAGAAGCACATGGGCTCGCGGGCGGTGGCCCTGGTGTGCCGGGACGCGGAGGCCGCGCGCAAGCGGTTCGGTGTGGACGGGCCCACCGGGTCCCTCTACACCCGCACCGGCCGCCCCTTCCTCGACGACGACGCGCTCACCGAGGAGATCCTCGACCGGGTGCGCACGTCGATCGGCGAGGCCGGCCTCTGGGACGAGCTGGAGACGGACTGGCTGCTGCTGGACGCCGAGCTGATGCCCTGGTCGCTGAAGGCGTCCGGGCTGCTGCGGTCGCAGTACGCCGCCGTGGGCGCCGCGTCCGGCGCGGTGCTCCCGCAGGCGCTGGCCGCCCTCCAGGGCGCGGCGGCACGCGGCGTGGACGTGGCCGGTCTGCTGTCCCGCACCGGTGAACGCGCCACGGACGCCGCCGCGTTCACCGAGGCGTACCGCCGCTACTGCTGGACCACCGACGGCCTGGAGGGCGTGCGCCTGGCGCCGTTCCAGATCCTCGCGGTCCAGGGGCGCAGCCTCACCGGCCTGCCGCACGACGAGCAGCTCGCCCTGCTCGACCGGCTCGTCGAGCACGACGGCAGCGGCCTGCTCCAGACCACCCGCCGGCTCTACGTCGACACCGCCGACCCGGAGTCGGTCCGGGCCGGCGTGGACTGGTGGCTGGAGATGACCGGCCGCGGCGGCGAGGGCATGGTCGTCAAGCCCGTCGGCGCGGTGGTCCGCGACGGCCAGGGCCGCCTGGTGCAGCCCGGCATCAAGTGCCGCGGCCGCGAGTACCTGCGGATCATCTACGGCCCGGAGTACACGCGCCCGGAGAACCTCGCCCGGCTGCGCTCGCGGTTCCTCAACCACAAGCGGTCCCTGGCGATCCGCGAGTACGCCCTGGGCCTGGAGGCCCTGGACCGGCTGGCCGAGGGCGAGCCGCTGTGGCGGGTGCACGAGGCGGTGTTCGGGGTGCTGGCCCTGGAGTCGGAGCCGGTGGACCCGAGGCTGTGAAACGGGTGGGCGACGGTCCTGCCGTCGCCCGCCCCCGCTCGTGCCGTCGGCCCCGTCCCGCCCCGTCCGCCCGTTGTCGTCAGTCGGACGCGAACAGAAGTGCGTCGAAACATGCAGGGCGCGCGTCAACCTGTGCCCGGGCGGTCAGGATGGAGGCATGGCATACCACGTCCACTCCGAGGCCGGGCGGCTGCGCCGCGTCATCCTGCACCGGCCCGATCTCGAGCTCAAAAGGCTCACCCCCAGCAACAAGACCTCGCTGCTCTTCGACGACGTGCTGTGGGTACGCAGGGCCCGCGCCGAGCACGACGGGTTCGCCGATGTGCTGCGCGACCGCGGAGTCGCCGTCCACCTCTTCGGTGACCTGCTGGCCGAGACGCTCGAGGTGCCGGCGGCCAGATCCCTCGTCCTGGACCGGGTCTTCGACGAGAAGGAATACGGCCCGCTGGCCACCGACCCGCTCAGAGCCGCCTTCGAGAACATGCCCGCCCCCGAGCTGGCCGAGGTCCTGATCGGCGGCATGACCAAACGCGAGTTCCTGGACGTCAACCCGGAGCCGACCTCGGTGCGCTTCCACGTCATGGACCTGGACGACTTCCTGCTGGGCCCCCTGCCCAACCACCTCTTCACCCGCGACACCTCCGCCTGGATCTACGACGGGGTGTCCATCAACGCGATGCGCTGGCCCGCCCGGCAGCGCGAGACCGTGCACTTCGAGGCGATCTACCGGCACCACCCGCTGTTCCGCGACGAGACGTTCCACGAGTGGTCGAAGGGGCAGGCCGACTACCCGTCGACGATCGAGGGCGGGGACGTGCTGGTCATCGGCAACGGTGCCGTGCTCATCGGCATGAGCGAGCGCACCACCCCGCAAGCCGTGGAGATGCTCGCGCACAAGCTGTTCGCCGCCGGGTCCGCCGAGACGATCGTGGCCCTCGACATGCCCAAGCGGCGTGCCTTCATGCACCTCGACACCGTGATGACGATGGTCGACGGCGACACCTTCACCCAGTACGCGGGCCTCGGCATGCTCCGCTCGTACACCATCGAGCCGGGCGTCGGCGAGAAGGAGCTGAAGGTCACCGACCACCCGCCGGAGCGCATGCACCGCGCGATCGCCGCCGCCCTCGGTCTGAACGAGATCCGGGTGCTGACCGCCACCCAGGACGTGCACGCGGCCGAACGCGAGCAGTGGGACGACGGCTGCAACGTCCTCGCCGTCGAACCCGGGGTCGTGGTCGCCTACGAGCGGAACTCCACCACCAACACCCACCTGCGCAAACAGGGCATCGAGGTGATAGAGATCCCGGGAAGCGAGCTGGGCCGGGGCCGGGGCGGGCCGCGGTGCATGAGCTGCCCTGTCGAACGTGATCCGGTCTAGGAGGCGACCACGGGACCCGAGACCCCTCGTATAGACATGCTGCCGTTCGTATAGTATTCCAGCAGTTCTGTGTCCCCCGTATCCCTGGAGCGCCCTCATGGCGACTGTTCCGACCGCCCTCGCCGGCCGCCATCTCCTCAAAGAGCTGGACTTCACCGAGGAGGAGTTCCGCGGTCTGGTCGAGCTGGCCGCCGACCTGAAGGCCGCCAAGAAGGGCGGGATCGAACCGCGCTACCTCCAGGGCCGGAACATCGCGCTGATCTTCGAGAAGACCTCCACCCGCACCCGCTGCGCCTTCGAGGTCGCGGCCGCCGACCAGGGCGCCTCGACCACGTACCTCGACCCCTTCGGCTCCCAGATCGGGCACAAGGAGTCGGTCAAGGACACCGCGCGGGTGCTGGGCCGGATGTACGACGCGATCGAGTACCGGGGCGACAGCCAGCAGAAGGTGGAGGAGCTGGCGGCACACGCCGGGGTCCCCGTCTACAACGGGCTCACCGACGACTGGCACCCCACCCAGATGCTCGCCGACGTACTGACCATGACCGAGCACTGCGCCAAGCCGCTGGGCGAGGTCTCCTTCGCCTACCTGGGCGACGCCCGCTTCAACATGGGCAACTCCTACCTGGTCACCGGCGCACTGCTCGGCATGGACGTGCGGCTCGTCGCGCCGAAGGAGTACTGGCCGGCCGAGGAGATCGTCGACCGGGCCCGCGCGCTCGCCGTGACCAGTGGCGCCCGCATCACGCTCACCGAGACCGTGGACGAGGGCGTCCGCGGCGCCGACTTCATCGCCACGGACGTCTGGGTCTCCATGGGCGAGCCGAAGGAGGTCTGGGCCGAGCGCATCACCGCCCTGGCGCCGTACGCCGTGACCATGGACGTCCTGCGCGCCACCGGCAACCCGGACGTGAAGTTCCTGCACTGCCTGCCGGCCTTCCACGACCTCGGCACCAGGGTCGGCCAGGAGATCCACGCGGCGTACGGCCTTGAGTACCTGGAGGTCTCCGACGAGGTCTTCGAGTCGGCCCACTCGGTCGTCTTCGACGAGGCGGAGAACCGGATGCACACCATCAAGGCGGTCATGGTGGCGACCCTGGCCTGAACGGGCCCGAACGGGCCTGCCGTGCGGGCGGCCCCCGGTGTCCTTCAGGGGTGCCGGGTCTCACGGCTCGCCCCGGTCACACCGTCCGGCGCCGCTGGGCCGGTAGCGCGGACAGCCTGAACCAGACCGCCTTGCCCGACTCGGTCGGCCGGTGCCCGCAGGAGGAGCTCAGGGCGCGGATCAGCAGCAGCCCCCGCCCGTGCTCCTGCCAGGGGTCGGGCGGTCCGCCGGCCGGGCAGGTGAGGTCACCGGGCGGAGCCGGGTCGGTGTCGTGCACCTCCACCTGGCAGCCCGACGGCATCAGCTCCACGACCAGCTCTATCGGCGTCTCGCCCGTGGTGTGCTCCACGGCGTTGGCCACCAGCTCCGCCGTCAGCAGCTCCGCGGTGTCGCAGTCCGCCCCGTGGTCCAGCTCGGTCAGCGCCGTACGGACCAGGGCACGGGCCACGGGCACCGCCGCTGCGGTGTGCGGCAGCGCGATGCGCCAGGAGGCGGGGGCTGAGGGGAGTTCGTACAAGGCGGGTCCGTTCATGGAGCAGGACATCCTGCTTTCAACCTGATGAATGGTACGGCGCCGCTCTCCGGAGGCGTCCGAGGGGCACCGTCGGAGGCGCCCTTGCCCCCTTGCCGGACGGCTTACCCAGGTGAACGCGCCGCCGCGCGCAGCTGCTCCCGCCGTTACGCCGGTGTGGACGATCTGTGACGGATGTAACCGGGCCAGGTCACGCCCGGCCCGCACCGAAGTCCTACCCGTACGGTCTATCGCGCACTCATGACGACAGTCACGGATGAGTGATAGCTTCGAGGGGTAGAGCTCAGTGAGGCAGTGCCCGCCCGAGGAGGCCGCACGTCATGAGTCCCTTCACCGGCTCCGCCGCCCGCACCCCCGGCTGGGAGCATCTGCGCGTCGAGATCGCCGACGGTGTCGCGACCGTCACCCTCGCCCGCCCCGAGAAACTCAACGCGCTGACCTTCGGCGCCTACGCCGACCTGCGCGACCTGCTCGCGGAGCTGTCCCGGGAGCGGTCGGTGCGGGCCCTGGTGCTGGCCGGCGAGGGACGCGGCTTCTGCTCGGGCGGTGACGTCGACGAGATCATCGGCGCCACGCTCGGCATGGACACCGCGCGGCTGCTGGACTTCAACCGGATGACCGGCCAGGTGGTCCGCGCGATCCGGGAGTGCCCGTTCCCGGTGATCGCGGCCCTGCACGGCGTGGCTGCGGGCGCCGGAGCGGTCCTCGCCCTGGCCGCGGACTTCCGGATCGCCGATCCGACCACCCGCTTCGCCTTCCTCTTCACACGCGTCGGCCTCTCCGGCGGCGACATGGGCGCGGCCTACCTGCTGCCCCGGGTCGTCGGCCTGGGCCACGCGACGCGCCTGCTGATGCTGGGAGACCCCGTCCGTGCCCTGGAGGCCGAGCGCATCGGCCTGATCAGCGAACTGACCGAGGAAGGCGCCGCCGACGAGGCCGCACACCAGCTGGCCCACCGCCTGGCAGAGGGCCCAGCCCTGGCGTACGCCCAGACCAAGGCCCTGCTCACGTCCGAGCTGGACATGCCCCTGGCGGCTTCGGTGGAACTCGACGCCTCGACACAGGCGCTCTTGATGAACGGCGAGGATTACGCCGAGTTCCACGCGGCGTTCACGGAGAAGCGCCCCCCGAAATGGAGCGGACGGTGAGCGAGTCAGCCTCAGGGGCGCGGGGAACTGCGCGATCAGCCACAACGGACCCGCACTCGCACGCGCGGGACGGCCACCCCCTGAGGGTGGCAATCATCGGCGGCGGCCCCGGCGGCCTCTACGCCGCCGCCCTCCTCAAACGCCTCGACCCCGCCCGCGAGGTCACCGTCTGGGAACGCAACGCCCCCGACGACACCTTCGGCTTCGGCGTGGTCCTCTCCGACGAAACCCTCGGCGGCATCGAACACGCCGACCCGATGGTCTACGAGGCCCTCCAGCAGGACTTCGTACGCTGGGACGACATCGACATCGTGCACCGCGGCAACCGCCACACCTCCTCAGGACACGGTTTCGCGGCCCTGGGCCGCAAACGGCTGCTCGAAATCCTCCACACCCGCTGCCGCGACCTCGGCGTCGGCCTCCGCTTCCGCACCGAGGCCCCGGCAGACCTGCCGCACACCCACGACCTGGTCATCGCCGCCGACGGCGTCCACAGCACCACCCGCGACACCCACGCGGACGTCTTCCGCCCCCGGGTGACGGCCCACCGCTGCCGCTACATCTGGCTCGCCGCCGACTTCCCCTTCGACTCCTTCCGCTTCGAGATCGCCGAGACCGAACACGGCGTCGTGCAGCTGCACGGCTACCCCTACGCGCCCGACGCCTCGACGGTGATCATCGAGATGCGCGAAGAGGTCTGGCACGCTGCCGGATTCGACGAGCTCGGCGAAGCGGAGTCGATCGAGCGCTGCGCCAAGATCTTCGCGGAGGCGCTCCGCGGCCGTCCCCTGAAGTCGAACAACTCCACCTGGACGACGTTCCGCACGGTGGTCAACGACCGCTGGTCGCACGGCAACGTCGTCCTCCTCGGCGACGCCGCCCACACGGCCCACTTCTCCATCGGCTCCGGCACCAAGCTCGCCGTCGAGGACGCGCTCGCCCTGGCCGCCTGTCTGGAGGAGCAGGGCTCGCTGCCCGAGGCCCTGGCCGCCTATGAGGCGGAGCGGCGGCCGGTCGTCGCCTCCACCCAGCGTGCGGCCCGGGCCAGCCTGGAGTGGTTCGAGAATCTGCCCCTGTACCTGGACCAGCCGCCCCGGCAGTTCGCCTTCAACCTCCTCACCCGCAGCCGCCGCGTCACGCACGGCAACCTGCGGCTGCGCGACGCCCGCTTCACGCAGAAGGTGGAGCGCGAGTTCGGCTGCCCGCCCGGCACACCCCCGATGTTCACGCCGTTCCGGCTGCGCGGACTGACCCTGCGCAACCGGGTCGTCGTCTCGCCCATGGACATGTACTCGGCCGTCGACGGCGTCCCCGGCGACTTCCACCTCGTCCACCTGGGCGCCCGGGCACTGGGCGGTGCCGGGCTGGTGATGACCGAGATGGTGTGCGTCAGCGAGGAAGGCCGGATCACGCCCGGCTGCGCCGGCCTCTACACCGGACGGCAGGCCGAGGCCTGGAAGCGGATCACCAACTTCGTGCACACCCGGGCGCCCGGCACCGCCATCGGCGTCCAGCTCGGCCACAGCGGCCGCAAGGGATCCACGAAACTGATGTGGGAGGGCATGGACGAACCGCTGGAGGACGGCAACTGGCCGCTCGTGGCCCCCTCGGCGCTCCCCTACAAGCCGTTCAGCCAGACGCCTCGGGAGCTGTCGCGCGCCCAACTCACGGACATCCGCGAGCAGTTCACGGCATCCGCGGTCCGCGCCGCCCGGGCCGGCTTCGACCTGCTCGAACTGCACTGCGCACACGGCTATCTGCTGTCGGGGTTCCTCTCCCCGCTCACCAACCGGCGCACCGACGCCTACGGCGGCTCCCTGGAGAAGCGGCTGCGCTTCCCGCTGGAGGTCTTCGACGCCGTACGGAACGTGTGGCCGGGGGAGCGGCCCATGACCGTCCGTGTCTCCGCCACCGACTGGGCCGAGGGCGGCACGACCGCCGAGGACGCCGTCGAGATCGCGCGGGCCTTCGCCGCGCACGGCGCCGACGCGATCGACGTGTCGACGGGCCAGGTCGTGGCGGACGAGCGGCCGGAGTTCGGGCGGTCGTACCAGACGCCGTTCGCGGACCGGATCCGCCACACCACCGGCATCGCGGTGATCGCGGTCGGCGCGATCTCCAGCTGGGACGACGTCAACTCCCTGATCCTCGCGGGCCGCGCCGATCTCTGCGCCCTGGCCCGCCCCCACCTCTACGACCCCCACTGGACCCTGCACGCGGCGGCCGAGCAGGACTACGCCGGCCCGGGCGCGCCCTGGCCGGCCCCGTACCGGGCGGGCAGCCGCCGCCCCCAGACGGGCCGACTGGACGCGCCCAAACCGCGACTGGATCTCGGAGGCGGTGACGCCCTCGGACGTTAGGATCCGTGGCATGCCCCTGACCCTGGACGACGTGGACCGGTTCGAGGCCTTCAGGCCGCGCCTGGAGGCCGTGGCCTATCGGATGCTCGGCTCGGCGAGCGAGGCCGAGGACGCCGTCCAGGAGACGTTCCTGCGCTGGCAGGGCGCCGACACCGACCGCATCGAGGTCCCCGAGGCCTGGCTGACGAAGGTGCTCACCAACCTGTGCCTCAACCAGCTCACCTCGGCCCGCGCCCGGCGTGAGACCTACGTGGGGCAGTGGCTGCCCGAGCCGCTGCTCGCCGGGGACCGGATGCTCGGGCCCGCCGACACCGCCGAGCAGCGGGAGTCGGTCTCGTACGCGGTGCTCGTCCTGCTGGAGCGCCTGTCCCCGAACGAGCGGGCGGTGTACGTCCTGCGGGAGGCCTTCGACTACCCGCACCGGGAGATCGCCGAGATCCTCGACATCACCGAGGCCTCCAGCCAGCAGATCCTCCACCGGGCGAAGAAGCACGTCGCGGAAGGCAGGGCCCGTACCCGCACCGAGATCGACGAGGCCGCCGCCCGGCGGATCATCGACGAGTTCCTCGCGGCCGCCGCCAGCGGCAGGACCGAGCCGCTCGTGCGGCTGCTCACCGGGGACGCCGTGGCGGTCGGTGACGGCGGCGGGAAGGTCCCGGCGCGCGCCAGGGCCTTCGAGGGCGCCCTCGCGGTCGCGAAGTTCATGCGGGGTCTGTTCAAGCCCGGCGCGGCCAAGCGCGCCCTGGTCGGCGGCTCGCCCGACGTCTACGCCTGGAGCGCCAACGGCGACCCCGCCCTCGTGGTGGTCCTCGACGGCCGGGTCATCGGCGTCATGTGCCTGGAGGTCGCCGCCGACGGCATCGCCGCGTTCCGCAACCAGGTCAACCCCGACAAGCTCGAACGCGCGACCCGGCTGTGGGCCGCCGGTGACCACGGAGAGCCCTTGCTCAGGGTCTTCTGACCCGACTCCTCGTGATGTGACGTGGTTCACATCGATTCCTGTCAGGGAACGGCGGGCCGCCCGGTTCAAGAGGCGAACCCACTGAAGACAGCCGTCATGACAGGAGCTACGCCATGCAGCACCGCATCGTCGTCCTCGGAGCCGGCTACACCGGAGCCACCGCCGCCGGGCGCCTCGCCAAGCGACTCCACCGCGAGGACGTCGCCATCACCCTCGTCACCGCCGAGCCCGACTTCGTCGAGCGCGTCCGGATGCACCAGCTCGCTACCGGCCAGGACCTCGCGCCCCGGCCCTTCGACGAGATGTTCGAGGGAACCGGCGTCGCGCTGAAGCAGGGGAAGGTCACCGCCGTCGACGTCGACCGCAGGACCGTCAGCGTCGCCGGCCCGCAAGGCGCGGGGGAGCGGCAGGACGAGGTCGTGCAGTACGACACGCTCGTGTACGCGCTCGGCAGCGGCTGGAACGACCAGGGGGTGCCCGGTACCGCCGAGCACACCCACGAGATCGCAAGCCGCCCCGGAGCGCTCCGGCTGCGCGAGCGTCTGGCCGGCCTGGCCGCCGGAGAGTCCGTGGTCGTGGTCGGTGGCGGCCTCACGGGGGTGGAGGCGGCGACCGAGATCGCCGAGGCCCGCCCGGACCTCGACGTCGCCCTCGCCGTGCGCGGCGGACTCGGCGACTGGCTCTCGCCCAAGGGTGCCGGACACCTGCGGAAGACCTTCGACCGGCTCGGCATCACCGTCCACGAGCACGCCGCCGTCACCGCCGTCGAGGCCGACCGCGTCACCACCGCCGACGGCGGGACGATCCCTGCCGCGGTCACCGTGTGGACCACGGGCTTCGCCGTCCACCCGATCGCCCGGGCCACCACCCTGGAGGTCTCCGGCACGGGCCAGATCGTGGTCGACGGGACCATGCGCTCGGTGTCGCACCCGGACGTGTACGCCGTCGGCGACGCGGCCCTGGCCATGGGCCCCGGAGACAAGCCGCTGCGGATGTCGTGCGCCTCGGGCGTCCCCACCGCCTGGCAGGCCGCCGACGCCATCGCGGCCCGGCTGACCGGCACGAAGGTCCCGAACGTGCCGGTGCGCTACTTCAATCAGTGCATCTCCCTGGGCCGCAAGGACGGCCTGATCCAGTACGTCACCGCCGACGACCGCGCGAAGCCCGCGGCCCTGACCGGCCGGTTCGCCGCGTTCTACAAGGAGATCATCTGCAAGGGCGCGGCCTGGGGCGTCGCCCACCCGACACTCCTGCCGGTCCGGCGCCGTCGCGTCGTGCGGGAGACCGCCGTCGTCGCGGAGGGCTCGCCGGTCAGGTCGGCGGCCTGACCTGTGGGGACGCCGGGCGTCCAGGACCGGGCGGGCGTGGGTCTGCCGATCTCCGGGGGTGGCATGTGCGTTCCTGTGGCCGGGGCCGGGGCCGGCCGGAGCCGGGTCTCACTCGGTGCGGCGCCCGAGCCCGTGGTGCTCCAGGGCCCAGCGGCCGAGGAGCGCCCCGCCGTAGACGACGAATCCCACACCGATGAGCCAGGACTCCACGACCAGGACGACGCCCATCGCTCCGTAGCTGATCGCGTTGGTGACGATGAGGGGGGTGAAGACGAAGTAGGAGAACATGCGCAGGCCGCCCAGCCCCAGCATGGTGGCGAGCGCCCCCGGGAGCAGATCGCGCCAGCGGACCTGCCCGCCCAGCAGGAAGCGCTGCCCCCACCAGAAGAACAGCACCCCGGACGCCGAGCTCAGCGCGATCCGCTCCGGCCCCGAGACGAGGCTGCGCGTCTGCACCTCCTGGTACAGGTACGCGGTCATCGCGATCATCCACACGGCCTGCCGCCAGACGCGGTGCCACGGGCCCGAGGGCAGGCCCCAGATCCGCTCGTAGCCGTTCTGCACACTCCCTCCGAAGGCGACACCGAAGACGGCCAGCGCCACTCCACCGAGCACGCTCGTGGTGCCGATGACCTTGCGCGGCGGGCTGATGATGTCCGTCAGCAGCCGCGCGGACCGCCCGGACAGCCCCATGCCGTCGGCCAGCCAGGAGGCGAAACCGCCCCGCCCCAGAGGGTCGGCGGCGGCGACCACGATCAGCAGCGGAGCCAGCGTGACCAGCGCGAGCGTGGCGAACCCCGTGGCCCGGTGCAGCAACTCCAGGTCGCGGCCCTGCCGTACGAGGGTGTGGGCACCGGCCCGCTCCCACCCGCCGTGCAGCGAACGGCCCAACCGCCTCACGGGAGCCGGCCCGCGCCGGCGTCCGCCGCTCTCGGCAGCCGGTCCGCGCGTGCGTCTGCCGTCCTCGGAAGCCGGTCCGCGCGGGCGTACGCCGTTCTCGGTGGTGTGGTGACGGTCATCCCTCGGTCCGCCTCCCGCCGCGTGCTCCGTCCACTCACGGACATCGTCGACCGTTCCACAGCCGGGTGGACGCGGCAATCCGGGCGGCGCCCGCGGGTGTCAGAGCCCCACGAACCCCGCCCCCGCGTCCCGCAACCGCTCGTGCAGCCCCCGGAACACGGCCGACGAGCGGACTCCCGGCCAGTCGGCGGGGAGCAGCTCGGACGGCAGGCCCGGGTCGGTGTAGGGGAGATGGCGCCAGGAGTCCAGCGCGAGGAGGTAGTCCCGGTAGGCCTCTTCCGGGGGAGTGTCCTCGCGCTTGTCCCAGTCGTGCAGCACGCGCGCGTGGCGGTCGAGGAACGCCTCGTGCTCCTTGGCGATGGCCGCCAGGTCCCACCACCGGGCGACGGCCTCGGCGGTCGGGGCGAACCCGAGGTGGTCACCGCGGAAGAAGTCGACGTACCCGTCGAGCCGCAGCCGCTGGAGCGTGTGCCGGGTCTCCTCGTGCAAGCGCGCCGGCGCGATCCACACCCCAGGAGCCGCCGTGCCGAAACCGAGCCCGGCCAGCCGGGAGCGCAGCACGTGCCGCTTCTGCCGCTCCGACTCCGGCACGGAGAAGACCGCGAGCACCCAGCCCTCGTCCTCCGGCGGGGCCGAGGCGTAGATGCGGCGGTCGCCGTCGTCGAGCAACTGGCGCGCGTCCGGGGACAGTTCGTAACCGGCCGCGCCCTGGGCGGTGCGGGCCGGCACGAGCAGTCCGCGTCTCTTCAGCCGCGAGACCGAGGAGCGTACGGACGGAGCGTCCACGCCGGCCGCGGCCAGTAGCCGGATCAGTTCGGCAACCGGCACGGGGCCCGGCACGAAGCGGCCGTACGCGCCGTAGAGCGTGACGATGAGAGACCGTGGTGCATGCTGGTCGGACACGTTGATCATCTTAGGTCGTACGGATCATTCCCGGTCGCGTTCCGGTACCCCCGGGGCACGCAGTCTGAACCGCTGGAGCTTGCCGGTGGCCGTGCGGGGCAGCGCGTCGAGGAAGACGATCTCCCGCGGGCACTTGTACGGCACCAGTTCGCTCTTCAGGAAGGCGCGCAGCGCCTCGGCGTCGCGTTCCGCGCCCTCCTTGAGGACGGCGAAGGCCAGCACGACCTGTCCGCGGGCCTCGTCGGGACGGCCCACGACCGCCGCCTCGACCACGTCCGGGTGCCGCAGCAGCGCGTCCTCCACCTCAGGGCCGGCGATGTTGCACCCGGCAGAGATGATCATGTCGTCGGCGCGGGCGACATAGCGGAAGTAGCCGTCGGGATCGCGGACGTAGGTGTCGCCGGTGACGTTCCAGCCGCCGCGCACGTACTCCCGCTGCCGAGGGTCGGCGAGATAGCGGCAGCCGACCGGGCCGCGCACGGCGAGCAGGCCCGGCTGCCCGTCGGGCACGGGTTCGCCGTCGGCGTCCTGCACGCGCGCGTGCCAGCCCGGCACGGGCACGCCCGTGGTCCCGGGCCTGATCCGGTCGTCGGCCGCGGAGATGAAGATGTGCAGCAGCTCGGTGGCGCCGATGCCGTTGATGACGCGCAGGCCCGTGCGCTCGTGCCAGGCCTGCCAGGTCGCCGCGGGGAGGTTCTCGCCGGCCGAGACGCAGCGGCGCAGGGAGGAGACGTCGTGCCCGTCGAGTTCGTCGAGCATCGCGCGGTACGCCGTCGGGGCGGTGAACAGCACGGAGACCCGGTGCCGGACGATCGCGGGCAGCAGCTGCCGGGGCCCGGCCTGTTCCAGGAGCAGGGCGCTCGCCCCGGCCCGCAACGGGAAGACCACCAGCCCGCCGAGGCCGAAGGTGAAGCCCAGCGGGGGGCTGCCCGTGAACACGTCGTCGGGGCCGGGTCTGAGGACGTGCCGCGAGAAGGTGTCGGCGATCGCCAGCACGTCCCGGTGGACGTGCATGCACCCCTTGGGGCGGCCGGTGGTGCCGGAGGTGAAGGCGATCAGCGCGACGTCGTCGGCCGCCGTGGCCACGGCCGCGTACGGGGTGCCGGGCGCGGGGCGGTTCAGGAGGTCGTCCGGGGCGTCACCGCCGTAGGTCGTGATCCGCAGGCCCGGGATCTCCGCCTTGGCGAGGTCGTCGACGGCCCGGATGTCGCACAGGGCGTGCCGCACGCGAGCGATCTCGCACATCGTGCTCAGCTCGTGCGGGCGCTGCTGGGCGAGCACCGTCACCGCCACGGCCCCCGCCTTCAGCACCGCCAGCCAGCAGGCCGCGAGCCACGGGGTGGTGGGGCCGCGCAGCAGCACCCGGTTGCCGGGCACGACGCCGAGTTCGCCGGTGAGCAGATGGGCGACCCGGTCGACGCGGGCGCGCAGATCGGCGTACGTCCACCGCTCGCCGGTGTCGGTGAGGAACGCCGGGCGGTCGCCGGGCGGGCCGTTCAGGAGTTCGGCGGCGCAGTTGAGCCGTTCGGGGTAGTGCAGCTCCGGCAGGTCGAAGCGGAGCTCGGGCCATTGGTCCGGGGGTGGCAGATGGTCCCGGGCGAAAGTGTCGACGTGGGCCGTGCCCCGTGGGTTCATACGGTTCGCCCCCTCGGCGTGGTGGGCTCGCTCCTGGAGCGTATCGTGTTGGTGACGACAGTCAACGGTCCGCGATAGCCTCGGAGTGGCCCAGCCGGAACGCAGGGTGGCGGAGAAGGGACCGGCGATGACCGCATTCTCACTCGAACCGGCACAACTCGCCTGGTGCGCCGAGCTGCGCGCCCTGGCCGCGGAGCGGCTCCGCCCGCTGGCCGACAAGGGTGAACCGGGGCGGGTGAACCGCGCCCTGGTGGCCGAGCTCGGCGGACTCGGGCTGCTCGGACGCCTGTTCACCTCGGGCGCGCTCGATCTGTGCCTGATGCGCGAGTCCCTGGCCTACGCCTGCACGGAGGCCGAGACGGCCCTGGCCCTCCAGGGCCTCGGCGCCCATCCGGTCCACGCGTACGGCACACGGGCCCAACGGGCCCGGTGGCTCCCGCGGGTGACGGCCGGCACGGCGATCGCGGCCTTCGCGCTGAGCGAGCCCGGCGCGGGATCCGACGCGGCGTCGCTGCAACTCAGGGCGGAGCCGGACGCGGGCCCGCAGGGGGGCGGGCCGGCGGACAGGGCGGCGCGGGCGCCGCGGGCGGAGGGGGCGGACACCGGCTCGCAGGGTGACCGGTCGTCGGGCGTGGTGGCACGGGCGGCGCGGGCCGAGGTGGACGCCGTCTCGTGCGAGGGCCGGGCCCCGCAGGGTGCGGCTCTCGCCGCCGCCCCCGACGGCCCCGCCCGCTGGCGTCTCACCGGTGCGAAGTGCTGGATCTCCAACGCCCCCGAGGCCGACTTCTACACCGTCTTCGCCCGTACCACCCCGGATGCCGGGGCCCGGGGCGTCACGGCCTTCCTGGTGCCCGCCGACCGCCCGGGCCTGACCGGCCGCGGTCTCGACATGCTCTCGCCGCACCCCATCGGCGCACTCGACTTCGACGCCGTGCCGGTGACCGCCGACGACGTGCTCGGCGGGCCCGGCCGCGGCTTCCGGGTCGCCATGGGGACGCTCAACCTGTTCCGCCCCAGCGTCGGCGCGTTCGCCGTCGGCATGGCGCAGGCGGCCCTCGACGCGACCCTCGCCCACACCGCCGGACGGGACGCCTTCGGAGGCAGGCTGAAGGACCTGCAAGCCGTCGCCCACCAGGTCGCCGAGATGGCCCTGCGCACCGAGGCGGCCCGGCTGATGGTCCACGCGGCGGCATCGGCGTACGACGCGGACGACCCGGACGTGCCCCGGCGCTCCGCCATGGCGAAACTGCTCGCCACCGAAACCGCGCAGTACGTCGTCGACGCGGCCGTCCAGCTGCACGGGGCCCGGGCCCTGCAACGCGGCCATCTGCTCGAGCACCTCTACCGCGAGGTGCGCGCCCCGCGCATCTACGAGGGAGCCAGCGAGGTGCAACGCGGCATCATCGCCAAGGAGTTGTACGCCCGTCAGGAGGCACGGTGAGCACCGAGCGCGTCAACCCGACCGAGCTGTCCCCGCCGGCCGGCTTCTCCCACGCCGTGGTGGCCTCCGGGTCACGGGTGGTCTTCCTGGCCGGCCAGACCGCTCTCGACGCCGACGGCAAGGTGGTCGGCCGCACCCTGCCCGAGCAGTTCGAAAGAGCCCTCGCCAATCTGCTGACCGCTCTCTCCGCGGCCGGCGGCACGCCCTCCGACCTGGCCCGTGTCACCGTCTACGCCACGGATGTCGAGGCGTACCGCGCGCACGCCCCCGAACTGGGCCGCCTGTGGCGAGAGGCGGCCGGACGGGACTACCCCGCCATGGCGGTCGTCCAGGTCGTCCGGCTGTGGGACGCGGAGGCGATGGTGGAGCTGGACGGCTTCGCGGTCCTGCCGTAGCGGGACCGTCGTGCCGTCGTGAAGCGGCCTCGGGTCAGGCCGCGACGGCCAGTCCCTCCGACGTCGCCCGGTGGGGCTGCACGACGCGCCCGTCGGGAAGCAGTTCGCCGGTGTCGTCGAAGACGACCGTCCCGTCGCACAGCAGGCTCCAGCCCTGTTCGGGACGGGCCGCCACGATGTGCGCGGCGGGGGAGGGGGAGTCGGTCGCGGGGCACTGGGGCTGGTGGGCACACATGGCGCACCTCCACGTCGGTAGGGCCATCCGAAGGGTTCGTATGACTCGTACAGACAGACCATCCTCCCGTCCCGGTCCCACGGGAACGGCCCGGCGGGAAGCGTGACACGCCCCGGACATTCCCGGGACGGTTCCACGACGGCCGGGGCGGACGCGCCGCCGAAGGGGTGAGGCCGACGGGCGCCGGGCCCGCGGGGCGGGTACGAGTGGAAGCCGCAGATCAACCCTTTCCGGGAGGTTTCCTTCATGCGTCCACGTCCCCTTCTCGGCGCGTCGGCCGGTGCCGCGCTGCTCCTGCTCACGGGCGCCGGCGCGGCGCCCGCCACCGCGTCCGCCCTCGCTCCCACGGAGTCCGTCACGGTCGACTCCGTGGGCCGGATCGCCGCCGACGGCACCGTCACCCTGTCCGGCACCTACCGCTGCACCGGCGCCAGCGGCCCGGCCTTCGTCAGCTCCTCCGTGAGCCAGGGCACCTCCACGACCCGTTACGGCATCGGCGGCACCCGGGCCGTGTGCGACGACGCCGAGCACCGCTGGGTGAACACGGGCCGGGTCAGGTCCGGCGCGCTGGTGGCCGGTCCGGCCCACGTCCAGGCCACCGTGACGGAGCTGCGCAGCTTCGGCGGTCTGCCGCTGCCCGTCATCCACGCGGTCAAGGACCAGGACATCACCCTGCAGCAGGCCCCGGCGCGGCGGTGAACCGTTCGGCGGGCGTTCGATTCCGGGACGCCCGCCGGGCGCTGGCCGCACCGTCCACTGGGACGGCCTGACCTGAACCCCACCACCCCCGGCCGGCCGCCCCGGCCCGCTCCCGCCCCGGCAGCCCCCGGCCCGGCGGCTCAAGGTCGGTGGTCGTCCCGGTGGCCCGCCTGGGAGGCGTGGCGGTGGCCGTCGGGAACGTGGTCCGTGTGGTCACCGTGCCGTACGGCCGTACGGCCGCAGGCGTCGCGGTGCCGGAGTGCCCGCCCGCAGCCGCGCCCCGGTGTGGGGCGCGCGGGTGATGCACGCGGCCGGGTCCTGTCGCTTCCGCGCCGGCCGGTGCCGGGAGTCGCCCGTTGGGACCGGTCCGGACGGCAAGCCCTAGCGCACCGCCACGACCACGCAGCTGTCGCCGTACTGCCACACCGGTCCGGCCGTGTCGAAGCCGGCCTGCCGGAGCAGCTCCAGGTGGGCGGCGAGCGGGAGTTCGGCGGGGCGGCCGGTGCCGTGGGCCGCGCGGCGACGCCGCTCCGCGAGCAGGTCCGTCAGCTCCGGGTCGTCGCCGGCCGCGGCCCACCAGGAGCCCCAGTCCTCGTGGGCGAAGACGCGCTGCCGGCCGGCCCGGCACCGCCCGACGTGGGTGGCGATCCCGGCCGGTCCCGTCTCGTCCTGGGGGAGGTGGTCGCCGTTGACGAGGACACCCCCGGGACGCAGCAGCACGGCGAGCTGCCGGTAGGTCGCGAGCAGGGTGTCGCGGTCGAGGTAGTGCAGGGCCGTGGTGGAGACCGCCGCGTCCAGGGGCCGGTCCAGATCCAGGGCCCACGTCCACCCGGGCGCGCCGATCTCGGCGTCGACGTAGCGGGCCGCGTCCGGGTGGTGGGTGCGGCCCAGCTCCAGCAGGAGGGGGTCCCGGTCCACGGCCACGATCTCCGCGTCCGGCAGCCGCCGGATCAGCCGGGCCGCGAGGGAGCCGGGTCCGCAGCCGAGGTCCACGACGAGGGGTGGCGTCGCGCACCCCGCCGTGGCGTGCTCGACGACATCGGCGATCACCGTGAACCGCTCCTCGCGGTCGACGGCGTACCGCTGCTGCTGGAGCTCCCAGCGCTCCACCCACCGCTCCGCCGTCGCCAGACTCAGCCCCATCCGGTCGCGCCACCTCGTCGTATCGCACCTGACTCCTGCCGGTCAGAGACTACAGGTGGAAACGGTTCCCATTACGCATAGTCGGCGGTGTCAGGGGAGCGAGGCGAGAATCGACAGCAACCGGTCGATCTCCTCAACGGTGTTGTACACATGCAGACTCACCCGCACCGAACCGGACTTCTCGCCCGCGTCGCCCTGGCAGTGGTGGTCCGAGCGGACCATGAACCCGTGGCTGAACAGGATGAACCCCAGGTCGCCCGAGTCGATGGCACGGTGCCGCAGGGTCACGATCCCCCGCCGGCGCTGCACGGTCGTGCCGGTGGCCAGACTGAGCGGGCAGCCGAGGATCTCGTAGGCGTCCAGCCGGCGCAGCCCCTCCGTGAGGCGGGTCGCGAGGTCGGCCGTCCAGCGCTCGATCCGGTCGACACCGGCCGCCTCCAGCCAGTCCAGGGCCGCTTCGAGAGAGGCGATGCCCACGGTGTTCGGGGTGCCGCCCCAGCCCCCGGGCGCGAACGCCGGCCCGCGCGCCTGCCGGGCCCACACCGCCCCGGAGCCGGGCAGGGCCAGCGCCTTGTGGCCCGAGAACACGACGAAGTCCACGTCCAGCTCGGCCACGGACACGGGCAGATGACCGACGCTCTGCGCGGCGTCCAGACAGACGACCGCGTCCGGGCCGACGGCCTCGCGGATGCGCTGCACGTTCATGTCGCCGCCGTACACGTGGTGCACGTGGGTGGTCGCGACGAACCGGGTCCGTGGCCCCGCCCGTTCGGCCAGCGCCCGGTGGTCGTAGTCCCCGGAGCCGCTCTGGTACGGCATCGGCACCACCCGGACCCGCACGCCCTCGCGAGCGAGCAGCCGCTGCGCCTCCAGCCACGGCACGATGTTGGCCTGATGGTCGGCGTCCGGGACGACGATCTCGTCGCCGTCCCGGAGGAGACCCGGCAGCCAGTCGCGGGCGACGGTCCGCAGCCCCTCCGTGGCGCCGCTCGTGAAGTGGACGGCGGAGCGCTCCGGCCGCGCGTCCCCGAGGAACCGGGCGACGCGCTCACGAGTGCGCTCGACCAGCTCCGTGGTCCGGTTGGCCCAGGTGTAGGTACCGCGCGCGGAGTTGGCGTTGGACGTCGTCAGATACCTCTGCACGGCATCCAGCACGGCCTGCGGCTTCTGCGCCGTGGCCGCGCTGTCCAGGTACGCCAGCTCCGGATGCCCGGTGAGGATGGGGAACTGGGCGCGCAGCGCCCGCTGCCACAGGTGCGGATCCTCGCGGGTGAGCGGTGCGGTCATGCCGGTCAGTCCCGCACCAGGGGCGCGCCCGCGTCCCGCCAGGCGATGATGCCGCCGGCCAGGCTGCGCACGTCGGGGTGGCCCATCCGGGTCAGCAGTGCCGCGTAGCGCGCGGACTGCTCACCGACCGGACAGGCCAGCAGCACCGACTGCCGCTTGCCGAACGGCAGTCCGCCCCGGACCAGTTCGGCGAACAGCTCGTCGACGATGTTGACCGACCCGTCGATGTGCAGCGCCGCGTACGCGTACGGGCTGCGCAGGTCCACCACGAGCGGCCGGTCGCTGTCGATCCAGCGCCGGGCGTCGGCCACGGTGACCGACGGTGCCCCGGCGACCTCGGCGGCGGACAGGTCTGCGGGCGAGTGCTTCCGAGGGGGCCGGCCCAGCAGATCGGGGCGCCGCTGCCGGACGTAGCTCAGATAGCTCTCCACCCGGTCGCAGACGATGAACACGGCGGTCCGCCGCTCCTCCGACTCCTCGTCCAGGGCCCTCAGATGACGGACCGCGCCGAAGTAGGCCGCCCCCGCGGTGGGCCCGCCGAGGATGCCGCAACGGCGGTTCAGGGTCAGCATTCCCTCGATCGCCTCGTCGGCGCGGACCGACTCCATCGTGTCGTACGTGTCGGGGTCGAACAGGCCGACCTCCTGCACCTCGTCGATGGTGCGGATCCCCGGGATGAAGTCGGACTTGGCCGCCACGAGCCCCACCACCCGCACCGACGGGTCCTCCTCACGCAGGGCACGGGCCACCCCCGTGGAGGAACCGGCGGTGCCCACACAGGCGACGAACCAGTCCGGGACCCGGCCGTCCAGGTCCTTCACGATCTCCGGACCGGTGCCGGTGAGATGGGCCTCGGTGTTGCGCGGGTTGAAGTACTGGTCGGTGTGCAGCCAGGCGCTGCCCGAGGCGGACAGCGTCCGGTGGAACAGGGTCAGTGGGTCGTCCGTGGCCGTCGGGTCGAGGCACTCGCTCTGCCCCGGCAGCTCCTCGATCTCCGCGCCGAGCAGCAGCAGGAGGTCCTTGATCTCCGGCACCCGCATCCGGTTGGTGACGCTTCTGAAGCCCAGGCCGTGCATGCCCGCGATGACCGCGAGGGCCTTGGCCGTGTTGCCGCTGGACAACTCGACCACCTGGCTGCCGTGTTCGACCGCCTCCGCCAGCAGGGGCCCCGCCATGCTCCAGGCGGCCCGGTCCTTGACCGAGCCGAACGGGTTGAGCATCTCCAGCTTGGCGTACAGGTCGATGTTCCGAAGGCCGTGCACGGCCGGGTCTATCCGCACCAGAGGGGTGTTGCCTATCGCCTCGGTGATGCTGTCGTACCTCACTGGGCTCCCCTCGAGGGCGTGATCGGCCAGAACTGGTCGTCCAGGCACCAGCGCCAGGCGTCGCCGTCCTGCCAGGCCGCGACCTTGCGGGCGGCGGGCTGGTGCTGGGCGCGCGTGGCGTGGAAGTCCATGGCGTAGCCCGCGGTGTTGGCGAAGGCCAGCAGGTCGCCCGGTTCGGGGCGGCGGGGCAGGAACACCGTGCGCCGGGTGATCAGGTCGCTCTCCAGGCAGAGACTGCCGAAGAGGTGCACGGCGACCGGCCCCCCGTCCGGCCCGGCTCCGCCGCGGGGCAGGACGACCGGGTCCATCAGCACGCCGTGGTCCTCCAGGGCGATGTCGTCCGCCTTGGCGGCCAGCCGTACGAGCAGGGGCCCGCCGGCCTCGTGGCCGCGGACCTCCAGGACCCGCGCCAGCGAGAGTCCGCACTGGTCCAGCAGTGCCCGGCCGGGCTCGGTGTGCAGGTCGTACAGGTGCTCCAGCAGCAGCGCGGCCAGCGGGCGTCCGCCGAAGGAGGCGGCGGGCTGGGCCAGCAGTTCGTCCAGGTAGCCGGCTCCGGCGACGGGCCGGTGGGCCGGGTAGAGGCCGAGCGCGCCGCGCAGCGTGCCCGACTCGTTGCGCAGGCCGTAGCCGTGCCCGCCCCACGTCAGCGGCGGACGCCGGCCGAGCACGGCCTCGGTGAGCCCGCTCGTGTACGCCTCCCACTGCTCCCGCTCGGCGAGATAGCCGGCGCCGAAGCCGCCTCCGACGTCCACGGCCCGCGGTCGCAGCCCCCGGCTCCGGCACAACTCCAGCGCGGTCAGGCACCCTTCGAGGGCGGCCGCCTTCTCCGCGACGCTCGTCGTGTCCAGATGGAAGGCCACCCCCGCCGGATCGACGGCGTCGGCATGCCGCTCGACCGCCTCCAGCAGCGGCTCCAACTCCGCTACGGGAGTGCCGAAGCGGCTGCGCCGGCTCAGCACCCTCACCCCCGACGTCTCGAAGCCCGACAGCCGCAGCAGCACCCGCACCGGGGCGAGCGCGTGCTTGCGCACCAGGGCGGCGAGCTGGTCCAGTTCGGCGGCGGCGTCGACGCCGACCGTGACCCCCGAACGGGCCGCCAGCCACAGGAACTCGGGGTTCTTCGGGCCCGTGGCCGTGATCCGGCCGGCGTCGAAGCCGGCACCCAGCGCGTGCTGCAACTCGCCCAGCGACGCCACGTCCACGCCCGCGTCCGTCGCGGCCAGCCGCCGCAGCAGCGCACTGGACCGGTTGGCCTTGTGGGCGTAGAAGACCTGTCCCGACAGGTGGTGCGCCCGGTACACCGACCGGAACCGCTCCAGGTTCTCGGCGATCTGGTCCGGCACCACGACGTGCACGGGTGAGCCGAGCGCGTCGACGAGCGAGTGCAGCGTGCCGTGTGCCGCCACGAGCGACCTCAGCCGGGGCTCCAGCCGCGGTTCGAGGTACAAGGGTTCCGGCTGCGGTCCTACGTGCAAGGGCCGGCCGTCCATGCGCGCTCCCTCCCCTGAAGCCGCTGCACCCGGCATCCGGGCACGTCGGACACTCCTCGCGTATCGCCGTATGACCCCTATCCATTCTTCGGTCGCTTTACGCCCTGTAAGGCCCGGGCCCGGGCCTCGTTCGGCGTGAAGCGGATCACGGGCGGGGGAGCGGCGCGCGCCGGGCGCGAGGCGGCGGCATTGCGCGGTCCGCGGTAGCGGGCCCGTGACAATCGGGACGGATCCGTAGCAGGTCCGCAGGGCAACGGATGGGCGGGATGGCGTGTCATACGGGGGGCAAGGGCAAAGCCCGCGCACCCGACCGGGAAAGCCGGGGGGAAACCGATGGGGGAGACCATGAAGATCCGTAACCGAGGCATCCGTACGACCGTGGCCGCGCTGGCGGCCGTCGCCGGTGTCGCCGCAGCCGCCGTGCCGGCCGTAGCCGCCACCGCACCGGCCTCCGACACGCCCCGGTTCCTGGAGCCGGCCGAACTGCCGCCGCACGCGACCTCGCCGTGGTACGCCGGTCCGGTCACCGCCGGCCAGCCCGACCCGCTGCCGATGTGCGTGGGCGACGCGCTGCCGTCCATCACCACGCACCGGGAGTACTGGACGGAGTACGACACCAGCGCCCAGCAGCTCACCGTCGAGGGGCGCAGCGAGCAGTGGGCGAAGGACTTCGCGGCGCTGCTGCGCAAGGACCTCGCCGGCTGTGCGAAGAAGCTGATGCAGCAGAACCCCGACATCACGGCGACGCAGAAGTACTACGGCAAGCTGAACGTCGAGGAGGGCGCCGACGTCTACGGCATCCACACCGCGTCCGCCTGGGGCTCCTCCGACATCAACCTCTTCTCGGTCGGACGCGACGGCGCGACCGTCACGATCGTCCGGTGGGGACAGATGGGCACCTTCAAGGACGCCCAGGTGGCCGACTTCAAGGCCACGACCGTCACGGCGGTGAACAAACTGTACTGACGGCTCAGCCCCCGGACCGCTCGGTGGGGGCGTCGTACACGAGGAGCCCGTCGTCGCGAAGGCGGGCTCCCGGTGTCGGCGTATGGGCACTCAGGCGTCCGTCGTGCATGAGGTGCAGGGCGGACGCACCGCGGGCCAGCACCGCGAAGTCGGCGATCAGCCGGCGGTGGCAGCGCCACCAGACCGCCTCGCTGCACATCACGGCGGTACGCGTGCGCACCGCCTCCCGCAGCAACCGGTCCATGGCCGCGACGAACTCGGGGGACCGGGTGTGGGCGGCGTACCCGCGGAAGGACTCGTTGCGCCACACGACGTCCGGACTGTCCGCGGGCAGCGGGCGGAACCCGCCGAGGGCGGGTTCCCAGCGGTAGGCGAGGCCGGCCTCCGGCATCCATTCCGCCATCCGCTCCCGCAGCAGGTCGGGGTCACGACGGCTGCCGGGAGCGGTCCGCACGTCCACGACGGCCCTCGCACCGGCGTCGCGCAGCAGCTCACCGATCCGGTCCCGGCCGGCGGTGCTGTGCCCGAAGGTCAGCAGGGGCGTGTCCACAGGGCCGGACTTTCCCGTTTCGGCGGGGTCACACCTGACCCGTGCGCCCGCCGGGATGCGCTCATGTCTGTTGATGTAGCCGACAGTGCCAGTATCGTTCCTGGGGGTGACATCTTCGGGCGGGGTGTGATGCGGGGGCGTCATATGAAGATCTTTCTGAGCTGGTCCGGACTGCCGTCACGGACCTGCGCCGAACGGCTCGCCTCGTGGCTGCGCTACTTCAGCGACGAGATCGAGCCGTTCGTCTCTTCGGAGAGCATCAGGAAGGGCGCGCGCGGCCTGGACGAGATAAAGAGGCAGCTCGACGAGAGTTCCTTCGGGATCGCCTGCGTCACCCGGGCGAACCTCGGCGCCCCCTGGATCACCTTCGAGTCGGGCGCCCTGTCCAAAGAGGTCGACGAGCGCAAGGGCCAGCTCGTGCCTTTCCTGCTGGAGGGCAGTCACGACGACCTGGAGGCGGCGAGCAGTCCGCTGCGCCAGTTCCAGTCGACACGGGCGCACGACGAGGAAGACGTGCTGAACATGGTCAGGACCATCAACACCGTCCTGCGTGAGTCGGCCAACCGGTTCCCCGACAACACCCGGGTCGACAGCCTCTTCCGCAAGGTGTGGCCCGAGTTGCGCGATGCCCTCGCCGCGATCGACCTCACGGCGGACACCGCCGAGCAGGCACCGCCGCACCGCTCCGCCGAGGAGATCCTGGAGGACCTCACCTCGCTCATGCGGGAGCAGATCAGCAGGATCACCGATCTGGAACAGACCGTGGAGGCGCTGCGCGAGGAACAGACCAGACTGCCCCGGAAAAGATCCAGATTCACCGGTGTCTACGAGGAGACGCCCACGCCCCACACCCTGTACGTCCCGCCGCCGGTCACGAACACGAACACCGAGGGGCCGGCATGAGCCGGACGGTCGGACACCGGGCACGGACCCTCTTCGGCACCCGGCTCGGCCTGTCCACCGCGGGCCGCGCCTGCGCCGTCCAGTTCACCCTCCTGTCCGGGCTCGTCCAGATGTACCTGGCCTTCTGGCCCGACAGCTCGCTGCCACGCGTCCCGGCGTTCCTCGCCGTCGTCGGCATCGCACTGGTGGGTGGCGTCCTGCGCTCCTGGCCGCGGACGCGGGTGAGCCACGAGTTCCAGCACCCGGAATTCGAGGTGACCATCAAGGTCGGCGACCTCTTCGAGCAACCGGGCCACCTGGTCATCGGCAGCAACGACGTGTTCGACACCGACACCCGGGACGATCTGCTGATCGTCCACAGCAGTGTGCAGGGCCAGTTCCTGCACCGTCTCTACGCGAGCGAGACCGTCCGGCTCGACGGCGACATCGACACCGCGCTCGCCGGAGTACCACCGGCGCGGGTGGAGGACCGGGCCGCGAAGCGGGCGGGGAAACTCACGCGCTACCCGGTGGGCACGGTCGCCGTCCTCGGTACGCCGCGAAAGCGCTTCTTCCTCAGCGCGTACGGCACGATGCGCAACGACCTGACGGTTGCGTCCGGACCCGACCAGATGTGGAAGAGCCTCGAAGAGCTCTGGCACGTGATGCATCTGCACGCACGCCGCGAGGCGGTGGCCATGCCGGTGATCGGATCGGCCCTGGCCCGCATCGACAGCATGGATCACACGAGTCTCATCAAGCTGATCCTGCTGTCCTTCGTCACGAGATCACGGCGGTCGGTCATCTGCAAAGAGCTGACGATCGTGGTCCATCCGGAGGACTATGTGCGGGTCGACATGCTCGAGTTGGCCATGTTCCTGCGGACCCTGTGACCGCCGGACGTGCGGGGGGAGGCCTTGGTGTGAACCAGGAACCGGAGCGGACCGACCCACACGTTCCGTACTTCTTCCTCAGCTACGCCCACACACCGCCGCGCGCGACCGACGGCCCGGATCCGGACATGTGGGTGCGCCGGCTCTACCAGGACCTGTGCGAACACGTCCTGATGCTGACGGACCTGCCGGAGGGCGAGTCGGCCGGGTTCATGGACCGCGCCATGCGGATCGGTGAGGACTGGAGTTCGCGCCTGTCCGCCGCCCTCGCCACCTGCCGGGTGTTCGTACCGTTGTACTCACCGCGCTACTTCGTCAGCGACCACTGCGGCCGCGAGTGGCGGGCCTTCGCCCTGCGCCAGACGCAGAGCCGGACGGCACAGGACGGCGCCCCACCGGCGATCGTGCCGGCACTGTGGACGCCCGTGCACGCCGAGCGGCTTCCCACGACGGCGAAGAGCCTGCGGCACGACCACGAGCGGTTCGGCCCGCACTACGCCTCCGAGGGCCTGTACTCCCTCATGAAACTGCGCAGATACCGGGCCGAGTACGAACAGGCCGTCCTGCTGCTGGCCCGGTCGATCGTCACCACGGCCCACGAGAATCCGGTGCCCAGGGGCGAACCACTGGACCTGGCGGACCTCCCCAACGCCTTCGGGCCGCCCCCCGTGCTGCGCCGGGTGCGCATCGTGGTGGCCGCGCCCAGCAGCCGCGAACTGCCACCGGGACGTTCGGAGCGCTGCTACGGCCCCTCCCCGGTCGACTGGAACCCCTACCGGGAGAGCGACGCCGACGCAGGCCGGCCGCTCGCGGACTTCGCCGCGGAGCAGGTACGAGGGCTCGACTACCTCACCACGGTCGAACCCCTGGACGAAGCGGCCGGCAGTCTGCTGGCCGAGGCGCATCCATCGGCACCGACGGTGATGCTGCTCGACCGGTGGGCGGTCGCCGACCCCGAACAGCGGGAGCTGCTCACCAGGGTGGACGCGGCAGCTCAGCCGTGGGTCGGGGTCATCGTGGCATGGGACCACTCCGACCCGGACAACGAGTCCTCGGGCGCGGAGCTGAGGTCGGCCCTGGAGAAGACCCTGCCCCGCACGTTGCAGCGAGGCCGCAGCGTCTCCCGGGCCGCGACCGGCGGGGTGCCCTCGCTGTCCGCGTTCGCCGACATCCTCCCGACCGTGATCCAGTGGGCGGCCGCCCAGTTCCTCCGCTACGTGTCACCCGTGTACCCGCCCGCCGGTCCCCCCGTCCCCCGGCCCAGGCTGCGCGGCCCCGCCCCGGAGCCGGGATCCGCCCAGGAGACGCGTGATGACCCCCGGATCTGACGGGCAGATCGTCACCTTCTACTCCCAGAAGGGCGGTACCGGGCGGACGATGGCCGTGGCCAACGTCGCCTGGATCCTGGCTTCCAACGGCTACCACGTGCTGGCCGCCGACTGGGACGTGGAGGCGCCGGGCCTGCACCGCTACTTCCACCCGTTCCTCGACACCGCGACCTCGGCCGCCACCACCGGCGTGCTCAACCTGTTCTCGGGATACGTCACGGAGTGGCGCACGAAACCGCACACCGAGTCCGCGGCGGACCTGAGACGGCGTCTCGCCCGGGTCCTGCCGCACGCGGTCTCCGTCGACTGGACGTTCCCCGACGGCGGAAGCCTGGACTACATGCCCGCGGGGCGGCAGGACGGCGAGTACCTGACGCACCTCATGGACTTCAGCTGGCGGGAGTTCGCCGAACGGTTCGGTGGCACACGGTTCCTCGAGGCGCTGCGCCACGACATGAAGAGCCACTACGACTTCACCCTCATCGACAGCCGCTGCGGCGTCAGCGACCTGGTCGGACTGTGCACCATCGACCTGCCGGACATCCTGGTCAACTGCTTCACCCTGAGCTCGCAGAGCATAGAGGGCGCGGCACGCATGGCCCGGTCCATACTCCAGGACGTCCATCCGCGCCCCCTGCGCATACTGCCCGTCGCGATGCGGGTCGCCGACGACCGTGACGAGCGTCTGGCGGCCGCCCGTGAGCTCGTCCGCATGAGCTTCCAGCAACTGCCGGCCGCCTCCCGCACCGGCGTGGAGGTCCCGCACCGGTCGGACTACGCCTACGAGGAGACGCTGGCCGCGTTCGGTGACCGGCCGGGCGAACCGGACAGTCTGCTCGCCGCCTTCGAGTCGCTGACGGAGCTGATCACCGAAGGCCGCGTACGACGTCTGCCACCCCTGGACGACGAACTGCGCCGACGCCATCTCGTCTCCTACGTCCGGCCGTTGTCGCCGATGGCCACCCCGCTGCGACTCTGGTACGCGCCCCAGGACAGGATGTGGGCCGACTGGGTCGGCTGGCTCCTGGCCGGCTCCGGCTTCGAGGTGATCACCTCCGGCGGCGGCGAACCGGGCCCCTGGGGCGGCGCCCCTCGCACCCTGGCCCTGCTGTCGTCGTCCTTCCTGCGCTCGCCGCAGTCCCGGACCCTGTGGGAGAGCATGGGCGGGACCGGTTCCGGCCCTTCCGGGAAGCTGATCCCGCTGCGGATCGAACCCGTCGCGCTCACACCCCCGTTCAGCGACTACGAAGCGGTCGACCTGACCTCACTCGACGAGCCCGGTACCGCCGAAGCCCTGCTGCGCGGAGTAGGACTGTCCGGGGAGGCGGCTGAACGCGCCCTGGGACCGGCCCGTCCGCGGTTCCCGCGCCGGACGCCTCACCTGTGGGAGGCACCGGCGCGCAACCCGTTCTTCGTGGGCCGCAACCGGCTGCTGGACCAGCTCGCCGCCACCCTGGAGGTCAGCAGGCAGCAGGCAGTCATACTCCCTCACGACGGCCTGGCCGCCACCGGGCGCACCCAGCTGGCCGTGGAGTACGCCCACCGCTTCCAGGCGGCGTACGACCTGGTGTGGTGGATCCGTGCGCACAGCCGCGAATCGGTCCTGCTGTCGCTGGCACAGCTGGCGGAGCGCATGGGCCTGCGCAACGGCGACGACGTTCCCACAGCAGCGCGCCGGGCGCTCGACGCACTGGACTCGGGATCGCCGGGCTGGCGCTGGCTCCTGGTGTACGACAACGCGGCAGCCCGGCCGGCCCTGTCGGAGCTGCTGCCCGCCGGCCCCCAGGGGCATGTGCTGGTGACCTCCCGGGACCGCACGTGGAGCGAGAGCATGCACCCCGTGTGGGTCGGCGGGTTCACCCGGGAACAGAGCATCGAACTCTTGCGGCGGAGGGCTCCGTCGCTCTCCGCCGCGGACGCGGACCGGATCGCGGCCACCGCGAGCGACCTCCCGCTGGCCGTCGCCCAGGCCGGAGCCTGGCTCGCGCAGTTCCCGTCGGCGCAGGACTACCTGCACCGGCTGACCGCCCTGAGCGCCGCCCGGGCCGCGGAGGGCGCGGACGAGTCCGCCGCCCCGGCGATCGCCGCCGGCACCGCAGTGGCCCTCGGCGCACTCGCCGAGCGCGCTCCCGCGGCGCTGCGCCTGCTCGCCCTGTGCAGTGTGCTCGCACCGCAGCCGCTGCCGCTGGCCCTGGTCCACACCGACACCGCGCTGCGCCTGCTGCGCCCGCACGACGACGCCCTGCACGAGCCGATGCTGGTCGACCGAGAGGTGCGGGAACTCAGCCGGCTGGGCCTGGCCGAGGTCGACCGGGCCGGGCACACGCTGAAGGTGCACCGTCTCGTGCAGCGCCTGGTGACGGCTTCCCTGCCCGCCGACGAGCTCGACGAGGTCCGCCACGAGGCGCACCGGCTCCTCACGGCCGCCGCGCCCCGGCGCGACGACCCCGCCGCGGAGGCGGACGACCTGGCGTTCGAGAGGCTGTGGCCCCACTTCGACCACGCCGGCGCGGACATGTGCCCCGCCGGCGACACCCGCGTCGTGCTGCTGGAGAGGGTGCGCCGCACCGCGCAGCACGGCATGCCCGCCCGGGCCCTCGAACTGGGCCGTCGGCTGGACCGCAGTTGGACGGCCGTCGACGGGGGAGACGACGACCAGCACGTGCTGCAGCTGCGTAACCATCAGGCGACCGCGCTGCGGAGCCTGGGAGCCCATGACGAGGCGTACGGCCTGGACGCCCGCACCCTGGCCCGGCAGCGCGAGCTCCTGCCGCCCGGCCACGCCCACACCCTGATCACCGCGGCCGGCCTGGCCGAGGACCTGAGAGCGCTCGGGCGGTTCGGCGAGGCGCTGGAGCTGGCGCGTGAGGTGTACACCGGGTTCCACGACCTGTTCGGCGAGGAGCACCCGCAGACACTGACCGCGGCCGAGGCGCTCGCCCGGTCGTTCCGCCTGGTGGGGAACTACTCGGCCGCGCGGGAGCGGAGCCTGGCCACCTGGCAACGACAGTGCCGCGTGCTCGGGGACGGACATCCCGCGGCGCTGGCATCGGCCCTGGGCCACGCGCGGGACCTGCGCGAACTGGGCGACTACGCCGGCTCCGTGCGCGTGCTGCGCCCCGCCCTGGAGAGCCTTCGCCGCCAGAACACCCACGGCGCGCTGCGCGCGACCGTCAGCCTGTCGGTCTCCCTGCGCCGCATCGGAGAACGTCACGAGGCCGACGAACTCGCCGCGCACGCCGAGGCGGGCTACACGACGGAACGGGAACGGGACGATCCCGACTGGCTGGTGTGCGGCGTCAACCTGGCGGCCCTGACCGCCGGCGCGGGCGACCTGGCCGCCGCGCGCACCGTGATCAGCCGCCTTCAGCACGGTGTCGCCCAGCTGCGCGGCCCGGAACACCCGGACAACGCGGTCTGCGACCACAACCTCGCGGCGTGGCTGCGCACCGCCGGAGAGACAGATGAGGCCCTGGCCGCGGCCACCCGGACCGTCCGGTCCTTCGGCAGGTGCCTCGGCGACGCCCACCCGTACACCTTGTTCGGAAGACTGACCATGGCCAACGTCCTGGGCGACATGGAACAGTTCGCACCGGCGGAGAGCATGGCACGGGCCTGTGCCCAGGACCTGCGCACCTGCCTCGGCGAGGGGCACCCGGACACCCTGATCGCCGACCTGTCCCTGGCGGTCACCCTGCGCTCGATGGGCCGCGCCCCCGAGGCCGGCCGGTTGCGGGACCGGGCGGTGAGCGCGTTCGACAAGCGACTCGGCTCCGGGCACCCCTGGACGGCCGCGGGCCGCGGCTGGCAGCGCGTCGACCGTGATCTGGAATTCCTGCTGCCCGCCTGAAGTGCCCGGCCCCGGCCCGCCGTTCGGCGCCCTGGTGAACGCCCGGCGCATCGGTGACGAGAAATCACCGCTGCCGCGCGGTGCATTGCGGTACGCATTGCCCACCTCGCGCAGGGGCTGCGAAGATGGCAGAGGCATGCTTGGCGGAACGTCTACGCACACCGTGTCCACTCCAGCCCCGGACTCTCGCCGTCCCCGGTGTGTGGGAGGCGGCCCTGAACCAAGGTGAAGCCGACGCAGATGAAGAATCCGGTCACGAAACCCGCAGACAAGCCCCCTACGGGAGCCCCGGTCTCCGAGAGAACCCCGCTCGCGGAGATCCGCACGCACGGGATCGAGGTCACCACGGTCGTGAGGCGAGTGACTCCGGCTCTGGGAGAGGACGGGACCAGGACGACCACCACCTTCAACTCCGCCGTCTAGCCGGTCGCCCGGTGCGGACACGCGGCGCGGCCGGCGAGGTGTGAGGACGTGGCCATACGTGAGCTCGTCCTGAAGGTCCACAGCAGGTGCGACCTGGCGTGCGACCACTGCTATGTCTATCGGCACGCGGACCAGAGCTGGCGGAGGATGCCGCCGCTGATCTCCGAGGGCACGCTCCGCCAGGTGGCCCGCCGGCTCTCCGAGTACGTCCGTGAGGAGCGGCTTGCGCAGCTCGCGGTCATCCTGCACGGCGGCGAGCCCCTGCTGGCGGGTCCGGCCCGGTTGCGGTCGATCTGTGCGGAGCTCACCCGGGCGCTGGCACCGTGGACAAGCCTCGACCTGCACATCCACACCAACGGTGTCCGGCTGAACCGCGCGCACCTGGAGGTCTTCAGGGAGTTCGACGTCAAGGTGGGTCTCTCCCTGGACGGCGACCGGGCCGCGAACGACCGGCACCGGCTCGACCACCGGGGCCGCAGCAGCTACGAACGGGTACTGCGTGGCTTGGAGTTGCTGCGACTGCCCGAGTACCGGCACCTGTTCCAGGGGCTGTTGTGCACCGTCGACCTGGCCGGCGACCCGGTCCTCGTGCACGACGCGCTGATCGGCCTGGACCCTCCGCGGATCGACTACCTCCTGCCCCACGCCACCTGGGACACACCACCGCCTCCCGGCCGCCCGGGAGCGTCCACGCCCTACGCCGACTGGCTGCTCAGGGTCTTCGACCGGTGGGAGGAGCAGGGGCGCCCGGTGCCCGTGCGGACCTTCGACTCGATCCTCAGCACGCTGCGCGGTGGCCCCGCACTCACCGAGGCGCTGGGAGCCGCCGACGACGGCATCGCGGTCGTCGACACGGACGGCACCCTCACCCGGTCCGACTCGCTCAAGATCGCTTATGACGGCGCAGCCGCCACCGGATTCGACGTATTCCGGCACGGCTTCAGGGAATTCACCGAACGCACGGAGGCCCCCGCCCGCCACGGAGGGATCAGTGAGACCTGCCGGCGGTGCCCCGTCCTCGCCGCATGCGGCGGAGGACTGGCCGCACATCGCTACAGCACCGGACGGGGCTTCGACAACCCGTCGGTGTACTGCACGGACCTGCGCGCCCTGATCGAGGGCATCGCCGAACGGATCACGGAGCGCACGCTGGCCCCGGCCGTGACGAGCGTGGCCGAACTCGAGCGGGCCCGGCTACGGCTGGACCGCGCGTTGCTCGCGGGTGTGAACGCCAAGCTCACCGGCCGTGCCGGCTGGGACGAGGCCTGGAGCCTCTTGGTCCGACTGGACTCCGACGAAACCACGGCCCCGCACCTCGACGCGGTCGTCTCCCATCCCTATCTCAGGCCCTCCCTGATTCGCTCCTGGGACGTCACGGCGGATCTGCCGCGCTTCATGGCGGTGGCCGTGGCCGCAGCGCTGCGCGCCGGTGTCGAGGCGACCTTGTGCTGGGAGCAGCCGAGCCCCTTGATCCACCTCCCGACCCTGGGCACCGTTCGGCTGTCCCGGCCGGGGCAGGTCGAATTCCACGTCGGCGACGGCGACTTCCGCGTAGGCGATGGTGAACCCCCGGCGGGGACCGGCGACTGCCCGCCCGTCCTGCGCAGCTGGCGGCCGTTGGCCTCGCTGCCTCTCGGTCACGGCCCGCGGCTGGTGATCGACGACGCCGACCCGGGCCGGGACTGCTTCGCCGCGGTCGTCACCCCTCTGCTCGCTCCCGGCGCCCTGGAGGCGTTCCGCACCCGGCTGCGGAACGCGTACGGCCTTCTGGACCGGCGTGAGCCCGGTTGGTGGCGGAGCGTCAACGCGCCCGCCACGACGACGATCACCCCGCTCACCGCCGGCGCCGGACTGCGTCTGGGCGCCTGTGGCAGCGGCGCGCTGGGGGTGGCGATCGACATCGAGCCGGAGGAGTTCGTCCGCGAGCTGCCCCGCCTCGGCCGCAAGGGGAGGCTCGCCGCGCTGCGCGAGGTCCTCGACCTGCACCTGCCGGGCAGCCCGGCGGGGCCACTCCTCGATCTGGCCAGCGAGTACGTCGGCAGAGCCGCCCGTCCGTCGCCGGAAGCCGGTGCCGCGCGCGCCCTGGCGGACCGCGCCCTGCGCGAGCTGGCCGGCCTTCCCCCGCGTGAACTCACGGAGAACGGCACCTACGTGGCCGACGAGCTGCGGGCGGAATGGGCGACTCTCCATGACTGACGGCACCCGGCTGGTGCGGTTCCTGCGCGAGTTGGGCGTCCGGCGGGGCGGCGTCCTGCTGGTGCACGCGTCCCTGAGCGGCACCGGCCTGCCGCCCGCCGTGGTACGAGACGCCCTTCTGGCCGCCCTCGGCCCGGCGGGCACGCTCGTCACACCGGCGTTCACCCCTGAGAACTCCGACACCTCCGACCGCCACCGCGCGCTCACGGCGGGGCTGACCGAGCAGCAGAAGCGGGTCTACCGGGCGGGCATGGCGGAGTTCGATCCGGACGTCACCCCGTGCCCGGCGGTCGGCGCACTGGCCGACTGTGTACGGGCCACCCCCGGCGCGGTGCGCAGCACACATCCGCAGACCTCGTTCGCGGCGATCGGCCCCCTGGCCCGCGACCTCCTCACCGGCCACGACCTCGACTGCCATCTGGGGGAACGCTCCCCCTTGGCGCGGCTGTACGACCTCCCCGCGCAGATCCTGCTGTTCCGGGTGGGGTTCGAGGCGTGCAGCGCACTCCACCTCGCCGAGTACCGCATGACACCGCGGCCACCGACGCGGAGATACCGCTGTGTGATCGGCGGCGGAGCGTGGATCTCCTTCGAGGACATCGTGCTCGACGACAGCGACTTCGCCGCGATCGGAGCCCGAATACCGCACGAACTCCTGACCGAAGGCGAATTCGCCGGAAAGGCGGCCACCCTTGTGGAGATGCGGGACACTGTGGACGCCGCGCAGCGTCAGATGTCCGGATACAGGTGGAGAACGGCGTAAAACGAGCCACCCGTCGGACAGGGGGGTGGGGCAGAGTGTTGATTCCGGCCACATGACGCCGTCGGGTGACTTCCCGGGGCTTCAACCGGCAGGGGGACGTGTGGAGATGCGACATCGGATCAGTGCTCACCGCCCCTGTCCCCGCTCGGGCCGCGTCAACCCGCGGTGCCGGGCCGCGGTCGCCGTCTCCGAAGCCGGGCCGTCGTGCGGAATACTCAGGCGGGCGCTCTCCCCGCGGCCCGCGTGCGCACGACCGCGCCGTCCCTCGGAGGCGCGGACGGGTGCCCCCGCCCCGGCCCCGTCCCGGCGAGCCCGCCAACTCCCCGCCCACGTACCAGGGGCCGACAACGGAGGAAAAGCATGATGGCGCGCCGGAGTGGACGTATCATCACGTTCTACTCTTACAAGGGCGGTACGGGCCGCACGATGGCCTTGGCGAACACGGCGTGGATCCTCGCCGCCAACGGTGCCCGTGTGCTGGCCGTCGACTGGGACCTCGAGGCCCCCGGACTGCACCGCTTCTTCCATCCGTTCCTCGACCCCAGCACCCTCGAGGCCACCCCCGGCGTGATCGACATGATCAGCGAGTACTCCTGGGCGGCGGCCGGCGGAAGCCATCGTTCCGGCGCCTGGCACCGGCAGTACGCACACGTCGCCCGCCACGCGGTCTCCCTCGACCCGAAAGCCCTCGGACTGTCGTTCTCCGACGGAGGCTCACTCGACTTCCTGTCCGCCGGTCAGCAGAACCGCGCGTACTCGGCCACCGTCTCCTCCTTCGAATGGGACAACTTCTACGACCGCCTCGGCGGCGGCATCTTCCTGGACGCCCTGCGCGAGGACATGAAGGCGTCGTACGACTACGTCCTCATCGACAGCCGCACCGGTCTGTCGGACAGCGCGGACATCTGCACCATCCAGATGCCCGACGTCCTCGTCGACTGCTTCACGCTCAGCGACCAGGCGCTGGACGGCGGTGCCGCCGTGGCCCGGACCGTCGAGGCCGACTACCGCGACCGGCGCATCAGGGTGCTCCCCGTGCTGATGCGGGTCGACGAGGGCGAGAAGGAGAAGGCCGACGCGGGACGGGCGCTGGCCCGCCTGAAATTCGACGGGCTGCCCAAGGGGAAGGACGGCGAACCGCTGGACCCGGCGCAGCTGAACGAGTACTGGGGCGCCGTCGAGATCCCGTACCGCCCGTACTACGCCTACGAGGAACTGCTCGCGGCCATCGGCGACCAGAGCGGGGTGTCGAGTTCACTGCTGTCCGCCTTCGAGCGGCTCACGGAGGTCATCTCCGACGGAGAGGTGACCAGGCTGCCGCCCATCCCCGAACCGGTGCGCCAGCGTTGTCTGGCCGCCTACACGCGGCGCAGGCCGACGACCCTGGCCGCGGACGTCTCCGTGGTGTACGCGGGTGAGGACCGCATGTGGGCGGAGTGGCTCGAGGGGATCCTCAAGCCGTACTGCTCGCGGGTGACGCTGCACGACGTGGCCATCCGCGTTCCGGAACGCCCGGACCCGGCCACGCGCGCGCTGATCCTGACGTCGGACGCCTTCCTGCAGGCCAGACACGGACGGGCCGCCTGGCGGGCTCTCACCGACTCCGCTCCGGGCCTGCCGGCTCTCCAGGTGACACGGCTGCGGCTGGACCGCGCGCAGATGCCCGGCTCCGACGTGGAGTACACCTCGGTGGACCTCCACCGGGTGGACGAGGCCGAGTGCGTCCAGAGGGTCTTCAAAGCGCTGAACCTGACGACCGATCTCGTCCCCGCCCCTACGGCGGGCCCCCGGTTCCCGGGCAGCTGGCCGAGGATCTTCAGCGCTCCCAGCCGCAACACCCTCTTCACGGGCCGGGCCGCCGTGCTCGATCAGCTGCGCTCGGAGCTCGGCGGGGGCATCTCCGTCGTGCTGCCCCAGCCCCAGACGCTCTTCGGGCTCGGCGGCGTGGGCAAGACCCAGATCGTCCTCGAGTACGTGCACCGCTTCGTCGCCGACTACGACCTGGTGTGGTGGATCTCGGCGGAGCACAAGGACGCCATCATCGCCTCCCTCGCCGAACTCGGGTCGCGGATCGGTGCCTCCGGCGGCGACGACATGGCGCTGGCCAGCGCCGAGGTGGTGCAGATGCTGGCATCGGGTGCGCCGACCACCCGCTGGCTGCTCGTCTTCGACAACGCGGACGACCCCGAGACGCTCAAGCCGTACTTCCCGGCCGGCGGCGGGCACATCCTGGTCACCTCCCGGAACCAGGCGTGGGCACAGCAGGGCACGTCCCTGTCCGTCGACGTGTTCCCGCGCGAGGAGAGCATCGAGCACCTCACCCGGCAGGCCCCCGGACTGACCGCCGACGAGGCGGACCGGGTGGCGGACGCCGTGGGCGACCTGCCGTTGGCCGTCGAACAGGCCGCCGCCTGGCTCGCGGAGACGGCCACGCCCACCGACGAGTACCTGCGGGAACTGACCGAACAGACCACCGCCGTGCTGGGCCTCAACCACCCCAAGGACTACCCGCAGCCGGTGGCCGCCACCTGGAACATCTCCATCGCCCGCCTCAACGAACGGTCACCGGCCTCGGTACGGCTCCTCCAGCTGTGCGCCTTCATGGCGCCGGAACCGATCTCCGTGCGCGTGCTCTACAACAAGGAGATGCTGGACGCCCTGCGCGAGTGGGACCCCTCGCTCCAGGAGAGTCTGCTCCTGGGCCGGGTGATCCGCGAGATCGGGCGTTTCGCCCTGGCCAAGGTCGATCAGAGCAGCGGCAGCATCCAGGTCCACCGGCTGGTCCAGGCCGTGATCCGCTCACAGCTCTCGGAGGCGGAACGGGAGGAGGCGCGGCACGTCGTGCATACCGTGCTCGCCAGCGCCCGGCCCGACGGCGACGAGCCCACCGACGACCCGTCGACCTGGCCGCTCTTCGACTCCATCTGGTCGCACCTGCTGGCCTCGGGCATCCAGGACTGCTCGGAACCCGAACCCCGGCGCCTGCTCATCGACCGGGTGCGGTACCTGTGGAAGCGCGGTGACCTGCCGAGCGCCCGCCAGCTCGCCGAGGACGTGCTGGAGCGCTGGACCGAGCGCCTCGGCGAGAACCACATGCAATGCCTCTACCTGCGCTGTCAGCTCGCCAACGTGCTCCGCTCCCAGGGGCGCTACCAGGAGGCCCGGGAGATCGACGAGGAACTCCTGGAGCGGCAGCGCGAGGTCCTGGGCTCCAACCATCCGCACACCTACATCACCGCCTCCAGCCTGGCGAGCGACCTGGCCGCACTCGGCGAGTACCGGTCGGCCGTCGAACTGGCGGAGGCCGCGCACCGGGGATTCCGCGACATCTTCCACGAGTCGCACCAGCGGACCCTCAGCGCGGCCAACAACCTGGCACTCGCGCTGCGCATGGTCGGCCGCTACGAGGACGCCCGCGCCGTGGACCAGGACGTCTACGACCGCCGCCTGGTCGTTCTCGGCCCCACACATCCCTACACGCTCGGCTCGGCCTCCAGCCTGGGCCGCGACCTGCGGGAGATCGGCCGCTACGACGAGGCCGTGGAGACCCTTTCCGGTGTGTACGAGGACCACAAGCGCATCCTGGGGGAGCACTTCCCCTCCACCCTCAGCTGTGCCAAGTCGCTCGCCGTGTCGCTGCGGAGAGTGGGGCGGGTGGAGGACGCGCTGCGGCTGACGACCGCGACCCTGGCGAGGTACCGCGAGCAGTACGCGTCGCCGAATCCGGACTGGCTGGCCTGCGACCTGAACCTCGCCTCGGACCTGTACGCCGCCGACGAGAAGGAACAGGCCCGGGAGGTCGCCCGTCAAGCGCTGGCCGGGTACATGAAGGTCCCGGGCGAGGCCCATCCCTACACCCAGGGCGCCCTCAACAATCTCGGCATCTTCCACTGGGGCTGCGGAGATCTGGCAGAGGCCGAAGCGGTGTTCCAGCAGGTTCTGCCGCGCTTGCGGGACATGCTGGGCAAGGATCACCCGCACACGCTGATCTCCGGCCTCAACTTCGCCAACGTGCTCGCCGACCAGGGCCGTTTCGAAGAGGCGTACGACCTGGAGAGCAAGGCCGCCTCCGGCCTGAGCGCTGTGCTGGGCCGGCACCACCCCGACGCCCTGACGGCGGTCGCCAACTCGGCACTGACGCTGAGCTCACTGGGCAGGCCCGAGGCGGACCGCCTGCGGGAGGAGAGCCTCGCCGAGCTGGGGCGACTGCTCGGCGGCGAGATCATGACGATGCGGTCCGCACGGCACGGACGACGCCTCTATCGCGACCTGGAACCGCTGGCCGTGTAACGCGACCCGGTGGTCCGCACGTCCTGGAACGGCAGCGCCTCGCACGGGAGCTCCTCGCCCGGCGAGGCGTCGACGAGCGACCATCTCAGCACGTCCGGCAGCACGCGCAGGGCTCCGAAGTGGGCCGCGGACGGCTCGATCACGGACGTGGCCCGCGGGATGCGCTCCGCGAGCCAGGACGAATGGGCCACCGGTGAGAAGGCGTCGCGGGCACCGTGCCACAGCAGGACGGGCACCTGGATACAGGTCGGGTCGAATCCCCAGGGCTCGGTCAGGGCGAACGAGTCGTCGATCCAGCCGTACGGCGAACTGCGCAACGCCTCACAGTAGTTGCGCAGCAACATCGAGCGGACGCCGTTGTCGGAGATGATCTTCCGGTCGTCGTCGGTCATCTCCGCGCGCAGTTCCTCCAGCAGCCGCGCCGGGTCGGAGCGGATGGAGTCGGTGCGGGGGATGAGCCGGGCCTCGAACTCCTCGGGATCGGCGAGCGCCGTGCTGTACTCGTCGATGTTGGAGGGCGCCATCCCGGCGAACCAGTCGAGGCCCTCCGCGTCCCGGGGGGCGAGGGTGACGAGGGCCGCCGCGCGGGTCACCCGGTGCGGCAGCCGGGCCGCGCAGGCCAGGGCGTGCGGGGCGCCGCCGGAGCGGCCGACGACCGCGAAGCGGTCCATGCCCAGGGCGTCGGCCACGGCGGTCACGTCCTGCACGACGTCCACGACACGGCGGCCGGGCTGGCGGTCGGACCCTCCGTAGCCGGGACGGTCGTAGCTGATCAGCAGGACTCCGCGCTGATACAGGTACATGGGGCGTGGCCTGGGGCCGACCCGGCTGCCGGGAGTGCCGTGGAGCAGGAACACGGGCCGCCCCCGCGGGTCCCCGGAGCACTCGACCCGCAGCCGCCTCCCGTCCGCCGTCCGGACGTGGTCCAGCGTCGACGCCAGGTCCCGCACGATGTGTCCCCTCTCCCAACCCACAGACCAGGTCCCAAGCTGCCGGAACTTGACCCACTCGTCCAGCCGACACCATCGCTTTCGGCTCCGTGTCGGACAGGCACAACGAGGGGCGGGCTTGCGTGTCACCGCAGCGTCCGGGCCGCGCCCGGATACACCCGGTTCGCAGGAGGCTTGCCCCGGGGCGGCTCAGATGTCCCGGAACGTCTCGATCTGCGCCCCGATCGAGTTCAGCCGCTCCGCCAGGTCCTCGTAACCCCGGTTGATGACGTACACGTTGCGCAGCACCGACGTGCCCTCCGCGGCCATCATCGCCAGCAGGACGACCACCGCGGGGCGCAGGGCCGGCGGGCACATCATCTCGGCGGCGCGCCAGCGGGTCGGTCCCTCGACCAGGACGCGGTGGGGGTCCAGGAGCTGGAGGCGGCCGCCGAGGCGGTTCAGGTCGGTCAGGTAGATCGCCCGGTTGTCGTAGACCCAGTCGTGGATGAGGGTCTGTCCCTGGGCGACCGCCGCGATGGCCGCGAAGAACGGGACGTTGTCGATGTTCAGGCCGGGGAACGGCATGGGGTGGATCTTGTCGATCGGCGCCTCCAGCTTGGAGGGCCGCACGGTGAGGTCCACCAGCCGGGTACGGCCGTTGTCGGCGAAGTACTCGGGCGTGCGGTCGTGGTCGAGGCCCATCTCCTCCAGCACCGCGAGCTCGATCTCCAGGAACTCGATGGGCACGCGGCGGACCGTCAGCTCCGACTCCGTCACCACCGCGGCGGCCACCAGGCTCATCGCCTCGACCGGGTCCTCGGAGGGGGAGTAGTCGACGTCCACGTCGATGGTGGGCACGCCGTGCACGGTGAGGGTGGTCGTGCCGATGCCGTCGACCTTGACGCCGAGGGCCTCCAGGAAGAAGCAGAGGTCCTGGACCATGTAGTTGGACGAGGCGTTGCGGATGACGGTGATGCCGTCGTGCCGGGCGGCCGCCAGCAGGGCGTTCTCGGTGACCGTGTCGCCGCGCTCGGTCAGGACGATCGGACGGTCCGGGCTGACCGTGCGGTCCACCCGGGCGTGGTACTGGCCCTCGGTGGCGGCGATGTCCAGGCCGAACCGGCGCAGCGCGATCATGTGCGGCTCGATCGTGCGCGTGCCGAGGTCGCAGCCGCCGGCGTAGGGCAGCTTGAACGAGTCCATGCGGTGCAGCAGCGGGCCGAGGAACATGATGATGGAGCGGGTGCGGCGGGCCGCGTCCGCGTCGATGGCCGCCAGGTTCAGCTCGGCCGACGGCACGATCTCCAGGTCGACGCCGTCGTTGATCCACCGGGTGCGCACGCCGATGGAACTCAGCACCTCGAGTAGGCGGTACACCTCCTCGATGCGGGCGACGCGGCGCAGCACTGTGCGCCCCTCGTTGAGCAGTGAGGCGCACAGCAGCGCCACGCACGCGTTCTTGCTCGTCTTCACGTCGATGGCGCCGGACAGCCGGCGCCCGCCGACCACCCGCAGATGCATCGGACCGGCGTAGCCGAGCGACACGATCTCGCTGTCGAGGGCCTCCCCGATGCGCGCGATCATCTCAAGGCTGATGTTCTGGTTGCCGCGCTCGATCCGGTTGACGGCGCTCTGGCTGGTTCCGAGCGCCTCGGCCAGCTGCGACTGCGTCCAGCCACGATGCTGCCGGGCGTCACGGATGAGCTTGCCGATGCGTACGAGGTAGTCGTCTGCCATGTGACTGAGGTTATCTCAGATATGAGATGCCGCCCGACAGGGGGGCCGAACGGGTGACGGGACGTCAATCCCGCCCGGCGTCCTCAGTGCCGACGCGCCCTCGTGGTGCGGCGCCATCCGAAAGGTCCGGGCAGATCCATCGATGTCGTACGACGTCCTGTGCTGCTGCGGGTGTAGCGCGGGCCGTTCTTTCCGCCGCCGGTGGTGATGGACCAGGAGCGCTTGTTGATGTTCAGCCGCACCCCCGGAAGGATCCGGAAACTCTTGCGGAACGTGAGCGGCATGCCCTGTCTCCCCTCCGTCTTGGTGGATGTCGTGCGTGGGTACCCGGTTCGGATACCCGCGAAAGGGGCGCACATGACCGCGCGGCGGGCTGTCATTTGACAGCGAAGTCAGTCGGTTGCGATGCCCTGACCTTGAGCGACTAGGTTCGATGGCAAACGATCGCTCTCCGTCGGTGCCTCTCGTGTCCCGTCTCAGGTGATCTGGTCCGAAGCCGCAGCTGTGACCTGGGGCGACCGGAACAGTTGAGCCACCTGGGTGGCCGAAAAAATCTCAGTTGATCTGGAACCTGGCGTCTGAATACTGGCTGTCGTCTCAGTTGATCTGGACTGCTTCCGTCGTTTCGAACCGGACTAGTCGAAGGGCCTGCGAGATTGACCATGCACGATGACCAAGTGGACATGACCACCGACATCGTTGCGACCTTGATCCAAGAACAGTTCCCTCAGTGGAGCGGCAAGGCGATCCGGCTCCTGTCGTCGACCGGGACGGTCCACGCCATCTTCCGCATCGGGGACGACCTCTCCGCGCGTTTCCCGCTGCGTCTGACCGATGCCGCGGAGGCGCTGGCGGTTCTGGAACGGGAAGCCCAGGCGAGCGCGGAGCTGGCACAGGTGTCTCGGTTTCCCGTTCCGGAACCCGTCGCCCTGGGAAAGCCTGGAGCGGGTTATCCCATGCCGTGGTCGGTCCAGACGTGGCTGCCGGGAACGGTCGCCTTCGATGCCGACCCGAGTGGGTCGGACGCTTTCGCCGAGGACCTTGCCGCCTTCATCGCGGCCCTGCGGGAAGCCGAGACGCGGGGTCGGCTTTTCGGCGGCGACAATCGCGGCGGCGTTCTCGCTCACCACGACGCCTGGATGGAGAAGTGCTTCGAGGCGAGCCAGGGGCTGCTCGACGTGCCCCGGCTGCGCCGACTGTGGAGCCACTACCGGGAGTTGCCGCGCACGAGTGCCGACGTGATGAGCCACGGTGACCTGATTCCCGGCAACGTACTGGTCACAGGAGACCGGCTCAGCGGCGTGCTCGACACCGGCGGCTTCGGTCCGGCCGACCCCGCGCTGGATCTGGTCAGCGCCTGGCACCTGCTGCAACCGGGTCCGCGGGAAGTGCTCCGGCGGACACTGGCCTGCGACGATCTGGAGTGGGAGCGTGGCAAGGCATGGGCCTTCGAACAGGCGATGGGTCTTGTCTGGTACTACGTCGAGAGCAATCCGACGATGAGCAGAATGGGGCGCCAGACGCTCGACCGCATTCTGGAGTCGACGACATGATGTCGCCCGCATCGTAAGCCGTGACGGAGACGATCGCGTGCCGTCCCCACCGACACAGCACCAACATGAACCGATCGGCTGAGACGGGACATCTCGGCTCGATTCGGGAAGTTACTGAAAGTGACCTTGTGGAGAGCGGGGGCTTCCTTTTGCAGCATTGTGCCGTCGGGGGCAGTACTGACGGACGAAGTGGCGGAGCATCGTGCAGGACACGGAGGTTTCGTAGTCGTCCATGAGCCTCAGCCAGATCTGTTTCGATCCGAGGCCCTCATTCGCCAAGGTCCGGATGTTCTTGATGAGGTCGCTGTCGAAGCCTCCATAGCTCCGGTCGACTCCTCGGGGAGGCGGTTGCATGGTGTCCTGGGCGAGGCGGACGAGACGCCGGGAGACCTGGTGGCGCAGAGCCAGGTCCTGGATGCTGTGGCCTCTGCGGGGTGTAGATGAACACAGGAAGGTTGGGATCGTCGGCGAACAGCTCTGTTTGTGTTGTGCGCGCCTCCTCCGGCACCCCGACCCGCTCGAAGCCCCATCCCGCCTGACGGCAGGCCAGACGGGTCACCTCGAACGCCTCCGCGTCCCTCGGCTCGATCCGATCATCGGCGCGGACATCCACGACCACCGCAGAGCCGTCCGCGCGGCGTACGAAGTAGTCCGGAGCATGCCGACGCTCCCGCTCGCCGTCGTGCCAGTGCAGCCAGAACGGCTGCGAGGCGATCCCCACCACCCCGGGATCGAAGTCCATCAGCACAAGCCGGTCCCGCTCCAGCCACGACCGAAACCGACATGCCGCCCGGTCGTCGCCGCCCAGTACAAGCCCGAGAAGTGACGCTCACCACGCGACCAGCGAAACGGCCGTACCGCGGCCACGTCCTCGAACCGAGCCGTCACACAGTCCAGCAGCGGACGCCGACGACACTCCCGTACCGCATCCACGTACGACAGCTCGACGTACGGCTCCGCAAGATCCACCCCGGCCGGTACAGCCATCCAGCACCCCCAGTACGTCCCCTCGTACGACTAGGTTCGCTGGCAAGGAACCCGAAACGACTGGGTTCGCTGTCAAACGCCTCGATTGGATGACAGCGGACAGCGGGCGCTGTCCTGTCTCAGTGAAGTTAGTCGACGGGGGTGCGGCTGACCTGGGCGGACTGTCTTCCGTGAGACGACTGGCTTCTGGAGAGTCAGCTGGCCTCACTCGTCAGCTTGAGGCCCCATTTGTCGATCGTTCGGGCATGATCTGTCAGTGGGCTATGGCCCCCACCCTCGCGTCGCGGTGTGGCTCAGGGGGTATCCATCGATGGGGAGATGTCTGTGATCGTCTGGGTGAATGGCGCGTTCGGCAGTGGGAAGAGCACGCTGGTGGACGAACTACGTCCGCGCTGGCCCGAGGCGCTGGTCTATGACCCGGAGATGGTCGGCTATGTGCTGCGCGAGATCGTGGACGTCCCGACCGGCGATTTTCAGGATCTGCGGCTGTGGAGACGGCAGGTCTCGGACCTGGCCGTGGGACTCGTCGAGGAGTATCAGCGGCCCGTGCTGGTGCCCATGACGCTGGTCAATCCCGGCTATGTCGGTGAGATCTTCGGTGCGCTGAAGGAGGCGGGGATTGCTGTTCACCACTTCTTCCTCAAGGTTTCCGAGGATGTGCTGGTGAAGCGGATCGACGGGCGGAGCTTCACGCCGGATGATCCCGAGCAGGATGAGCGGGTGCGTGGGTGGTGCAAGTCCAAGATCGAGTTGTGTATGGACGCGGTGGACACGCTGCCCGGAGACACCGTGTTCCTGGACGGCGAGCTGAGCCCAAGGGAGCTGGCCGACGAGGTGCTGGCCCGCGTCGGCGCGGGCCCGGGCCGGTAGCTCGGGACTCTCGTGTGTGCGGTCCGCCTCGCCCACACCAAGAACCAGCAGGGCAGCGGCTCCGCGGCGGTCGAATTTCCGCAGCGGTGTGCCGGGCCGCGAGTCAGGACTGCCATGGCGCGGCGTAGCGCTGAGGGCCGCGCAAGCGGAGGTAGTGGCGAAGCAGCGTGTAGGACACAGAGGCGTCGTGGTCGTCCATGAGGTTCAGCCAGATCTGTTTCGGTCCGAGGCCTTGATCCAGCATGGCCTGGATGGGCTCCATGAGCTCGCTGTCGAGATGCGAATGGCTTCGTTCGACCCCTCGGGGAGGCGGCTGCATCGTGTCCAGGGCGAGGCGGACGAGACGGCGAGGGACGTGGTGACGCAGGGCCAGATCCTGAATGGTGTGGCCTCTGCGGGCGTCGATGTAGATGAGCAAGGCGAGATGGGGCTGACCGGGGAACAGCTCGGTTCGAGCAGCCCGCGGGTTGGGCTTCATGCGGCCGCGCGGGGAACTGGCGTCAGCGAGCGCCCGGTCCAAAGACTCCTCGGAGCGGCCGGAAACCGCGGCCAGGCGGTCCAGTTGGGGCTTGCCGAACCAGAAGGGCGGTCCGTTGAGGAAGCAGTGGAGATAGCTCGGCTTGAGATGGTTCGCGCGGGCGAGGCGGCGGACGTAGGAGTCCGTGATCTCGCCGACGCAGGGGCGTAGTCGGACGGGCAGCGGCGCCAGCGGGCGAGGCAGCTCGGGCAGCGGGCGGGACACCTCAGCGGCCCTTCTTCGCCGCTTCTGCGGCATGGTCCAGGGGGATCGCGTCGAGACCTGCCTTGGTCACGCGTTCTCTGCCGCTGAGGATCGCGTCGATCGCGGCGCCCCGGATCGCGTGCGAGAGCGCGCCGATCATGCCGTCGGCCCGCTTGTGGAGGTAGCGGTCCAGCTTGACCAGGCTGCCCGGCGGGTGATCGTGGAGCAGCAGGGTCTTCTCCATCGTTGCGACCAGTCCCTTCCACTCGTCGCCGTAGGGGAACGGGCGGGTGGGAACGAGGGTGAAGCGGCCTGCGATCTGGGCGCCCCGGGTGCCGGCCAGGAGCTCACTGGTGTCGAGGTTGATGCCTGCGTAGACGAATGTCGCGGGGATGCGCTCGGAGAAGTACTTCAGGGTGTCGGAGACCTCGGCCCCGGCCCGTGTGACCTGAGAGACGTTGTGGATTTCGTCGACGAGGACCCGACCGGTGCGGGTGTCCATGCAGACGCCGACCACCGCTTCGATGATGTCGGTCATGTTTGATCTGGCCCGGACCGGCAGCCCCAGGAAGCGCGCGAACTCGGCCGCGACCATGCGGGCGGACGCCGCGGGCGGAACGGTGATGTAGAGCACCGGGATGCGGTCGGTGACGTTCGGGTGGCGGGCCCGGTCGAGCAGTTCGTGGGCGAGCCCGAGTTGGGTTATCGCGCTGGTCTTGCCCGTTCCGGGCAGCCCGGAGACCATCAGGCCGCGGCGGGCGCTGATCGCGTGCCGGTTCAGCAGGACCAGGCGCCGGCCGCAGACCACTGTCTTCTCGACGAACGAGGTGGCGACCACCAGCATCCGTGCGTGGTGGTCGAGCCGGTCGTCGTCATAGAGCGCCCGCTCGGTCGGAGACAGCTTGGCCAGCTCGGCGGAAGTCAGCAGGACCGGAGGGCTGGGTGGCCCGGCGGCGAACGTGCGCCATCCGTCCAGGGTGGTCAACTGCCGGTTGGCCTCGGCATCCGCTTCCTGGAGCGTGGTGTGCCGGGTTGCCGGTTCGGAGATGGTCACGGACGCCTCCAGGGGTTCGCGAGCGGGTCGAAGAGACCCAGCGAGATGACTTCGGCCAGCTCGGTGTCCGCCTGATCTCCCTGAACGGTCTCGTCGGCGGGCGGATCGGGGACGGGCCGGTCAGGGGCGGTGGCCCGGGTCCGTGCGGCGACGCGCCGGGACCGTTTGGCCGCAGGCCCCTGCTTGGGGGTGGGACCGTCGTGGGCCCGCCGCAGCAGCGCGGCGGCGGCGTCCGCGATCTGTTCCTCCGTGCCGCCGGGGACCTGCTCGCAGGCGTGGTCCCAGGCCAGTTCCCCGAACGGGGCACCGATGCGGTGCAGGTGTTTCCAGAACACGGTGATCCACCGATTGCGCCGGCGGTCGCGTACCCAGATCCGGGAGATGTCGTAGGGGTCGTGGTGGATCTCCCACAAGCCCTTCTTCTCCATCACCCCGGAGTGCTGGCGGCGCAACGGACCCAGTTCGCCGTCGTCGTAGGTGCGGTGCTTGATCCGGATGCCGTAGCTGTTGATCGCCTGCCACCGCTCGGGCAGCAACTCGACATAGTCCTCGCCGTCCAGCGGAACCGGGACGTAGCCGCAGGACTGAAGCAGCATCGCGTACTTCTCGTTCGGCGAGAACGCTCGCCCCGGCGCCTGCGGATCACGTAGCCCGTCATGCGGCCTGGTCTGCCAGACGGCGATGACCCACTCATCGAGCAGGTTCTGGAGTTCAGGAAGAGACCACAGCGGCCCGTCCTCCAGCTTCCGGCCGCGACGGTCCGTGGTCGAGCCGGTGTAGCCCGCGACGAATTGGGCGAACAGCGTGGCCACCGAGCCCAGAGTCTTCTCGATCGTGCCCTTGTCGGTCGGCGTCGCCTTGTGGGCCGGTTGCAGGTTGATGCCCAGATACCGGCAGGAGGCTCGGAAGTTCCGCGAGACGAATACCTTTCCGTGGTCGCAGACGATCGTCTCCGGCACGATTACCGGCCGTGCCGCCGCGTGCTCCAGGCGCTCGTCCAACGTCAGCAACCGCCGGTGCGGCAGCACCGAACGGGACATCCGCAGGGCCTCTGACCAGCCGGGCTGCATCGCCTCCGGGGTGACGCTGCGGGCCAGCAGCGCGGAAGCGTCCGCGGCCTTCGTGGTCGGCCGCAGCACCGCCGCCGTGATCGACCTCGTCGCGATGTCGACCATCGCCGTCAACTCGACTTTCTCCGCGATCCCGTCGTCCAGGCGCACCAGCACATCCAGCGGAGTCGAGTCGATCTGCATCAGCTCGCCCGGTGCACTGGCCGGAACCTCTCCGAACGGGCCGGGCGGCCGGGCCTTGACCGACCGGCGTGTGCGGGCCGAACCCGTCGCGTGCGTGCCCGTCGCCAGCTTGCTGTAGAGCCGGTAGAGAGTGGCCCGGGAAGGAACCTCGACACCGGCGCCATCCTCACGGTCGGCCAGGATCGCCTTAGTCCTCCAGACGACGAATCCGATCGTCTTCGACGAGTCCTCGGACGTCTCGTCGATCGCCTGCTGCATCGCCTCCACCACCGCCGCATGGACCTTGCCGAAGGCCGGCATCTGCTTGGCCGACCGGCCGTCGGCCAGCCCGACCAACCCGTCACGCTGGTAGCGCTGGCGCCGCTGCTTGATCCCGCTGGCAGTCACCTTGTGCCCGGCCGCCGTCAACTCGGCCGCCTTGGCCCGCTCACGCTCAGCCAATGAGTGCTGCCTCGGGTCGAACTCCGGCCGAGACACTGCCCCATCGGACGCCCCCGGCGGCAGTCCGTGCAGCACCTCCAGGATGTGGCCCTCCCACCAAAGCGCCTGTTCAGCCGCTGTCTCGGGAAACTCCGCGAGCCGGGCGGACCTTGCGCCCCTGCCTGTTCAATGGCCACCCCGTTCGACCCGGCCCACGACCGTGCGCGGACCCAGCAGCTGGATCGACAGGTCATCGGCAACCAGTTCCTGACGCCAGAGCAGGTGGAACAGCGCAGGCAGCGTCGCGAGCCGGTCACCCGCCGCGTCGGCTCCGGGCAGCAGCGGCCCCGGCGTCGCGAAGACCTCCCGCAGGCGGTCCGCAGCCGTGGGATGCAGGCACCGCGGGTGCCGGTAACGCGACAGCCACCGGACATTCGCCAGCAACACCGGCTCCGGCTTCCCGACCCGCTCGAATCGCCAACCCGCCTGAGCGCAGGCGATCCGCGTCACCTCGAACGCTTCCGCGTCCTTCGGCTCGATCCGCTCGTCCGCGCGGACATCGACGACCACGGCCGAGCCGTCCACCCGGCGCACGAAGTAGTCCGGAGCGTGCCGACGCTCCCGTGCCCCGTCGTGCCAGTGCAGCCAGAAGGGCTGCGAGGCGATCCCCGTCACCTGCGGATCGAAGTCCATGAGCACAAGCCGGTCCCGCTCCAGCCAGGACTCGAAGCCCACGTGCTGCCCAGTCGTCGCCGCCCAGTACCAGCCGGCGAAGTGACGCTCACCACGGGACCACCGGAACGGCCGTACCGGTGCCACGTCCTCGAATCGAGCCGTCACACAGTCCAGCAGAGGCCGGCGCTGCCGCTGACGTACGGCGTCCACGTACGACAGCTCGACGTACGGCCCTGCGAGATCCACCCCAGCCGGTACGGCCACCAGCACCCCCAGCGCGTTTAGCCCGTACGGCTAGGTTCACTGAGACGGAAGGCCGAACGACTGGGTTCGCTGAGTAAACGCCTCGAATGGATGAGAGCGGTCAGGCGCCGGGGCATGACCATTCGGCGCTCGTGTATTAGAGTTATCTCGACATCGAGATATCTGTACGGAGAGCACCGCAGCCGCACGCCGCCATCGCATCCGGCGGTAAGGGTTACCTAACTTAGCCTTACCTTAGCGGATCGGCCGAGATGCCGTGGCGGCAGGATCGTGGTGGTACGCGCACATCAATGAAGGAGACTGTCGTGTCGGCGAACAGCTTCGACGCCCGCAGCACGCTGCAGGTGGGCGACGAGTCGTACGAGATCTTCCGGCTGGACAAGGTGGAGGGCTCGGCCCGCCTTCCCTACAGCCTCAAGGTCCTGCTGGAGAACCTGCTCCGTACCGAGGACGGCGCGAACATCACCGCCGACCACATCCGCGCCCTCGGCGGATGGGACTCGCAGGCCCAGCCCAGCCAGGAGATCCAGTTCACGCCGGCCCGCGTGATCATGCAGGACTTCACCGGCGTCCCCTGCGTCGTGGACCTCGCGACCATGCGCGAGGCCGTCAAGGAGCTGGGCGGCGACCCGGCGAAGATCAACCCGCTGGCGCCGGCCGAGCTGGTCATCGACCACTCCGTCATCGCCGACAAGTTCGGCACCAACGACGCCTTCAAGCAGAACGTCGACCTGGAGTACGGCCGCAACAAGGAGCGCTACCAGTTCCTGCGCTGGGGCCAGACCGCCTTCGACGAGTTCAAGGTCGTCCCGCCCGGCACCGGCATCGTCCACCAGGTGAACATCGAGCACCTGGCCCGTGTCGTCATGGTCCGCGAGGGCAAGGCCTACCCGGACACCCTGGTCGGCACCGACTCGCACACCACCATGGTCAACGGCCTCGGCGTGCTCGGCTGGGGCGTCGGCGGCATCGAGGCCGAGGCCGCCATGCTCGGCCAGCCGGTCTCCATGCTCATCCCGCGCGTCGTCGGCTTCAAGCTCACCGGTGAGCTCCAGGCCGGCACCACCGCCACCGACCTCGTCCTCACGATCACCGAGATGCTGCGCAAGCACGGCGTCGTCGGCAAGTTCGTCGAGTTCTACGGCGAGGGCGTCGCCGCCACCTCGCTGGCCAACCGCGCCACCATCGGCAACATGTCGCCGGAGTTCGGCTCCACCGCCGCGATCTTCCCGATCGACGACGAGACCATCAACTACATGCGGCTCACCGGCCGCAGCGAGCAGCAGCTCGCACTGGTCGAGGCGTACGCCAAGGAGCAGGGCCTCTGGCTCGACCCGGCCGCCGAGCCCGACTTCTCCGAGAAGCTCGAGCTCGACCTGTCGACCGTCGTGCCGTCCATCGCCGGCCCGAAGCGCCCGCAGGACCGCATCGTCCTGGCGAACGCCGCCGAGCAGTTCGCGCAGGACGTGCGCACCTACGTCAACGACGAGTACGAGGCCAGCAAGGAGTCCTTCCCGGGCTCCGACGCGCCCTCGACGATCCCGAACGGCACCCCGTCCAACCCGGTCACCGTGACCGCCCCCGACGGCACGTCGTACGAGATCGACCACGGCGCGGTCACGGTCGCGGCCATCACCTCCTGCACCAACACCTCCAACCCGTACGTCATGGTCGCCGCCGCACTGGTGGCCAAGAAGGCGGTGGAGAAGGGCCTGACCCGCAAGCCGTGGGTCAAGACCACCCTCGCGCCCGGCTCCAAGGTCGTCACCGACTACTTCGAGAAGGCGGGCCTGACCCCCTACCTCGACAAGGTCGGCTTCAACCTCGTCGGCTACGGCTGCACCACCTGCATCGGCAACTCCGGCCCGCTGCCGGAGGAGGTCTCCAAGGCCGTCAACGACCACGACCTCGCGGTCACCTCGGTCCTCTCCGGCAACCGGAACTTCGAGGGCCGGATCAACCCCGACGTCAAGATGAACTACCTGGCCTCCCCGCCGCTGGTGGTGGCCTACGCGCTCGCCGGCTCCATGAAGGTCGACGTCACCCGGGACGCCCTGGGCACCGACCAGGACGGCAACCCGGTCTTCCTGAAGGACATCTGGCCCTCCGAGGCCGAGGTGAACGACGTCGTCGCCAACGCCATCGGCGAGGACATGTTCTCCAAGTCCTACAGCGACGTCTTCGCGGGCGACGCCCAGTGGCAGGCGCTGCCCATCCCGACCGGCAACACCTTCGAGTGGGACGCCGAGTCCACCTACGTGCGCAAGCCCCCGTACTTCGAGGGCATGGCCCACGAGCCGGCCCCGGTGGAGAACATCTCGGGCGCCCGCGTGCTCGCCAAGCTGGGCGACTCGGTCACCACCGACCACATCTCCCCGGCCGGCGCCATCAAGGCCGACACCCCGGCCGGCCAGTACCTCACCGAGCACGGTGTGGAGCGTCGTGACTTCAACTCCTACGGCTCGCGCCGAGGCAACCACGAGGTCATGATCCGCGGCACGTTCGCCAACATCCGCCTGCGCAACCAGATCGCGCCGGGCACCGAGGGCGGCTACACCCGCGACTTCACCCAGGCCGACGGCCCGGTGAGCTTCATCTACGACGCCTCCCGCAACTACATCGAGCAGGGCATCCCGCTCGTCGTGCTCGCGGGCAAGGAGTACGGCTCCGGCTCGTCCCGTGACTGGGCCGCCAAGGGCACCGCGCTCCTGGGCGTCAAGGCCGTCATCGCCGAGTCCTACGAGCGCATCCACCGCTCGAACCTCATCGGCATGGGCGTCCTGCCGCTGCAGTTCCCGGAGGGCCAGACCGCCGCGTCCCTCGGCCTCACCGGTGAGGAGACCTTCGACTTCACCGGCGTCGAGGAGCTCAACAACGGCACCACCCCGCGCACGGTGAAGGTCACCACCGACACCGGCGTCGAGTTCGACGCGGTCGTCCGCATCGACACCCCCGGCGAGGCGGACTACTACCGCAACGGCGGCATCATGCAGTACGTGCTGCGCAGCCTGATCCGCAAGTAAGCGGACCGCGAAGGCAGTTCGAGGGCCGCGTCCCCGGGTGACCGGGGGCGCGGCCCGCGCCGTACGGCGGCGGCCCCGGCGAGCGGCGCGGGCCTTGCGTACGAAGGCGGCCCTGGCGAGCGGCGGCCGGTTCACTCGCCGCGGTACTTCGCCGCGGCGGCCTGGGCGAGGTCCTGCGCCTTGTCGAGGGCCGCGTCCACGGACTGCCGGCCGGCGATGGCCGCGGCGATCTGCTCGGAGACCGCCGTCCCCAGCACGGCGAACTCGGGGATGCCCAGGAAGCCGATGCCGGTGTAGGGGCGGGGGCCGACGCCCGGGTCCCTCGGATCGGCGGAGTCCGTCGCCGCCGTGTACTCCTGCCGGTACCAGGCACCGGCCGCCTGCTGGTAGTCGGGCTTCTCGTAGAGCGACTTGCGGTTCCCGGCGGGCGCCGAGGTCCAGCCCACCTCCCGGCCGACCAGTTCCTGGAACTCCTTGGAGGAGGCCCAGGAGATGAACTCCCAGGCGGCGTCCTTGTGCTCGGACGCCTGCTGGATGCCCCAGGCCCAGGTCCACACCCAGCCCGCCTTGTCGGTCTTGTCGTGCGGGGCCGGGACGTATCCCACCTTGCCCTTGACCGGGGAACTGTCGGCCTCGATCGACGAGGCCAGCGACGTGGCGTCGTACATCATGGCGCATTTGCCCTCGACGAAGCTGTCCATGATCTCCAGCACGCCCATCCGCTCGGGACCGGGCTGGCCGTGGGAGCGCAGCAGGCCGACGTAGAACCCGACGGCCTTCTTGAACTCCGGTGAGGTCAGCCGGGCGTTCCAGTCCATGTCGTACCAGGCGCCGCCGAAGGTGTTGACGACCGTGTTGATCGGGGCGAGGTTCTGTCCCCAGCCGGGCATGCCGCGCAGGCAGATGCCGCTCGCGCCCTCGGAGCCGTCGACCTGGGCGGCGAGGTCGGCGACCTGCTTCCAGGTCGGGTTCGCCGGCATGGTCAGCCCGTCCTTGCGGAACAGGTCCTTGCGGTACATCAGGAAGGAGCCCTCGCCGTAGAACGGCTCGGCGTAGATCTTGCCGTCGTCGCCGGTCAGCGAGGACGCCAGGTTCGGGAAGACGTCGTCCTGGTCGAAGTCCTCGTCGGCCTTCACGTAGGGGTCCAGCGGTGCGAGCCAGCCGTTGTCCGCGTAGATCGGCGCCTCGTAGGCGCTGACACTCGCCACGTCGTAGGTACCGGCCTGGGTCGCGAACTCGCGGTTCATCCTCTCCCGCGCCTCGTTCTCCGGCAGCAGCGTGTAGTCGACGGTGATGCCGGTCTCCGCCGTGAAATGCCTCTTGGTGAGCTTCTTCAGGGTCTGGATCTGCGGCACGTCCGTCGCGAGCACGCTGAGCCGGGTCTGCTCCTCGCCGCCGGACAGATCGGCGTCACCGCACCCGGCGAGGACCAGACCGGCGGCGGCCGTGACGGCCACGGCCACCTGGGTGAGGCGGCTGCGTTTCATGACATCTCAGCCAGTACCCACCTTTGCTCTTTCTTAGGCGTTTCGTGAGAAACGTAATAATCGGCTCGTTCTGGACACTGTGTCACTCATGGTCGGCCACCTCGGGCCTGAGCGCGTCTGGACAGCGCGTCGGCCGCCACGGCTGCCAGCAGCACCCCACCCGTGATCATGAACTGCACGGCGTCCTGGACCCCCAGCAGCCCCATCCCCGAGGCGATCGACTGGATCACCACCACACCGAGCAGCACCGACCAGGGCGAGCCCCGCCCGCCGAACAGACTCGTCCCGCCGATGACGGCCGCCGCGATGGCGTTGATCAGCAGCATCCCCGAACCGGCGGCCCGCGCCGTCGTGGGACTCGCCGAGGTCAGTCCCGACGCCACGAACAGCCCGCCGAACGCGGCCAGCGTCCCCGACACCATGAACATCGCGACCCGCACCCGCTCCACCCCGATCCCGGCCCGCCGCGCCGCCTCGACCCCGCCACCGACCGCGTACACCCGCCGTCCGTAGCGGGTACGGCGCAGCAGGTAGTCCGAGACGACCAGGACCACCAGGAAGATCAGCAGTGCCAGCGGCAGCCCCTGGAACCGGTTGAGGGTGTAGGCACCGGCGAAGGCCACCACCGCCAGCAGGCCGGTGCGCATCCCTATGTCGCCCTCCGTCCGGTAGGGCATCCCGGCCGCCCGGTGGCGGCTGCGCCGGCGGTGGGCGGCCAGGAAGTACCCGGCCGTACCGAGCGCGGCGACCCCGTACGCCACCAGGTGGTTGCCGAAGTGCCGGCTGGTCAGGGAGGCGACCAGGCCCTCCTCGTCGATGTTGATCGTGCCGCTGGCCCCCAGCAGATACAGCGTCAGGCCGTTCCAGATCAGCAGCCCCGCCAGTGTCACCACGAACGCGGGCACGCCGAGCCAGGCGTGGAAGAACCCGTGGAAGGCGCCCACCGCCGTGCCCACGGCCACCGCCACGATCACCGCCAGCCACTCCGGCACTCCGTGGTTCACGTTCAGCACGGCGAACGCCGCCCCCGCCAGGCCGCTGACCGAGCCGACCGACAGATCGATCTCCCGGATCAGCAGCACGAACACGATCCCGACCGCGACCAGCCCCGTCCCGACGATGTCCACGCTCAGGTTGGACAGGTTGCGCGGCGAGAGGAACTTGTCGTCCAGCCCCTGGAAGACGATCCAGATCACGAGCAGCCCCGCGAGAACCAGCAGCGGACCCCGCTCTCCGCCCCGCACACTGCCTCGGACCTCATGCGCGTACTGGCGCACACCGTCCCGCCAGCCGCGCGCGGCGCGCCGCTCACGATCGGTGGTGAGCGGACCGGCGCTGCCCGGCCCCGCCGGTCCGCCGTCCCGGTGCGGTCCGCCGCGGCTCACGGCCACGCCTCCTCGTCGCCCTTCGAGCGATGGGCCACGGCGTTGTCCGCCGCCCCCGTGACGGAGGAGATGATCTGCTCCTGGGTCACGGTGCTCACGTCGAACAGACCGTTGTTGCGGCCCAGCCGCAGCACCGCGACCCGGTCGGCGACGGCCTTGATGTCACCCATGTTGTGGCTGATGAGGATGATCGCCATACCGCGGTCGCGGACCTGCTCGATCAGATCGAGCAGATGACTGGTCTGCTCCACGCCGAGGGCGGCGGTGGGCTCGTCGAGCAGCAGCACCTTGGGGGCGCCCATCAGCGAGCGGGAGATCGCGACGGCCTGCCGCTGCCCGGCCGACAGCGCGGCGACCGGCACCCGCACGTCGGGGATGCGGATCGACAGCGCACGCATCAGGTCCCGGGACCGGCGCTCCATCTCCACCTCGTCGAGGACGCCCACCCGGTCGATCTCGCGGCCGAGGAAGAGATTGCCGACGACGTCCAGGTTGTCGCACATGGCGAGGTCCTGGTAGACGGTCGCGATGCCCAGGGCGTGGGCGTCGTGCGGGCGTTTGATCTGCACGAGGTGCCCCTCCCACTCGATGACGCCCCGGTCGGCGGGGCTGACCCCGGAGATCACCTTGACCAGCGTGGACTTGCCCGCTCCGTTGTCGCCCGCCAGGGCCACGACCTCACCGGCCCGGACCTGCAGGTCGACGTCCACCAGCGCCTGGACGCCGCCGAACCGCTTGGTGATGCCGCGCAACGCCAGTACGGGGGGATGGGACACGGGGACCACCTCGCTCACCGGATGAGTCCGGCCCGGACACAGGCCGGGCGGAGCTTCGGGGTGCAGATCTGGCCGACCGTGTAGACACCGTCCCGGACGAGCGTCCGGCCGATCGTCTCGCGCGTCACGGCGGTGGGCGTGAGCAGGATCGCCGGGACGTCCTCGGTCGTGGGGCTGTCCACCGTCGTCGTGACCAGGGAGTCGATGTCGTTGCCGCGTGCCAGGGCCACGGCCATCGCGGCGGCCGCCTCGGTCTCCAGCCGGAACGGCTTGTAGACGGTCATGTACTGCTCGCCCTCGACGATGCGCTGCAAGGCGTCGAGATCCGCGTCCTGCCCGGTGACCGGGGGCAGCGGCGTGACACGGGCGCTCTTGAGGGCCGAGACGACACCGGCCGCGATGGAGTCGTTGGCCGCGAGCACCCCGTCGATCGCGCTCGGGCCGAGGTCGCTGATCGCGGCGGACATGTGGTCGTGCGCGTTCTCCGTACGCCAGCCGAGGGTGTCGTACGACTTCAGGATCCGCACCCGGTCCTGGAGGACGGCCCGCGCCCCGTCCTCGTACCAGGCGGCGTTGGGGCTGGACGGGTCGCCGTTCACCATGACGACACCGCCACCGTCGGCCCGGGCGCCCATGCCCTTCAGGAGCTCCTGGCCCTGGAGCCTGCCGACCTGGTGGCCGTCGAAACTGACGAAACCTGAGATCGGGCCTTCGGCGAGGCGGTCGTAGGCGACGACCGGGATGCCCTCGCGCTGCGCCGCGTGCACCGAGGAACGCAGGGCTTTGGGATCGACGACGTCCAGGAGCAGCGCCGAGACGCCCCGGGTGATCATGGAGGTCATCTGCTGCCGCTGGCTCGCCGCGTCGTTCTCGGCGTTGGCGTACACGACCCTGCACTCGGAACACAGCTCCTTGACCCGCTTCTCGATCAGGGGCCTGTCCGAGTTCTCCCAGCGGGGCACGGCCCGGCTGGGCAGCAGCAGCCCGATGGTCAGCTCGCCCTCGCCCTCCCCGCCGTCCGTACACCCGGCGAGGGACACGGCCAGCAGGACCGCCAGCAGCCCGGCGGCCCCACGCAGACCGAGCCCACGAAGACCGAGCCCACGCATCAGGGACCTCCCTCGGGGGAGCGGTGAGGGCCGGGGTGCGGGCTCGGGGCAGGGTTCGCGTTCGGCCCCGGCGCCCGGGCATCTCCTGCGCCCGGGCCCGCCCCGTGGGCTTCGCCCCCCTGCGTGGGCCGGTCGGCGGGCCGGTCCGTGGCCGGGGCGCCGTCGCGACGCGCGGTGTGCCCGCGGTTGCGATTCCCGGGCGGGTCGCCGGTCCGGCCCGTGGCCTGCTCGCCGTCGCGTGACGTGGGCCTCTCGCCGTTGCGCCGCGGGCCCTGGTCGCGGGACTTGCGGCGGTCCCGGCTGCGGCCCAGGCCCCAGCTCCGGTCGCGGCCCAGGCCCCAGACGCGGCCCGGCCTGCGCTCCTCCTCCGGCTCGGTCTCCGGTTCCTCGTCCGGCTCCTCGCCGGGCTCCGTCTCCCGACGGGTGACGACGATCTCGCTCCACACCTGCTTGCCGCCGCCCACCGGCACCGAACCCCAGGCCGCCGACATGGCCTCGACCAGGAAGAGCCCACGCCCGCCCGTCGACTCCCAGTCCACGACCACGGGCTTGGCGGGCGCCCGCGGTGAGGAGTCGCTCACGGTCACCCGCAGCCGGTCCGCCGCCAGGGTCAGCTCCACCCGGACCGCGCCCTGCGTGTGCACCAGCGCGTTGGTGACCAGCTCCGACACCACCAGCTGGACGCTGTCGGCCTCGGCGGCGATGCCCCACGAACGCAGGGTGCGCGCGCTGAAGCGGCGGGCGTGCATCACCGCGTCCGGCAGCCGCCACACCACCCAGCCCGCCCGCACCGGCCGTATCCGCATCCCGTCGTAGCGCAGCAGCAGCACCGCCACGTCGTCCTCGCGCCGCCCGGCCTCGCCGAGCAGCGCGTCGGCCATCCGCCCCGGGTCGGCGGGATCCGCCGCCGCGAGCGCCTGGCGCACGAGCCGCATCCCCTCGTCCACCTGGAGGTCCGCCGACTCGACCAGACCGTCCGTCACCAGCGCGAGCACCGATCCGGGGGTGAGCGCGAGGGCCGTCAGCGGGAACTCCGCGTCCGCGAGGACGCCCAGCGGGAGCCCGCCCTCGACCGCGATCTCCTCGGTGCCGCCGTCGGGATGCCGCGCCAGCGGAGCCAGGTGCCCGGCCCGGACGAACAGCGCGTTGCCCTCCTCCATGTCCAGTTCGACGTAGCAGCAGGTGGCGAACAGGTCGGTCTCCATGCCGACGAGCAGCCGGTTGGCGTGCGCGACGACCACGTCCGGCGGATGCCCCTCCACGGCGTAGGCCCTTACCGCCGTACGCATCTGGCCCATGATCGTCGCGGCCCCGGCGCTGTGCCCCTGCACATCACCGATGACCAGGGCCACCTTGCTCTCCGACAGCGCGATCACGTCGTACCAGTCGCCGCCCACCTGGAGCCCGCGCCGGGCGGGCAGATAGCGGGCCACGGCCGTGCCCCCGGGCAGCTTGGGGAGCCGGCGCGGCAACAGGCTGCGCTGGAGCATCGTCGCGAGCTCCTGCTCGGCGTCGTAGGCGTGCGCGCGCTTGAGGGCCTGCCCGACCAGGCCGGCGGTGGCGGTCAGCAGGGCCCGCTCCTCGGGCGCGAACTCGTGCGGGGTGTCCCAGCCGACCAGGCACACCCCGGCCACCCCGCTCCTGGCCGGCAACGGCAGCACCGCGAGCCCGCCGGGGCCGATCCCCGCGAGCCCCGGTTCCAGGACGGAACCCGCAGGCCACAGGCTCATCCGCCCGTCCCGCAGTGCCGCCTGGAGCGTGGGCAGGGCGGAGACCGGCGCGTCGGGCCACTCCGAGCGCCACTCACGGCGCCACAGCTCCGGCCAGGCACCGGCACCCGGCGGATCGAGCACGGTGACCGCCAGCCGGTCCTCCAGCAGCTCGGCGAGCGCCACCCGGTCCGCTCCCAGCGGCTCGCGCAACGCGGCGACGACGACACGGCTGACGTCCCGGACGGTCGTGGCGTCGTCGAGCGCGGCCGTCAGCCACTGGATCCGGGCGACGTCGCTGGCGCTGCGGCGCAGCACGGGCGCCGCGCTCACCACGCCCAGCACCCGCTCGGGAGCGCCGCCCAGCCCTTTCAGCACCCGGCAGTTCAGCCGCAGCCAGCACAGTTCACCGGTGGGCCTGCGGATACGGAACTCCAGCTCACGGCGGCCCGGGGCCTGTGCGGACGGCTCCATGACCGACATCAGCGCGGGGACGTCCTCCGGCACGCTGACCGAGAGCAGAGTGTCGGTCTTGCCGTCGAAACCGCCCTCGGGGATGCCGACGAGTTCGAGCAACGCCGGGTCCGTCTCGACCAGCCCGGTCCCGGGCGACAGGGCGAAGGAGCCGACCCCCATGGCGCGCAGGGCCGAATCCAGCAGCGGCGAGGGCGCCGACCGGTCGGCCTCACCGCGCAGCCGCCCGGCGACGGCGTCGGCGTACTGCTCCAGGAACTCCCGCTGCTCGGACCCGAACCCCTCACCGGCCTCTCCCACCACGACGAGACACCCCAGCCAGCCACCGGCCGCCCCCAGCGGCAGGGCCCCGAGCGGGGCGGAGGCGGCCACGCCCTCGTCCCCTCCGTCGAGCACCACCCCCGCGAGCCACACGGGCCGCCCCCGCAGATACGCCTCGGCGACGGCCGGGCCACCGCCTCCCGCCTCCGGGCCGGAAGGGGTGTCGCCGGAACCGGCACCGGGGGAGGGTGCGGGGGGAGGGGCGGCGGAAGGGGGGCCGGGGGCGCCGACGTCCGTCGCCGGACCGGGGCAAGCGCCCGATCCCGCGCCGGGAGAGCCCCCCGCAACCGGGACCGCCACCCGCCCCGGCAACCGGTACCGCTGCTCCGGCCCGGCCTCTGCCGACTCCACCAGGCACAGCTCGGCCCCGTCCTCGCCGCGCACGTACACCGCGGCCAGCGTCACCCCCGCGTAGGCCAGCAGCCGCGCTCGCGCGGCCGGTTCCGCAGCGGGGCGAGGCGGACCGGTGCCCCCGTCCCCCGGCGCCCGAAGACCGGGGATCGCGGCCCGGGCATCGCCGTAGTGGGGCATGTCCGCATCCACCTCCCGTCCATGCCGCAGCCACCGGCAGGTGGGAGTCCCCGGAACTCAGGCGACGACGACGCGGGCACGGGAGCGGCGGCGCGGCGTCGCGCCTCCCATGGCGGATCCACGCCGCACACGAGCGGCAGGGCACCCACACAACAGAATCGCACACCTGGACAACCACGACATATGGGGCTATCCGCCTCTGTTCCCGGAGCCGGACGCCACCCGGGCGAGCCGACGGGGCGCCGTCACCGCCGACGGACGAAGCCACGCAGTTCGCCGACCTTCATCACGCGGGCCAGGGCGAGATGGCCCGACGCCATCACGACCGTTCCGGCGGCGAGGCTCAGCGCGGTGGACCAGGTGCCGGTGCCCAGCGACGCGGCGCAGGCCCGGGCGGCTCCCCAGCCCAGTCCCGCGGCGAGGGCGGCGGCGCCCACCAGTTTCGTGTACGTGCGGCGCAGCTCCCCTTCGTCGAGCCGCCCGCCCAGCCTGCCGCGCAACCGCCATGCCGTGACGGCCAGCCCGGCCAGGTACGACACGGTGTAGGCACCGGCCATACCGGTCACCGCCCAGCGCGCGGGCAGCAGCAGGTGGCAGAGGGTGGCCAGGGCGATGTTCACCGCGGCGATCCACGCCGCCATGAAGAAGGGGGTGCGGGTGTCCCCGAAGGCGTAGAAGCCCCGCAGGAGGAGGTACTGCGCCGAGAACGGGATCAGCCCCGGCCCGAACGCCTGGAGCATCTGCCCGAGCGGCCGGGCGGATGCGGCGTCGGCCGCCCCGTGCGCGAACAGCAGCGCGGCGATCTGAGGGCCCAGCGCCACGAACAGGAACCCGGCCGGCACGATGACGACCGCGCTGACCCGCAGTGCCCGGGAGAGATCGGCACGCAGCTCGGCGACCCGGCCCTCCGCGGCGGCCCTGCTCATCCGCGGCAACAGCGCGGTCACCAGGGACACGGTCACGATCGACTGCGGCAGCATCCAGATGGTCTGCGCGTACATGTAGGCCGAGTAGCCGGCACCGGCATGCGGCAGCGCCTGGTCGGCCGCGTTGGCGAAGTTCGTCACCACGGTCAGGGCGACCTGGTTGACCAGGACGAACAGCAACGTCCACTTGGCGGCATGGATGCTCCCGCCCAGGCCGGTGCCCCGCCAGTCGAAGCGGGGCCGGAACCGGAAGCCCGCGGAGCGCAGGAAGGGGATCAGCGCGAGGGCCTGCAGGGCGATACCGGCCGTCGTCCCCAGTCCCAGCAGCCGCACCTGCGTCGCGGTGATGTCCTCCACCCCGTCCGGGACCGTCATCAGCCCCAGGTACGCGGCGAACATGCCGATCAGCACGACGTTGTTCAGCACCGGCGTCCACATCATCGCGCCGAACTTCTCCCGGGCGTTCAGCACTTGTCCCAGGATGCCGAACACGCCGTAGAAGAAGATCTGCGGCAGCAGGAACCGGGCGAAGACCACGGTCAGTTCGAACGCCTCGTGGCTGCCGGTGGTGTCGCGCATGTACAGGCCCACGATCTGCGGCGCCGCCCACACCGCCAGCGCCGTCCCCGCGGCCAGGACGCACAGCACGAGCGTCACCAGCCGCTGCTCGTAGGCCCTGCCGCCGTCGGCCTCGCCGGCCCGCGCCCGGACCAGCTGCGGCACCAGCACGGCGTTGAGCGCACCGCCGATGACCAGGGTGTACAGACTCGTCGGCACGGTGTTCGCCGTGTTGTACGTGCTCGCCAGCAGCCCCGTGCCCAGCGCCGCCGCCTGGAGCACCTGCCGGATCAGCCCCGTCGCCCGGGACACCATCGTGCCCAGTGCCATCAGCAGGGACGAGCGGGCCGGTCCGCCCCGCTTCTCCTTGCCGCTCCGCGCCGGTGGCTGTTCTCCGGCTCGCTCGCTCGTGGCCGCCGACTCGGTCGCGGCCTTCGCCCCCTCCGTCATGGCGTCAACCTACGCGGCCCGGAATCCGGGGAGCGAACCGGAGGGCACGCTCCGCCCGCCCTCCCGGTCCCTCCCGGCCCATGCCGGGCCGTGCCGACGGGCCCGGTCACCGTCGCCCCGGTCACCGGGCCCGCCTCGTCCGTCGGTTCAGCCCACCCGGCAGGGCAGACTGCTCGTACTGTCACCCCCCGACCCCGTGACGACGTATCCGAATGTCGTGCTCCTGCCTGGTGCGAGGGAGCCGTTCCAGCCGGCGTTGTGGACCATCACCGCCTGGCCGTTGTAGGTCGCGCTGCCGCTCCACAGGCTGTCGACCTTCTGGCCCGCCGGGAGGGTCCAGTCGACCATCCAGCCGAGCATCGGGACCGTGCCGGTGTTGGTGACGGTCACCTCGGACTGGTAGCCGCCGTTCCAGGTGCCGGTCGTCCTGCGGGTGGCCGTGCAGGTGCCGGGGACCGGTTCGGACGGGTTGCCCGGCTCCTTGATGCCGGTCACCTCGCCGTTGCCGCCGTCGAAGACGACGTCGGAGCAGGAGTAGAAGGTCTCCTGGCTGTCGGAGCGCTGCCAGACCATGTAGATGATGTGGCGGCCCGACTTGCCGGCCGGCAGCTTGCCCGTCCAGGAGTAGTTGGCCTCGACCGTGCCCGGGGAGCCCTTCAGTGGCGGGTGGTCGACGCTCAGGAACGGCCGCTCCTCCATGTCGTTCCAGGTGAGCGTCTTCGTCGGGTCGAAGCCGTCCTTGGTGATGTAGACGTAGAACCAGCCCGGGTGCGCAGCCCAGGCGTTGTACGAGAAGTCGACGGTCGCGCCCGAGGTGAGATGGGTGAGCGGCCAGTCCTTGCTCGGCGTGTTGAACCCGGTGAAGTTGGTGTTGCCGCCGCTGCACAGCTCGCCGTCCGGTACGAAGCCCCGGGTGCGGCCGGCGCCGTCCGAGCGCAGCACCGAGAACCAGTTGTAGAACGGCGTGGTACCGCTGACCTGCTGCGCGCCTCGGCAGGCGGGATTGACCGGCTTGATCTCGCCGGTGTCGGTCAGACCGTCCTGCCAGCACAGGAAGGTACGGCTGCCGGGCTTCATGGGGGTGCCGTGCGCCTCCGCCTCGCCGCCGGTCGTCATGACCAGTCCGATGGCCGGGACGGTGACGAGGAGGGAGAGCAGCACGAGAAAGAGGGCTTTGGCCCGGGAGGGGAGTGCCGGGCCGGGCATCGTGGATCCTCCGGGCTTTCTTGTCAGGATCATGACAGCATCATCCGTTCGTGGGGGTACGGGCCTGCGGATGCGTGTGCACGGATGCGCGGGATGGGAGCGACTCGCGGGCGGGTTCCGGTCCACCGATATGGGAGCGCTCCCACCCCGCCTGTTGCGGAAGTTAGCGCCAGGCGGCCCAGATGTAAACGGCTCGGGCGGCAGGGTCTGGGCCCGGACCCCCGCGCCGATGCAGCGCAGACCTCTGCCCGAGAGGGGGTGAGCGACGGCAGGCCGTCACCGGCGACGGCCCGACAGGCCTGCGCACAGGGGGAGTTGACTTTTACTTTCCCTTTGCGATTGGCTGCGGGCTCGACCATCATGATCCGGGGGGATCCCTTTGAAGCGCACCTTTCGCGCAGCCGTCTGTTCCGTCGCCGTCGCCGGTCTCGCACTCGGCCTCACCGCCTGCTCCGAGGCGGTCGACCAGGTCGACAAGGCGGTGGACGAGACGTACGAGGTCACCTACGAGGTGACGGGCAAGAACATCGACTCGATCGAATTCCACGGCGGCGGGGGCAAGGCCATGGAGCCGAAGATGGAGTCGGTGTCGAGGCCCGAACTGCCCTGGAAGAAGACGGTCACGCTGCGCGGCATCATGCCCGCGGCGGTCATGCCCGTCGCCGCGGACCCCGAGGGCTCCCAGATCACCTGCAAGATCATCCACAAGGGCAAGGTGATCGAGGAGCAGAGTGCGAAGGGTCTGGTGAGCGCCGGCGGCTGCACCGCGGAGTCCCCGGTCGCGGGGTGACCGAGGAGGGGCACCGAAGGTTGCGGGGGCGGATCAGCCGGACCGTGTGAGGCCCGGTCCGGCGGCGCCGGGTCCATGGAGTCGCGTTCGGACTCCGGCGCGGACTCGTCCTGTCGAAGTCCGGCGTCGGCAGGCGCGACACCTGTGGTGCGCGCCTGCCGCACCACAGGCCTTTCAGCCCCGCGGTGCCACGCGGATACGGTTCCCGTCGGGATCGGCTGCGAGGAAGGTCAGTCCGAACCCGGCATCATGAGGTTCCTGAAGGATCGTGACCCCCTTGGACTTCCACTGCTCGAAGATCGCGTCGACCTCGTCGGGTCCGCTGTCGGTGGCCAGGCACACCTCACCGGTACGCGGGACATCCGGTGACAGATCCTCGAACCGGCCGGACCACAGAGCGAGGTCCGCGCCCGGCCCGAGGCCGAAGGTGATGTATCCCGGAGTCTCGAACGAGGGGCTCATGCCGAGGAGTTCTCCGTAGAAACGAGCTGCGGCGGGAGCGTCGTTCACGTAGACGATGGACACGACGGATGTGGTCATGGTTGTTCCTTCTCGCAGGTCGGAGGTGCGCATCCGCCAGCCTGACCGGGATGTGCGCCGTACCGTGTCGCAATTCCCTGGGAAAATCGGTGGGTGACCCCAGACCGCTTCTTCACCCTGATGCTGCTCCTCGGATCGAGGGATGCGGTGACCACACAGGAACTCGCCTCAGCGCTCGGGGTGTCCCTTCGAACCGTCAACCGAGACCTGAACTGGCTCCGTGACGCCGGTCTGCCGGTCACCGCACACCGGGGCCGCCTGGGAGGCGTGACCATGCTGCCCGGGTCCGGACCCGACCTCACGCGACTCACACCGGACGAGCGTGATCAGTTGTCGCTCACCGGGCTGGATGAGCAGCAACGTGCGGAGATCGACGCATCGGCCGAAAGCCGGCGCGCGCTCTCCAAGCTCGCCGCTGCACAGCCACGTCGAGTTGATGAGCTCCTGCCGCTCACCGACGTGGTGCACGTGGACAGCCGTCCCTGGCGTCAGGCACGAGCTTCCGGCGCGACTCCGGCCTCGCTGCTCGGCGCGGTGCGGCGAGGCCGCCGGCTGCGGATCGGGTACGACAGCCCACGCGGGTCGTGCCCACACGACCTGGTCGTGGATCCCTACGGGCTGTTCGCCAAGGCCGGCATCTGGTACCTCGTCGCCGACCGTGCCCGAGTGCCACGGATGTACCGGCTCGAACGGATCACGAGGTGGGAAGAAGTCGGCCGGCCACGACGGATCCGCGAGAGCGAGACCCTGGCGACCGTCGCTGCGGCGCTCGTCGACGAGTGGGAACACGACCACGCGACAGAGGTCAGCGCCACCATCGACCGGGCCCAGATCGAGCGAGCGCAACGGATCTTCGGCCTGCGGCTCGTCCGGGACGACCAGGAGGAATGCGCCACCGGCCACAGGGTGACGATCCGCTTCCTGCATCTGGAGGACGTGCGGGCACTGCTGCCGTTCGGGAGTGCCGTCACGGTGCACGGACCCACCGAAGCCAGGGCTCACCTCCGTGACCTCGCCACCAGCCTTGCCCGCCACTATGCGCCGTCACCGACGTCCTGACCCACAACGGCCGGGGCGATTCGTTCGGATCACTTCCGCGGGCCGAAGCGGTCGTTGATGATGTCCACGTGGCCAACCGCATCAGCGCTCTGATTTCGGCTTTCGGTGTCCTGGCCGGCACAGTGATACTCGTCGCGGCCGTTGGTGAGTACCGTTCGGGAGCATCGGCTCTGTGGATCGCAGCTGGAGGTGTGATCTTCTTCGTGGCCTCCTACGCACTTGTGCGTGACGTAAGACGCCTCCGCAGCGGCCGGACCGTCTGACGGGCGGAGCCGGTCCCGATCGGGCCCCTCCGTCGTTGATCCGTGTGTGCCGTTGGCTGACGCGCAGTGGGCGCGGATCGAACCGTTCGGCCGTCAGCCCAGCGCCCTTCGCAGCCAGTCCAGTTGGCGCCGCACCTGCACGGCGTCGCCGCCCTCGTGCCCGTTGAACGGATAGGCGTGGATCTCCCGGCGCGGGTCAGTGCCGGTCAGGTCCCCGTAGCGGTTGAAGGCGGCGTACGCCCCGCTCGGCGGGCACACCGTGTCCCGCAGGCCCACCCCGAAGTGGGCCGGGGCCTGTGCGCGGCGGGCGAAGGAGACCCCCTCGACATAGGAGAGGGTGCGAAAGGCGGCCTGCTCGGCACCCCGGCGGACGGAGAGGCAGGCGGCGATCTCGCCGTACGGTCCGGCGTCCGTCAGGTCCAGGGCGCGCCGGATCCCGCACAGCAGCGGCGCCGTGGTCAGCAGGGCCGCCAGGCCGGGCACGAGCCCCGCGACCGCCAGGGCCAGTCCGCCCCCCTGGCTGTTGCCCACGGCGGCGATCCGCCCGGGATCGACGCCGGGCAGCTCCCGTACGGCCGTGACGGCACGCACCGCGTCCGTGATCAGGCGCCGGTAGTGGTAGTCCTCGGCGGCGAGCAGCCCGCGCGCCGCCGGCCCGGGCCCGCCCGGTGCGCCGGCGTGCGGGTCCGGTGTCTCGCCGCCGCAGCCGTACTGGTCGCCCTGGCCGCGGTTGTCCATGAGCAGATGTGCGTACCCGGCGTTGACCCACGTCAGGCGCTCGTGCGGAAGGCCGCGGCCGCGCCCGTAGCCGGCGAACTCGACCACGGCGGGCAGCGGTTCGTCCGCCCCTGCGGGCCGGCTGAACCACGCTCGCACCGGGTCGCCCGCGAAACCCCGGAACGTCACGTCCCAGGTCCGCGTCAGCCGAAGGCCCGTCTCCACCGGCCGCACCGACACCACGGGGTCCGCCTCCCCGGCCGTCTTCAAGGTGTCCTGCCAGAACGCGTCGAAGTCGGCGGGCTCCTCGATGTCCGGGCGGTAGCCCTCCAGTTGGGCCAGTGGCAGGTCGAACGCGGGCACGACGGCACCTCGCAGGAGTCGGTGGTCATCCAGAAACTTGCGGCCGGGCAAGGGCAGTTGACTCCGGGGTCATACCCAGCGACGGTGGGATTCCAACGCGCCACAAGGGCCCCGTCCGAGTGTCGCAGCACCCATTGACAGCGCTTTCTGCGCCCCCTAAGTTGCCGCAAGTTACCGGCAAGAGCTCGAAAGTTTCGGTTCCGCGTCCCAGGTCCACGGGAGGCCCGAGCAATGAGCACGTCCACCACACCGGCCCCGCCGGGCACTCAGAACCAGCCGTCGGCCCGGGCCGCTCCCCGGCGCGGCAGGCGTGCGCCCGCCCGGACCGGATGGCGGCGGGCACTGCGCCGCGACTGGCAGCTGTACTCGCTGGCGATCCTGCCGCTGGTCTTCTTCCTGGTCTTCCGCTATCTGCCGATGATCGGCAACGTGATCGCCTTCCGGCGCTTCGAGCCCGGCGGTTCGATCTTCGGTGAGGACTGGGTGGGCCTGCGCTATGTGCGCATGTTCCTCGGCGACCCCACCTTCTGGCAGGTGTTCCGCAACACCCTGTGGCTGGGCGGGCTCACGCTCGTCCTCTGCTTCCCGATCCCGATCGTGCTCGCGCTGCTGCTGAACGAGGTGCGCCGGCGCTCCCTGAAACGGTTCGTGCAGTCGGTGTCGTACCTCCCGCACTTCCTGTCGATCGTGATCGTCGCGGGCATCACGATGCAGATGCTGGCGAGCGACGGCCCCGTCAACCACGTCCTCGGACTGCTCGGTCACGACCCGGTCCGCTTCATCCAGGAACCCGGGTGGTTCCGCACCGTCTACGTCGGTTCCGAGATCTGGCAGACCGCCGGCTGGGGCACGATCCTCTACCTCGCCGCGCTCACCACGATCGACGAGGACCTGTACGAAGCCGCCCGCATCGACGGCGCGGGACGCCTGCGGCAGATCTGGCACGTCACCCTGCCCGGCATCCGCCCCACCATGATCACGCTGTTGATCCTCAACGTCGGCACCTTCATGGCGGTCGGCTTCGAGAAGGTGCTGCTGCTGTACAACCCGCTCACCTACCCCACCGCGGATGTGATCTCGACGTACGTCTACCGCGCCGGCGTGGAGTCCAACAGCTTCAGCTACGCCGCCGCCATCGGCCTGTTCGAGGCGGTCATCGGCCTGGTCCTGATCACGTCCGCCAACACGCTCTCGCGCCGCACGGTGGGGACGAGCCTGTGGTGAGGCCGAGCCGCTCCCAGCGGGTCTTCCAGGGCGTCAACGGGGTGATCCTCACGCTCGTCGTGCTGGTGACCCTCTACCCGTTCGTCAACATCGTCGCCCGGTCCTTCAGCGGCGAGCGGCAGATCCGTGCCGGTGAGGTGACGCTGCTGCCCGAGGGGTTCAACCTCACCACCTACCGGATCGTGTTCCAGGACTCGATGTTCTGGCGGAACTACGGCAACACCGTGCTCTACACGGTCGTGGCCACTGCGGTCGCCATGGTGCTGACGACCTGTTACGCCTACGTGCTGTCGAAGAAGGACCTCAAGGGCCGCGGCGTCCTCGTCGGGGTGGCCGTGTTCACCATGTTCTTCACCGGCGGCCTGATCCCGAACTACATCCTGGTCACCAGCCTCGGCCTGAAGAACAGCGTGTGGGCGATCGCCCTGCCGAACGCCATCAGCGTCTTCAACCTGCTGGTGATGAAGGCCTTCTTCGAGAACCTGCCGACGGAACTGGAGGAGGCCGCACAGATCGACGGCCTGAGCACCTACGGCATCCTGCTCAGGATCGTGCTGCCGCTGTCCAAAGCGGTCGTGGCGACCATGGTGCTCTTCTACTCGGTGTCCTTCTGGAACTCCTGGTTCAGCGCCTTCCTCTACATGGACCGCACCGAGCTGATGCCGGTCACGGTCTACCTGCGCAACCTCATCCAGGGCGCCACCGGCGGAGGCAACGCCGGCGCCGGAACCGAGCAGCTCAGCCAGGTCGGCGCGAACATCCAGTCGGTGACCATCGTCCTCACCGCCCTGCCGATCCTCTGCGTGTACCCGTTCGTCCAGCGCTACTTCGTCTCGGGCGTGATGCTCGGCGCGGTCAAGGGCTGACCGCGGCACCTCTCCTCGACCGGCACAAGGGCTGACCACCGCAGCTCTCCTCAACCGGCATACGGAACAAGGGGGTTCCCGTGAACAACGAAGGACAGATGTCGCGGCGCCGGATACTCACCGCGGCCGGCTTCATCGGCCTCGCCACGGTCACCGGCTGCGGCGGCGGTGACGACGGCGGGGACGGCAAGGACCTGTCGAAGAAGCAGAACGGAGCCATGAAGAACTACCGGGCCGGGCAGCAGTTCAAGGCGTCCCGCCCGCTGTCCTTCTCGGTGCTGCACAACAACAACCCCGTGTACCCGATGAAGAGCGGCTGGCTGTTCTGGAAGGAGGTCACCGAGCGCACCGGAGTGACCCTCGAGCCGGTCGACGTGCCGCTCGCCGACTACGAGAAGAAGCGCAGCGTCCTCATCGGCGCGGGCGACGCACCCTTCCTGATCCCGAAGACGTACCACCCCTCGGAGGTCGCCTTCGTCTCCTCGGGCGCGATCCTCCCGGTCAGCGACTACGTGAAGCTCATGCCCAACTTCCGCGAGAAGGTCCGCAAGTGGAAGCTGGAGCCCGAGCTCGACTCGATCCGCCAGTCCGACGGCAGCTACTACCTGCTGCCCGGCCTGCACGAGAAGGCCAAGGCCGGCTACTCGCTGTCCTTCCGCACGGACGTCCTCGACCGGCACGGCCTGAGCCTGCCCACCACCTGGGACGAGGTGTACGACGTCCTCAAGGGGCTCAAGGAGGAGCACCCCGGCAAGTACCCCCTCACCGACCGCTGGAGCACCAACACCCCGTTTCCCTGCGGCGCCCTGTTCAGCTACCTCGGGCAGGCCTTCGGCGTCAGATCCGGCTGGACGTACGACAACATCAGCTTCGACCACAAGGCGCAGAAGTACGTCTTCACCGGCGCGCAGGACGCCTACCGCCAGATGATCGAGTACCTGCGGAAACTCGTCGCCGAGAAGCTGATGGACCCCGAGAGCTTCAGCCAGACCGACGACCAGGCGCTGCAGAAACTGCTCGCCCAGAAGTCCTACGCGATGAGCGCCAACCCGCAGGTGCTGGTGCAGGACTACCGGTACAACCTGGAGAAGCAGGTCAAGGGCGCGCGGATCGAGATGGTGCCGGTGCCGATCGGGCCCGCCGGCCCCGTCGTGCTGGGCGGCAGCCGGCTGGAGAACGGCGTCATGATCTCCAGCAAGGCGCTGAAGAGCGACGACTTCGTCGCCATGATGCAGTTCGTCGACTGGCTCTGGTACTCCGACGAGGGCCAGCGGCTGGCCCGCTGGGGCGTCGAGGGCGTCACCCACACACGCTCCGGAGGCCGGTACCGGCCGAAGCCCGGCATCAGCCTCATGGGCTCCGACCCGGACGCCCCGAAGGACATGCAGAAGGACTTCGGCTTCTACAACGGCGTCTTCGCCTACGGCGGCAGCTGGGAGCTCGTCTCCTCGATGTTCAGCCCGGACGAGAAGAAGTTCCAGGACGCCATGGCCCAGCGCCGGCAACTGCCCATCGACCCCGCCCACCCCCTGCAGTCCTTCGAGCAGGAGCAGGCCACCCTCTGGGAGACCCCGCTCAAGGACCACGTCATCCAGAACACCCTCCAGTTCGTCCTCGGCAAGCGCCCGCTGTCCCAGTGGAACTCCTACCTCGCCGAGCTGAAGTCGAAGAACATGCAGCAGCTGGTCGACCTGCACAACAAGGCCTACGAGCGGTTCAGGAAGGAGAACGGGTGAGCCGCGCCGCCGACGCGCCGCGCGGCCGGCTCACCCGTGGCACGGCGGCGCCCCCGCCCCGCGCGTGGCGGGGCGCCCGCCCCGCGCGGCGGCGGCCCGGCCGGGAGGCCGCCGCATGAGCACCGCGCGCACCTCCGACTTCGGCACCGGAACCCTCTCCCGGGCCTCCGCCCTGCTCCACACCCTCCTGACCGTCGAGGCGCTGCTCCTGCTCACCGCCTCCCCGGGCCTGGCCGGGCTGCTGCTGCTCGGCCCCGACCCCGCCAACCTCCCCCTCGCCGCCCTGTGCCTGCTGCCCCTCGGACCGGCCCTGTCCGCCGCGCTCTACGCCCTCCACCACCGCAGCCGCGACCTCACCGAACTGCACCCGGCCCGGGACTGCCTGCGCGGCTGGCGGCTCAACGCCGTACCGGCGCTGAAGCTGTGGACACCCCTGCTGACGTGGCTGACGGTCATCGCCTTCACCCTCACGCACTTCTCCGCCACCGGCCTGCCCGGCTGGTGGGCGCTGCTGCTCGCGCTGATCGGCACCGGCTCACTGCTCTGGGGCGCGCACGCCCTCGTCCTCACGTCCCTGTTCGCCTTCCGCGCCCGGGACACCGCCCGCCTCGCCGCCTACTTCCTGTTCCGGCACGGCCGCGCCACCCTCGCCGCCGCCTCCCTGCTGGTCCTGACGGCCGCGTCGGCCGCCCTGCTGACCGAGGCCCTGGCCGCCCTGCTGGCGGCCCCGCTGCTGCTGTCCCTGCTGCACGGCAGCCGCCCGGTGATCGCCGAGACGCGGAGGGACTTCACCGCATGACGCGCAAGATCCGCTACGGCGGCGACCACAACCCCGAGCAGTGGCCGCAGGAGGTCTGGGACGAGGACCACCGCCTGTTCACCCGGGCCGGCATCGACACCCTCACCGTCGGCGTCTTCACCTGGTCGCTCACCCAACCCGCCCCCAACTCCTACGACTTCACGATGCTGGACCGCATCCTGGACCGGGCCGCCGCCGAGGGACGCCGGGTGTGCCTCGCCACCGGCACCGCCGCCGTCCCGCCCTGGCTCGCCAAGCGGCACCCCGAGGTCAACCGCACCGACTTCGAGGGCCGCCGCCACCGCCACGGCCAGCGCCACAACTTCTGCCCCAGCTCGCCGGCCTACCGCGAGCACGCCACCGCCATGGCCTCCCGTCTCGCCGAACGGTACGCGCACCACCCGGCCCTGCTCGCCTGGCACATCAACAACGAGTACGGCGGCGCCTGTTACTGCGAGCTGTGCGCCGAGGCCTTCCGGCTGTGGCTGCGGGACCGGCACGGCAGCCTCGACGCCCTCAACGACGCCTGGTGCACCACCTTCTGGTCCCACCGCTACACCGCCTGGGACCAGATCGAGCCGCCCAACGCGCTCACCGAGCACTGGCGGGGCCCCGACCACACCGCCTTCCAGGGCATCACCCTGGACTACCTCCGCTTCACCACCGACGCCCTCCTCGGCTGCTTCCTGGCCGAGAAGGAGGTGATCCGCGCCCACGACCCCGACACCCCCGTCACCACCAACTTCATGGGCCTCTTCCGCCCCCTCGACTACCACCGCTGGGCGCCCCACCTCGACTTCGCATCCTGGGACAACTACCCGGCCCTGGACGCCCCGCCGACCCGGCCCGCCCTCGCCCACGACCTGATGCGCGGCCTGAAGGGCGGCGCCCCGTTCTGGCTGATGGAGCAGACCCCGTCGACGACGGCCTGCCGTGACGTCAACCCGCTGCGGCGCCCCGGCGAACTCCGCCTCGCCACCTTCCAGGCCGTCGCCCACGGCGCCGACGCGGCCCTGTACTTCCAGATGCGCGCCTCCAGGGGCGCCTGCGAGAAGTACCACGGGGCCGTCATCGGCCACGCGGGCCGCGACGACACCCGGGTCTTCCGGGAAGTCGCCGCCCTGGGAGCGGAGCTGGAGGCCCTGGGGGAGCGGACCCTCGGCGCGCGGACCCCCGCGCGCACCGCACTCCTCTTCGACTGGGACAGCTGGTGGGCCCTGGAGATCTCCGACGGCCCCTCCCGGCTGGTGAAGTACCCGGACGTCGTCCACGCGTACTACCGGGCGGCCCGCGAGGCCGGTGCCGACGTGGACGTCATCCCGCAGACCGCCGACCTCACGCCCTACGACGTGGTCCTCGCCCCCGTCCTGCACATGGCCAAGGGCGACCTCGCCCCGCGCCTCGAAGCCGTGGCAGCCCGCGGCGGCACGGTCCTGACCACGTTCCTCTCCGGCCGCGTCGACGAGCACGACCGCGCCTTCCTCACCGACGTCCCCGGCCCGCTCGCGCCCCTCATGGGCATCCGCGTCGACGAATGGGACGCCCGCCCGCCGGAGTTCACCCAGACCGTCCCCGAGCTGGGGGCACGCGCCCGGCTCGTCTTCGAGATCGTGCTCCCGCGCGGCGCGGAACCGGTCGCCACGTACGGCACCGACTTCTACGCGGGCACCCCCGCCGTCACCCGCCACCCCTTCGGCGAGGGCGAGGCCTGGTACGTGGCCACCGTCCTCGACCAGCCCGGCGTCGACCAGGTCGTCCGCAGGATCCTGACCCGCCACGACCTGCTCGGCCCCTACGCCGGCCACCCGGCGGTGGAGACCGCGAACCGGGTCGCCCCCGACGGCACCCGCCTGCTCTTCCTCCTCAACCACGCCCCCCAGCCGGCCCACCTGACGGCGTTCGGCACGGCCACCGATCTCCTCACCGGCAAGCGGGTGGCCGAGGGCGAACCCCTGGTCCTCGATCCGCTGGGCGTGGCGATCCTTCAGTGGATCCGCCGCCCCCGCTCGTCCGGCACCCCGGAGGCGCGGAAGAAGTAGGTGTTGACCTGGTCGCGCCATTCACGGGCACTGCGCAGCTGCTCCTCGTAGCGCTCCGCCACCCGGGCATGGCGCGCCGGGTCCACCAGCCCGGCCAGCGAGGCCCACGCCGCCCGGGCCTCCTCGACCTCCTCGACACCCTCGAAGTGGCTGTCGTAGATGTGCTGGATCACCGTCTTCCCGCTCTTCAGCACATGCCCGTACGGCACATGGTGGAAGAACAGCAGCAGCTCGTCCGGGCAGGTCTCCGGCGACTCGTACACCTCGGACCACGGCTTGCCGTACTGCCCGGCGTACCCTGTGCCGGTCGCCGCGCTGCGGTCGACCCCGATGCCGTCCCGGTCGGCGAAGTGATAGGTCCCCCAGGGGCTGTACTCGTACCCCTCCACACTCGGCCCGTAGTGGTGGCCCGGCTGCACCATGAACCCGGCGCCCAGGGGAGCGGTGTACTTCTCGTACGTCCGCCACGAGCCGTCGAGGACCGCGTGCAGCCCGTCGGCCAGCGGCGACGGGGCGTCCGGGAAGGTGAGCGCGATCCACTCGTCGAGCACCACGCCCGGATCGGCGGCGGGCTGCCAGGCCAGCCGCCCGAAGGTGTACAGATTCGCCTGCGCCAGCGGATGCCCCGTCCAGAAGGGGTCGTCACCGACGTTCGGCACCGCGACGAGCCCGCCCCGCGCCGACTCGCCCACGGTCGAACCCTGCCGGATCCGGAACCGCAGCACCTCGCTCCACATCGGGCCCAGCCAGCACGTGTGCCGCTGCTGCCCGGTGTACTCCTGGGTGACCTGCAGCTCCACCGCCAGCCGGGTCCCCGGCATGGCCCCGATCAGCGGCGAGACCGGCTCCCGCACCTGGAAGTCCATCGGCCCGTGCTTCACCTGGAGCACGGCACCGGCCGCGAACTCCCCGTCCAGCGGCACGAAATGGTCGTACGCGGCCCGGGCCCGGTCCGTCGTGCGGTCCCGCCAGTCCTGGCGGTGGTCGTAGACGAACGCCCGCCAGTGGACCGTGCCGCCGAACGGCTCCAGCGCCGCCGCCAGCAGGTTCGCGCCCTCGGCGTGACTGCGGCCGTACGCGAACGGCCCCGGCTGCCCCTCCGAGTCGGCCTTCACCACGTACCCGCCGAAGTCGGGTATCGCCTCGTACACCCGCCGCGTCGCCTCGGCCCACCAGCCGCGCACCGCCTCGTCCAGCGGATCGGCCGTCGGCAGCCCGCCCAGCGTGACCGGGGACGCGAAGGAGACCGACAGATGGGTGCGGACACCGTAGGGACGCAACGCCTGTGCGACGGCGGCCACTTCATCGATGCGGTCGGTCAGCAGACGCGCCTCCGTCGCGTGCACGTTGACGTTGTTCACCGACAGCGCGTTGATCCCGCACGCCGCGAGCAGCCTGCCGTACGCCCGCACCCGGTCGAGTTCGCCGCGCGCCCTGCCGTCCTCCCAGAACAGCGAGCCGCCCGCGTAGCCGCGCTCCACCTGGCCCATCACCGGGTGCACGGCCACGTTGTCCCAGTGGTCGAGCATGCGCAGCGCGAGAGCGGGGCGGTGGGTCTGCGGCGCCCACCCGCCCCGGAACGCGGCCTCGCCGAGGCGGACGACGTGGAACAGCCCGTACAGCAGCCCCCGGCCACCGGAGGCGGAGACGGTCGTGGTGCCGTTCTCCCGGGCGACCGTGTACTCCTCGTTCCCCGGGTCATGGACGCCGAGGTCGAGGACCAGGTCGTACGCGTCGCCCTCCGGCCCGGCATCGCGCACGACCCGGCCCCCGAACCGCCGGCAGGCATCCGCCACCTCCCCGTGCACCGTCTCCACCAGTGGACCCGATCCACGGATCAGCGTCCGCCGGCCGCCGACCGACCGGAAGGCGGCAGGCGGTAACCAGGCCGGATCGACACCCTCGGGCAGGACGGGCACGGGAAGCGGCATCGGACCCCCAACTCGGCTGCTCAGGACAGCAGTTCGACCTCCGCCAGCGTGGCCTCACCGTCGAGGACCAGGCGGTACCTCTCGTACGTACCCGGCGACCTCACGGAGAACGCGCGGGTCTGTCTGTCCCACGCGAAGGACTCCCCGGAGCGCCGGTCCAGCGTGTGCCAGGCCGTGCCGTCGGCGGAGCCCTGGAGCGTCCATCCGGTCGGTGCCTTCGCCCGGTCCGCCGACGAGGTCAGCGTGTACTGGACCGCCTCGGTGCCCTCCGAGACCGGGAGATCCACGGAGGTCACCACCGCGTCCGTCGCCGAGGTGTCGTCGAACAGGGCGCCGTCCCCCGCCAGCACGTCCCGGCGTGGCGCCGGCACCTCGTCGTCCCGGGTGATCGACACGGGCGCCGCATGCCCACCCGTGCCCCACGACGACGGCCGCGAGCCCATGTCGAACTCCAGGACACCGCCCTCGGCGACCAGCGCGTGCGGCAGCGAGGTCTTCGTCCACGCGCGGCCGTTGACCTTCAGCCCCTGCACGTACACGTTCCCCGCGCTGTTCCGCGGCGCCTTCACCACCAGCTCGCGCCCGTCGTCCAGATGCACGGTCGCCTCGGTGAACAGGGGCGACCCGATCGCGTACTCGCCGCTGCCCATCACCAGCGGGTAGAAGCCGAGCGCGGAGAACAGGAACCAGGCCGACTGCTCGCCGTTGTCCTCGTCACCGTGGTACCCCTGCCCGATCTCGCTGCCCGTGTACAGCCGGGACAGCACTTCGCGGACCTTCTCCTGCGCCTTCCACGGCTGCCCGGCCGCGTCGTACATGTAGATCGCGTGGTGGGCCACCTGGTTGGAATGCCCGTACATGCCCATCCGGACGTCCCGCGCCTCGGTCATCTCGTGGATGACACCGCCGTAGGAGCCGACGAACTCGGGGGAGGCCGTCTCCGGGGTGGAGAAGTAGTCGTCGAGCTTGTCCCCGAGACCCTTCCGGCCGCCGTACAGGTTCGCCAGGCCCCGGCTGTCCTGCGGAGCGGTGAAGGCATACCCGTAACCGTTCGTCTCGGTGTAGTCGTGACCCCAGACGCGCGGGTCGTACGCCGAGGACTCCACCCGCCAGTCGCCCTTCGCGTCCTTGCCCTGGAAGAACCCTGCCTTCGCGTCGAAGAGGTTCACATAGTCGCGGGCGCGGTTCAGGAAGTACTCCGACTCCTCCCGGTAGCGCCGCTCACCGGTCTCCTCGTAGAGCTTTTGTCCCATGCGGGAGATGCCGTAGTCGTTGAGGTAGCCCTCCAGCGCCCAGGACAGGCCCTCGTGCGTCTCGGTGCTCGTGTAGCCGAGGAAGGGGGAGGTGGCCATGCCCTTGCGGCCGACGCCCGGGTTCGGCGGCACGACCGTGGCGTTCTTCACCGCCGCGTCGTACGCCGCCTCCGCGTCGAAGTCGACGCCCTTGACGTACGCGTCCGCGAACGCCACGTCCGAGGACGTGCCCGTCATGAGGTCCGCGTAGCCGGGGGAGGACCAGCGGGAGGTCCAGCCGCCGTCCTTGTACTGCTGCACGAACCCGTCGACCAGCTCGCCCGCCCGGGAGGGGGTCAGCAGCGAGTACGCGGGCCAGGTCGTCCGGTAGGTGTCCCAGAAGCCGTTGTTGACGTACACCTTGCCGTCGACGATCTTCGCGCCGGTGTGTGTCGGGGTGTCCGGCTTCGGCATGGGGGAGAAGGGCGAGGCGTACCGGTACCTGCCGCCCACCTTCTCGAACCCGGAGTTCGGGTACAGGTAGAGCCGGTACAGGCTGGAGTACAGCGTCGTCAGCTGGTCGGGCGTCGCGCCCTCGACCTCGACCCTGCCGAGCAGCCGGTCCCACTGCCGCTGGGCGCTCTTCTTCACCGACTCGAAGGACCGGCCCTGCGGGATCTCCCGGCGGAGGTTGTCCTCGGCCTGGTCGAGGCTGATGAGCGAGGTCGCCAGGCGCAGGGTGACGGTCCGGTCGTCGGCCTCGAAGCGCAGATGGCCCTTGACGCCGCTGGAGCCGCCTTCGGTCACCGGCTGGTCGAACTCGCCGTGGACGAACAGCCTTGTCGCGCCCGCCGACAGCCCGGACCTGACGTCCGAGTAGCCGGTGACGATGCCGTTCTCCTCGTCGAGCGTCAGGCCCGCCTGGTCCGTCACGTTGTCGAAGAGAACGCTCGCGTCGTCGCCCGGGTAGGTGAAGCGCAGCACCGCCGCGTGGTCCGTCGGCGCCATCTCGGCCCTCAGCCCGTTCTCGAACCGCACCCCGTAGTAGTACGGCCGCGCCGTCTCGTTCTCGTGCCGGAAGGCAAGCTCGCGGCCCTCCCGCCCGTAGTCCGGGGTCCCGGTGGCCGCGGACGGCATCACCTGGAACGTCTGCCGGTCACCCATCCAGGGGCTCGGCTCGTGGCTCGCGCTGAACGCCTGGATCGTCGGCAGGTTGTCCGCGTTGTTCGCCCGCGCGTAGTCGTACAGCCAGCTGAGCGAACCCGCGTCGGTCACCGGCGTCCAGAAGTTGAAGCCGTGCGGCACCGCCGTCGCCGGGAAGTTGTTGCCCCGGGAGAATCCGCCGCTGGAGTTGGTGCCCCGGGTCGTCAGCGCGTAGTCCGACAGATGCGCCTTCGGCCGCTCGGGGGCGACGGACTCGATGCTCACGTCGTCCAGCCAGCCCCGGAACTTCGCCGGGCCCTCGGGGGAGTCGTAGGCCACCAGGATCCGGTCCACGGTCTTCCCGGCCGCGACCGAGCCGATCCGCGAGGCCACGTCGTTCCACTGGTTGACGTAGAGGATCTTCGCCGCGCCCTGACCCCGGGGGGTCAGCGGGAAGCCGTGCTGGTCGGTGGCGCGCAGGTCGCTCAGGTGGGTGCCGTCGGTGAAGGCGAGGTCGACGGAGACGTTCGTGGCGTCGTAGTCGAGGTCGCCGTCCGCCATCGACGGGAAGACGCGGTAGGCCAGCCGCGTGTTCCGGCCGACGGCCACGTTCACGTCGAAGATCTTGTTGTACGAGTACGCCCGCCCCTCGGTGGTGTGCCGGCCGGCGTACCGCAGGGCCCGCTTTCCGGTGAACCCGGCGCCCGCCTTGGCGGTGGGGGAGCCGCTGGGGCCCCGGTCGACCAGGGAGAGCATGTCCTGCGGCACGGGCCCGTCGGTGCCGCCCGTGGACAGCTGGAGGTCGGCGAGCTGGAGGATGTCGCCGCCGTTGTTCCCGGTGACGTCCAGCCGGAAGTGCCGGTACTCACCGGGTTCGGCGAGATCGTAGGTCTTCGTCAGGAAGCGCTCGGGGAAGGATTCGCCGGAGCGGGTGTCGAGCGTCTTCCACTCCTTCCCGTCGGCGGACCCCTTCAGGACCCAGTCCTTCGGGTCGCGCTCATCATGATCATTGGCCGACGTCAGCGCATAACGCACCGGTTCGACCGGCTTGTCCAGGTCGAACTCGACCCAGCCGGAGGGCTCGAAGGCGAGCCACTTGGTGCTCGGTTCGCCGTCGACGAGGTTCTCCTTCACCTCTCCGCCGCCCGCGTTCTCGGCGCTCGCCCGGACGTCGGTGACCCGGTCGGTCACATTGCCCGGTATGCCGCTGCTGTAGCCGCCGTCGACTCCGGAGGCCCGCGCGGTGCCGTCGGGGCCGGTGTCGACGGTGTTCACCCAGTCCGGAACCGGGTCGTCCGCCTCGAAGGAGGACGTGAACTCCCGATCCGGCTTTCCGGGGGCCTGAGGCAGTGCGACCGCAATGCCCTGCGAACCCAGGGCCAAAGCGAAGGCGGTCGCCGACACGACCGCCGAACCCCATCTGTGCCGAGCTTTCCGCTGCATCAACGGGTACCCTCCCTGCGCAGTGGACAACGTTGTCACCTTCGATGCGCAAGGACCAGTAGTCGCTCAAGTGACGGGGAGTGTCAAGGGTGTTGCCTGTGGCATTCGGGCGCGACGACGAGGATATTTCCGGCGGAGCACCCACAGGCCGCTCATACTTCCGCGAGGTCTCAACTCGGATAAGACCCATGGCCAACTCTGTGTTCGATGTTGATCCGCCGACGGGAAGTGGACTATACCTGTCGCACGCTTCACCCGATCCGCACATCACCACCCGCACATCCTGCACGACCCAGCTTGACCCGATCGCGGTGCCGGGGAGGATCCGGTTCACCGCCTGAGTCCTGGAGAAGGCGAGGACTTGAGCATGGGATCCACTTCCGCCGAGAACCGCGGCACCGAGGGTGTCGGCCGCCGTGATCTGATCAAGAGGTCTGCCGCACTCGGGCTGATCTCCGTCCCCACCATGAGCTTCCTGTCCGCCTGCGCGAGCAGCGGTGGCGACGACAGCGGCGACAAGGCCAAGGCCGGTAAGAAGACCGCGAAGAACCCGCTCGCCGTCAACGACACGGCCGGCATGGAATTCGTCCTGTTCGACGGCGGTTTCGGCAAGGAATACGCCGAGGACGCGGTGAAGATCTACGAGAAGAACTTCCCCAAGGTGAAGGTGAAGTTCGCCGCCACCCAGAAGATCCAGTCCACCCTCCAGCCCCGCTTCAACCAGGGCACCCCGCCCGACCTCATCGACAACTCCGGCGCCGAGCAGATGGACATGGGCGTCCTGGTCGGCAAGAACCAGCTCACCGACCTCACCCCGCTGCTGGACGCGCCCTCCTACGACGACCCGAACAAGAAGGTCCGCGACACGCTGCGCCCCGGCATCGTGGAGATGGGCCAGTTCGACGGCGAAAAGGTCTGGATCCTCTACTACGCCTACACCGTGTACGGCGTCTGGTACTCGCGAAAGGCCCTGGACTCGCTCGACGAGCAGTACCCCGAGACCTGGGACCAGATGCTCGCGGTCTGTGCGAAGGCCAAGAAGAAGGGCATGGCAGGCTGGACGTATGCGGGCAAATACCCGTACTACATCCCCTTCTCGCTCTATCCGATGATCGGCAAGGTCGGCGGCCGCGAGGTCCTCGACGCGATCGACAACCTGGAGCCGAACGCCTGGAAGCACCCGGCCGTCAAGGCCTGCTTCGAGGCGTACTACGAGCTCTACAAGAAGGGCTACGTCCTCAAGGGCACCCCGGGCCTGGACCACATCCAGTCGCAGACGGCCTGGGCCGAGGGCAAGGCACTGTTCATCCCGAACGGCTCCTGGGTGGAGAACGAGTCGGCGAACGTCATCCCGAAGGACTTCGATCTGGCCGTCTCCGCGCCCACCGGCCTCGACTCCTCCGACAAGATGCCGTTCGGCACGATCTGGGCCTCCGGTGGCGAGCCCTTCATCGTCCCGGCCAAGGCGAAGAACGCGGCCGGTGGCATGGAGCAGCTGCGCATCATGCTCAGTGAGGCCTCCTCGAAGAACTTCACCGGCAAGGTGAAGTCGCTGACCGCGTACAACGGCGGCACCGACGGCATCGCCCTCACTCCCGGTCTGAAATCAGGTGTCGCGGCCCTGGACAAGGCCGGCGAGAACGTGGTGAATCCCCGTATGCAGGACTGGTACGTGCAGTTGCAGAAGGAGAAGATCGGCGTCTCGGGCCTGGGCGAGATGATGGCCGGCCGTCTGACTCCCGCCGAAGCCATCAAGAAGATCCAGGGCTTCGCCGACGAGACCGCCAAGGACGACTCCATCAAGCACTACAAGCACCAGTAACGGCACCGGAAACCCAAATTCCGCACACGGCACCGGAGTGGCGATGCAGCACGGCAAGTACCGGTTCATCGTGGGCTTCCTCGCGTTGCCCCTGGGACTGTACGCGCTCTTCGTGGTCTGGCCGTTCATCCAGTCCATCTATTACTCGTTCACGGACTGGACCGGCCTGAGCCCCGAATTCAAGATGGTCGGTTTCGACAACTACAGCCGCATGCTCGACGACGAGATCTTCTGGAAGTCGTTGCAGCACAGCCTGCTGTTCGCCCTCCTGCTACCGGTGGTGACGATCGGCCTCGCGCTGTTCTTCGCGTTCATGATCAACGTGGGCGGCAGAAAACGGAGAAACGGCCCGGTCGTCACCGGCGTCCGCGGCTCCTCCTTCTACAAAATCGTCTATTTCTTCCCGCAGGTCCTCTCGATCGCCATCGTCGCGCTGCTGTTCGCGTTCGCGTACAACCCGGACAGCGGCGCGATCAACTCGCTCCTGCGCGGTATCGGCCTGGACGACGTCCAGCCCCTCTGGCTCGGCGACCCCGATCTGGCCCTCTGGGCGGTGATGGGGGTCCTCGTCTGGTCCACCGTCGGCTTCTTCGTGGTGCTCTTCTCCGCCGGCATGGCCTCCATCCCGTCGGACATGTACGAGGCGGCCCTGCTGGACGGCGCGAACCGCGTCACCACGTTCTTCCGGATCACCCTGCCCCTCCTCTGGGACACGGTGCAGTCCGGCTGGGTCTACATGGGCATCCTCGCCCTGGGTGCCGAGTCGTTCGCGGTCGTGCAGATCATGACGACCGGGCCGGGTGGCCCCGACTACTCGACCACCGTCATGGTCCTGTACGTGTACCAGAAGGCGTTCCGCGACGGGCAGGCCGCCTACGCCACCACGATCGGTGTCGCCCTGCTCGTCGTCACGCTGGCCTTCGCCGCCGTGGTGATGCGGCTGGGCCGTCGCGAGCGGCTGGAGTACTGAGATGAAGACGACCGAAACCCCCGCGCCGCTCCCTGCCGAGTCCGGACCCCCGATCATCAAAACGGACCTCGCGCCGCCCCCTCCCGCGAAGGAGAAGAAGGAGGGCACGGTCCTCAACGTCTTCTCCCACGGCGTCCTGGTCATCTGGGCGTTCATGGTGGTCATGCCGCTGCTCTGGGCGGTCATGACGTCCTTCAAGGACGACCGCTCCATCTTCAGCTCCCCCTGGTCGCTCCCGGACGCCCTGCACTTCGACAACTGGTCGCGGGCGTGGACCCAGGCCAACATGAGCGACTACTTCCTCAACACGGTCCTCGTGGTGGGCGGTTCCCTCATCGGCACGCTGGTCCTCGGCTCCATGGCGGCCTACGTCCTGGCCCGCTTCGACTTCCCGGGCAACCGCTTCATCTACTTCCTGTTCATCGGCGGCATGAGCTTCCCGATCATGCTCGCGCTGGTCCCGCTGTTCTACGTCGTGAACAACATGGGCCTGCTGAACACCATCCACGGCCTGATCCTGGTCTACATCGCGTACTCGCTGCCGTTCACGGTGTTCTTCCTCACGGCGTTCTTCCGTACCCTGCCGACGTCGATCGCCGAAGCGGCCTTCGTGGACGGCGCTTCCCACAGCCGCACGTTCTTCCAGATCATGCTGCCCATGGCCAAGCCGGGCCTGATCAGCGTCGGCATCTTCAACTTCCTGGGCCAGTGGAACCAGTACATGCTCCCCACGGTCCTCAACACCGACCCCGACAAGCGGGTCCTCACCCAGGGCCTGGTCCAGCTGGCGGTCAGCCAGGGCTACAAGGGCGACTGGTCGGGCCTGTTCGCCGGCCTGGTCATGGCGATGCTGCCGGTGCTGGCCGCGTACATCATCTTCCAGCGCCAGGTGGTGCAGGGGCTTACGGCGGGGGCGCTGAAGTAGCCCGGGCCGGTGGGGTGCTGGGGCCGGGTGGGTGCGCAACTCGGCGCGACGAGGCGCCTCCCCCGAGCTCTCGGCTTCGCTCGAGCAGGGGGCACCCCCACGCCCACCCGCGCCGCCCCCAGCGGCACGCATGCCCGCAGCTAAGGGCGGCTGCCCCCACGCACCCGCACCCGCCGTCGGACGCAAGGGGACGTGTCGGGGGGTGTCCGCCCGCAGCGGTTGGCGCGTCAACGAACAGTCAGTCGGCACGCAACCCCATCGCGACGTTCCGAGGACGGACACCCCCCCGACGCGGCCCCGACCCCCACCCGACGCAAGGCGAAAGCGGCGCACCCCCACCCAGCCGCACAGGCCTCGCAAGCAGAAAGCGCGTACCCCCACCCAGCCGCACAGGCCCCGTAAGCAGAAAGCGCGTACCCCCACATAGCGCTCCGCGACGACCCGCGCACACCCCGGAATCAGTTCAACCTCTTGACGGGAGGCGACCCGAACGGCTCAGCTTAGAGTTCACTAGTTGGACAAAGACGGGGCCCCATCGCTGCGGCCCCGTGCGCAGGAGGTCGTCGTGGAGACTCCGGGGTCGCAGTCATCGCTGCACCGAGCCAACCTCGAGCGGGTCGTAAGAGCCGTGCGTCTCGCGGGCTCCCTCACCCAGGCCGAGATCGCGCGGACGACAGGGCTGTCCGCGGCGACGGTCTCCAACATCGTCCGGGAGCTGAAGGACGGCGGCACCGTCGAGGTCACTCCGACCTCCGCCGGCGGCCGCCGCGCCCGCAGCGTGTCACTGAGCGGCGACGCCGGCATCGTCATCGGCGTGGACTTCGGCCACACCCACCTCCGCGTCGCCATCGGCAACCTCGCGCACCAGGTCCTGGCCGAGGAATCCGAGCCCCTCGACGTCGACGCCTCGTCCACCCAGGGCTTCGACCGCGCGGAACAACTGGTCACCCGCCTGATCGAAGCCACCGGCGTCGACCGCTCCAAGATCGCCGGCGTCGGCCTCGGCGTCCCGGGCCCCATCGACGTCGAGTCCGGCACCCTCGGCTCGACCGCCATCCTCCCCGGCTGGACCGGCACCAAGCCCGCCGAGGAGCTGCGCGGCCGCCTCGGCGTCCCCGTGCACGTGGACAACGACGCCAACCTCGGCGCCCTCGGCGAGATGGTCTGGGGCAGCGGCCGAGGCGTCCGCGACCTGGCCTACATCAAGGTCGCCAGCGGCGTCGGCTCCGGCCTGGTGATCAACGGCAGGATCTACCGGGGCCCCGGCGGCACCGCCGGAGAAATCGGACATATTACACTCGATGAATCCGGCCCGGTCTGCCGTTGCGGAAACCGCGGCTGCCTGGAGACCTTCGCGGCCGCGCGCTACGTGCTCCCGCTCCTCCAGTCCAGTCACGGCACCGACCTGACCATGGAGGGCGTCGTACGGCTCGCACGGGACGGAGACCCGGGCTGCCGTCGGGTGATCGCCGACGTCGGCCGCCACATCGGCAGTGGAGTGGCCAATCTCTGCAACCTGCTGAACCCGAGCCGGGTGGTCCTCGGCGGTGATCTCGCCGAGGCCGGTGAGCTGGTGCTCGGGCCGATCCGGGAGTCCGTCGGCCGCTACGCGATCCCCAGTGCGGCACGCCAGTTGTCCGTTCTCCCCGGTGCGCTCGGCGGCCGTGCGGAGGTGCTCGGAGCGCTCGCCCTCGCCCTCAGCGAGATGGGCGATTCGACCCTTCTGGACGGAACCGCCCCCGGCGTGCTCCGGGCGGCCACCCCTGCCTTCACTTAGAGAACGGATGGCACCGTTGCCATCTCGTTAAGGATTTACTTCTTGACGTCGCACGTGTGGCCGAGTTGACTTCCAGCCACCTCGGCCGCAATGTCGCGGCCTCGTCAGGGAGGTTTCTGAAGTGAACACGCGTATGCGTCGCGCCGCTGTTGCTGTTGCCGCCGGTGCGATGGCCGTTTCGCTTGCTGCCTGTGGCAGCGCCAAGGAGTCGGGCGACAAGACCGATTCCACCGGGTCCGCCAAGAAGGGCGACGACATCAAGGTCGGCCTGCTCCTTCCCGAGAACGCGACCGCCCGCTACGAGAAGTTCGACCGGGTTCTCATCGAGAAGAAGGTCAAGGAGCTCACCGACGGCAAGGGCAAGGTCGAATACGCCAACGCCAAGCAGGACGCCAGCACGCAGAACCAGCAGGTCGACGCGATGGTGACCAACAAGGTCGACGTGCTGATCGTGGACGCCGTGGACTCCAAGGCCATCGCCGGTTCGGTGAAGAAGGCCAAGGACGCCGGCATCCCCGTCGTCGCCTACGACCGCCTGGCCGAGGGCCCGATCGACGCCTACACCTCGTTCGACAACGTCACCGTCGGCAAGACCCAGGGCGAGGCCCTGCTGAAGGCCCTCGGCGGCAAGGCCAAGGACGGCCAGATCGTCATGATGAACGGGTCGTCCACCGACCCGAACGCCGCCCAGTTCAAGCAGGGCGCGCACTCCGTGCTCGACGGCAAGGTCAAGATCGGCCGCGAGTACGACACCAAGGAGTGGAAGCCGGAGAACGCCAACTCCAACATGGAGGGCGCCATCTCCGCCCTCGGCAAGGACAAGATCGTCGGCGTCTACTCCGCCAACGACGGCATGGCGGGCGGCATCATCACCGCCCTGAAGGCCGCCGGCATCCCCGACGTCCCCGTCACCGGCCAGGACGCCGAGCTCGCGGGTGTGCAGCGCATCGTCACCGGTGAGCAGTACATGAGCGTCTACAAGCCCTACCCGCAGGAGGCGGACGTCGCGGCCGAGATGGCCGTCGCCCTCGCCCAGGGCAAGTCGCTCGACTCGATCGCCAAGGACAAGGTCGACAGCCCGACCACCAAGGCCATCCCGTCCGTCCTCGTCCCGGTCGTCTCGCTGACGAAGGACAACATCAAGGACACCGTCATCAAGGACGGCATCTACACCGTGAACGAGATCTGCGCGGGCAAGTACAAGGCCGCCTGCGACAAGATCGGTCTCAAGTAAGCGGCCGCCAAGTGCCCTGCGGAGCACGGGAGTCCGAGCCGGACTCCCGTGACTCCGTGCGGGGACCGGTCCGCCCCCGAGTTCCTCCGGCGCCCCGCCACATCAGCCCCGCAAGCTATGCGGGGCGCCGGAGTGATCACTCCTCCCACCCTTCTGCACAACCTCCCGCCGGGTCAGGCGGCGAAGGAGATGGTTCACGTGTCCGCTACGCCCGTGCTGGCGTTGCGCGGGGTCTCCAAGCGGTTCGGTGCCGTTCAGGCGCTCACCGACGTAGAGCTTGAGGTCCATGCCGGTGAAGTGGTCGCCCTGGTGGGCGACAACGGAGCCGGAAAGTCCACGCTGGTCAAGACGATCGCCGGCGTGCACCCCATCGATGAGGGCGTCATCGAATGGGACGGCAGGTCCGTCCAGATCAACAAGCCGCACGACGCCCAGAACCTGGGCATCGCGACCGTCTACCAGGACCTCGCGCTCTGCGACAACATCGACGTCGTCGGCAACCTCTACCTGGGCCGGGAGATCCGCAAGCGCGGTGTCCTGGACGAGGTGGAGATGGAGCGCCGCTCCCGCGAGCTGCTCGACACGCTGTCGATCCGCATCCCCAGCGTGCGCATCCCGATCGCCTCGCTCTCCGGCGGTCAGCGCCAGACCGTGGCCATCGCCCGTTCCATGCTCGGCGAGCCCAAGCTGGTCATCCTCGACGAGCCCACCGCCGCCCTCGGCGTCGAGCAGACCGCGCAGGTCCTCGACCTGGTCGAGCGGCTGCGCGAGCGCGGCCACGCCGTGATCCTCATCAGCCACAACATGGCCGATGTGAAGGCCGTCGCGGACAAGGTCGCCGTGTTGCGCCTCGGTCGCAACAACGGCGTCTTCGAGGTCAAGTCGACCTCGCAGGAAGAGATCATCTCCGCCATCACCGGCGCCACCGACAACGCAGTGACCCGCCGTGCGGCGCGCACGAACGGGGAGGTTTCCAAGTGAGCATCGACAAGACCTCCGCGGCTCCGGACGACCACGTCGTGGAGAACCCCGAGGCGGCCAAGGCCGCCGTCACGGTGGTCGACCCCCGGCTGCTGGTGCGCGAGCAGGGCCTCAAGGGCTACGTCACCGAGTTCAAGCGGAAGATGAAGTCCGGTGACCTGGGATCCATCCCGGTCGTCATCGGCCTGGCGATCATCTGGCTCATCTTCACGAGCCTGAACTCCAACTTCCTCACCGCGGGCAACCTGTCCGACATGTCCGTCGCCATGGTCGGCACCGGCATGATCGCCGTCGGCATCGTCTTCGTGCTGCTGCTCGGCGAGATCGACCTGTCGGTCGGTTCGGTGTCCGGTGTGGCGGGTGCGTCGTTCGCGGTGCTGAACGTCACCAACGGCATGAACGAATGGCTCGCCTTCGTGCTGGCCATCCTCACCGGCACCGTCGCCGGCGTGCTGCACGGCTTCTTCTTCGCGAAGATCGGCGTCCCCGCGTTCGCCGTCACCCTGGCCGGTCTGCTGTTCTGGAACGGCCTCATGCTCCAGATCCTCGGCGACAACGGCACGATCAACCTCGACCCGGACGGGGTCGTGGTCCAGCTGACCAGCTACTACTTCTCCGACGTGGCCGCCGCTTACGGTCTGGCCGCGGTCGTGACCGCCGGGTTCTTCCTCAGCTCCTTCCTCGGCAACCGGCGCCGCGAGGCCGCGGGCGTGCCGTCGCGGCCGCTGAGCGAGACCATCGTGCGGACCGTGCTGCTGGCGGTGCTCGCCTTCACCGTCGCCGCCGTCTTCAACCAGTACAAGGGCCTGCCGCTCGCCGTGGTGATCTTCATCGTGGTGCTGCTGGTCACGGACTTCGTGCTGCGCCGTACCTCCTACGGCCGGAAGGTGTTCGCGCTCGGCGGCAGCGTCGAGGCGTCCCGCCGTGCCGGCATCAACGTGGAGATGGTCCGGATCTCGGTGTTCGCGATCTCCGGCACCTTCGCCGCGGTCGGCGGCCTGTTCATCGCCTCCAAGATCGCCGCGGCCAACCAGGGTGCCGGTGGCGGTGACCTGCTGATGAACGCGATCGCCGCGGCCGTCATCGGCGGCACGTCGCTGTTCGGTGGCCGTGGACGCACCTGGAACGCGCTGCTCGGTGTCCTGGTGATCGTGTCCATCCAGTACGGTCTCGCCCTGGAGGGCATCGCCTCCCCGGTGCAGTACATGATCACCGGTGGTGTGCTGTTGGCCACGGTCGTGATCGACGCCGTCACGCGTAAGACGCAGAAGACGGCCGGGCGCGCGTAACGCCCGGGAACCCACCTGTGCCCGGTGCCTCTCAGGTACCGGGCACAGCTGTGTCGTAGAGGTGGCGCACCATGGGTAGAGCCGAACGCGTGACGTACGACGCAAGGCCACGGCGCCGCCCGCGCAGGCGGAACATTAGACTCGACAAGCCCGGCAACAGCTCTACTGCAAGGAGGCACGGGTGCCGCTGCTGACCCGTATCAGGGGACCGCGCGATCTGGACCGGCTCAACCTGGAGGAGCTGAACCAGCTGGCGGAGGAGATCCGGAGCTTCCTTGTCGAAGCGGTCTCCAAGACCGGCGGTCACCTCGGCCCCAACCTCGGCGTGGTGGAGCTCACCATCGCCCTGCACCGGGTCTTCGACTCGCCCAAGGACAAGGTGCTCTGGGACACCGGCCACCAGTCCTACGTCCACAAGCTGCTCACCGGCCGCCAGGACTTCTCGAAGCTGAAGATGAAGGGCGGCCTGTCCGGCTACCCCTCGCAAGGCGAGTCCGAGCACGACGTCATCGAGAACTCGCACGCCTCGACCGTCCTCGGCTGGGCCGACGGCATCGCCAAGGCCAACCAGATCATGGAGCGCGACGACCACGTCGTGGCCGTGATCGGTGACGGCGCGCTGACCGGTGGCATGGCCTGGGAGGCGCTGAACAACATCGCCGACGCCAAGGACCGCCCGCTCGTCATCGTCGTCAACGACAACGAGCGCTCCTACGCGCCGACCATCGGCGGTCTCGCGAATCACCTCGCGACCCTGCGCACCACCGACGGCTACGAGCGCTTCCTCGCCCGCACCAAGGAGGTCCTGGAGCGCACACCCGTCGTCGGGCAGGCGCTCTACGACACCCTGCACGGCGCCAAGAAGGGCCTGAAGGACTTCATCGCCCCGCAGGGCATGTTCGAGGACCTCGGCCTGAAGTACGTCGGCCCGATCGACGGGCACGACCTGGAAGCCCTGGAGTCCGCGCTCGCCAAGGCCAAGCGGTTCGGCGGGCCGGTCATCGTGCACTGCCTCACCGAGAAGGGCCGCGGCTACCAGCCCGCCCTCCAGGACGAGGCGGACCGCTTCCACGCCGTCGGCAAGATCCACCCCGACACGGGCCTGCCGATCGCCAGCTCCGGCGCCGACTGGACCTCCGTCTTCGGCGAGGAGATGGTCAAGCTCGGCGAGGAGCGCGAGGACATCGTCGCCATCACGGCCGCGATGCTCCAGCCGGTCGGCCTGGACAAGTTCGCCAAGCGCTTCCCGAAACGGGTCTACGACGTCGGCATCGCCGAGCAGCACGCCGCCGTCTCCGCGGCCGGACTGGCCACGGGCGGCGTGCACCCGGTGTTCGCCGTCTACGCCACGTTCCTCAACCGCGCCTTCGACCAGGTCCTGATGGACGTGGCCCTGCACAAGTGCGGCGTCACCTTCGTGCTCGACCGGGCCGGGGTCACCGGGACCGACGGTGCCTCCCACAACGGCATGTGGGACATGTCGATCCTGCAGGTCGTGCCCGGTCTGCGGCTGGCCGCCCCGCGCGACGCCGACCAGGTGCGCGCCCAGCTGCGCGAGGCCGTCGCCGTCGACGACGCGCCGACCGTGGTCCGCTTCTCCAAGGGCGCCGTCGGCCCCGCCGTGCCCGCCGTGCGGCGCGTCGGCGGCATGGACGTGCTGCGTGAGCCCGGCAGCGACCGGCCGGACGTGCTGCTGGTCTCCGTCGGCGCCCTCGCGCCGATGTGCCTGGAGATCGCCGGCCTGCTCGACAAGCAGGGCATCTCCACGACCGTCGTCGACCCGCGCTGGGTCAAGCCCGTCGACGAGGCCATGGCCCCGCTCGCCGAGCAGCACCGTGTGGTCGTCACCGTGGAGGACAACAGCCGGGTCGGTGGTGTCGGCTCGGCGATCGCGCAGGCGCTGCGTGACGCGGGTGTGGATGTGCCGCTGCGGGACTTCGGCATCCCGCCGCGCTTCCTCGACCACGCCTCGCGGGCCGAGGTCCTCGCCGAGATCGGGCTCACCGCGCCGGACATCGCCCGGCAGGTGACCGGGCTGGTCGCCAAGCTGGACGGGCTCCCCCACTCTCGGCTCCGCTCGAGCGGGGGCACCCCCACCGAGCGCAGCGCGGTGGACGCGGCGCGCGACTGACGGGGCCGAGGTCGCCGAGACCGCCGAGACCGCCGAGACCGCCGAGACCGCCGAGGCGGCCGACGGGGCCGAAGCGGTTCGTGATGGGCCGGTTTTCCCACCATGAGGGTGGCGAAACCGGCCCATTGGCGTGAATTGGGCCGTGCCGGGGCATACGGATGGTGCCACCTCTCGATCATGTCGAGGACGACAAGCGTGGGAGGTACCCCGTGAGCAGTACCCTCTTCCGGACGAAGAAGGTCGAGCAGTCCATCAGCGACACCGAGGAGCCGGAGCACGCGCTCAAGAAGTCCTTGTCCGCGCTGGATCTGACCGTCTTCGGCGTCGGCGTGATCATCGGCACCGGCATCTTCGTCCTCACCGGCACAGTCGCCAAGGACAACGCGGGGCCCGCGGTGGCCCTGGCGTTCGTGACGGCCGGCGTCGCCTGTGCGCTGGCCGCGCTCTGTTACGCCGAGTTCGCCTCCACGGTTCCGGTCGCCGGGTCCGCCTACACGTTCTCGTACGCCTCGCTCGGGGAGCTTCCCGCCTGGATCATCGGCTGGGACCTGGTCCTGGAGTTCGCGTTGGGCACGGCGGTGGTGGCCGTCGGCTGGTCCGGCTACATCCAGTCGCTCCTGGACAATGCGGGCTGGACGATGCCGGCGGCCCTGGGCAGCCGGGAGGGCGCCGACGTCTTCGGCTTCGACATCCTCGCCGCCGCGCTGGTTCTCGTCCTCACCGCCATCCTCGTGGTCGGCATGAAGCTGTCCGCGCGGATCACCTCGCTCGTCGTCGCCATCAAGGTGACGGTCGTCCTCGTCGTGATCGTCGCCGGTGCGTTCTTCATCGAGGGGAAGAACTACGACCCGTTCATCCCGAAGGCGAAGCCCGTGGAGGCCGGGTCCAGTCTGGACTCGCCGCTGATCCAGCTGATGTTCGGCTGGGCGCCCTCCAACTTCGGTGTGATGGGCATCTTCACCGCGGCCTCGGTCGTGTTCTTCGCCTTCATCGGGTTCGACGTCGTGGCCACGGCCGCGGAGGAGACGAAGAACCCGCAGCGGGACATGCCGCGCGGCATCATCGGCTCCCTCATCATCTGCACGACGTTGTACGTCCTCGTGTCGATCGTCGTCACCGGCATGGAGCACTACACGAAACTGGATGTGGACGCGCCGCTCGCCGATGCCTTCAAGTCCACGGGGCATCCGTGGTTCGCCGGCTTCATCAGCTTCGGCGCCGCGGTCGGCCTGACGACGGTGTGCATGATCCTGCTGCTCGGGCAGACCCGGGTGTTCTTCGCGATGAGCCGGGACGGGCTGCTGCCGCGGTTCTTCTCGCACGTCCACCCGCGGTTCAAGACGCCGCACCGGCCGACCATCCTGCTCGGCGTGATCATCGCGATCCTCGCCGGGTTCACGCCGCTGACGGAGCTCGCCGCGCTGGTGAACATCGGCACGCTGTTCGCGTTCGTGGTCGTCGCGATCGGTGTGATCATCCTTCGCAGGACCCGGCCCGACCTGCCTCGGTCGTTCCGGACGCCGTGGGTGCCGGTCCTTCCGATCCTGTCGGTGTGTGCGTCGCTGTGGCTGATGATCAATCTGCCGGCCGAGACGTGGGTCCGCTTCGCCATCTGGATGGTCGTCGGGTTCCTCGTCTACTTCCTGTACGGCCGCACCCACAGCCGCCTCGCCCCCCGCGAGGCGGGAGAGGAGCAGCCGGGCGTGGGGGGTGGCACGCCGTAAGCGGCTGCGGCTGACTGGCCGTATGGCTCTCGCGGGGTGGGGGTGCGCCGCTTTCGCCTTGCGCGGGGTGGGGGTCGGGGCCGCGTCGGGGGGTGTCCGTCCTCGGAACGTCGCGATGGGGTTGCGTGCCGACTGACTGTTCGTTGACGCGACAACCGCTGCGGGCGGACACCCCCCGACACGTCCCCTTGCGTCCGACGGCGGGTGCGGGTGCGTGGGGGCAGCCGCCCTTAGCTGCGGGCATGCGTGCCGCTGGGGGAGGCACCCCGCTCCGCCGGGCTGCGCACCCACCCGGCCCCGGCTCCACGCCCAGCGCCCTACGGACGAACCGAACGCGGTCCCGCCACCTCGGCCCCCAGCTCCCCGACCCTCCTCCGCAGCTCCCGGTCCGCTGTGATCACCAGGACCGGACGCTCACCGGCCGAGGCCACGACCTCGACGATGTGGTCGTCTCCGCTGCCCGGGGCGGACGACACCCGTACCCCTGGTACGGATTCGACCCCGCGCGCCGCCCCCTCCACCACCAGGACGATCTCCGCCGGGCCGGCGACGGCCGGAACTCCTTCCGACGCCAAGCGGTCGCGCAGTCGTTCCGCCGCACCACGGCGGTCCCGCCACCAACCGTCCGGCACCGAACCGACGACGTTCGCGGCGTCGACGACGACCAGGACAGGCACGTTGGCGTTCATGTGGCCAGGGTCGCACGGGAGATGGGCCGGGGCGGGGGCGGGCGGGCGCGCGCCGGGACCGGTCGGCCGCATAAAGTGAACTGGTGAACGGCGACTGGCTCATCCGCGGCCGCGACGGCCGCCTCACCGTGTATCTGCCCTCCGGCGAAGCCGTCCTGTGCCGGGCGGAGCTCGGCCCCGGAGGTCCCTGGGAGGACGACCCGCGAACGGTCGGCGGTGCCCAGAAGCTGCACCCGGTGGCGGCGGTCGGACAGGGCGCCGACGGCTACGCACATCTGGCGGCCTGGCGGCCCACCGCCCCGGGCGAGTCCGGGCTCGTGCACTCCACGCACTTCCGCCCCCACCTGGCGCCCCTGGACTGGACTCCCATCGGCCACCCGGACAAGAAGGGCGACCGTACGGGGCCGCCCGCCGTGACCGTGGACGGGGCGGGGCGCGGGTATGTGTTCGTCCGCAACGGGAACGGCGGAGTCAGCCTGCGCAACCAGAAGGTGAAGGGCGGCTGGGGAGGCTGGCTGGACCTCGAAGGGCGTGACGTCGAGGGGGAGTTGGCGGCCGTCACCGGTGAGTCGGGGCTGGTCGGGCTGTACGCCTGCGCACCCGGCGGGATCCTGCGCTGGCGCCAGGAGTCGGACGGCAGGAAGCCGGTGCGGACCGAGGGCGTCGAGACTCCCGTGCGTCCCGGAACCCTGCGCGCGCTCGCCACGTCCGCCGAGCACACCACCCTCTTCTTCACCGACGGCTCCGGCGATCTGTGCACCTGGCGTCCCGGTGAGAAGCCGGTGACCCTGCTGGCGTCGGCCGGGCCGGGGCCGGTCTCCGCCGTCCGGTGCGTCATAGAGGGGTACGACTGCACCGTGCTCGCCCAGCGGTCGGCGAGCGGCCGGGTCGCCTTCGCCGCCTATCCGACCGAGCAGGAGTCGGCCGGTGCCTGGTGGACCGAGTCCGGCCCCCGGCTGCCTTCCGACGCCGTCGTGTCGGTGGCCCTCGACGAGCACGGGGAGGTCGTCGCGGCCTCCCTGTCGCCCTCGACGGGGACCGTACTGCTCACCCGTCGCAAGGACGAGCCGGGGCTCGCTCTGGAGGCCTGGCGGGAGCTCTGACCGCCTGCGGGAAGTGAAGCCGGCCCCCTTGCCGCAAAAAAAAGGGGGGCGGGTGCACGGGTTGTCACCCGTACGCCCGCCCCCTTCAGGGGTTACGCGTCACGCCGGGACGCTCGCGACGCCCTGCGCCAGGAACCTTTTGCCGTTCACGCGCTCGGAGACACCCTCGCGGTCCAGGTACGGCGTGATGCCGCCCAGGTGGAAGGGCCAGCCGGCGCCCGTGATGAGGCACAGGTCGATGTCCTGCGCCTCGGCGACGACGCCCTCGTCGAGCATGATGCCGATCTCCTGCGCCACCGCGTCGAGCACGCGGTCGCGGACCTGCTCCTCCGTCAGGACGGTGTCGCCCTGCTTCAGCAGCGCGGCGACCTCGGGGTCCAGCTCCGGCTTGCCGCTGTCGTAGACGTAGAAGCCGCGCTTGCCCGCCTTGACGACGGCCGCGAGGTTCGGGGAGACCGTGAAGCGGTCCGGGAAGGCCCGGTTGAGCGTCTCCGAGACGTGCAGACCGATCGCCGGGCCGACGAGCTCCAGCAGGACCAGCGGCGACATCGGCAGACCGAGCGGCTCGACGCCCTTCTCGGCGACCTCGACGGGGGTGCCCTCGTCGATGATGTTCTGGATCTCGCCCATGAAGCGGGTCAGGATGCGGTTCACGACGAACGCCGGGGCGTCCTTGGTGAGGACCGCGGTCTTCTTCAGCTTCTTGGCGACGGCGAAGGCCGTGGCGAGGGAGGCGTCGTCGGTCTTCTCGCCGCGGACGATCTCCAGCAGCGGCAGGACCGCGACCGGGTTGAAGAAGTGGAAGCCGACGACCCGCTCGGGGTGCTTCAGCTTCGACGCCATCTCCGAGACGGAGAGGGAGGAGGTGTTGGTGGCGAAGATGGCGTGCGCCGGGGCGACCGCCTCGACCTCCGCGAACACCTGCTGCTTGACGCCGATCTCCTCGAAGACCGCCTCGATGACGAAGTCGGCGTCCGAGAAGCCCTCGGCCTTGTCCAGCACACCGGACACCAGCGCCTTGAGGCGGTTGGCCTTGTCCTGGTTGATGCGGCCCTTGCCGAGCAGCTTGTCGATCTCGGCGTGGACGTAGCCCACGCCCTTGTCGACGCGCTCCTGGTCGATGTCCGTGAGGACGACCGGGACCTCCAGGCGGCGCAGGAACAGCAGCGCGAGCTGGCTGGCCATCAGGCCGGCGCCGACGACACCGACCTTGGTGACCGGGCGGGCCAGGTTCTTGTCCGGGGCGCCGGCCGGGCGCTTGCCGCGCTTCTGCACCAGGTTGAAGGCGTAGATGCCGGAGCGCAGTTCGCCGCCCATGATGAGGTCGGCGAGGGCCTTGTCCTCGGCGTCGTAGCCCTGCTGGAGGTCGCCGTCCTTGGCGGCGGCGATGATGTCCAGGGCGCGGTAGGCGGCCGGGGCGGCGCCGTGCACCTTGGAGTCCGCGATGAAGCGGCCCTTGGCGACGGCCTGGTCCCAGGCCTCGCCGCGGTCGATCACCGGGCGCTCGATCTCCAGCTCGCCCTTGAGGACGGCGGCGGTCCAGATCAGCGACTGCTCCAGGAAGTCCGCGCCCTCGAAGATCGCGTCGGCGATCCCGAGCTCGTAGACCTGCTTGCCCTTGAGCTGCCTGTTCTGGTTGAGGCTGTTCTCGATGATCACCGAGACGGCCTTCTCGGGGCCGATCAGGTTCGGCAGCAGGGCGCAGCCGCCCCAGCCCGGGACCAGACCGAGGAAGACCTCGGGCAGCGAGAACGCCGGCAGGGCCGCGGACACGGTGCGGTAGGTGCAGTGCAGACCGACCTCGACACCGCCGCCCATCGCGGCGCCGTTGTAGTACGCGAAGGTCGGCACGGCCAGCTCGGACAGCCGCTTGAAGACCTCGTGGCCGCCCTTGCCGATGGCGAGGGCGTGCTCGTACTCCTTGAGGATCTCCACGCCCTTGAGGTCGGCGCCGACCGCGAAGATGAACGGCTTGCCGGTGATGCCGACGCCGATGATCTCGCCGTCCGCCGCCTCCTTCTCGACCTGGTCGATCGCGGCGTTCAGGTTCGCCAGCGAGGCCGGGCCGAAGGTGGTCGGCTTGGTGTGGTCGTGGCCGTTGTCCAGGGTGATCAGGGCGAAGCGCCCGGCACCGAGGGGGAGGTCGAAGTGGCGTACGTGCGCAACTGTGACGACCTCGTCCGGGAACAGCTCGGAAGCCTGCTTGAGAAGCTCGGCGGTGGTGCTCACTTGTCCCCCTCGAAGTGCGGGTTCTCCCAGATGACCGTCGCGCCCATGCCGAAGCCGACGCACATGGTGGTCAGGCCGTAGCGGACGTGCGGCTGCTCCTCGAACTGGCGGGCCAGCTGCGTCATCAGGCGGACGCCGGAGGAGGCCAGCGGGTGGCCGAAGGCGATGGCACCGCCGTACTGGTTGACGCGCTCGTCGTCGTCGGCGATGCCGTAGTGGTCCAGGAAGGCCAGGACCTGGACGGCGAAGGCCTCGTTGATCTCGAACAGGCCGATGTCGGAGATCGACAGGCCGGCCTGGGCCAGCGCCTTCTCCGTCGCCGGGATCGGGCCGTAGCCCATGACCTCCGGCTCGACGCCCACGAAGGAGTAGGAGACCAGGCGCATCTTCACGGGGAGGTCGTGCTCGCGCGCGAAGTCCTCGGAGGCGATGAGCGAGGCGGTGGCGCCGTCGTTCAGACCGGCCGCGTTACCAGCGGTGACCCGGCCGTGCACACGGAACGGGGTCTTCAGGCCGGAGAGGTTCTCCAGGGTCGTGCCCGGGCGCATCGGCTCGTCGGCGGTGACCAGGCCCCAGCCCGTCTCACCGGCCTCGGGGGAGGTGCGGCGGACCGAGACCGGCACCAGGTCGGCCTGGATCTTGCCGTTGGCGTACGCCTTGGCGGCCTTCTCCTGGGAGCGCACGGCGTACTCGTCGGCGCGCTGCTTGGTGATCTGCGGGTAGCGGTCGTGCAGGTTCTCCGCGGTCATGCCCATGAACAGGGCCGACTCGTCGACCAGCTTCTCGGAGACGAACCGCGGGTTCGGGTCCACGCCCTCGCCCATGGGGTGGCGGCCCATGTGCTCGACACCGCCCGCGATGGCGATGTCGTAGGCGCCGAAGGCGACGGAACCGGCGACCGAGGTCACGGCCGTCAGGGCGCCGGCGCACATGCGGTCGATGGAGTAGCCCGGTACGGACTGCGGGAGACCCGCGAGGATCCCGGCGGTGCGGCCGATGGTCAGGCCCTGGTCACCGATCTGCGTGGTCGCGGCGATGGCGACCTCGTCGATCTTCTTCGGGTCGAGTCCGGGGTTGCGGCGCAGCAGCTCCCGGATCGCCTTCACGACGAGGTCGTCGGCACGGGTCTCGTGGTAGATGCCCTTCGGGCCCGCCTTGCCGAACGGGGTGCGGACGCCGTCGACGAAGACGACGTCCCTGACGGTACGAGGCACGATGGCTCTCCTCCAGGGTCAGGATCTGCATTGCTGCTGCGATGCGCTGAGCGCGCGCTCAGGCCCATGCTACTTATGAGTAACGTGACTGCACACCCCTGGCAGGCGGAGCGGCGAAGGTCACACCCCATGAGGGCAGCGCCCTGCTTTTCAGGGGCGCGGGGAACTGCGCGAGCAACCCACGACCACCCGCACCCTCGCACGGTCCCTACCGAGGCGGCGCAGTCGACCCCCGAGGCGTCAGCACAGGGGTCGGCACAGGATGCGACCCACCCTCACCCCCGGCGATCACCGAGAACAACGTCCGGGCCACCTCCGCTCCGAACCCATGCACGTCATGGCTCATGGCCGAAAGCGTCGGATGCGTCAGCCGGCACAGCTGCGAGTCGTCCCAGGCCAGCAGCGACACGTCCTCCGGCACCCGCAGCCCCATCTCCGCCGCCACCGACAACCCCGCCACGGCCATGATGTCGTTGTCGTACACGATCGCCGTCGGCCGGTCGGCGGGTGCCGCGGTCAGCAGCGAGCGGGTCGCCCGCGCCCCCGCGTCCCCCGAGAAGTCCGTCGCGACCTGCCATGCCCCGGCCAGCGCCAGCGCCCCCGCCGCCTCGTCGAACGCCGCCGTCCGGATCGCCGTGTGCCCGAGGTCCGCCGCCCCGCCCACCCGGGCGATCCGCCGGTGCCCGAGGGCGGCCAGATATCGCACCGCCTCCGTCACGGCCGTGGCGTCGTCCGTCCACACCGACGTGAGCCCCCCGGTCAGCGAAGGATGCCCGACGGCGACCGCGGGCATCCCGAGGCGCTGCGCCATGCCCGCCCGAGGGTCGTCCGCCCGGAAGTCGACGAGGATGGACCCGCCGATCTGCCGCGCCCGCCACCACGCCTCCTGGACGCCCACCTCCTCGTCCATGTTCCGTACCAGCCTCAGCAGCAACGAGCTGGAGTGTTCGGCCAGCACACTCTCCACGCCGGAGACGAACTCCATGTACCAGGGCTCGAGCCCCAGGACCCGCGCGGGCCGGCACACCGCCAGGCCCACCACGTCCACTCGCGATCCGGCCAGGGTCCGTGCCGTGAGACTCGGCGCCCAGCCCAGTTCGCGCGCCGCCCGGAAGATCCGGTCCCGGGTGGCCTCCGCGAGCCCGGGCTTGTGGTTGAAGGCGAGGGACACGGCACCCTTGGACACACCGGCGCGCGCGGCGACGTCCTTGATGGTGACGCGAGGGGTCGGCGTTGCCGTCATCGGGTGGGCTCCACGCAGTACAGGGCCGAACGGGCGGTCTCCGCGTCCGGAGTCTTCCAGCCGCGCACCCCGATGGTCACCTCTTCGCCCGGCAGCAGGGTGACCAGCCCCCGGTCGGCCCGCGCCCCCGGCTCCAGCCGGTCGGCCTGGAGCAGCAGGTCCCGGACCAGGGTGCGGGCGGTCACGGTGATGCCGCCCGGGGCGAGCGCGACCTCGAACCGCGGGGCCGGGTAGGGGACTTCACGGTCGGGCACGGGGAAATGCAGCGCCCGCAGCCTCCCCGCGCCCGCACCGGCGCCCGCGCCCGCACCGGCGCCCGCGCCGCCGTCCGCGTCCGCGACCAGGAACTCCTTCGGCCCGAGGGGCGTCAGCTCGCGCGGCACGTCCACCCGGGCCACGCTGCGCGCCCCGGCCGCCAGCTCCACCTCCGCCTGCCCCAGCACCTCGCCCTCGACGGACATCCGCCGCAGGGTCAGCGCCCCCGCCCAGTCCCCGGCCGCCTGGTTCACGGCGGCCAGCTCCACGCCGCCGTCCACCGCCAGGATCGTCAGCAGCCGGTCCGCGTACAGCCGCCTCAGCTCGTGGTACAGCGGCTTCTCCCGGCCGTCCCCGTCGATCGCCGCCCAGGACGTCACCGGCCAGCAGTCGTTGAGCTGCCAGAGAATCGTGCCCGCGCACACCGGCCAGTGCGCCCGCCAGTGCTCGATCCCGGCCGCGACCGCCCGTGCCTGGTTGAGCTGCATCAGGTAGTGCCACCGGTCGAAGTCGCCCTCCGGCACGGTGAAATGCCGCTGGAGCCCCCGCTCCAGCTTGCCGTTGCCGTCGTCGGCCTTCTGGTGGTGCAGCACGCCGGGGGAGCCGGGCGCGAGCTCCTCCCCGGGCAGGGCCCGGCGCAGCGTGCTGTACGCGGGCGGGGCCTGCCAGCCGAACTCGGCGACGAAGCGCGGCACGCTCAGCCGGTAGTCCGCGTAGTCCTCCCGGTTCCACACCTCCCACGAGTGGTGGGTGCCGTGCGCCGGGTCGTTCGGGTGGTGCTCCCACGACCCGGACCAGGGGCTGCCCGCCGTGTACGGCCGGGTCGGGTCCAGCTCGGCCACCACGCGCGGCAGCACACCCAGGTAGTACCCCTCCCCCCAGGAGTCCCCGGCCAGCCGCGGCTCCCACTCCCAGTCGCGGAACCCCCACAGGTTCTCGTTGTTGCCGTTCCACAGCACGAGCGACGGATGCGGCATCAGCCGTACGACGTTCTCCCGCGCCTCGGCCTCCACCTCGCCGCGCAGCGGCTGCTCCTCCGGGTAGGCCGCGCAGGCGAACGGGAAGTCCTGCCAGACCAGCAGGCCCAGTTCGTCGCAGGCGTCGTAGAAGTCCTCGCTCTCGTAGATCCCGCCGCCCCAGATCCGGACGAGGTCGACGCCGGCGCCGGCCGCCTGCTCCAGCCGTTCCCGGTAGCGCTCGCGGGTGATCCGGGAGGGGAAGACGTCGTCGGGGATCCAGTTGACGCCCCGCGCGAAGAGCCGCTCGCCGTTGACGACGAGGGTGAAGCCGGTGCCGTGCGCGTCGGGCCGCCGGTCCAGCTCCACGGTCCGGAAGCCGACCCGCCGCCGCCACACGTCCAGCGGCTCCTCGCCGTGCAGCAGCTTCAACTCGACTTCGTAGAGCGGCTGTTCGCCGTAGCCGCGCGGCCACCACAGCCGTGCGCCCGGCACCCGCAGCCGTACGGCCCCGCCCGCTCCCTCGATCTCGGCCCGGGCCCGCACTCCCGCGACGGTCGCCTCCACGGCGAGCGGTGCCTCGACCCGGGTCCGCTCGACGTCCACGACCAGCTCGACGACGCCCGTGCCCTCCTCGACGGTGACCAGCGGGCGCACCCGGGCGATCCGGGCCGTCGACCAGTGCTCCAGGCGCACCGGCCGCCAGATCCCGGCCGTCACCAGGGTGGGCCCCCAGTCCCAGCCGAAGGAGCAGGCCATCTTGCGCAGGTACTGGTAGGGCTCGGCGTAGGCGGCGGGGCGCTCGCCGACCCGGCCCCGCACCGCCTCGGCCTCGGCGTACGCCGAGACGAACCGCACGGACAGCCGCCCGGACAGCCCCGTCACGTCGAACCGGTAGGACCGGTGCATGTTGCGCACCTTCCCCAGCGGCCGCCCGTCCAGGGAGATCTCGGCGACGGTGTCGAGCCCGTCGAAGACCAGGTCGGTCTGCTCCTGCGCGGACGAGCCCACGAGTTCCCGCTCGTAGGTCCAGTCCCGGCGCCCCACCCAGGCCACCTCGGTCTCGTTCCGGCCGAGGAACGGGTCCGGGATCACCCCGGCCGACATCAGGTCGGTGTGCACGCACCCCGGCACACCGGCCGGCAGTCCGTCCGAGTCGTGCCGCAGGATCCAGCCGTCGCCGAGCGGTGTGGCCTCCAGCATGCGCACTCCCTTAACCGGTCCAGTGAAGAGTCGTGTGTCGGTTTCGCATCGTTGGCGGGATTGGGACTTTACCGGTTGAGTGCGCACTGTCAGAGTTCCGAACCAGCCATACCGCACGTGCTCGTCCGTCCCGAGTTCCCCTCCGCGAACGGAGCTGATGCACATGAACCGCCGTACCCTCCTCGCCCTCGCCGCGGGCGCCGCCCTGCTGGCCTCCGGCTGCACCGGCACCGGAAGCTCCTCCGAGGGCGCCGACGCCGAGGCGCCGGACGATCCCGCCAAGGTCGGCGGAACCATCACCGTCCTCACCCACCGCACCGACCTAGTGCAGGACGGGACGATGAAGAAGTACGCCGCCGAGTTCAACCGGACGTACCCCAAGGTGAAGGTCGAGTTCGACGGCATCACCGACTACGAGGGCGAAGTCAAGATCCGTATGAACACGGAGAACTACGGGGACGTCCTCATGATCCCCTCGGTGATCGAGAAGAAGGACTACCCCAGGTTCTTCGCCTCGCTGGGCAGCGAGGCGGAGCGCGGCAAGAAGTACCGCTTCACGGACTTCACGAGCGTCGGCGGCAAGGTCTACGGCCAGAGCCCGCTGGGCGCACTTCCGGGGTTCATCTACAACAAGAAGGTCTGGAGAGAGGCCGGGGTCACGCAATGGCCCACGACACCGGCCCAGTTCCTCGCCGGCCTCAAGGCGATCAAGTCGAAGACCGACGCGGTCCCCTACTACACCAACTTCAAGGACAAATGGCCGCTCAGCCAGTGGACGGGCGTCAACGGCTCGGTCGGCTGTGACGATCAGGCCACGACCCGCCTCGCCGAGGGCAACCCCTGGGCCGAGGGAGCCGACCTGCGCGTGGCGGACACCCTGCTGTACGACATCGTGCACGAGGGGCTCGTCGAGAAGGACCCGACCACCACCAACTGGGAGGCGTCCAAGCCCAAGCTGGCCAAGGGCGAGATCGCCACCATGTGGCTCGGCTCCTGGGCGGTCATCCAGATGCAGGGCGCGGCGAAGCAGGCCGGCGCCGACCCGGACGACATCGGGTTCATGCCCTTCCCCGCCCAGAAGGACGGCACGTTCTGCGCCGTGACGTCCCCCGACTACAACCAGGCCGTCAACATCAACTCCTCGCACAAGGAGGCCGCCCGCGCCTGGATCGACTGGTTCACCGAGAAGTCCGGCTACGCGCAGGACAACCTGGCGCTGTCCCCGCTGAAGGACGCCCCGCTTCCCGATGTCCTGAAGCCGTACGAGGAGGCGGGCGTCAAGCTGCTCGAACTCGACGACAGCAAGGGCGCCGAGGTGAAGAGCATCGACAACCAGTCCGAGGTCGGCATCAACAAGCCCGACTACCGCCAGGAACTCGTCGACATGGCCCGCGGCGCCAGGAAGGGCGACCCGGACGACTTCCTGGACGGCCTCGGCGAGAAGTGGACCGAGACGCAGAAGTCGCTGGGGTCCTGATGACGGGCACCACCGAGACGGCGGCCGTCCAGGCCGCCGCGAAGGCGGCCGCCGCCCCGGCTCCGGCCCCCGCCCCGCGCCCGGCACGTCTGTGGCGCGGGGCCACCCCCTGGCTCTTCCTGCTCGCCCCGCTCACTCTCCTGGTCGTCTTCACCTACGCGCCGATCGCCAACATGGTCGCGTACAGCTTCACCGACTGGGACGGGGTGAGCCCCGAGCTGAACTACACGGGCGCCGAGAACTACGCCGAACTCTTCACCCGTTCCGAGCTGTTCGAGGTCTTCTGGGTCAGCGGCTACTACCTGGCGGCGTCCGTGATCCAGATCGTGGCCGCGCTCTGGTTCGCCACGATCCTCAGCTTCGACGTGCGCTTCCGGAACTTCTTCAAGGGCGTGCTGTTCTTCCCGTACCTGATCAACGGGGTGGCGATCGGGTTCGTCTTCCTCTACTTCTTCCAGGACGGCGGCACCCTCGACTCGGTGCTGAGCCTGTTCGGCGTGGAGAGCGACCGGGCCTGGCTGGGCACCCCGGAGTCGGCGAACACGTCCCTGGCGGGCGTCTCCGTCTGGCGCTATCTGGGCCTGAACTTCGTGCTGTTCCTCGGCGCGATCCAGTCGATTCCGGGGGAGCTGTACGAGGCGGCCGAGCTGGACGGCGCGAACCGCTGGCACCAGTTCCGGTACATCATCGCGCCGGGCATCAAGCCGGTGCTGTCCCTCACCGTGATCCTCTCGATCTCGGGCTCCCTGTCGGTCTTCGAGATCCCGTACATCATGACGGGCGGCGCGACCGGCACCGAGACGTTCGTGATCCAGACCGTGAAGCTGGCGTTCCAGTTCAACAAGACGGGGCTGGCCTCGGCGGCCGCGCTCGTGCTGTTGCTGATCGTCCTGGCGGTGACCTGGGTGCAGCGGCGCCTCGCCCCCGACGACAAGGTGGACCTCGTATGACCCGCCGTGCGGTGACCCGCGTCCTCGTGCACCTGTCGCTGATCGCCGCGACCGCGGTGGTCCTGCTCCCGCTCGCCGCGGTGTTCCTGACCTCGCTCAAGTCCGAGCGGGAGATGGCCGACGGCAGCGGAGCGCTCGCGCTACCTGAGGACCCGCTGAACTTCCACAACTACGTGACGGCGTTCCAGGGCGGCCGGATGCTCTCGGCCTTCGGCAACACGGCGATCATCCTGGTCGTCGCGATCGGCGGCACGGTCCTCATCGGCTCGATGACGGCCTACGCCATCGACCGCTTCCGGTTCCGCTTCCGCAAGGCGGTCCTGGCCCTGTTCCTGGTCGCCGCGCTGGTCCCCGGTGTGACCACTCAGGTGGCCACCTTCCAGATCGTCAACAGCTTCGGCATGTTCGACAGCCTGTGGGCGCCGATCGTCCTGTACATGGGCACGGACATCGTCTCGATCTACATCTTCCTGCAGTTCGTCCGGTCCATCCCGGTCTCACTGGACGAGTCGGCCCGCCTCGACGGCGCCAACGCGTTCACGGTCTACCGCAAGATCATCTTCCCGTTGCTGAAGCCGGCGATCGCGACGGTCGTGATCGTGAAGGGGATCACCGTCTACAACGACTTCTACATCCCCTTCCTCTACATGCCCTCCGAAGATCTTGGCGTGATCTCGACGTCGCTGTTCCGCTTCAAGGGCCCCTTCGGCGCCCACTGGGAGACGATCTCGGCCGGAGCGATCCTGGTGATCGTCCCGACCCTGGTGGTCTTCCTGTTCCTCCAGCGCTTCATCTACAACGGCTTCACCCGGGGTGCCACGAAGTAGACGCCCTTCGTTCAGGGGCGCGGGGCTGTGCCGATGTGCGGCTCCGCCGCGTGGCCGCGAACAGCCACACGCGACTCGCAGCCGCCGTACGACGAGGACGGTCACGGCGGCTACGCCTCCTTGCCGGACAGCGCCTCCACGAGCACCGGCGTCACCTGCTCCACCTGCCACGGCCGGGCCCCGTGCCCGGCCAGGGCGGCGGCCACCGACTCGGCGTCGACCACCGCCGGAGGCTCCCAGCACACCCGCCGCACCGTGTCCGGCGTGATCAGGTTCTCCTGCGGCATGGTCAGCTGCTCGGCCAGCGCCGTCACCCCGGCCCTGGCCGCGGACAACCGCGCCGCGGCCGCGGGGTCCTTGTCGGCCCAGGCGCGCGGCGGCGGAGGGCCGGCGACCGGCTGCCCCGGCTGCGGCAGCTGCGCCTCGCTCAGCGCCTTCGCCCGGTCCACCGCCGCCTGCCACTGCTCCAGCTGCCGCTTGCCGACGCGGTGGCCGAAACCGTTCAGCGCGGCCAGCGCCTGCACATTGGCCGGAACCGCCAGCGCGGCCTCGACGATGGCCGCGTCCCCGAGCACCTTGCCCGGCGACACGTCCCGCCGCTGCGCGATCCGGTCCCGGGTCTGCCACAGTTCCCGAACGACGGCCAGCTGCCGCCGCCGGCGCACCTTGTGCATGCCGGACGTACGCCGCCACGGGTCCTTGCGGGGCTCGGGCGGCGGGGCCGAGGCGATCGCGTCGAACTCCTGGCGGGCCCATTCGAGCTTTCCCTGCCGGTCCAGCTCCTTCTCCAGCGCGTCGCGCAGGTCGACGAGCAGTTCGACGTCCAGCGCCGCGTAGCGCAGCCAGGGCTCGGGCAGGGGCCGGGTCGACCAGTCGACGGCGGAGTGGCCCTTCTCCAGGACGAAGCCCAGCACGCTCTCGACCATCGCGCCGAGGCCGACCCGGGGGAACCCGGCGAGCCGCCCGGCCAGCTCCGTGTCGAACAGCCGGGTGGGCACCATGCCTATCTCGCGCAGGCACGGCAGGTCCTGGGTGGCGGCGTGCAGCACCCACTCGACGCCGGACAGGGCGTCACCGAGGGCGGACAGGTCGGGGCAGGCGACGGGGTCGATCAGGGCCGTGCCGGCACCCTCGCGGCGCAGTTGCACGAGGTAGGCGCGCTGCCCGTAGCGGTAGCCGGACGCGCGTTCGGCGTCGACGGCGACGGGGCCGGACCCCGCCGCGAAGGCGGCGATCACCCGGGCCAGGGCGGTCTCGTCCGCGATGACGGGCGGAATGCCCTCACGCGGTTCCAGCAGAGGGATCGGCGCCTCCGTAGCAGAAGATCCGCCGTCGTCCGGAGGGGCGCCTCCGGTGGTTCGCAGTGAGCTGTCTGCTGCGGTGTCGTGGGCGTCGGTCACATGTCAAGGGTATCCATGTATGGACAGCGCCCGCCGACGGAACGTTCCGTCGGCGGGCGCTCGGGGGTCGCAAACCAGTCATGTCGGGGAAGCGGCGGGTTCACGAACCGTGAGGGACGTGAACGGGGCCGGCGGCCGGTCCCGCGTCACGTGAGGAGATGATCACGAAGGGGCACGGCGGATCGGGTCAGTGGATGATCCCGGTCCGCAGCGCCACCGCGACCATGCCGGCGCGGTCGCCCGTGCCGAGCTTGCGGGCGATGCGGGCGAGGTGGCTCTTGACGGTCAGGGCGGACAGGCCCATCGAGACGCCGATCGCCTTGTTCGACTGGCCCTCCGCGACCAGCCGCAGCACCTCGACCTCGCGGCCGGACAGTTCGCGGTAGCCGCCCGGGTGGCTCGGGGCGCCCGGGGGGCGGCGGTGCAGTCGCGCGGCGGCGGCGCCGATGGGGGCGGCGCCCGGCCGGGTGGGGAGCCCGACGTTGGTACGGGTGCCGGTGACGACGTAACCCTTCACGCCGCCGGCGAGTGCGTTGCGCACGGCGCCGATGTCGTCGGCGGCGGAGAGGGCGAGCCCGTTGGGCCAGCCCGCGGCGCGGGTCTCCGACAGCAGCGTGAGGCCGGAGCCGTCCGGCAGGTGGACGTCTGCGACACAGATGTCGCGGGGGTTGCCGATGCGGGGACGAGCCTCCGCGATGGACGAGGCCTCGATGACGTCGCGCACACCGAGCGCCCACAGATGGCGGGTGACGGTGGAGCGGACGCGCGGGTCGGCCACGACCACCATGGCGGTCGGCTTGTTCGGGCGGTAGGCGACCAGGCTTGCGGGCTGCTCGAGGAGAACGGACACCAGGCCTCCTGGGGTGCGGGACGGGGCCGGCTCGTGGGGGGTGAAGCCGGGACGAACCGTGCTTTCAAGGTCACAGTCGTCTTCGGCACCGAACCCGTCCGCCTTTAGAGAATGATCACGAATCGGTGATAACAATCCGTGCAATTCGGACACGCGGTCGATCATTCGAAGGTCGAACGGTTTCGGTCTGCGTCGATACGCGGTCGAAAGTGGCCGTATCGACAAAGTGATTCGGCCAAGAGGGGTACTCAGGTGTGATCGTCGACCGGACATGGTTGACCGCCCCGCACAAGGTCGATCAGTGCGGGGCGGTCAGAGGGAGATCGGGGAGGTCAGGGACCGGTCAGCGGGACTGCGGTCCTCGCCGCTGGGGCAGCGTCACCACCGACGCGTCGCCGGGAACGGCCGGAGGCAGCCCCGCGATCTGGGCGAGCAGATCGCACCAGGCCGCCAGGTGCGCGGCCGTGTCCGGGACCCCGCCCAGGCCCTCGCGCGGCGTCCACGACGCGCGGATCTCGATCTGCGAGGCGGCCGGGCGCGCGGAGAGCCCGCCGAAGTAGTGGGAGCTCGCCCGCGTGACCGTGCCGCTCGGCTCACCGTAGGTCAGTCCGCGTGCCTGGAGCGCGCCGGTCAGCCAGGACCAGCACACCTCCGGCAGCAGCGGGTCCGCCGCCATCTCCGGCTCCAGCTCGGCACGCACCAGCGTCACCAGCCGGAAGGTGCCCCGCCAGGCGTCGTGCCCGGCAGGGTCGTGCAGCAGCACCAGCCGGCCGTCGGCCAGATCCTGGTCGCCGTCGACCACCGCCGCCTCCAGCGCGTAGCTGTGAGGAGCGAGCCGCCTCGGCGGGGGCGTCGGCTCGACCTCGATCTGGGGCCGCAGCCGCGCCGCCTTGAGCGCGTCGACGGCGGCCCGGAAGGGCAGCGGGGCGGAGTCCGCCTCCCGCCGGTCGTTCTCGGTGTCCTTCGCTTCGTCCATTCCGCCAGCGCCGTCCGACAGTCGTCCCTGAGCCGCAGCCATGCGGGAAGATTACGGGGACCGGAGCCCGGGTGCCGGGCTAGACACCCCGCGCCTGCCCAGGGGCTGAATCACGCCGTTCGGCGGCGTGCGAAACTTGGCCCCGTGAGTGCCAACGACGCCCCTCGGGCCCAGCAGCCGTCCGCCGCATACGACTCCGCCTTCCTCAAGGCCTGCCGGCGCGAGCCCGTGCCGCACACGCCCGTGTGGTTCATGCGGCAGGCCGGGCGCTCACTGCCGGAGTACCGCAAGGTGCGCGAGGGCATCGGGATGCTCGAGTCCTGCATGCGGCCCGACCTGGTCACCGAGATCACGCTCCAGCCGGTGCGCCGGCACGGCGTGGACGCGGCCATCTACTTCAGCGACATCGTCGTCCCGCTCAAGGCCATCGGCATCGACCTCGACATCAAGCCCGGCGTCGGCCCGGTCGTCGAGCGCCCGATCCGCACCCGGGAGGACCTCGCGCAGCTGCGCGACCTGACCCCCGAGGACGTCTCCTACGTCACCGAGGCCATCGGCCTGCTCACCCGCGAGCTCGGCGCCACGCCCCTCATCGGCTTCGCCGGCGCCCCCTTCACCCTCGCCAGCTACCTCGTCGAGGGCGGCCCGTCCCGCACGTACGAGAACGCCAAGGCGATGATGTACGGCGACCCCGAGCTGTGGGCCGACCTGCTCGACCGGCTTTCGGACATCACCGCCGCGTTCCTGAAGGTGCAGATCGAGGCGGGCGCCTCGGCGGTCCAGCTGTTCGACTCCTGGGCCGGTGCGCTCGCCCCCGTCGACTACCGCCGCTCGGTGCTGCCGGCCTCCGCGAAGGTGTTCGAGGCCGTCGCCGGGTACGGCGTCCCGCGCATCCACTTCGGCGTCGGCACCGGCGAGCTGCTGGGCCTCATGGGCGAGGCCGGCGCGGACGTCGTGGGCGTCGACTGGCGTGTCCCGATGGACGAGGCCGCCCGCCGGGTCGGCCCCGGCAAGGCCCTCCAGGGCAACCTCGACCCGACCGTGCTGTTCGCCCCGACGGAGGCCGTCGAGGCCAAGACCCGCGAGGTCCTGGACTCGGCGAAGAACCTCGAGGGCCATGTCTTCAACCTCGGCCACGGCGTCATGCCGTCCACCGACCCGGACGCCCTGACGCGGCTCGTGGAGCACGTGCACACGCTGACCGCGCGCTGACGCCCGGTCACCGGCCGGCCGCTTCGGTGAACGCGGCCGGACGCGCGTGCGTATGTGTCGGCAACCGCCCGCGGCGCGGGGAAGGCGGGTCGCGGGGCCGACGTGAGGAACAGGCGATGAACGACCGAGTGACCCCCGCGATGCACGCCCTGCCCGACGGTGAGGCGGAGCTGACGCTGGTGGTGCGGCTGCCCTGGGAGGACGTGGCCCGCCTCGGCCAGGAGGCGGGGCGGCTGGCCACCCAGTTGCGGCGGCCCGTGACGCTGGAGGAGGCGGTGAGCCACCGGTTGCGGTCGACCCGCGTGGCGTCGCACGCGAAGCCGGCGGGGGAGCAGCCGCCGGCGGTGACGGCCGCGCCGGCGTCGGTGTCGTCCTTGCCGTCGCGGCCGCCGGCGGAGCAGGCCCGTCAGGCCATCGACCGGATCACCGGTACGGCGGGGACGGCGTAAGGGATTCGCCGTAGGGGTGCGGGTGCGTTGCCGGGTGCCGGCCCGTCGTGGCCGTTCGCGCCCACGCGGCGGAGCCGCACATATACAGCCCCGCGCCCCTCAGGGCACGATCCCGCCCCGGGTCACAAGGAACGGCGCACCTTCACCGACGCCTTGCGGGCCGCCACCAGGACCGGGTCCCAGACCGGGGAGAACGGGGGTGCGTAGCCGAGGTCCAGGGCCGTCATCTGTTCCGCCGTCATGCCCGCCGTGAGGGCGACCGCGGCGATGTCGACCCGCTTGCCCGCGCCCTCCCGGCCGACGATCTGGACGCCGAGGAGGCGGCCCGTGCCGTGCTCGGCGAGCATCTTGACCGTCATGGGGGAGGCGTTCGGGTAGTAGCCCGCGCGGCTGGTCGACTCGATGGTGACCGACTCGAAGCGGAGCCCGACGCTGTGGGCGTCCTTCTCGCGCAGGCCCGTGCGGGCGATCTCCAGGTCGCAGACCTTGCTGACCGCCGTGCCGACCACGCCCGGGAAGGTGGCGTAGCCGCCGCCGGCGTTGGTGCCGATGACCTGGCCGTGCTTGTTGGCGTGCGTGCCGAGCGGGATGTGCCGCTCCTGGCCCGAGACCAGGTCGAGGACCTCGACGCAGTCGCCGCCGGACCAGATGTTCTCCTGGCCGCGCACCCGCATCGAGCGGTCCGTGAGGAGACCGCCGTGCGGGCCGAGGGGGAGACCGGCGGCCTTCGCGAGGGCCGTCTCGGGGCGGACGCCGATGCCGAGCACGACGACGTCCGCCGGGTACTCGCCCTCCTGCGTGGCCACCGCTCTGACCCGCCCGTCGTCACCGGTGAGGATCTTCGTGACCTCGGCGTCGTTCACCATCGTGATGCCCAGGCCCTCCATGGCCTCGTGCACCAGACGGCCCATGTCGGGGTCGAGGGTCGACATGGGCTCGCTGCCGCGGTTGACGACCGTCACCCGGTAGCCGCGCTTGATGAGCGCCTCGGCCATCTCCACGCCGATGTAGCCGGCCCCGACCACCACCGCGCGGCGGCCCCGGGTGCCCTCCAGCGTGTCGAGGAGCGCCTGGCCGTCGTCCAGTGTCTGCACCCCGTGCACCCCGGCCGCGTCCACCCCGGGCATGTCGGGCCGGATCGGCCGGGCGCCGGTGGCGATCACGAGCTTGTCGTACGACGTCCAGGACTCCTCGCCGGAGTCGACGTCACGCGTGCGTACCCGCTGCCCGTCGAGGTCGAGTTCCGTCACCTCGGTGCGCAGGCGCAGGTCGATGTCCCGGGCGCGGTGCTCCTCGGGAGTGCGGGCGACGAGCTCGTCCCGGTCGGTGACGTCGCCGCCGACCCAGTAGGGAATGCCGCACGCCGAGTACGACGTGAAGTGGCCCCGTTCGAACGCCACGATCTCCAGTTCGCCGGGGCCCTTCCGGCGGCGCGCCTGGGACGCCGCGGACATGCCCGCGGCGTCACCGCCGATGACGACCAGTCGCTCCCGTGCACGGCTCTTGTCCATGCGAACACGCTACGGGAGCAGGGCATTTCAGTCCCGTTCACCCGGCCTTCCCGGCTGCGCGGACTCCGGCGCCGGCCGGGCCGTGGGCAGCGGGCCCAGCGCGGTCGCCGTGGGCGCGGGCGCGGGGCGGCGCGGCAGACGGGGACGTACGACGCGCAGCCACAGCCAGACGAGCAGCGCGGCCACCGCCGCGAACGGCAGGACCGCGCCGAAGGCCACCGCGAGCCAGCGCAGCATCGTCACGAAGGCGCTCCAGCCGCCCGCCAGCGCGTCCACGAACCCCGGGTCTCCGTCCTTCGCCTCCTTCTTCACCGGGGTCTCGGACAGCGACAGGGTGATGGTGGCCAGGCTGGTGCGGTCCTTCAGTGACTTCTGCCGGGCGAGCAGTGCCTCCAGGTCGGCCTGGCGGGTGCTCAGCTCGCCCTCCAGGGTCACCACGTCGCTGAGTTTGGTGGCCTGGTCCATCAGCTCGCGGATCCGGGCCACGCTGGCGCGCTGCGTCCTGATCCGGCTCTCCACGTCCACGACCTGGTCGGTGACGTCCTCGGCCTTCGCGCTGCGGTCGAGGAGCTTGCCGGAGCCCTCCAGCCCGGCGAGGACCTCGTCGTACTTCTCGACGGGCACGCGCAGCACGACCCGGGTCCGCTCACGGCCCTCGGAGTCCCGGGTGGTCGTCTCGTTGCCGACGTAGCCGCCCGCGTTCTCCACGCCGGTGCGGGCCTGGTCCAGTGCCTTCGGGACGTCCTTGACCTGCACGGTCAGGGAGGCCGTGCGGATGATGTGGTTCGGGGTGAGCTTCGGCGGCGCCGTGGCCTTGGCGTCGCTTCCGGTGCCGCCCGGGGCGGCCTCCCCCGAGACGGCACTGCCGGCCGCCCCCTTGTCGGCGGCGGAGCCGCTGCCGCCCGAGGCGTCGTCCCCGGCGCTGCACCCCGTGAGGGCGAGGGCGGCCGCGAGCAGGAGCGCGGACAGGGCCGGGACGGGGTGTCGTACGGGTCGTCGTGTGCGCATGCGGGCATCCCCCGGGGGTCGATTCTGCTGACGCTTCTTCGACGCCGGACAGGCGCCGATCGTTTGGCCCGGGACGGTTCCGATGCGGTCACGGTCGGAACTCGTGAAGGACACCGGGGCGCGGCGGCGCTGCCGGAGGGGTCTGAGAAGCTGGGGGCATGCGCGAAGTGCAAGGGCGGGTCGTCGTCGTCGGGGCGGGCATCGCGGGGCTGGCGGCCGCGCACCGGCTGCTGGACCGCGGGGCGCGGGTGACCGTGCTGGAGGCCTCCGGCCGGGTCGGCGGCAAGCTGCTGCCCGGGGAGGTCGCGGGCGCGCGGGTGGACCTCGGCGCCGAGTCGATGCTGGCCCGCCGCCCCGAGGCCGTGGCCCTCGCCCGCGAGGTGGGCCTCGCCGACCGCCTCCGGCCACCGGCCACGGCGACGGCCTCGCTGTGGACCCGCGGCGCCCTGCGCCCCTTCCCCAAGGGGCATGTGATGGGCGTGCCCGGCACCGCGTCCGCCCTGGCCGGCGTGGTGTCCGAGGAGGGCCTCGCCCGCATCGGGCGCGACGCCGAGCTGCCCCGTACCGAGGTCGGCGACGACGTGGCGGTCGGGGAGTACGTGGCGCGGCGTCTCGGCCGCGAGGTCGTCGACCGCCTGCTGGAGCCCATGCTGGGCGGGGTGTACGCGGGCGACGCGTACCGCATCTCCATGCGTTCGGCCGTTCCGCAGCTCTTCCAGGTGGCCCGGACCCACACCTCCCTGACGGCAGGGGTCCGCGAGCTCCAGGCCAAGGCGGCCGCCGCTCAGCAGACCGGTCCGGTCTTCATGGGCATCCAGGGCGGCATCGGCACCCTGCCCCTCGCGGTGGCGGACTCGGTCCGGGCCCGCGGGGGCGAGATCCTCACGGGGACGTCCGTGACCGGGCTGCGCCGCACCCCCGAGGGCGGCTGGCACGTCGTCTCCGGTGAGCGCGAGTGGCTCGCGGACGCCGTGGTCGTCGCCGCGCCGGCCGCCGCGGCCGCCCGGCTGCTGCGCGCCGAGAACCCCGGGGCCGCCGCCGAGCTCGACGGCGTGGAGTACGCCTCCATGGCCCTGGTCACCCTCGCCTACCGCCGTGCGGAGACGGCCCTGCCCGACGGCAGCGGCTTCCTCGTGCCGCCGGTCGACGGACGGACCATCAAGGCGTCCACCTTCGCCTCGCAGAAATGGGGCTGGATCGCCGACGAGAACCCCGATCTGGTCGTCCTGCGCACCTCCGTCGGGCGGTACGGCGAGACGGAGATCCTCGAGCGCGACGACAGCGAGCTGGCCGACGTCTCCCGGCAGGACCTGAAGGCCGCGACCGGCCTCGACGCCACACCCGTCGCCACCCACGTCACCCGCTGGGACGACGGCCTGCCCCAGTACCCCGTCGGCCATCACGCGCGCGTGGCCCGCATCCGCGAGCACATCGCCCGCCTCCCCGGCCTCGCCGTCTGCGGCGCCGCGTACGACGGCGTCGGCATCCCCGCCTGCATCGCGAGCGCGTACGCCGCCGTCGACCGGATCCACGGTGCCCCGGTCGCTGTGCAGGAGCTCACCGCCCACCCGGTGCAGAGCCTGCACGGCGGAGCGGGAGAATGAGGCCATGAGCAACGACGCCCCTACCCCCGAGTCCGGCAGGATCCCGAACAAGGGCAAGCTGGCCAAGGACCTCAACGAGGTCATCCGCTACACGCTCTGGTCCGTCTTCAAGCTGAAGGACGTCCTCCCCGAGGACCGCGCCGGGTACGCCGACGAGGTCCAGGAGCTGTTCGACCAGCTCGCCGCCAAGGACGTGACCATTCGCGGAACCTACGACGTCTCGGGCCTGCGCGCCGACGCCGACCTCATGATCTGGTGGCACGCGGAGACCAGCGACGCGCTGCAGGAGGCGTACAACCTCTTCCGCCGCACCAAGCTGGGCCGCGCCCTGGAGCCCGTCTGGTCGAACATGGCGCTGCACCGCCCCGCCGAGTTCAACCGCGCGCACATCCCGGCGTTCCTCGCCGACGAGACGCCCCGCAACTACGTCAGCGTCTACCCCTTCGTGCGCTCCTACGACTGGTACCTGCTGCCCGACGAGGACCGCCGCCGCATGCTCGCCGACCACGGCAAGATGGCCCGTGGCTACCCCGACGTGCGCGCCAACACCGTCGCTTCGTTCTCCCTCGGCGACTACGAGTGGATCCTCGCCTTCGAGGCCGACGAGCTGTACCGCATCGTCGACCTCATGCGTCACCTGCGTGCCTCGGAGGCCCGTATGCACGTGCGCGAGGAGGTGCCGTTCTACACGGGCCGCCGCAAGGACATCGCCGAGCTGGTCGCCTCGCTGGCCTGAGTCAGCGGACGCCTCCGTGGGCCCCGGCCCCGGCTCGGTGCGGGGCCGTCGGTCCCGGCTCGGAGTGCGGGGCGGTCGGTCCCGGCTCGGTGGCCGGGGCGGTCGGTTTCGGCTCGGTGTGCGGGGCGCAGTCCGTGCGTCGTCCCGGCAGCCGCCCTTCCAGCAGGTATGCCTCCAGGTGGTCGTTGACGCAGGCGCTGGGGCCGCCGGCCAGCCCGTGGGATCCGGCGTCCCGTTCCGTCACCAGGACCGAGCCCGCCAGACGGCCGTGGAGGTCGAGGGCGCCGTCGTAGGGGGTGGCGGCGTCCCGCTCGGCGGCCAGGATCAGCGTCGGCGGCAGCTCGCCCGGCCCGGCGCCGACATCGAGCGGTCGCTGCCGGGGCGCCCGCCAGTAGGCGCACGGCAGGTTCGTCCACACGTTGTCCCAGGTCTCGAAGGGCGCCATCCGCGCCAGCCGGGTGTTGTCCCGGTCCCACACCGTCCAGTCCGTGGGCCAGGGGGCGTCGTTGCACTCGACGGCCAGGTACGCCGCCCGTGAGTTCTCCGCTTCGGCCGCCGCCTCCGGTTGCCGTTCCGCCTGTTCGACCAGGGGCTTCGGGTCACCCCTGAGGTACGCCGACAGCGCGTGCGCGCGGTGCGGCCACTGGTCGTCGTAGTACCCGGCCTGCAGGAAGGCCCCCTGCAACTCACCCGGTCCGACCTTCCCGCCCGCCGGCTCGGCGGCCAGCCGCGCGCTCGCCCGCTGGTAGCTGCGCAGCACCTCCCGCGCGGTCGAGCCCAGCCCGTACACGTCGTGGTGGCGGGCGACCCAGGTCCGGAAGTCCGACCAGCGGCGCTCGAACGCCGCCGACTGGGCGAGGTTGTTGCGGTACCAGATCCGGCGGGGGCCGGGGTGGACCACCGAGTCGAACACCATCCGGCGCACGTGCGAGGGGAACATCGTCGCGTACAGGGCACCGAAGTACGTTCCGTACGAGGAGCCCATGAAGGTCAGCCGCTCCTCGCCGAGCGCGGCACGCAACACGTCGAGGTCGCGGGCGTTGTTGAGGGAGTGGTAGTGCCGCAGGGCGCCGCCCACGCGCTCGGCGCAGCCGCGCGCGTACGCCTTCGCCCGCGCGATGCGCTCCTTCTTGTACGACTCCGAGGGGTGGGCCGGTGCCTGCGAGGGCCTCTCGAAGAACCGCTTCGGGTCCGTGCACGACAGCGGCGCCGAACGGCCGACCCCGCGCGGGGCGTAGCCGACGAGGTCGTACGCGGCCGCGATCCGCTTCCACTCGGGGAGCAGGCCGATGAGCGGGAAGTACAGGCCGGTGGCGCCCGGGCCGCCCGGGTTGTGGACCAGGGCGCCCTGCCGCCCGACCGTCCGCTTCGCGTGGTGCGGGTCCTTCCCCGTGGCCCGGACCCTGCTGACGGAGAGTTCGATCTGCTCGCCGTCCGGGCGGGCGTAGTCCAGCGGGACGCGCACCGATGCGCACTGCATGCTGCCGGGCAGGTCCTGCGCGTCGGGGCAGGGGCCGAAGTCGACACCGGCGGCTTCGGCCCGGGCGGCCGCCACGGCGGTGCCGCGCCGCTCCGCCGCACCCGTCGGGTCCTCGGTGCCCGGGGCCGCGGTGAGGGTGCTCAGCAGCAAGGACCCGGCGGCCGAGTAGAGGAGGACGGCTCTCATGCGTATCCCTTCGGTGCACGGTGGCGACCAAAGGGATGTTTCGTTCGGTGAGGGAGGAAGGCAAGCACCGTCCGCCGGTGTCGGGCCGCATGCCCCTTGTGCGCCTGTCCCGGTCGGTCAGTCGTGCGAGCCGCGGTGTGCGAACGCGGCGCGCAGGTCCGGTTCGCCGATCGCGCTGACGCCGCGCACGGCCACCGAGGTGAGGTACGTGCGGTCGTCGGCGGTGCCGTCCGCGGTCCGGGTCAGCGTGCCGAGCAACTGCCGCCCGGCCGGGGAGGCCCAGTGCGAGTAGGGGTGGATCTCGACCCGCGCGACGGCCAGGCAGCTCAGGGTCAGGGTGAGCGGCAGCGCGAACCACAGGGCGACCAGATGCCGCGGCATGTCCGGCGGAGCCGGCGTCAGCAGCGCGGCCACGCCCAGCCCCAGGACGGCGACGGCTGCCACGCGGACCTGCCGGACGGCCGTCGCGACCGTCGTACGGGCACTGTCCGGCACCGCGAGCCCCGCGCGCACCAGCCCTTCGGCGATCCCGCGCACCGCGTCGGCCGCGGCGGCCGTGGACCGCACCGGCGCGATCCGGGACTGCCCCTCCGGCCCGATGGCTCCTATCACCGACCGCTCCATCTCGTCCCGCCCGCGCGGGTCGACGACCGTCGCCCAGCCGGTGTGCGCCAGGAGCAGCCGGCGCTGACGGGCCATCGCGACCAGTGTGACGTCGGCGACCCGGCGGGGGCCGCCGGAGAGGAACGCGGCCTCGTACAACGTGAGTTCACGACCCGGACCGGTGTCCGCGTCCACGGCCGCGGCGCGTACGGCGGCCAGGCACAGGCGCGTGCACGCCGTGCCGGCCACGGCCCAGGCCGCCAGCAGGAAAAGAACCCAGAGCATATGTTGTTTGTATGTGACACGCTCCCGAAAACACCATGCCTCGTTCACGATCCGGACGGAGTGTTGTCGGTATGTGACGTTCCGCTTCAGCTCGGCGGCGTCCCGGGCCGGTGGCCGGGGACAAATGCGGTACGCAAAAGGGGTGATGGACCGAGATGCGTCGGCATGAAGCATCTGGTGCCTCCCGGGCGTGCGAGCCGGGCGTCGGCCCCGGCGCCCTCGCGTGCGCAGACCTGGAGCCTGGCGACTAGCCCACCCGGGTCCTCTGGGCCGCCCGGACACCGTCGCGGCGGTGTGCCCCGTGGCCGCCGCCCGCCCGATGGGCCATGTTGCTGATCGTCGAGCCGATCGGGCTCCGGCCGGACGCGAAGGAGGGCCCGCGGTGGGTGAGCTGTACATCGACGGCGAGTGGACGCAGGCGGTGGCCGGTGGCCGGCGTGAGGTGGTCAACCCCTACGACGCCTCGGTCGTCACCACCGTCGACGAGGCCGACGCCACCGACGTCGACCGCGCCGTGCGCGCCGCCCGGCGCGCCTTCGCCGAGGAGGACTGGGCGAACGCCCCCTCCCGCCGTCGGGCCGACCTCCTGCTGCGCGTCCACGACCTGCTGCTGCGCGACCGTGAGGACATCGCCCGCACCGAGACGCTCGACACCGGCAAGACGCTCACCGAGTCCCGCATCGACGTGGAGGACGTGGCGAACGCCTTCCGCTACTTCGCCGAACTCGCGGGCAAGGACGGCGGCCGGGTCGTCGACGTCGGCCCGGACGTCCTCAGCCGCGTCGTCTACCAGCCGGTCGGCGTGTGCGCGCTCATCGCCCCCTGGAACTACCCGCTGCTGCAGGCCTCCTGGAAGGTCGCCCCGGCCCTGGCCGCCGGCAACACCTTCGTCCTGAAGCCCAGCGAGACCACGCCCCTCACCACGATCGCCATGATCCGGCTCATCGAGGAGGCCGGCGCCCCACCCGGCGTCGCCAACCTCGTGCTGGGCTCCGGGGCGACCGTCGGTGCGGCCCTGACCAGCCACCCCGACGTCGATCTGGTCTCCTTCACCGGCGGCCTGCACACCGGCCGGGCCATCATGGTCGCCGCCGCCGAGGGACCCCGCAACATCGCCCTGGAACTGGGCGGCAAGAACCCCAACATCGTCTTCGCGGACGCCGACTTCGACGCCGCCGTCGACTACGCCCTGGACGCCGCCTTCCTGCACTCCGGGCAGGTCTGCTCGGCCGGTTCGCGCCTGCTCGTCGAGGACGCGCTGCACGACCGGTTCGTCGAGGCCTACGCCGAGCGCGCCCGGGCCATCCGGCTCGGCAACGGCCTGGAGGAGGGCACCGAGAGCGGCCCGCTCAGCTCCGCCGAGCACCGCGAGAAGGTCGAGGGCTACATCGCCGTGGCCAAGAAGGAGGGTGCCCGGCTCGTCACCGGCGGCATCCGCCCCGACGACCCGGCCCTCGCCCGCGGGTTCTTCCTGCTGCCGACGATCTTCGCCGACTGCGACCGGTCCATGCGCATCGTGCAGGAGGAGGTCTTCGGCCCGGTGGTCACCGTCGAGCGCTTCCGCGGCGAGGACGAGGCGGTGGAACTGGCCAACGACACCCGCTACGGCCTGGCCGGCGGCGTGTGGACCTCGGACGCGAGCCGCGCCCAGCGCGTCGCACAGCGGCTGCGGCACGGAACCGTGTGGATCAACGACTTCCACCCCTACGTACCGCAGGCCGAGTGGGGCGGCTTCGGCCGCTCGGGCGTCGGGCGCGAACTCGGTCCCACGGGACTGCGCGAGTACCAGGAGGCCAAGCACATCTACCAGAACCTCGCCCCCGCCCCCTCCGGCTGGTTCAAGGGCTGACCGGCGCCGGCCCACCGGCACCACCTCCATGGCCGGCCGACCCGATCCACGACGTGCCGAAGCGGGGCTGCCCGCCCGCGGATTCGGCCCGCGGCGCACAAGCCGTCGACACAGGGCCGTCCGCTCGCGACGCACGACCACCGATGAAGGGCCGTCCGCTCGCGACGCACGGCCACCGATGAAGGGCCGTCCGCTCGCGACGCACGGCCACCGATGAAAGGCCGTTCGCTCGCGACGCACGACCACCGATGAAGGGCCTTTTGCCCGCCACGCACAGGCCACCGAAGAAAGGCACCGCATGGCCACCACTCCCGCGCACGGCGACGAGTCCGCCTACGACTACGTCATCGTCGGCGGCGGCACCGCCGGCTGCGTGCTCGCCGCCCGGCTGAGCGAGGACCCCGACTGCCGCGTCTGCGTCATCGAGGGCGGCCCCAGTGATGTCGGCGACGAGCGCATCCTGCGCCTGCGCAACTGGATCAACCTGCTCGACTCGGAGTTCGACTACGGCTACACCACCGTCGAGCAGCCGCGCGGCAACTCGCACATCCTGCACTCCCGGGCCCGCGTGCTCGGCGGCTGCTCCTCGCACAACACCCTGATCAGCTTCCTGCCGCTGCCGCAGGACCTCGAGGACTGGGTCGGCCACGGCTGCTCCGGCTGGGACCCGGCGACGATCCTGCCCTACCGCGACCGGCTGCTCACGCAGATCGTCCCGGTGGCCGAGGCCGACCGCAACCCCATCGCCCGGGACTTCGTCACCGCGGCCTCCCGGGCCCTCGGCGTCCCCGTCGTCGACGACTTCAACGCCGAACCCTTCGCCGACGGCACCGGCTTCTTCTCGCTGGCCTACCAGCCGGAGGGCAACCTGCGCTCCTCCGCGTCCGTCGCCTACCTCCACCCGGTGCTGGACCGGCCCAACCTCACGCTGAAACTGGAGACCTGGGCCCACCGGCTGCTCCCCGACGCGGCGGGCCGGCTCACCCGGGTCGCCGTCCGGGGCGCCGACGGCGAACCCGCCACCGTGCGCGCCGAGCGCGAACTCCTGCTGTGCGCGGGCGCCATCGACACCCCGCGCCTGCTGATGCTCTCCGGCATCGGACCGGCCGACGACCTGCGCGCCCTGGGCATCGCGGTACGGGCCGACCTGCCCGGCGTCGGGGAGAACCTGCTGGACCACCCCGAGTCGGTGATCGTCTGGGAGACCGCGGGACCGCTGCCGCCCAACTCCGCGATGGACTCCGACGCCGGCCTGTTCCTGCGCCGCGACAAGAGCGGGCCGCGCCCAGACCTGATGTTCCACTTCTACCAGGTGCCGTTCACGGTCAACACCGAACGCCTCGGCTACCCCGTACCGCGCCACGGGGTCTGCATGACGCCGAACGTGCCGCGGGCCCGCTCCACAGGCCGCATGTGGCTGCGCAGCAACAACCCCGCCGAGCACCCCGCCCTGGACTTCCGGTACTTCACCGACCCCGAGGGCCACGACGAGCGCACCATCGTGGACGGTCTGAAGGTGGCGCGCGAGGTCGCCGCGACCGAGCCGCTGCGGGACTGGCTCGTCCGCGAGGTGGCGCCCGGCCCGGACGTCGTCTCCGACGCCGACCTGTCGGAGTACGGCCGCCGCGCCGCCCACACCGTCTACCATCCGGCCGGCACCTGCCGCATGGGCGCCGCGGACGACCCCTTGGCCGTCTGCGACCCCGAGCTGAGACTCCGGGGCTTCGACGGGGTGCGGATCGTCGACGCGTCGGTGTTCCCGACGATGCCCACGATCAACCCGATGGTGACCGTGCTGCTCGCCGCCGAACGGGCCGCCGACCTGATCACCGCGGGACGGAGGTCCCGGCCGTGACCGGCACACCACCTCCCGCACCGGCGTCCGGCGTCCCGTCGGGGGAGCCCGGCTCCGAGTTCCGCAAGGACATGGGCCCCTGGGCCAACTTCGCCCTCGGCTTCACCTATCTCTCCCCGGTGGTGAGCACCTACACCCTCTTCGGCACCGCGCTCGCCGAGGGCGGCCCACCGATGATCTGGGCGTTCGTGCTCGCCGGCTGCGGCCAGTTCCTGGTCGCGCTGATCTTCGGCGAGGTCGTCGCGCAGTACCCCATCGCCGGTGGTGTCTACCCGTGGGCGCGACGGCTGTGGGGCAAGCGCTGGGCGTGGATGACCGGCTGGGTGTACATGTGGGCGCTGCTGGTGACCATCACCTCGGTCGCCTACGGGGCCGGGCCCTACATCGCCATCCTCTTCGGCTTCGACCCCACCGTGCACACCACTGTGCTGTGCACCGCCGTCCTGATCGTCATCGCCGTCCTCATCAACTACATGGGCACCAAGGCCCTGTCGGCGGCCGCCGTCATCGGATTCGCCGGAGAACTCATCGGCGCCCTCGTCGTCGGCATCTACCTGCTGTCCACGCACCGCCACCACAACATCGGCGTCATCTTCGACACCTACGGCACCGAGGGGAACGGCTCCTACCTGCCGGTGTTCCTGGGGGCCGCCATCATCGGCTTCTACCAGTACTACGGCTTCGAGGCGTGCGGCGACACCGCCGAGGAGGTCGAGCACCCGGGCCGCGTCATCCCCAGGGCGATGCGCCGCACCATCTACATCGGCGGCGCGGCGGCCACGTTCACCTGCATGTCGCTGCTGCTGTCGGTCACCGACTACAACGCGGTCATCTCCGGGGAGCAGGCCGACCCGGTGGTGGACGTGCTGTACGACGCCATGGGCGCGGCCGGGGCGCGGGCGGTGATGGCCGTGGTGCTGATCTCGTTCCTGTCCTGCACGATCAGCCTCCAGGCCGCGGCCGGGCGGCTCATCTACTCCTACGCGCGCGACGAGATGATCGTCGGGCACGGGCTGCTGCGGCGCTTCGTCCACGCCCGCGCGGTGCCGAGCTGGGCGCTGTTCGTCTCCGCGGCGGTGCCGCTGCTGATCGCCTTCGCCTCACTGGCCTCCGAGGACGCCCTCACCAACATCGTCTCCTTCGCGATCCTCGGCATCTACGCCTCGTTCCAGATGGTGGTCCTGGCGGCGCTGCGCGCCCGGCTCAAGGGCTGGCGTCCGGCGGGGGAGTTCACCCTGGGCCGCTGGGGCACGGCGGTGAACATCGGGGCACTGGCCTACGGCATCTTCGCCATCATCAACATCTGCTGGGCCCGCACCCCGGAGAAGCCGTGGTGGGAGAACTGGATCGTGCTGCTCTGCGGCGCGGTCGTGCTGGGCACCGGCCTGCTCTACATGTTCACCACGCACCACTACGGCCGCGGCGACGCCCCTGCGGGTGATGCCGTGCCGGAGAAGGCCGGTTCGGTCTCCGGCGCAGGCCCCGCAGGGGAGGGGTGAGGAAGCACCGGGCCCAGCGCCTCACCGCCGCAGCAGTACCCTGCGCGTGGCGCGGGCGAGGCGGTGGCCGGGCCGCCGGGAGCGCGGGGCAGGGCCCGACCGCTCCAGCCACCACTCCCGCAGCTCCCGCCGCGCCCGCGAGTCCCCGGGGAGCCCGGCGGACAGCAGGTGCTCGGCGAAGGAGAGGGCGTCGCGCCGGTATCCCGCGGTCATCGGACGGGTCTGGGCGTAGCCGAGGAACGCCGCGCGGTACCCGTCCCCGAGGATCACCGGCAACTCGGGAGCGACCTTCGCCACGACGTCCGCCCGCTTCGCGGCGAGCGCCCGCGCCTGGACACCGATCCGCACCCGGTCGAACCCCTCGGGCACGGGGGTGCCCGCGACCAGCGCCGACAGCAACGCGGCCTGCGCCAGCCCGAGCCGCTGCCGGGCCTCCCCGACCCCGCCCGCCCCTTCCTGATGGGGCGGGCCGGAGGCGCCCCGTGTCGCCCCGGCCGCCCCGGTCTCATGGCAGCGCGCACCGGAACCGGCCGGTGCCGGTTCCTCGGCGCGCCGTTCACGCAGCTGCGTCTTCACGCGTTCGACCGCCCCCGACTCCAACGCCCGGCGGATCGTGGTCAACTCGGCTTCCAGCTCCGCCGGTTCCGGGAAGTTCTCGTCCCGTTCCAACAGGACGCCCGGGGGACCGACCCGGGAGGCTAGGTCCGTCAGGACGTCGAGGACCGGCCGGGGGACGGGGTGGGCGTGGCTGTCGTGCCAGACGCCGTCGCGTTCGAAGCCGCCGGCGACGTGGACGTAGGCGATGGCCTCCAGGGGCAGCTCGGCGAGGGCCTTGGACGGGTCCTCGCCGCGGTTGACGTGGTTGGTGTGCAGGTTGGCCACGTCGATGAGGAGGCGGACGCCCGTGCGGTCGGCGAGTTCGTACAGGAACTGGCCCTCCGTCATCTCCTCGCCCGGCCAGCAGACCAGCGCGGCGATGTTCTCGACGGCCAGCGGCACCGGAAGCGCGTCCTGCGCGATGCGCACGTTCTCGCACAGGACGTCCAGGGCGTCCCGGGTCCGTGGCACGGGCAGCAGGTGGCCCGCCTCCAGGTGCGGGGAGGCGGTCAGCGACCCACCCGCCCGTACGAACGCGATGTGCTCGGTGACCAGTGGGGAGCCCAGCGCCTCGGCGCGCTCGGCCAGCGCCGTCAGCCGTCCGGCGTCGGGCCGGTCCGCGCCGCCGAGGCCGAGGGAGACGCCGTGCGGCACCACGGTGACGCCGCGCTCGCGCAGCCGCCGCAGGGAGTCGGGCAGATGCCCGGGGCAGACGTTCTCGGCCACCGCCTCGACCCAGTCGATCCCCGGCATCCGCTCCACGGCGTCCGCGATCTCCGGTCGCCACCCGATGCCCGTCCCCAGTCGCTCCATCGTCCCCTCCTCCACCCGGCCCGTTCCTCGAACGTGAGGGGGGTATGGCCCAGCCGCTCGCCCCCGAACCCCGCACGGCCCGCCTTCAGAGCAACATTTGAGGTTCGGGGGCCCGGCCGCCGCCCCCACTGACGGAGGCGCAGGGGTCGCGTCCCGGTCCGAAACGCCGTAGACCGGACCTATGCCCGAAGGCAGCGAGCAGCCCCACCGCCCCGTGCGGAAGCGGGAGAAGGAGTTCGGGGCGGCCGCCGTCCGCCGGCTGCGGTTCGGGGCCGGAGCCGTGCTCGTGGCGGGCGGCACGGCCTATTTCCTGTTGCCGCTGGAGGGCCTGGGCGCCGATCGCCCCTGGCTGGGCTGGCCGCTGTTCGTGCTGTGCCTGACACTCGTCGCCGCCCTGCTGCTGCGCCATGTGCGCGACGTCGTGCTGGAGAAGCCGCAGGCCCGGTCGGGCATCATGATCTCGTTGCTGATGTGCCTGGCCGTGCTGGTCTTCTCGTCCGGGTACTACGCCCTCGCGCAGCAGCCGGGGCAGTTCACCGGCCTGAGCACCCGGGTCGACGCGCTGTACTTCACCGTCGTCACGCTCGCGACCGTCGGCTACGGCGACATCACCCCGCGCGGGCAGGAGGCCCGCATGGTGACCGTCGTCCAGATCGTCTACACGTTCGTCTTCCTCACCGCGGCGGCCACCGCGCTGACGCGCCGGATGCACGCGGTGGTCACGGAGCGCGAGCGCCGCCCTGACGCGGGAGGCCCTACACCGGGCGGACGGAGCGGTAGTTGAACACCGACCAGAGGACGAACAGACCGGTCACGATCATGATGATCGACCAGAACGGCTGGTACGGCAGCCAGAGGAAGTTCGCGATGAGCGCCAGGCCGACCACGACCGCGCTCACGACCCGGGCCCAGGCGGCTCCGGCGAACAGGCCGAGCCCGGCGGCCACCACCAGCACCCCGACGATCACGTGGATCCAGCCCCACGCGGTCAGGTCGAACGCGAAGGAGTACTGGCCGAAGCTCGTGTACACCTCGTCCCCGGCGATCGCCGCGATGCCCTGGAGCACCGCGAAGAGGCCGTAGACGACCATCAGGATGCCACCGAGAGCCAGACCCCCGGCCGCCCACGGGTCGCCGGAACCGCCCGAGCCGGGGCCGCCGGGCGTCCGGTCGCCGGGGGCGGGCGGAGCGGGGGGAGGGGGCGCGGCGCTGGTCATGGCTGCCTCCTGGAGTCGGGCCGACCGGTAACCCCACTGGAGCACTCGCCCCAGGCCGCCGCGCCCGCGGCTACTCCGAACGGGTGGGCGCCGCGCGACCGGCCCCCTGCGGCTCGCGGCGCAGCGCCGGGTGGTCCGCGACCACCGTGCACGAGCCGGGCGCGATCTCCGTGAACCCCGCGTCGCGCACCAACGGCAGCCCGCTGCCGGTGAGTCCGGGCCAGCGGGCCGCGTCGGCCGTCCGGACGGAGAGCGGGAAACCCGCCTCGTGCCAGGCGGCCCGCTCCTCGCCGGACAGCTCCCACCAGGCCAGCTGGGCGGCGTGGCCGGCCTGTGCCATGGCCTTGCCGGCCGACATGCCGAGGTCCGGGTTCAGCCAGAGCACGGGGGCGGAGGGGTCCGCGTCCACCGGCGGCCGGGGGTCGTCCAGGTCGGTGCCGGAGACCTGGAGCCTGGCCAGATCCTTGGGCCAGCCGTCCAGCGGGACGGGCGGGAAGACCCGTACCTCGGCGGCCTTGCCGGTGACCGTGATGCCGGGCAGCGCCTCGGCCCGCCGCCACTCGGCGCCGCGTGCCCGCCGCACGACCTTGCGGATCCTGGCGTCCTGCCAGTCCCGCATGGCTCCGGCCCACTCGCCCTCGCCGGCCGACCGTTCGTCGGCCAGGATCGTCAGCACCGCCCGCGCCGCCGTCTCCAGTGCGTCCGTGCGCGCCGGCGGGTCCGCCCGCTCGATCCGCACGACGAGCGGCAGCACGAACTGCGGTGCCTCGTCGCGCGCCGAGGGCTCGGACCGGAAGGGACTGTCGCTCTCGCTCACGGGCGTCGGGTTTTCGCTCACGAACCCCAGTGTGCCAGCCGGAAGATCGTGCAGGATGGCCGCATGAGACCCGACCTGTGCCTGCGCGAAGCGGGCCGCCGCTACGGTCTGACAGGCCCCTGGGTGCTGCGCGGCATCGACCTGGCGGTGGCTCCTGGCCGGCTCGTCCGCGTCGAGGGCGCCAACGGCAGCGGCAAGTCCACGCTGCTGCGGCTGCTCGCCGGCATCGACGCGCCGAGCGAGGGCCGGATCACCGGCCGGCCGCGCACGGCATACGTCCCCGAGCGGTTCCCGCCCGCCCTGCCCTTCACCGCCGCCGGCTACCTCACCCACCTCGGCACCGTGCACGGCCTGACCCGGAAGGGGGCCGCCCGGGCCGCCGGGGAGTGGCTGGAGCGCCTCGGGGCCGCCGCGTACGCCGAGACGCCGATGGCCCGGCTGTCCAAGGGCAGCAGTCAGAAGGTGGCGGTCGCCCAGGCCCTGCTGGCGGAGCCGGAACTGCTGGTGCTGGACGAGGCGTGGACCGGCCTGGACACCGCTGCCCGCGCCGAGCTGGAGCGCGCGGTCGCCGAACGGACGGCGGCCGGCGGCTCGGTGGTGTTCGTCGACCACGACCCGCGCCGCCTGGCAGGCCTGCCCGACGAGACGTACGCCGTGCGCGAGGCGGGCATCGTCCGGCAGGAGCCCGCGTGGGTTACGGCCCCGTCCGGTCCGCACGTGCTGATCGAGGCGCAGGGCCCGCCGGACGCACGACTGCCCGAGGACGTGCGCCGGACGGTGTCCTCGGCCGAGGAAACCGGACCTGGCGCCTACCGGCTCTCCGTCCCCGCCCCGCACTCCGACGTCCTGCTCCGCACGCTGCTGGCGGCCCGTCCGCCCTGGCACGTGGTGAGCGTGACGCCGCGGACGACGCCCCCGGCGAGGCAGGGGTGACAGCCCGCGGCACGGCACCGGGCGACGGTCGCCGAGAGCCGCGTACCGCCGCCACCGGGGTGGGAGCCGACCGGTGCGGCGAGCCACGGATGATCGTTCGCAGGAGCTGCCGATGACCGCCCTGATGCGCTACCACGCCGCCCTGCTGCTGCGCTCGCAGCGCTGGCTGCCGCCGTTCCTGCTGTACGCGGCCTTCCTCGCGATCAGCATCCAGGCCGGGCAGCCGGTGCTCGACTCGCTCGGGTACACGGCCGCCGCCCTGCTGCCCGTCGCCGCGTGGCTGGCGCGGATCTGTGTCATGGGCGAACCCGACGCCGCGCGCGGCTGTGTCGCGGCGGCCGCCGGGCCCGCGCGGGCTCATGTGGCCTGCCTGCTGGTGGCCCTGGCCGGTGCCGCGGCGCTCGGCACGCTCGCGACCCTCGCCGTGACGCTGCTCAGCGACCCGGTCGCCTCCGACCACCGCACCCGGGTCCCGCTCGCGGCCGCCTGCGGTGCCGGGCTGCTCGCCGCGCTGGCCTGCGCCCTGCTCGGCACCGCCGTCGGAGCGCTCACCAGCCGGCCCCTGCTGCGGTCGCCGGGCCGGGCGGTCCCCGCCCTGCTGCTCGCGGCGCTGCTGTCGCTGGTGGCCACCGGCTCACCCGCCCAGGCGGCCGTGCAGGGCCTGGTCACCGGCTCGCAGCGAGGCACCGTCCCGCTGCCGCTGCTGCCCCTGGGTGCGGCGGCCCTGGTCACGGCCGGGGCGCTGGCCCTGGCCGGTGCTCTGGCCTCCCGCAGATCGCCGTGAGCAGTCGGATCGCCGTGAGCAGGCAGGTCACCCCGAGCAGGCCGTGCGCTGCGCCTCCTGCCACTCGCAGACGGGGCAGAGCGTGATGCCCTTGTACGACTCGGGGTACTCCGTCGGCTCCCGGCACAGCACACACTCCGCATAGGGCGGCCCGTCCGCCCGGGGCGGCCTGGCCGCGTCGATCAGGCAGTAGTCGTCCTCGCTCATACGTCCAGCGTAGGCCGGGGGCGGACCGTTCAGAGGTCCCGTCGCTCCAGGGGTTTGGTCGCCGGGCCCTGGATCACCTTGCCGTCCGTGTCGAAGCGGGAACCGTGGCAGGGGCACTCCCAGGCACGTTCGGCGGCGTTGAAGTCGACCAGGCAGCCCAGGTGGGTGCAGCGGGCGGACACGGCGTGGAGAGCGCCGTCCTCGTCCCGGTACACCGCCACGCGGTGGCCGTCCGCGCGGACCACGGCGCCCTCGCCGGGCGGCAGGGACTCCACCGGCGGCGAAGGCCGCAGCCGGTCTCCCACGAAGTGCCCGGCGACCTTGGCCTGCGTCTTGAGGAGCGCCGGTGCCTCACGCAGCGCGGGCCTGACCCGGCGCGGGTCGTACAGCGCGCTCCACTCGCACTCCTCGCCCAGGATCTGCGCGGTCAGCAGCCGGCCCGCCATGATGCCGCCGGTCATGCCCCAGCCGCCGAAACCGGTGGCCACGTACGTGTGCCGGGCGCCCGGGTGCAGGGGGCCGATCATCGGCACCGTGTCCGTGGGCTCGGTGTCCTGGGTGGCCCACCGGTGGGTGACCTCCAGGTCCGGGAAGTGGCCGGTGGCCCAGGCGGTGAGGCGTTCGAAACGGGCCCGCGGGTCGCCCGTGCCCGGTGCGAAGTGCTCACCGGTGACGATGAGCAGCCGCCGGTCGCCGTCCTGGGGCGCGGTGCGCACCGAGCGGGTGCCCTCGTCGGGTGTGATGAACATGCCGTCCGGGTCCTGGTCGGCGGGGATCGTCCCGGCGACGACCAGCTCGCGGCGTGTGGACAGGCGGGCGAACAGCAGGGCCCGGTCGAAGATCGGGTAGTGCGTGGCGACGACGACGTCCCGGGCCCGGACCGTCGCCCCGGTCGTGGTCGACAGCCTGCACGGCTCGCCCTCGTCCAGGCCGAGGACGGTGGTGTCCTCGTAGATCCGCCCGCCGCGCCCGACCAGGTCGGCGGCGAGCGCCAGCAGGTACTTGCGCGGGTGGAACTGGGCCTGCCCGGTGACCTGGACCGCGCCCGCCACCGGGAAGGGCAGCCCGGTCTCCGTCACGAACGACGCGGGCAGCCCGGCCTCGGCCGCGGCCCGGGCCTCGTCGCGCAGTTCCTCCACGCGGCCCGCGTCACGGGCGTAGGTGCAGGCGCTCCTCGTCTCCCACTCGCAGTCGGCGCCCAGCTCTTCGGCGATCCGGGCCGCGTGGCCGATCGCCTCCGACTGGGACCGCGCGTACAGCCGTGCGCCCTCGGGGCCGCGGGTGCGCCGCAGCTTGTCGTAGACGAGCGTGTGCAGGGCGGTGACCTTGGCGGTGGTGTGTCCGGTGACGCCTGCCGCGACCCGGCCGGCCTCCAGGACGGCCACGCTCCGCCCGGCCCGCGTCAGTTCCCACGCCGTGCTCAGCCCGGCGATCCCGGCGCCGATCACCGCCACGTCGACGTCCAGGTCCTCCGGCAGCGCCGGGTGGCGGCCGTCCGGCGCCGTCTGAAGCCAGTACGAGCTGCTGACCTGCTGCTTGTCGCTCATGAGCCGCCGAGTACCCCCGTCCGCCGGCTTCACTGTCCCCGACGCCCCCGGGCCGGTGGGTCAGGGCTGCTCCAGCAGCCGTTTCCGGCACGCGGCCACGTCGAAGTCCGCCTCCGGATACCGCGGATCCAGCTCCTCGAAGTGCTCCAGGAGCAGGGTGCTGACCGCCCAGTTGCGGTACCACTTGTGGTCCGCCGGGATCAGGTACCAGGGCGCGTCCGGGGGGCCGCAACGCTCCAGCGCGATCTCGTAGGCCTCCTGGAACGCGGGCCACAGGGCCCGGTCGTCGATGTCGGACGCGGCGAACTTCCAGCGCTTCTCCGGTTTGTCGAGGCGCTTGAGCAGCCGGCGGCGCTGCTCCTCGTAGGAGATGTGCAGGAAGCACTTGATGAGGGTCACCCCGTCGCCGGTGAGGGACCGCTCGAAGCGGTTGATCTGCTCGTAGCGCCGGGAGATCTCGGGGGCGGGCGCGAGCTCGCGGACGCGGGCCACGAGGACGTCCTCGATGGGGGCACCGCCCGCTCGAGCGAAGTCGAGAGCGGGGGAGGGAACGGTCGAAGATGCCCAGTTCGCCGCGGATCGGGAGCGCCTGCTCCACGCGCCACAGGAACGGGTGCGCGCGCTCCTCGTCGGTGGGTGCCTTGAACGCGGTGATCCGGCAGCCGGACGGGTTGAGCAGGCCGATGACGTGCTTGACCGTGCCGCCCTTGCCGCTGGTGTCCATGCCCTGCAGAACCAGCAGCACGCGGCGCCGGTCGCCCCCGGTGCTCGCCGCCCACAGCCGTTCCTGGAGGACGGCCAGCCGCTCGCCGGTCCGGTCCGTGGCCGCCTTGCCCTCCGCCTTGCCGTGCGGCCCGCCCGGAGTGGCGGCGGCGTCGTACCGGCTCAGGTCGACCGGACGGCCCGGGGGCAGGCGCAGCCGCTCCCGCAACGACGTGCCGGCCTTGTGTGTCACCGGGCCCCCTTCGCCCTCTGGTGCCTCGATGGTCCGGCGGGGCGCCGGGATGCGCACCCCGTGCCCCGCCGGGAGCGGGGTGCCCGCTATCGGCGCCAGGGGCCCGTCACCGCGAACGTGGTGCCGGGCGTGTAGCAGTTGACGTACATCGTGTCGCCGTCCGGGGAGAACGTCACCCCCGCGAACTCACCATATTCCGGCTCCTGCTCGGTGCCGCCCGCCGCGTCAGCGGCTGATGTGATCGCCTGCCGGTTGCGGGCCATCGCGTAGACCTCGCCGCGCCGGGTGACACCGAAGACGTGCTGGGCGCCGTTGCCGTCCTCACAGACCATGAGGCCGCCGCCGGCCGCCAGGCAGATGTTGTCCGGCGACTCGCCCGGCAGCTGCACATCGGTGTCGGGGCCGAAGACGATCACCAGGGTGAGGCGGCGGTGCTCGGGGTCGTAGCGCCAGACCTGCCCGTAGTGGTCGGCGGCCGAACCGTCCGACCGGCGCGCGAACGACGACACGAAGTACACCGAACGGCCGCCCCAGTAGCAGCCCTCCAGCTTCTGCGCGTGCGTGATGCCCCCGCGGCCGAAGTCCTGGAACCGGATCGGCGTCTGCGCGGCCTGCGGGTCCGGCACGTCCACCCACTCGATGTGTCCGAACTCGGCGCCCACCTCCTGGATGGAGGACAGGTCCGGCACCCCGGGCACCCGCATCGCCTGGAGCCGGCCGCCCGCGCGCAGCGAACCCCTGCCGCCCAGCGGCCGGTTCGGCAGGAAGCGGTAGAAGAGGCCGAAGGGCTTTTCGAAGGCGTCCTCGGTCTCGTACACCACGCCCCGCCGGGGATCGACGGCGATCGCCTCGTGTGCGAAGCGGCCCATCGCGGTCAGTGGCACGGCCCCGGTGCGGTGCGGATCGACCGGGTCCACCTCGAAGATGAAGCCGTGGTCCTTGGTGTAGCCGTTGGTGCCGGCCCGGTCCTCGGTCTCCTCACAGGTCAGCCAGGTGTCCCAAGGGGTGGGGCCGCCCGCGCAGTTCACGGCGGTGCCGGCGATCGCGACACGCTCCGACTGGACCCTGTTGCGGGAGTCCAGCGTCAGCGCCGTGCAGCCGCCCTTGCCGCCCGGGTCGTAGGTGAGGCCCTCGACGGTCGGGACCGGGACCTTGCCGTTCACGCGGTTCTCGTGGTTGCGGACCAGGTGGACGCGGCCGCCTCTGCCCCCGAAGGCCGACATGCCGTCGTGGTTGGAGGGGACCTTGCCCTCGCCGGAGCGGAGTTCGTCCCCCTCGCGGGAGAGGATCCGGTAGTGGAATCCTTCCGGCAGGTCGAGGACGCCCTTCGGGTCGGGGACGAGCGGGCCGTAGCCGGTGCGGCCGAGGCCCTGTGCCGCGGCGGTACCGGCGAAGAGTTCGGAGAGGGCGCCGGAGAACGCGATTCCGACGCCGAGGGCGCCCGTCCCGGCGAGCATCCGACGTCGGGTGGCGAAGCGACCGGATTCGGTCATGGGGAAACCTTCCTGCTGGCGGACAGGAACTGTGATCCCGCTGTGTCTATCACCTGGTGCGGGCCGCGGGAACCACGCGCGTAGCGCGCGTCACTGCTCGACCGCGCGTCGCAGCCGCTCCATGGCCTCCCCGGCCTGCTCCGTCAGGTCGACCGGGCGCTGCTCCGTGAGGTCGACGGGGCGCTCCTCGATCTCCGCGCGGTCCGTGGGCTGCGCGCGGCTCGCGCTCTCTGTGTCCCCCGCGTCCCCCGCGTCCTGCGGCTGTCCCGCGGCCTCCGCCGCGGGCTGAGCGCCCCGCTCCAGGAACCGCAGGAGCTCCACCGGGATGGGCAGGACGAGCGTGGAGTTCTTCTCCGCCGCCACCGCCATCACGGTCTGCAGCAGCCGCAGCTGGAGCGCCGAAGGGGTGTCGGCCATCTGGCGGGCGGCCTGGGCCAGCTTCTTGGAGGCCTGGTACTCGGCGTCGGCGTTGATGAGCCGGGCCCGCCGCTCCCGGTCGGCCTCCGCCTGGCGGGCCATGGAGCGCTTCATGGTGTCCGGCAGGGAGACGTCCTTGATCTCCACGCGGTCGATGGTCACGCCCCACTGCACGGCCGGGCTGTCGATCATCAGCTCCAGGCCCTGGTTGAGCTTCTCGCGGTTGGACAGCAGGTCGTCCAGCTCGCTCTTGCCGATGATCGAGCGCAGTGACGTCTGGGCCATCTGCGAGACGGCGAAGCGGTAGTCCTCGACGTTGATGATCGCGGCCGAGGGGTCCACGACGTTGAAGTAGACGACGGCGTCGACCCGCACGGTCACGTTGTCGCGGGTGATGCCTTCCTGGGCCGGGATGGGCATGGTCACGATCTGCAGGTTGACCTTGCGCATCCGGTCCACCGCGGGGATCACGAGGTTGAACCCGGGCCGCCGCACGTCCCCGTGCAGACGACCGAGCCGGAAGACGACCCCGCGCTCGTACTGCTTGACGACCCGTGCCGCTGAGGCCAGGTACACCAGCGCACCGGCCCCGACCGCGGCCACCACGCCGACCAGCTCTTCGACCATGCCGACCTCCCCGTTCAGAGGTCCGAATCCATCCGTTTCTGTAACGATATGCCCGAAGTGGGGCGTGGGGCCACGCCCCACTTCGGGGCCCGGACGGGTGAACGCGAATGGTCCGGGGCGCGCAGCCGGCGCGTCCCGGACCAACGGGTGGGTGATCGGCCCGCCGGCTAGGCGACGGTGACCTTCTCCGCCGGAGCCTCCTCGGGCTCCGTGACCTTCACCGGTTCGATGCCCGTCGCGCTGTGGCGTGCGGCCCAGTTCTCCAGGGCCGTGCGGCAGGCGTGGTCGAGGTGGTGCAGGCCCGAGAGGTCCAGCTCCACCGGGCGGTCCTGCGGCAGGCTCTCCAGGTTGTCGAGGATCTTCGGCAGCCGCAGGAAGGTCGCGTTGCCGGACAGGTACGCCTGGATCGGGCCGGCGCCCTTGTCGATGATGTCGAGCTTGATGTGCGAGGCCTCCCAGGCGGTCTTGACGACCGACAGGGCCAGACCGATGAGCACACCCTCGAACATGTTCACCGCGACGATCGACACGGCGGTGACGATCAGGATGAGCGCCTCACCCTTGTGGGCCCGCCACAGCGTCGTGATCTGCTGGAACGGGATCAGCTTCCAGCCGGCGTGCACGAGGATGCCGGCGAGGGCGGGGATCGGGATCAGTGCCAGGGCCCACGGCATCGCGGCGGCGAACAGCAGCAGCCACACGCCGTGCAGCACCCGGGAGGCCTTGGTCTTGGCGCCCGCGTTGACGTTGGCGGAGCTGCGCACGATGACGGCCGTCATCGGCAGTGCGCCGAGCAGACCGCACAGGGTGTTGCCCGCGCCCTGGGCGATCATCTCCTTGTTGTACTCGGTGCGCGGACCGTTGTGCAGCCGGTCCACGGCGGCCGCGCTGAACAGGCTCTCCGCGGAGGCGATCAGTGCGAAGGCGATGATGGTGCCCCAGATGGCCGGGTTCGCCAGTTCACCGAAGGCCTCGGCCCCGGGCGGCTGGATGACGCCCAGCAGACCCTCCACCTGGACGGTGGCGACCGGCAGGCTGAAGGCGAGCGTGGCGACCGTGGCCAGGACGACCGCTGCCAGGGCGCCGGGCACGGTCTGGACCGCCTTCGGCAGCTTCTTCCAGAGCACGATGACGGCGATGGTGCCCGCGCCGATCGCGAGGGAGGTCATGGCCGCGGTGCTGCCGAGCGTGTCGGCGAACATCCCGGGCAGGCCGGCGATCTTGCCGAGTCCGGACTCCGGTGCCTTCAGGCCTGCCGCCGCGTAGATCTGCCCGGCGATGATCACCAGGCCGATACCGCAGAGCATGCCCTCGACGACGGAGACGGATATCGCCCGGAACCAGCGGCCGATCCCCAGGAAGCCCATGGCGAGCTGGAGCAGGCCGGCGAGCAGCACGATCACGCCGAGCGTGGCCACTCCGAACTGGCTGACGGCCTCGAAGACCAGCACGGTGAGTCCGGCGGCGGGTCCGGACACCTGCAGGCTGCTGCCACGCATCAGCCCGGTGACGAGCCCGCCCACGATGCCGGTGATGAGGCCCAGTTCCGCGGGGACGCCGGAGGCGACCGCCACGCCGACGCACAGCGGGACCGCGACCAGGAAGACGACGATCGAGGCGAGGAAGTCCTGCTTCAGGTAAGGGAACTTGGTCATGGTCGCCCTCACACCTTCTCGAAGGAATCGGTGTCTGCGCGGTGTTCGCGCACGGTGCCCGTGTGCACCTCGTAGAACCAGGCGTGCAGCCGGAGCCGGCCGTCCGCCAGGCGGTTCTCCACGCAGGGGTAGGAGCGCAGCCGCTCCACCTGGGTCAGGACATGGTTCTGCACGGCTTCGGTGACCGTCTTGTCGGTCGGGTCCGCGCACTTGGGCTCGTCACAGGCGTGCGCGAGCCAGTCGCGCACGGCGGGCACGCCCGAGAGGTCGTCATGGCGTACCACCGCGCCCACGGCGCCGCAGTGCGAGTGGCCGCAGACCACGATCTCCTTGACGCCGAGGACCTCCACGGCGTACTCGATCGTGGCCGCTTCCGAGGTGGGGTGCGCGAGGGAGTGCGGGGGAACGACGTTGCCCGCGGTGCGCAGCTCGAAGAGCTCGCCGGGCCGGGCACCCGTGATCAGGGCCGGTACGACCCTGGAGTCGGAGCAGGTGATGAACAGGACCTCGGGGGACTGGCCCTCGGCGAGGTGGGCGAACTCCTCAGGGCGCTGTCCGAAGATGCGGGCGTTGTCGATGAGGGGTTGCATGAGTGTGTTGACTCCTCCTGGCGCGCAGATGGGGGCGCGTCGGACGGGCATGGCAAGGGTGGGGGGGAAGTGCTCTGCCGCTCAGCAGCGGAAGACCTGGAGTGCCGCCGGCGTGTGCGACGTCGAGGATCTTGTCGTGTGGTCGTGCGCGGCGCCGGGTCTGACCGGATCGGGTCCGGTCGGCCGGATGTGCCGTTGCAGCGGCCGCTCCGGGCTCGGGGGTGCGAGGTCCGCGGTGTGGGACCGGTCGCGGGTCCGCAGGGGACCGGTCGGGTCCCCGTGGTGCCCGGCGCGGCAGGCCGCCGTCTCGTCGCGCAGCGCCTTCCCCGGGGACTTGTGGCCGGGGCGCGAGGACGTGCCGGAGGGCTTCGTTCCGGTCTGAGCTTTGGCCTCGACTTGACTGTGTGCATGCGCGCTTGCGAAGGACGCGGTCGGTGCGAAGAACTGGAGGGCGAGCAGGACGGCGGCGAGGATCGAAACCACGGTCCGTGCCGTCGTACCTCGGTACATGTGCCCTCCTTCCGGTGCTTCGCGCGTCTAGTGCGGACCAACACTTGGTCAACGGCCGGTCAAGAAACACGTTAACCCTGCAAAGTCGTTTGCAGGGTTAACTTAACGTTTCAAGCTGAAGAGAGCCTGAAAACCGCAGATGGGATGGCTTGAACAGCCCCTTCCCGCAGGGCGGTCGACGCGGTACGGGAGCTGTGGTTACCGGGGGTCCGTCAGCGAACCCGCGTCGCGGGCGAGAGCGGTGAGCCGGGAGATGGCCCGGAAGTACTTCTTGCGGTAGCCGCCGTTCAGCATCTCGTCGCTGAACAACCGGTCGAAGGGCAGACCAGAGGCGAGCACCGGCACCTCGCGGTCGTAGAGCCGATCCGCGAGAACGACCAGCCTGAGAGCCGTCGACTGGTCGGGAACCGGGTGCACCCCGGTGAGGCACACGGCCTTGATCCCGTCGGTCAGCGCGCCGTACCGGCTGGGGTGGACCCGGGCCAGATGGTCCAGGAGGGGCGAGAACGCGTCGAGGGAGGCGCCCTCGGTGGCGTGCGCCGCGTCGGTCACCTGCTCGTCGGAGTACGGCGGCGGCGCCTCGGGCAGACCACGGTGGCGGTAGTCCTCGCCGTCGATGCGCAGGGCGCGGAAGTGGGCCGACAGGCCCTGGATCTCGCGCAGGAAGTCGGCCGCGGCGAACCGGCCCTCACCGAGCTTGCCGGGCAGAGTGTTGGACGTGGCGGCGAGCGCCACACCCGCGTCGACGAGCTTGCCGAGCAGGGTGGAGACCAGGACGGTGTCGCCCGGGTCGTCGAGCTCGAACTCGTCGATGCACAGCAGGCGGTGCCCGGACAGCGTCCGGACGGTCTGCTGGAACCCGAGGGCACCGACCAGGTTGGTCAGCTCCACGAACGTGCCGAACGCCTTGAGCTCGGGCTCGGCCGGAGTGGCGTGCCACAGGGACGCCAGCAGGTGCGTCTTGCCGACGCCGTACCCGCCGTCGAGGTAGACGCCGCGCGGGCCGGCGGGGGCCTTCTTCGGCGCCCTGCCGAAGCCGAACAGCCGCCGCTTGCCGGATCCCGGGGACCCACCCGCGTCGAGGCCCGCCGCGAAGCCCTCCAGGACCCGGACCGCCTCCGTCTGGCTGGGCTGGTTCGGATCGGGGATGTACGTGCTGAAGCGGACGGAGTCGAACCGCGGTGGCGGCACCATCTCGGCGACGAGCCGGTCCGCGGGTACGTGCGGCTCACGGGCGCACAGGGACAGCGGGGCCGGATCGGCTATGGGGCCGCTTCCGGAGGGGGCCAGGGGAGAAGACACGGTTCACCATGCTAGAGCCTGTCCGGCGGGCCAAGCCGTGCCGGATCCGGCGTTGACCTGGTAACGCCCGAGAGCGGGGTCTGGTGCGTCCAGCTGCAAGGCGGAGGAGGGCGCCGATGCGGAGCATCGGCAACTGACGACAACGCCGCAGATGGGCGTGCCAGGCCCCGCGACCACGGCTTGGCTCGCCGGACAGGCTCGCAGGCGCGTGGAACACTGCACGGCATGCGACGTCTGTTCCCTGTGACCGATGAAACAGCAGCTCCGGCGCCGGGCGGCGCGGCCGGCGAGGACGCCGGACGGCAGTGGAGCCTTCAGGAGCTGGCCGCCGCGTACGCCTATCCCGAGCCTGGGCCCCGGGGGCCGGTTCCGTGGCTGCGCGCCAACATGGTGTCCACGCTGGACGGCGCCGCCCAGCACGACGGCCGCTCGCAGCCCATCTCCAGCGCCACCGACATGCGGATCTTCGGCACACTGCGGGCCCTGGCCGACGTCGTGGTCGTCGGCGCGGAGACGGTACGGCAGGAGGGCTACCGGCCCGCACGCGCGCGAGAGGACTTCGCGGCGATGCGGGAGGCGGCCGGGCAGCGTCCCGCACCCGCGATCGCGGTGGTCACCGCCAGTCTCGACCTGGACTTCTCGCTCCCGCTGTTCACCTCGCCCCTGGTCCCCACCCTGATCCTCACGGGCGCCGCGGCCGCCCCGGACCGCGTCGCCGCAGCCGAGAAGGCGGGCGCCCGGGTGGTGACCGCCGGGGACGGCATCGGCGTGGACCCCGCCCTCGCCGTCCGGGCCCTCGCCGACCTCGGCCACACCCGGCTGCTCACCGAGGGCGGCCCGCGCCTGCTCGGCCAGATGGTCGCGGCCGACGTGCTCGACGAGCTGTGCCTGACCGTCTCCCCGATGCTCACGGCGGGCGAGGCGCAGCGCATCGCCGGAGGGCCGGCGGTCACCGTCCCGCACCGCTTCGGGCTGGTGTCGATGCTGGAGGAGGACGGCTTCCTGTTCACGCGGTACGGGCGGGCCCGAGCCGCGTACTGAAACGCCGGGCCCGGGGTACAAGGGCGGTCGGGAAATCCGGTCGGCCGGAACGCCGAGGCAGCGGGGTGGACCCGCCGTCGGTCCGTTCATCGGCGGAATATGCCGTTCTGTTTGGTTTTAGGAGGGCACACTGGATCCGGCAGTACCGATGCGCAGACGGTGCAGGACGGTTTCCGCAGGGCCCGGCACGGCCGGCCCGCGGAGAAGTGGGGCCGAGGGCCCCCGGAGCAGAAGGAGCGCCTGGTGTTCACCAGCGTATTGATGATCGAGAAGGCGCTGACGTCGGCCGACGTGGAGTTCGTCACCACCTTGCACGGGGAGGAGCAGGTCTCCTTCGAGGTGCTGTTGCAGCCGCGTGGCGAGCAGGCGGACCGCCTGCTGCGGGCCATCGACGACGTGGCGCTCGGCGAACTGGACGAGGCCGTCCGCGAGGGGGAGACACCGGAGGGCGAGGAGGCGCTCAGCGTGGGGCAGCGGGCGCTGGAGGTGTCACTCGCCGCGCTGCGCGCCTCGGGCAGCCCGGCCCAGGGGCGGCTGATCGAGGATCACCCGCTGGACGCGCTGAAGTCCCTGGTGGAGGAGGTCGGGGCGGACGAGGTCATCGTGCTGACCGACCCCCACTACGTGGAGGAGTTCTTCCACCGGGACTGGGCGTCACGGGCCCGGCACAAGGTGGGGGTTCCGGTGCTGAAGCTGTTCTCGCACAGCAAGGCGTAGGGGTGCTTTCTGACGTCAGTCGGGTGCGGGTGGTGTGGGGCTGGTCGCGCAGTTCCCCGCGCCCCTGAGGGGTTGGCCCGGTCCTGCCCACTCCTGAAATAGGCTGGGGCTGCTCACCCTCGCCCCCCGAACTTGGAGACACGCATGGCAGCCGGCCTTCCTCCCGCCATGGACCGACCGCACTTCATCGGTATCGGTGGGGCCGGGATGTCGGGGATCGCGAAGATCCTCGCGCAGCGCGGGGCCGCGGTCGCCGGCAGTGACGCCAAGGAGTCGGCGACGGCCGAGGCGCTGCGGGCGCTGGGCGCGACGGTGCACATCGGCCACGCCGCGGAGCATCTCGCCGACGACGCCAGCTGTGTGGTCGTGTCCTCGGCGATCCGGCAGGACAACCCCGAGCTGGCCCGCGCGGCCGAGCTCGGCGTCCCCGTCGTGCACCGGTCCGACGCGCTCGCGGCGCTGATGGACGGGCTGCGGCCGATCGCCGTCGCCGGTACGCACGGCAAGACGACCACGACGTCGATGCTGGCCGTCTCGCTGAGCGAACTGGGCCTGAAACCCTCGTACGCGATCGGCGGCGACCTGGACGCGCCCGGCTCCAACGCGCTGCACGGCGAGGGCGAGATCTTCGTCGCCGAGGCCGACGAATCGGACCGCAGCTTCCACAAGTACGCGCCCGAGGTCGCGATCGTCCTCAACGTCGAACTCGACCACCACGCCAACTACGCGTCGATGGACGAGATCTACGAGTCGTTCGAGACGTTCGTGGACCGGATCACCGAGGGCGGCACGCTGGTGATCGCCGCCGACCACGAGGGCGCGCGGGAGCTGACGCGCCGGGTCGCCGGACGCGGTGTGCGCGTGGTGACCTACGGCGAGTCCGAGGACGCCGGCGTGCGCATCCTGTCGGTCGTGCCGCAGGGGCTGAAGAGCGAGGTCACCGTGGTGCTGGAGGGCGAGGAGCTGACCTTCACGGTCTCCGTCCCCGGCCGCCACTACGCGCACAACGCCGTCGCCGCGCTCGCGGCCGGCGCGGCCCTCGGAATCCCGGCCGCCGAGCTGGCCCCGGCGATCGCCGCCTACACGGGCGTGAAGCGGCGGCTCCAGCTGAAGGGCGAGGCCGCGGGCGTCCAGGTCATCGACTCCTACGCCCACCACCCCACCGAGATGACCGCCGACCTGGAGGCCATGCGCGCGGCGGCCGGCGACGCCCGGATCCTGGTCGTCTTCCAGCCCCACCTCTTCTCGCGGACTCAGGAGCTCGGCAAGGAGATGGGACAGTCCCTCGCCCTCGCGGACGCCTCCGTGGTGCTGGACATCTACCCGGCGCGCGAGGACCCGATTCCGGGCATCACGAGCGAGCTGATCGTCGAGGCGGCCCGGGCCGCGGGCGCCGACGTGACGCCGCTGCACGACAAGGCCGACGTCCAGTCGGTCGTCGCGGGAATGGCGAAGCCCGGTGATCTCGTTCTCACCATGGGAGCGGGCGACGTCACCGACCTCGGCCCGCACATCCTGGACCATCTGTCGAACTGAGGGGCTGGAGGCTCATGCCGTACGACGTCGACAAGCCGGACGAGCAGTGGCGCGCGGAGCTGAGCCCGGGCGAGTACGCGGTGCTGCGCCAGGCGGCCACGGAGCCCGCCTTCACCGGTGAGTACACCGACACCAAGACCCGGGGCGTCTACTCCTGCCGCGCCTGCGGAGCGGATCTGTTCACCTCGGACACCAAATTCGAGTCGCACTGCGGCTGGCCGTCCTTCTTCGACCCGAAGGACACCGACGCGGTGGAGCTGATCGAGGACCGCTCGCACGGCATGGTGCGCACCGAGGTGCGCTGCGCGCGCTGCGGCTCGCACCTCGGGCACGTCTTCGGGGGCGAGGGGTATCCCACGCCCACCGACCAGCGGTACTGCATCAACTCGATCGCGCTGCGGCTGGCTCCCGAGGAGGACTGAGGCGGCGCTCAGCGGATCCGGCACTCCTCCTGAGTGAGGCGCTTCGTGTCGCCCGCGGGGCGACTGCACAGCACGTGGGTGTCGGAGGTGCCGTCGGTGGCGCGGCGGACCCTCTTGAGGACGATGCTGTGGCCGGCGCGGTCGCCGTACAGCGGGGCGCCGGTGAAGTCGATGGTGCCGGTGGCCATGCCCTCGATCCTGACGCTGCGCAGGTTCACCCAGGTCGAGGCGCGGCTCTGCGGCCGGTCGTCGCGGGTGGCCGCCCAGAACAGGGCGCGGGTCGCGTCATGGGCGAGGGCGGTCTGGCCGCTGGCCAGGGCGGGGCTGTCGTAGCCCAGGCGGTGGCCCTGCAGGCCGGGCAGGTGCTTGGCGGCGTCCAGGTAGAAGGCCGTTCTCTTGGCGGCCGTCTCGAGCTCCGCGAGGGCCGCGTGGTACAGCGTGACCTTCGGCGCGACGGACTGGCCGCCGCCGGCGAAGTCGGCCTTGGACAGGTCGTCGCCGGTGAGGATGGCCAGGGGTTTGCCGGCGCAGCCCGGCTCGGTGCCCAGCTGGGTCATCAGGGGGTCGATGTCCTCCACCCGGCCCGCGAAGTAGACGACGGACGGGACGCGGCCGCCCCGGCAGATCTCCTGGGCGTGGGAGCGGAGTTCGGGCTTGCCGCCGCTGAGGGTGTAGCGGCGCTGATCGAGCGGGGTGAAGCCCTGCCGCCGCAGCATCTCCTGGCCGTAGCGCGCCTGCTCGTCGGTGTAGAGGTCGTCGGTCTTCGCCGTGTCACGGGCCAGGACGAGGGCGTACTGCCGACGGCCGGGTGTGCGCAACTGGGCGGCGATCAGCCCGAGTTGCCGGGTCTGCCACTCGTCGGTGGCGGCCAGGCTGAACCAGTTGGCGAACTCGCGCGGCAGATAGGTCGCGGAGTTCGTGCCGGAGACGACCGGCAGTCCGGCCCGCATCAGGGTGCGGGTCGTCGCCCGGCTGGACTTCAGGTCGCGGCCGGTGCCGACGACTCCCACCACGGTCGGGTCGTGGGCGGCGTACGCGGCGATCGCCTCGGCCATCTCCTCCTGGTGGCCCAGGTCGACGCCGCCGTTGGCGATCAGGACGCGCAGCTTCACACTGGAGTTCTCGTTGATGACGGCCTGTGCCAGATACACGCCCGCCAGTTCCTCGGCGCCCTTCACCAGGGAGGAGCCGGCCGAGGCGTCGGCGCTGAGGGGCCCCGCGTAGACGACGGTGACGTACTTGCCGGCGTGGTGGGCGAGGACGTCCGCGTTCTGCCGGGCGATGCGGTCCTCCAGATCGGCCACCGTCCAGGGCCTCTCGTCGTCGGCGTCGAGGGCCTTGACGTCGTCGCCGGGCTCGGGGGCGGGCAGCCAGTCGGCGAAGCGGACGTCGTGCGTCGCGATGCCGATGCACTCCGTGGCGCCGTCGGGCGCCGCCTCGCGCCGGGTGTCCCGGTTGGCGGTCAGCACGGACGCCGAGCAGTACCGGTCGTGCAGGGCACCGGCCCGCATGACGGTGGCCGCGGTGAGCAGGGCGACGACCAGCACCAGGGTGTGCAGGGCCCACACCAGCCGGGCGGGCGTCGGCCGGGAGGAGGCCCGCAGGTGGTGGCGGCCCTCCTCAAGAGGGCCCAGCTGGTCGTGGGGCAGCGGGATCTTCATCACCCACGGCAGGACGGACCGCTCCCGGCTGGGTGACTGCTCGGCGCGCAGGTTGCGGCCCCACTCCTGGTACCAGGTGCGCAGCCGGACCCCGAACGTCGGTGGTGCCGCGTCCGGGGCGGGCGGTACCTGGGCGACGCTGCGCTCCAGGCGCGGCCCGTCGTCGTGGCGCACCGCGGCCACCACGAGCAGCGGGTCGAGCTCGCTGCGCCGGCTGCGGACGTCGCTGATGGCCCGGATCAGCTCGATGCCGCCGTTGCGGTCGTCGGCGTGCGGCAGGAACAGCATCGGCGGCCGCGGCCGTTTGAAGCCGCGCAGGTCCCAGCTCCAGCGCCGGTGGTTGTCCCGCAGGTCCTCGCGCAGCGCCAGCACGCAGAGCTGGAGGTGGAAGTCGCCGCCCGCCCTGAGCGCCTCGGCCACGTCGTAGGCGCGGGCCGCGATCGCCTTCCAGGAGCGCACCGGCCGCAGCAACGACACCTCGGTGGACTCCTCCTGGTCCGCCGCCCTCAGGAAGGTCGTCGTCAGGAACCAGCGGCTCTCCCGGCGCAGCCACAGGAAGATCGGGGCCCGGCCCGGCAGGACGTAGTTGAGGACGGTCAGCAGCAGCAGGAAGACGAGACCGGCGCCGACCGCGACGTACCACTCGCTGCGGGCCAGCAGGGCGGCGAGTACGGTCACGAGGCTCGCCGGGAGGATGTGCGCCATGTCGAACAGCGGCAGGCCCGAGCGCCAGCGCGCGGCGTTCTTCGGCCGCCAGCGCTGCTGCGCCAGCTCGTCCAGCAGCCGCCGGTGCTGGTCCTGCCCGGCCTCGGGGCTGCCCGGGGCGGGCGACGGCCAGCTGTCACCGAGCGCCGAGACCGCGTCGTCGATGGCGTGCACCAGCCGCAGTCGCGGGAACGCGTAGCGACGGTAGAGAGCCTTCGGGCCGCCCCACTTCCGCGGGTCGCTCAACGCCCGTACCAGGGCCGCGGCCCGGCGCACCTCGGTGGTGCCCTCGTAGGTGTCCTGCGTCACCGCGCAGCGCGTGCCGTGCGCCTCCTGGCCCGCGTGCAGTTGCCGGACCAGCCCGGCCACCGCGTCGTCGTCCCGGCCCTCCTGGGCGTGCACGACGAACACCGGCATGGGCGGTTCGGTGCTCCTGCGGAAGTCCTGGATGAGGATCTCGAGCTGGTTCTGAAGGTGGCGCCCGGCGTCGCTCTCCGGCATGCCGTCGTGGCCCCCGGAACAGTCCGGCGGCGTGCGATGGTCCTTCACCATGGGCTACCCCCCGTTAACCTTCGGTGACCTATGAGATTAACCGCTGCCGGTGGGGTGCGAGTGGGTGACGAACGAAGTTCAGGAACGTTTCCGCTCCTGGGTGGCGCCGAGTCGTCGCACGCGCCGGCCGGCTCGTCGGTGCGGGGAGCTCCCGGCCTCTGAATGGACGATCCATCAAGATGTTGACATTTGGTTGATCGAGCCAGAGTATTCCCGGGGTGACCCACTCCGCGCACCTGCCCCACGGCCTCGACGAGGCCGCCCACCACTGCCTCGTCGCCGGTTTCGCCGGCACCACGACCGTGCCCGACCCCCTCAAGCGGCTCATCGACCGGGGCCTCGGCGGGGTCATCCTCTTCACGCGCAACGTCCGCGACGCGGAGCAGGTCCGCGGGCTCACCGACGCGCTGCGGTCCCTGCGGCCCGACCTGCTGGTGGGCATCGACAACGAGGGCGGCGGCATCGGCCACCTGGTCAGTGCGGGCGCGCCGGACGTCCCCGGCTCCTACGCCCTCGGCGTCGTCGACGACCCGGCCCTCACCGCCCGCTGCGCCGACGCGCTCGCCGGGCATCTGGCCACCCTCGGCATCACCGTCTCCTACGCCCCGGTCGCCGACCTCCAGCACCACCCCCGCAACCCGATCGTGCGCACCCGGGCCTTCGGCGCCGAGCCCGCGCTCGCCGCCCGGCATCTGCGGGCCTGGATCACCGCCACCGAGCGGCGCGGCGTCGCCTCCTGTGCCAAGCACTTCCCCGGCCACGGCGGCACCGAGACCGACAGCCACCACGGCATCGCCGTCGACCCGCGCTCGCGCGAGGAACTGCGGGCCGATCTCGAACCGTTCCGCGCGGCCGTCGCCGCGGGCGTGCCGATGATCATGAGCGCCCACGTCGTCTTCCCGGAACTGGACCCGGAGCGGCCCGCCACGCTGAGCCGCCGCATCCTGGGCGATCTGCTCCGCCACGAGCTGGACTTCGACGGGGTCCTGGTCAGCGACGCGCTGGAGATGAAGGCGATCTCCGACCGCTACGGCGAGGCCGCCGGGGCGCGGATCGCCCTCGCGGCCGGTGCCGACCAGGTCGTCGTGGCCGTGCCGGAGCTCGAGGTCACCCTGGACTGCCGGGACGCGGTGCTCGGCGCGCTGGCCTCCGGAGTGCTGGCCGAGGAGCGGGTGCGCGAAGCCGCCGGGCGGGTGCGGCGGCTCGCCGAACGGTACGCCGCACCGGCCGGGCCGGCCGGTGGCTGGGACGCGGAGGCCGGTCTGGAGGCCGCCCGCCGGGCCGTCCGTTCCCGGCCCGTGCCGCCGGCCGTACGGGGCGCCCACGTGGCCGACCTGTTCCCGCCACCGCACCCCGCGCTCAACTGGGGTGGCGAGGACCTGCTGACGCAGGTGCGCGCCGTCGACCCCACGGCGACGGGCACCGCGGTCCCCGGAGAGCCGGCGGACCCGGCCGCCGCCTCGGAGGAGATCCTGCGCGCCTGCGGCGACGCGCCTCTGGTCGTCGCCACCTGCGATGCCGGACTGCACCCCTGGCAGCAGCGGCTGCGTGCCGCCCTGCTGGCCCGGCGGCCCGATGCCACGGCGGTCGACACCGGGCTGCCGGAGGGCGGCGCGCTCTGCTCCTACGGGCGGGGCCGGGTGAACCTGCGGGCCGTCGCCGAGGTACTGGCGGGCGGCTGAGCGCTCACGGGCCCTACTGCCGCCTCACGGCACTCGCCCTACCGGCTCACGGCACTCGCACTTACTGCTTCACGGCGCCCGTGCGAGTCACGGCGCGGCACCGGTACGTCGCGCGGCACCGGGGCGGCGGCATGGCACCGGTACGTCGCGCGGCACCGGTACGTTCGCATGGCCCCGGGTCGGCCGCATGGCCCCGGGTCGGCCGCATGGCGCCGGTACGTCGCATGGCACCGGGTCGGCCGCATGGCGCCGGTACGTCGCACGGCCCAGGGTCGGCCGCATGGCCCCGGGTCGGCCGCACGGCGCCGGTACGTCGCATGGCGCCGGGTCGGCCGCATGGCACCGGGTCGGCCGCATGGCGCCGGTACGTCGCATGGCGCCGGGTCGGCCACATGGCACCGGGTCGGCCGTATGGCGCCGGGTCGGCCGCATGGCGCCGGTACGTCGCATGGCGCCGGGTCGGCCACATGGCACCGGGTCGGCCGTACGGCCCCGGGTCGGCCGCACAGCCCCGGGACCTCGCCCAGCACCTGGACGGCCTCACTGCACCCGTACGGCCTCCTTGATACCGCGCGCCGTCAGGTACGCGGGGTCGTCCGCCCGGTCGGCCAGGACCACCGCGGGGTGGCCGCCCGCTGCCCGCAGGTCCATCCACGCCTCGAAGAACGCGCCGCCCGGGCCGGAGACGGAGCGGGTGGACGGCGTGCAGTCCAGGACCAGGGCCGTCTCGCGGGGCCGGACCGGGTGGTGCCCCGCGCGGACCTCGGCGACGGTCTCGGCCAGGGCGCTCGCGATAGGCTTGGCGCGGCCCCGGGAGTCGAACAGGCCCAGCGTGTACTCCAGTTCGGGGTAGTCGGCGAGGGCGCGGTCCACGTCGTGGGAGCACCACCAGGTGACACCCCACAGCCCCTCGCATCCGGCCGCGTTCCGGACCGTGGCCCGCGCGAAGTCCGGGGCGTCCGCCGCCGGGATGTGCGGCTCCGGGGCGCCCGTCTCCTGGACCCAGACCGGGCGGGCCGGGTCGTCGGCGTAGGCCTTGGCGAGTTCCGTGCCGTACTCGGCGAGATGCAGCACCTGCGGGGAGCGGGGGCCGTAGCGGCGGGCGCAGTCGCCGGAGAACACCCAGGGGTGGACGGTGGTGACGTCGCCCTTGCGGGCCGAGGCCTCGGGGGTGAAGGGATGGTCGTCGCCGTACCAGGCGGCGTCGTAGGCGGAGTGGGTCGCGAGCCGCCCCGGGGGCAGGTGCTCGCGCGCCGCGGCCAGCAGCGTGTCGAGGTAACGGTCCACCTCGTCCGCGGTCACGGGGTTGTGCTCGACCAGGTTGTTGAGCTCGTTGCCGAGCTGGAGACCGATGAGGTTGGGGCGGCCGGCCAGGGCGCGGCCGAGGGTCCGCATCAGCTCGGCCTGGGCGGCGACCGCCTCCGGGTCGGTGAACACGTTGCGGTGGTGCCAGCTGCGGGTCCACTCCGGATAGAAGTCGAAGCTGGACAGATGGCCCTGCACGCCGTCCACCAGGACGTCGAGACCGGCCTCGGCCGCGAGGTCCACCAGGTGTGCCAGCTGGTCCACGGCCGCGGGGCGGATGTAGGTGCGGTTGGGCTGGAGGAGCGGCCAGAGGTGGAAGACCCGGACGTGGTCCAGCCCCAGCGCGGCGATCTGGTCCAGGTCCTCGCGGGCGTGCGCCGGGTCGAAGTCGTGCCAGGCGTGGAACCAGCCGCGGCGGGGCGTGTAGTTGACGCCGAAGCGGAGCGTAGGGATGGGATCCTCCTCGGGTCGGGTCTTGCCCTGGGTGAATGCATCAATCACCATAGTCGGCGATGGGTAATGAATTGAACCAGGAATGCCGGAGCGCCTCCACCCTGGTGATCGGTCTCGACGCGGGTGGCACCCGGACCCGGGCGGTTCTGGCGGACGCCACCGACGGACGTCCGCTCGGCGAGGGCGCCGCCGGGCCGGGCAACGCCCTGACCGTTCCCGTGCCGCAGCTCACCGAGCACCTCGCCGAAGCCGTCGGGCGGGCCGTGCCCGAGCCGGACCGGGGCAGGGTCGTGGCCGTGGCCGGCGGTTTCGCCGGGGCCACCGGCGCCGCCGCCGACGAGCCGGGGCGTCGCAACGCCCTGGCCGCCCTCACCGCCGCCCTGCGCCGGCTGGGCATCGACGCCGGTCCGCCCGTCATCGGCAGCGACATCGAGGCGGCCTTCGCCTCCGCCCCCGGAACCCCGGCCGACGGACTCGCCCTGGTGGCCGGCACGGGCGCGGTCGCCCTGCGCATCACCGGCCGCCGCGGGGTCGCCACCGTCGACGGCGACGGCTGGCTCCTCGGTGACGACGGCAGTGGCTTCTGGATCGGCAGGGCCGCGGTACGGGCCGCGCTGCGGATGGCCGACGGCAGGGGCGCGCCGACGGTACTGGCCCGGGCGGTGGGCAGGGAGCTGGGCGTGCCGGAGGAGGCGCTGCCCGGCGGGCCGTCGCTCGCCCCGGCCGGCGGTGTCGTCGTCCGGCCGCTCGGGGAGGACGCCCCGTACGAGGCCGGTGACGCCGCCGACTCCCCGGGTGGTGCCGGGCCCGCACTCCCGCCCCACGACGAGACGCCCTGGTCCCGCCCGGACCGCGAGGCCTACCGCCGGCATCTGCTCCCCGCCGTGATGGCCGAGCCGCCCATCCGGCTGGCACGGCTCGCCCCCCTGGTCGCCGAGGGGGCCCAGGCCGCCGGGGACGCCGTCGCCCTGGCCGTCCTGGACGAGGCGGCCGACCGGCTCACCGAGACCGTACGGGCCCTGGAGCCCGGTCCCGGGGAGCGGATCGTCGCCACCGGCGGACTGCTCGGGCCCGACGGCCCCCTCACCGCCCGCCTCGAAACCCGTCTGCACGCCCTCGGCCTGACCCTCGACTGGGTGCCCGACGGCTGCCGGGGCGCCGTCGCCCTCGCCCGCCTCGCCCACGAGAGCCGCACATGACCACCACCGCGCTCCTCTACCGAGACCCCGGCGCCCCCGTCGAGGCCCGCGTCGGCGACCTGCTCTCGCGCATGACCCTGCGCGAGAAGGCCGGCCAGCTCAACCAGCGGATGTACGGCTGGGACGCCTACCGCCGCACCCCCGGCGGGGGTTTCGAGCTCACCGAGGCCCTCCACGCCGAGACCGAGCGCTTCGCCGGACTCGGCGCGCTCTACGGGCTGCTGCGCGCCGACGCCTGGTCCGGCGTCGACCACACCACCGGCTCCGGCGCCGAGGACGGAGCCGAACTGGCCCACCTCGTCCAGCGCCATGTCGTCGAACGCAGCCGGCTCGGCATACCCGCCCTGTTCGTCGAGGAGGTACCGCACGGCCACATGGCCCTCGACGGCACCGTCCTGCCCGTCAACCTGGCCGTCGGCGCCACCTGGGACCCCGGCCTGTACGAGCGGGCCGCGGCTCACGCCGCAGCCGAACTGCGGGCCCGCGGCGGCCATGTCGCCCTGGTCTCCGCCCTCGACATCGCCCGCGACCCGCGCTGGGGCCGGACCGAGGAGTGCTTCGGGGAGGACCCCTACCTCGCCGCCCGGCTCACCGAGGCCCTCGTGCACGGCATGCAGGGGGACCGGGGACCGGACGGGCTCTTCGCCCCCGACAGGGCGCCCGTCGTCCTCAAGCACTTCGCCGGACAGGGCGCCACCGTCGGCGGCCGCAACTCCGCCGAGTCCGAACTCGGCCCCCGGGAACTGCACGAGATCCATCTCCCCGCCGCCCGCGCCGGCGTCCGGGCCGGAGCCGCCGCCGTCATGGCCGCCTACAACGAGGTCGACGGGATGCCCTGCTCCGGCAACCGCGCCCTGCTCACCGGGCTGCTGCGCGAACGCTGGGGATTCGAGGGGCTCGTCATGGCGGACGGGCTGGCCGTGGACCGGCTGGCCCGCATCACCGGCGACAAGATCACCGCGGGCGCCCTCGCGCTCCGGGCCGGCATCGACCTGAGCCTGTGGGACGAGGGCTTCACGCATCTGGAGGAGGCGGTCGAGCGAGGGCTGGTGAGCGAGGAGGACCTGGACCGGGCCGTCGCGCGGGTGCTGCGGCTCAAGTTCCGCCTCGGGCTGTTCGAACAGCCCTGCACCGCCTGCCCGTTCCCGGACCCCGCCGCCGGGCGCGAACTGAGCACTGCACTCGCCCGTGCCGCCGTCACCCTGCTCCGCGACGACCAGGGGGTACTGCCCCTGACGGCCGCCTCCCGCGTCGCCGTCCTGGGACCGCACGCCGACACCGTCGCCCACCAACTGGGCGACTACACCGCGCCCCGACGCCCCGGCACCGGCACCAGCGTCCTCGCCGCCCTGCGACGCGCCGGAGTCGACGCCCGTCACGCCCGGGGCTGCGCCCTGACCGGCGGAGACCTGTCCGCCGTTCCCGCCGCGATCACCGAGGCCGCCGCGGCCGACCTGGCCGTTCTGGTCCTGGGCGGCAGCAGCGCACGGACGCCGGACACCGAGTTCGACGCCAACGGGGCCGCGCGCACCGCCGTGTCCGAGATGACCTGCGGCGAGGGCGTCGACCTCGCCGGGCTCCGGCTCGGCGCCGCCCAGCACGCCCTGCTCGACGCCGTGACCGCGACCGGCACCCCCACGGTCGTCGTCCTGGTCCAGGGCCGCCCGCACGCCGTCCCCGAGGCGGCCGAGCGTGCCGCCGCGCTGCTCACCGCCTGGTACCCGGGCCCCTGGGGCGGTGAGGCGATCGCGGACGTGCTGCTCGGCCGGGCCGAGCCGGCGGGCCGGCTGCCGGTCTCCGTGCCCCGCTCGGCCGCGCACCTGCCCGTCCACTACAACCACAAGGACACCGAGTACGGCGGCTACGCCGACGACAGCGCCGAGCCGCTGTTCGGGTTCGGCCACGGACTGTCCTACACGCATTTCGCCTACGGGCCGCCCCGGCTGTCGGGGCGTACGGTCGAGGTCGACATCACCAACACCGGGCAGCGGCGCGGGCGTACCGTCGCCCAGCTGTACCTGCGCAGGCTCGTCACCCCCGTCTGGCCGCGCACGCTCGAACTGAGGGGTTTCAGGGCCGTCGACCTGGCACCGGGGGAGTGCCGCACCGTCGCCTTCACGCTCGGGCCGGAGCAACTCGCCCAGGTCGGAACGGACCTGGAGACGGCGGTCCTGCCCGGCACCGTCGAGATCCGCGTCGCGGAGTCGGCGCGCCGGGCCCTGACCGCCGTGCCGGTCGGGCTCCGGGTCGATCAGAGCTTCACGGCACCGGACGAGACGCCCTTGTAGAACCACCGCTGGGTGATGACGAACAGCACCAGCACCGGGATCACGGAGATCACCGAACCGGCCATCACCATCCGCTGGTCGTAGCCGAACGACGACGTCTGCAGCCTCGCCAGACCCAGCGTCAGCGTGAAGTGGCCCTCGGTGCGCAGCACGATCAGCGGCCACAGGAAGTCGTCCCAGGCGCTGATGAAGGTGTTGATCGTGACGACCAGGATCGCGCCGTAGGCGGACGGCAGATACAGGTACCGGAAGCGTTTCCACTCACCCGCGCCGTCCAGCATGGCCGCGTCCTCGATCTCGCGCGGCACGGCGAGGAACGCGGCCCGCATGATGAGGACGTTGATCGCGGCGACGAAGCCGGGCAGCCAGACGCCGGCCAGGTTGTCGACCAGGCCCATGTCCCGGATGCTCAGGAACAGCGACACCATGATCGACTCGAAGGGGAACATCATGGACGCCAGCAGCACGATCCACACCAGCTTGCGGCCCTTCCAGCCGGGCTTGGACAGCATGTAGCCGGCCATGGTGGAGAAGACGAGCTGGCTGGTGATGGACAGCAGGGCCACGATCACGCTGTTCCTGATGTACGTCCACACCGGCACCTGGTCGAAGACCTCGCGGTACGCCCGCAGCGAGGGGTGGTGGGGTATCAGGGACGCACCCGAGCCGAAGACGTCCTCGCCCGCGCCCTTGAGGGACGACAGCAGCTGCCACAGCAGCGGGCCGACGGTGATGAACAGGACGAACACCAGCAGCAGGTAGCGCAGGACCAGTTCGCGGGGGCGGCCGTAGTCGCGCCAGCGGGGCGTCAGGCGTCGGCGCTTTTCGACGGCGGTCGTCATGCCTCGTCCTCCTTCGTCAGGCGCTGGGCGAGCAGCGTGAGGCCAAGGGTCAGGGCGAACAGGGCGACGCTGACGGCCGCGCCGTAGCCGGCGTTGCCGGTGAGCGGGTCGAGGCCGACGTCGCGGATGTAGAAGGGGAGGGTGCGGTCGGCGCCGCCGGGGCCGCCGGTCGAGCCGCCGAGCATGTAGATCTCGGTGAAGACCCGCAGGGAGCCGATGCCGGTCAGGGTGCCGACCAGCATCATCGACTGACGCACGCCGGGCACCGTGACGTTCCAGAACCGGCGCACGGCACCCGCTCCGTCCACGGCCGCCGCCTCGTGCAGTTCCCGGGGCACGTTCCCGAGGGCCGCCAGGTAGAAGATCATGTACCAGCCGAGGCCCTTCCACAGGGTCAGGCCCATGGCGGACAGCAGGATCAGCCACGAGTCCGACAGGAACGGGACGGCCTCGCGGACGATGTGGGCCTTGAGCAGCCAGGTGTTGACCAGTCCCTGGTCGCTCAGCAGCCACTGCCAGCTCAGGCCCACGACCACGCTGGAGGCGAGGACGGGCGTGTAGAACGCGGAGCGGAAGAAGCCGATGCCCGGCAGGTTCTTCTCCACGAGGATCGCGAGCAGCAGCGGCAGCAGCACCATCAGCGGGACGACGATCAGCGCGTACAGCAGGCTGTTGCGGGTGGCCAGCCAGAAGTCCGGATCACCCAGCATCCGGCGGTAGTTGGCCAGGCCGACGACGTCGTACGCCCCGCCGAGCGGCTTGGCGTCGGTGAAGGAGACGACGACCGTGTTGAGGAACGGGAAGACCCCGAACACGGTCGCGCCGACGATGGCCGGAGTCATCCACAGCCACGGCAGCCACCAGCGGCGGTAGAGCGCCGCGCCCCCCGCGTCCGCGCTCGGGCCGGGCTTCACGGAGCGCAGGGCGCGGCGCGGCAACCCCGGCGAGGGCGGGGAGGAGACGCCGGCGCCCCGGGCGCCCGCGCCCGGGGGAGCGGGCGCGGGCACCTGGTGCACGGTCGGTTGCGTCATCCTCAACTGCCCTGCTCGATCAGCTGGTTCGCCTTGGTCTGCGCTTCCTTGAGGGCGTCCTCGGCGCTCTTCTTGCCCTGCATGGCCAGCTGGATCTGGGCCGATATGGCGTTCAGTTCACCGGGTGTCAGGGCGATCTCGTCGGCGGTGGCGGTCTTGCGGTCGCCGGCGACGATCTTGCGGGCCTGGGCGAACGGGTCGTCGCCCTTGACCGACTGGAAGAACGGGTCGTTCAGGGAGGCCGTGGTGGAGGGGAAGATGACGACGTTCGGGTCCTTGGCCCAGTCCAGCTGGTTCTTCGCGTTGGTCAAAAACTGCGCGAAGGCGAGCGCCGTGGCGGCGTTCTTGCTGGTGGAGGCGACCCCGATGTACTGCGGGGCGCCGACGGTGTGGCCGAGGGCGTCCAGCATGAAGCGGGCGACGCCGGTCTTCTTGTAGACGCTCGGGTTGTTCTGCTGGATGAACCGCAGGAAGTTCGGGTTGGTGGGCCCGTAGACCAGCTTGCCCTGGCCGTAGACGTTGGCCGGGTCCTGGGTGGAGGACAGCGAGTCCCGGGGCATCCCGCCGGCCTTGTACAGCTTGGTCATGGCCTCGACCCACTGCGCCGTCTTGGGGTCGTCGGCGAAGGTGAACTTCTTGCCGTCCCCGGACAGGACCTCGATGCCCATCTGCTGCCAGTCGGCCGGGATGCGCAGCTGCGGGTTGGCGAGGAACGCGTAGTACTTGCCGCCGGACGCCTTGGCGACCTTCTCGGCGTCGTCGAACAGCCCGAGGACGGTCGTCGGAGGTTTCGCCGGGTCCAGGCCCGCCTTCTTCATCAGGGTGGTGTTGAAGGTCTGCACGATGCCGCCGGAGTACCAGGGCAGCACGCTGTGCACCTTGGCGCCGTCCGCGTCGGCGTACATGCTCGACTTCCACATGGCGGCGGAGAAGGGCTTGCCCGCGTCCGGGGCCTTGTCGTCCAGGTCGAGCAGGTAGCCGTTCTTCGTCAGTGCCACCGCCGTGTTGACGTTGATGTTCACCACGTCCGGCAGGGTGCAGCCCTGTGCGTCCGCGACCAGGCGCTGGGTGAAGGTGGCGTCGCCCGGGTCGTCGATCCAGTTGACCTTCGTGCCGGGGTGGGCCTGCTCGAAGGCGTCGATGACTCCGTTGAAGTACTTCCCGAAGTCCTTCTTCAGGTTGGTCGTCTGGAAGGTGATCTTTCCCTTGACCTCGCCGGAGAGCTTGCCGGAACCGACGTTGCCCTTGTCGACCTTGCAGCCTCCGGCGGTGGTGTCGCCGTCGCCGGAACCACCGCCGGACAGGCCGCAGCCGGCCGCCGTCAGTGTCAGGACGACCAGACAGGTCAGGGATCCGGTGAGTCTTCTTGTGCGCATTGCTGCCCTCCTGGGGCCAGTCGGTGCTGGCTCAAATCACCAAGTTGGACTTCGATTGATGAAAATGTGGACCAGAATTCATCGGAGGTCAATGGTTTGCCGTGTTGCTGTTCGGTTGCTTGCGGCGATCAGTGCCGGTGTTCGTGGTCCGGGTGCGAGGGGTCGGCGGGGTGTTCGTGGCCCTCGGCGTACTCGACGCCGGCCCGGGCCTCGTCGAGCCAGGTGAAGAACGCGCGCCGGGCCGCCGCCCGGAGCAGCTCCTGTGCGATGCCGTCGCGGACCTGCCGGTACGGCTGGAGGTCCGCGGGGTCCGGATCGTCGTAGGGGTCCACGCCGCGGCGCAGGGCGCCGGGGGTGAGGAAGCGGTCCCGGTTGCGGTCGTAGTAGTCCCGAACGGCCGGTTCGGGGATGTGCTGTTCGCGTCCCAGGTCGGCGAGGAGGGCCCGTGCGGCCGGGGAGTGGGCGAGGACCGCGGCGACGATGCTGCCGAGGTCGGCGACGTCGGTTTCCGGGACGGTGAGGAGGCGCATCGGTTCGAGGCCGTCCGGTGGGGGGAGGCCGCGTTGCGCGCAGGCTCGGCGGGCGAGCTCGTCCGAGATGACGACCTGGGTGGCCCAGCGTCGTTGCTGGCGGTGCCGTCTCGCCGGTGCGGCGCCGTGGGGGCTGCTCGCGCCCCGCGGCGGAGCCGCACTTCGATACAGCCCCCCGCCCGTGAGGTGCGCGGGCGTACCGGCGTTCAGGAAGGCGGCCACCTTTTCCTTCCGGATCGGGGCGCCACGCACCGTTGCCGCGTAGTCCTCCCTCATGGCGTCACCACCAGCTCCACCGCCTCCGTGTACGCCACGCAGCCGTGCCAGGCCACCTTCGCCATCAGCCAGTACGAACCCGGGGGCACCGCGTCGCCGTCCACCTCGATCACGGACTCGGCCTGCTCCCCGCCCGCCACCGTGAAGCCCTGGCAGCCAGGGGTGACGCCGGGCCAGGTGCCCCACGCGGAGACGGCCCAGAGCGTGCCGTTGACGGAGCCGCGGGTGGGGTTGAGCAGGGTCACGGGGACCCTGGCCCGCTCGCCCCGGCGGACGGTCACCCGGTCGATCGCCAGGCCCGCCACCAGGGTCGGGCCGGTGTGCCCGCCGGGAACGTCCAGGGCGACGACGTCCTCGTACGTCTGGCCGCCGTGCGACAGCCGGGCGGCCAGCCAGTGGCGGCCGGGTTCGGGGTCCGGGGGCGGTGTGACCGTGACGTCCGTGAGGGTGAAGCCGGACGGACCGAGGGCGTAGGGCAGTTCGGCCGGTTCGGTGGTCCAGCCCGCCGGGACCTCGAAGGTCACCGTGCCGGACGCCGAGGCGTCGGTCAGCTCCGAGGAGACCCGGACCGTCGCCGTGACCGGGCCGTCGGCGGTGAGGGCGGCGGGGGAGAGGCAGACGGCCACCGGCATGTTGCCGCGGGGTGCCGGGCCGGAGTTGTGCAGCCAGTAGCGGGTGGCGATCGGCTGCGCGGGCTCGTGGGCCTCGACGCCGGGGCCGGGCGACGGCGTCCGGCCGGCCGCCGGTGAGGCCAGGAGCGTGGCGACCTCGAAGCCGGTGAGGTCGGCTTCGAGAACGCCCTCACCGTCCGGGGCCAGGGGTGCCCCGGGTGTCTCCAGGACGTCGGCGTGGGCGCCCGAGGCCCAGGCGACCGGGCCGGTGACCCGTGCCCGCACCGGGCGCCCGTCGACCTCGTGCACCCGGACGACGATCCCCCGCCCCGGATCCACGCGTGCCTCGCTGCCCCGGGCCAGCGGGGAGCCGGCCGGCTTGAGCGCGTCGAGGAGCACCTCGCCGGCCGGCTCCAGCCCCAGCAGGACCGCGTCGCGGGGCAGGGAGCCGTCGGAGGACCGCCGCAGCCGTGCCGTGAACGGGCGGTTGTACGCGTGTCCCGCCTGCGGCAGCCGCAGGTCCCGCCAGTCGCCGGTACCCGCGACGACGGCGTACTCGAAGGTGTGGGACCAGCGCTGGAGCTGGAACCCCGAGCCGTCCGGGGCGGTCCGGCGCGGCGGGTCGACCCAGATCCCCGAGGGCCAGCCGGTGCAGGAGCGCATCAGGGACATGTAGAGGTCACCGGAGGGGGTGATCACGCAGCCGGGTGTGCCGCGGTTGAGGACGGCGAAGCTGCGGCCGTCCCAGGCGTCACCGGGAGGCAGGGCCTCACCGCCGCCGGCCGCCGTGGCCGTCACCGTGAAGTCGTCCAGGTCGGCGATCAGCGCGTCCACCGCCTCGGCGTCGTCCTCGGCGCGGGCGCCCGCCACCACCAGCAGCGGCAGGCGTTCCAGGTCGCGCAGGTCCGCCCCGGGGATCCACTCCTCGCGCAGACAGGCGCGCGGCGCGACCCAGACGGCCGCCACGCCCCGCTCGGCGAGTTGCCGCCCGAGTTCCCGTCCGGCCGCCGGGTCCCAGCCGAGCGCCTCGGCGGTCACGGCGTTGCGCTCGGGGCCGCCGACGGCGATCCGGATGTCGGGAAGGTTGGAGTCGACCTCCAGGTCGCCGTAGCGCGGTCCGCCCGCGATGGTCGAGGTCGCCGTGACCCCGGCGCGGACCAGGGCCGCCGCGAGCGGGGCGCCGATCTCGCCCGCGATGTCCCAGTCCGGGTACACGAGTTCGGCGACGCCGACGGACCGGTGGCCGAGGAGGGCGCCCGAGTCGTCGTGGACGGCGACACGGGCGGTGGAGCCGAGGCCGAACCAGGTGTTCGCCGGGTTGTCCAGCGTCCACGGGAACCGTTCGCTGTCCACCTCCACGAACCCGAAGCCGCGCCCGATCACCGCGTCCGCCACCTCGTGCACCGGCAGCCCGCCCCGCACGTCCGAGGGCCAGCGCACCCGGATCAGCCGGTCCTCCCCGTCGTAACCGTCGACGGTCGTGGTGAGGTCGAGCCGGTCCACGCCCTGCCACAGCGTCAGCCGCTGGGTGTACCGGAACAGGCCGAGGTCGGCGGTGACGGTGATGCGGGAGCCGGCCGCGGAGCGCTCGGCGTGCACCTCGGCCCTCACGTCCCGGCCCCGGGCGGCGGTCGTGCCGGTCGGGGTGAGGTGCCAGGGGCCCTCGCCGAAGCGCGGGTGCCTCGGGTACTCCTCCTGGACGACGATCTCGTTGCCGATGTCGCCGGGGCGCAGCAGCTCCCGCCCGCCCTCGGTCAGGGCGCGCAGGCCGCTCACCCCGCCGCCGCGCGCCGGGTCGACCGTCACCTCGTAGAACTCGTTGCGGATCGTGTGGCCGTCGGCGGGCTCCCAGCCGGGGGCGGTGCCCTCGGTGAGCGGCAGCGCCTTCAGGCCCATGCCGGGCACGTCCGGGACGACGACGTGGAGCCGGCCGTCCTCGCGGACCGCGGGCAGATCCCGCGGCACGAGGCCCGGGTCGTCGACCGTCAGTACGTCCCGCCGTGCCCAGGTGGCGGAGTTGAAGACGACCAGGTCGCAGCCGTCGCCGGGGGTGACCTGGTCGGCGAGGGCCTGGGTGGCGTCCGTGTGCACGCTCACGGCCAGGTCGTGCAGTTCGCGCCAGCCGGTCATCAGGTCGATGTACACCTGGTCCGACTCGGAGCCGGTGATGGCGTCGTGGTGGGCGCCGTAGACGAGTTGCCGCCAGGCCTTGTCCAGGGCCGCGTCGGGATACGGACGGCCGGTGACGAGCGAGGCGAGTGTCGTCCAGGCCTCGGCGTCGGCGAGCAGGGTCTCCCCGTACCGCTGGGCCTGCTTGGTGTCGATGTAGGAGACGTCCTTGCCGGTGTACACCGGGTTCATGTCGCGAGTCTGGGGGGAGGCCCTGCGGCCCTCCGCCGCCAGCTCCGCCCGCACGGCGGTGAAGAAGTCCCGGGGGATCGCGCTGATGAAGCGGGGCCAGACGTAGCGGGCGTTCCAGTCGCGGTGGATGTCCATCACCCAGCGGCACGGCGGCGCGTAGTCACCGCCGACCGGGAGCAGTACGTTGCGGGTGAGCGCGACCTGCTTCAGCCGCCGGAAGAGCGTGTACGCGGCGGCTTCCGCCTCGGGCAGGGTGGGGGCGTTGTCGATCGCCCAGCCGGCGCCGTAGTGGTTGACCATGTACGCCGTCAGCAGCCCGCGTCCCGAGGGGGCGATCCAGTCGAACTCGGCCGGGAACTGCATCCGGCCCGGGTCCCTCGGCTCCTCGCCGAACACCGACAGGGTCGGCCCCCACTGGTGGAACGGCCCGCGCGCCCAGGAGCTGGAGCCGAGCCCCGCGTCCGCCATCAGCCCGGGGAACTGCGGGTCGTGCCCGAACGCGTCGAGCTGCCAGGCGGTGTCGGGACGGGCCCCGATGATCCCGCGCTGGAAGCCGTCGCCGTACAGGGCGTTGCGGATCGTCGCCTCGGCGCCGGTGAGGTTGGTGTTGGGCTCGTTGTAGGTGCCGCCCATGATCTCCACGCGGCCGGTGCGGATCAGCTGCCGCAGGAAGGCGCGCTCCTCCGGGAAGGTGTCCCAGTAGGGCTTCAGGTAGTCGACCTCGGCGAGCACGAAGGTGTAGGCCGGGTCGCGGCGGGCCAGGTCGCAGTGGGCCCGCACCAGACTCATGCCGGACTGGCCGCGCGAGTCGAAGGTCCGGGCGGGCAGGCCGCTCGTCGCCGGGTCGTCGGCGACGTCCCAGGTCTCGGTGTAGGCGCCCTGGGTGTTCCACCAGACGGGGTCGTAGTGGAAGTGGCTGACCATGAACATGGTCCAGCCGGGCTGGGCCGCGATGAACTCGCCGGTGCGGGTGGTGACGTCGTCCCCGTCCGCGGCGCCGACCGTGATCCGGCGGTGGTCGCCGGGGACCAGGTCCTCGCCGGTGACGGGTATCTCGGCGCGTACGGTGCCGTCCTCGCCCACGGTGGCCTCGGCGGTACCGCTGAGGCCCGGGCCCTCCACGGTGAGCCGGACGGTCCGGCCCGGGGTGTGGCTCAGTTCGACGGCCACCACCTGGAGCGGGCGTTCGGTGGTCCCGGTGAAGAGCTCGGTCGACTCGACAGAGGTGACGCGCATGGGGCTCCTACGAGGTGCGCTGGGGGGAGCCCCATCCTGCACCGCAGGAGTGATTCAAACAACCATCTTCGCGTCAACTTGGTGGTTCATCCATGCATGCCTGGTCATGCCCGGCCACCGTCCCCAGCGGTCCCCGGCCGGGGTCACCTGGCTCGCCGGGACTTCACCGCGTGCTGTCCGGCGATGTGGTCGGTCAGCGCCAGCGAGGCGCTCGCCCGCTGGTAGGAGAGCTGGGCCACCCGGACGTAGAGGCAGTCGATGAGCATCAGGACCGAGTGCCGGCTGCTGATGCTCTCGGCGCGGAAGCTGGTCTCCGAGGAGGAGGAGATGAGCCGGATGTCGGCGGCCCGGGACAGCGGTGAGCGCGGGTCGGTGGTGAGGGCGACGGTGGTGGCGCCGCGCTCCCTGGCCATCTCGAACGGTTCGAGGGTCTCCCGGGTCGCCCCGGAGTGGGAGATGCCGATGGCCACGTCCGCCGGCGTCAGCAGGGCCGCGGAGGTGGCCGCGGCATGCACCTCGGTCCAGCCGCGCACCGCGCAGCCGATGCGGAACAAGCGGGTCTCCGTCTCGTGCGCCACCGCGCCGCTGCCGCCGACGCCGTAGACGTCGATCCGCCTGGCCTTGGCCAGGGCCTGGGCGGCGCGCTCCAGGGCGTCGAGGTCGATCCGGTCGATGGTCTGCTGGACGGCGCGCAGGTCCGCGGTGCCCACGACCTGCACGACCCGCTCCAGGCTGTCGTCGGGCGAGATGTCCGGGCCGATCTCGGCGGTGCCCCAGTCGGAGACCTCGCCGCGGCCGCGCTCCTGGGCCAGTTCGATCAGCAGGTGCTGGTAGGAGTCGAGCCCGATGGCGCGGCAGAAACGGGTCACCGTGGCCTGGGAGGTGCCGGTGCGGCGGCCCAGTTCGGCGGCCGAGCAGTGGGTGACGGCGGCGGGATCCTCCAGGATCAGCTCGCCGACCTTCCGCAGGGAGCCGGCCAGCCGGGGCAGCTCGGTACGGATCAGTGTCGTGACGTCCGTGGGAGGCATGGGGGAGAAGGTACCAGCCACCTTTCGGCGCATGAATTGAATACCAGGACCGGATTGCCCGCCGACGGCCCCCTGTGATTTATTGATTCATTGATGGTGAAGTGCAGGGTGATTTAATCCACCAATGGGGAGTGTGCCGCGTGTCCGTCGAGTCTGTGAGCGCCCAGGGGTACGCGCGCAAGAGCCTCTCCGTCCTCCAGGAGGTCGTCGAGTCCGCCCGTGACGACGTGGCCGCCGCCGCCGACCTGGTCGTCGAGTGCGTGCGCGCCGACGGAGTCGTCCAGGCCTTCGGTACGGGCCACTCGCAGGAACTCGTCCTCGAACTCTCCGGCCGGGCCGGAGGGCTGGTGCCCACCAACCGGTTGAGCATCACCGACCTGGTCCAGTACGGCGGTGCGGACCCGTCCGTCCTCGACGACCCGCTCCTCGAACGCCGGGCGGGAGTGGCCGCGCGCCTGTACGAACTCGCCGCCCCGCGCCCCGAGGACCTGTTCGTCGTGGTCTCCAACTCCGGTGTCAACAACGTCATCGTGGAGATGGCCCTGCACGCCGAGGAACGTGGCCACCGGATCCTGGCCCTCACTTCCCTCGCCCACACCCGGGCCGTCCCGGCCGCCCATCCCAGCGGCCGGAAACTGGCCGACATCGCCGACGTCGTCCTCGACAACGCGGCCCCGCCCGGCGACTCCCTGCTCGAACTCCCCGGCGGGGGCTCGGTCTGCGCCCTGTCCACACTCACCGGCGTGATGCTCGTCCAGATGACGGTCGCCGAGGCGGCCGGCCGCCTCCTCGCCGCCGGGGAGCGTCCCCCGGTCTACGTCTCGGCCAACGTGCCCGGCGGCTTCGAGGGCAACCTGGAGCTGGAGAAGAAGTACGCGGGCCGCATCCGCCGCACCGCGAGCTGAACCGCGCCGGACCGGCACGGGAACGGCCGGGCCCCCGTACGGGGTCCCGGCCGTTCCCGTCTCACTTCACCGGAACCGGCGTCACCGCGACGGCCAGCGGATACGCCCCGGTCCTCAGCGGCGCCCCCACGGCTCCGGACGCCGGGTCGAACGGGACCAGGGCGCCCGCGTCGGCCGTGGTGACGTACGCGGTGGCGCCGTTCCAGTCCAGGGCGACGTCGAAGGCGGACCTGCCGGCCTTCACCGTCTTGCCCGGGGCGCCGGTGACCGTGTCGACGGGTGTGACGGTGTCGCCGGTGCTGGGACTGACCCACAGGGTCCGGCCGTCCGGCGACAGGGCGAGTCCGTAGGCCTGGCCGGTGACCAGGAGGGTCGGCTCGGTGTCGTTCGTGGCCGTGTCGATCGGAGTGACCGTCGAACCACCGGAGTTGGACACGTACACCGTCTTCCCGTCCGGCGCGGCCACGACGTTGAAGGGGCCCGGGCCCACGGGGACGGCGGTTGCGGGCTCACGGGTGGCCAGGTCGACCGGTGTGACCGTGTTGTCCTTGATGTTCGGTACGTACAGGGTCTTTCCGTCCGGTGTGATGGCGAGGTTCTCCGGCCCGTCGCCGACCTTCACGGGAGCGCCCGGGGTGAGGGAGGCGGTGTCGACGGGCTGGACCGTGCCGTCCCCGTAGTTGGCGACCCAGAGGGTGCGGCCGTCCGGGGTGAGCGCGAGCCCGGCGGGGACCTTGCCGACCGGGACCGTGGCGGTGACCTTCCCCTGTGCCACGTCGATCACGCTGACCGTGTTCGCGCCCTGGGCCGCCGCATAGGCGGTGCGCCCGTCCGAACTGGTCACGATCTCACCGGGGTTGGCGCCCACCGGGATGTCCGTCGTCTTCTTCGAGGCCAGGTCGATCGAACTGACGGACGCCCCGCTGAAGTTGGCGGTCAGTGCCCTCGGTGACCCCGTGCCGTCGGTGACCCGCACCGGTATCGCACGGCTGACGACGCCCTCGCCCGTCACCACGACGGACCGCACCCCGTCGGAGGCACCCGCCCGGGCCGTGACGGTCACGGTCGCGGAGGCGCTGCCCCCGGCCGGGACGGTCGCGGTGCCGGAACCGGGAGAGACGGTGACCCCGTCGGGGGCGGTCAGCTTCCACGCGACGGTCTTCGCCGAGGCGTCGGAGAAGGAGAGCGTCACCTTCGCCGAACCCCCCGGCTCCAGGCTGACGGACCCGGGTGAGAACGCGGCGTCCACGCCCGGGTCCGGCGCGTACGCCGTCATCGCCGAGTAGAGGAACGGATCCATCACGCCCGGCGCCACCTGCTGGGGTGTCGCGTCGAGTTCCTTGCGCTGGGCCCTGAGCCGGTTCCAGTACATGCCGACCGCCTCGGTGTCGCCCTTCTTGCCCGCCAGCAGCAGGTCCACGGCCGTCTTCCCCGCGGTGCCGTAGCGGCCGAGCTTGTCCAGCCAGGGCGCGGTCTCCTTCAGGAAGCCCGGACGGTGCAGGCGGGAGCGGAGTTCGGCGGGCGTGGCCGCCATGCGGGCGAAGTACGAGCGGAGCGCGTCGGCGGCCCGGCTGAGGCCGGAGTCGTGCTCGTAGGCCGTGCGGAACCGGGAGATGAGCGCGCTCAGGGTGGGGGACTCGGCCGGGTCGAGCTGGGACGAATAGTTGTTCTCGGCGAAGATCCGCAGCCACGGGGCGGCGCCGGGTCCGGCGAAGTCCCGGACCGAGGCGAGGAACGCGGCCCGTGGGTCGTAGGAGTCCGGGTTCCACAGGTAGGCCGCGGAGGTGAACAGGGCGATCCGGCTCGCCTCGCCCTGCACCATGGGATTGGCCGTCACCCCGGTCACCGCCTTCGCCACGCCGGGCTCGCGGCCGGTGCAGGGGCCGAGCAGCAGGCGGCTGGTGACGTAGTCGTTGACCGGGTAGTTGTCCCAGAGCAGGATCGGATGGCCGTAGACCTCACGCGCCTGCCCGACCTGCTCGGCCGTGACGGTCGGGGCGATCACCCCGACGCCGGTCCACTCCACGACCACGGACGGGTCCAGCTTCTCCCGCAGTGCCTTCTTGTAGGGGGAGTCGGCGAGGTCGGAGTACTCGGTGGGGACCATCTCCAGCGGTTCGAGGCCCGGGTGGCCGGCGGAGAAGTCCTGCCACGCCCGGTTCAGCAGATGCGCCTGGGCCGTCCCGGCTGCGCCGCCCCCCGTGCCGAACTCCCGCTCGTCGGCATCGCAGTTCCACTTCGTGTAGCTGATGTCGTCCAGCGGGATCGCGAAGGACCGCACACCGATGGCGTACAGCGAGTCCAGCTTGTGGGTGAGGGCCGCGAGATCGGCGCCGGAGGAGTAGCAGACGGACAGTCCGGGGGAGAGGGCGTAGGTGAAGCGGACGTGGTTGGCGCGGGCCCGGTCGACCAGTTCCCGCAACCGGGCCAGTTCCGCGGAGGGGTACTCGTCCCGCCAGCGCTCGCGCAGATAGGGGTCGTCCTTGGGCGAGTAGACGTAGACGTTCTGCTTGGTGCGGCCGTAGAAGTCGAGCTGGCCGAGCCGCTCGGACTGCGACCAGGGGGTGCCGTAGAAGCCCTCGATCACTCCGCGCAGGGCGGCGGTGGGCCAGTCCCGGACGGTCACCTGCGGCACGGTCCGGGTGACCAGCTGGCGCAGCGTCTGGGCGGCGTAGAAGGTGCCCGTGGGGTCGGTGCCGGACAGGGCGAGGACGGTGCGGCCGGCGCTGCGGCCCGAGGCCAGGACGTAACCGCCGGAGGGCAGTCCGGCGGGAGAGGGGGCGTGCAGGCGGCGCAGGGCGAGGGCCGTGGCGGCGTTCTCCTTCGGGCCGCCGACGAAGACCGTGAAGGGCGCCCGCGCGGGTGGTTCGGTGACCATGTCGATCCGCTCGGCCCCGGCGTGGCGCAGGACGGTCTCGACGACCCGCCGCGCCGACGGGTCGGTCCCGCGCCCGACGACCGCCACCACCCGGTCGGGCACCGGGAACCGGCCGGTCCCGGCATCCATGTGCCGGGGCTGCGGCCAGACTTGGGGCGGGGCGCTCGTCGGGGGCCGCGGTGGTGCGGCGTCGGCGGCCGGTGTCTGCGTGAGGAGGAGGCTCAGCGCCAGCAGCAGGGCGGCGGCGGGCGGTCTGACGCGAGTGGCTGGAAACACGGATGCTCCTTCGGGTGCCGCGGGCGCACGTCCCGGGCCGGAGAGGAAGAGGTGAATGGAGCCACCGAGTGATGCTAGAGATGCTGAATGGATCAATCAATGGGGCATGGGGGACGGGTTCCGCCCCGGCCGTTGACGCCGGCCGCCGGGACTCCCACACTGGCGTGACTACGTAGTCAAGCAAGCCCTTTCCCGCGGTAGGTCCACGGGTGACTACGTAGTCCATGCCGTCCGCCGTCCCCGGGGAGCCCTCATGACCACGACCGGATCCGCCGGCGGGCGGCGCCGCCGTGGGCCCGGGATGACCGAGGTCGCCCGGGCCGCCGGGGTGTCCCAGAAGACCGTCTCGCGGGTCGTCAACGGCGAACCGCACGTCAGCCCCGAGGTCCGCGACCGCGTGCTGAAGGCCGTCCGCGAGCTGGACTACCGTCCCAACACCGCGGCACGAGCCCTGCTCCTCGGCCGCTACCGGCGCATCGGCGTGGTCTCGCTGGGCAGTTCGCTCTACGGCCCCTCGACGCTGCTCATCGCCCTGGAGCGGGCGATGCAGCGGGCCGGCTACTCCGTCGCCCTGGCCAGCACCCTGGAGGGCCAACGGGTCTCGGCCGCCGTGGACGCGCTGCTGGAGCAGGGCGTGGACGGGATCGTGCTGTCCGAGCCCATCGACGACGGCACTCCCCTGCGGATCGGCGCGGACGTCCCCGTCGTCAGCTTCGGGGAGGGGGTCGAACTGGCTCCGGGCGCCGGAGCCGTGGTCGGCGCCGACGGCGTCGCGGCCGCCCGGATCGCCACCGAGCACCTGCTGTCCCTCGGTCACCGCACCGTCTGGCACATCCCCGGCCCACAGGACTGGTGGGCCGCCCGCGACCGGCTGCGCGGCTGGCGCGAGGCACTCGCCGCCGCCGGAGCCCCCGAGCCGCCCCTGCCGTCACCGGGCGACTGGAGTCCGGCCTCCGGCTACACCGCCGGACGCCGGCTCGCCGGACTCTCCGACGTCACCGCCGTGTTCGTCGCCAACGACGACATGGCCATAGGCACCCTGCACGCCTTCGCCGACGCCGGCCGCTCCGTCCCGGGTGACGTGAGCGTCGTCGGCTACGACGACATACCCGCCGCCGCCCACCTCTGTCCGCCACTGACCACCGTCCGGCAGGACTTCGCCGCCGTCGCCGACCGCGCCGTCGGCACGCTGATCGCCCTCGTCGAAGGCCGCGCCGCACCGGCCGCACCGGCCGGCCGGGCCGTCGAGCTGACCGTACGGGCCTCGACCGGTCCGGTACGCGACCCGGACCCCGCGCACCCCCGCCCGTAGCCGCACCACGTGAGGAGTCACGTGTCGTACCTCCCGGCACCACCAGCCCCTCCCACCCGCCGCGCCCTGCTGCGCGGAGCCCTCGGCCTCGGCGCGGCCGCCACCCTCTCCGCCTGCGGCGGCACCGGCCCCGCGCCCCGCACCTCCGGCGACGTCACCCTCGGCCTGTGGACCCACGACCCGGGCTACGAGGCGTTCTTCGAGAAGGGCATCCCGGCGGCCGACCGTGCCGGAGACTTCCGCTACCACCTGAAGGCCACCCGGGCCGGCGCTCCGGACATCGTCACCAAGCTGCTCGCCCAGGCCGTCGCCGGACGCGGCACGCCCGACCTCGTCGGCTTCGAGATCGCGAGCTTCCCCCGCATGCTGCGCGGCGACATCGCCGAGCGGCTGCTGCACGACTTCACCCCCGACATCGAGGCCGTGCCCGGTCTGAAGGACGACCTGCTGCCGGCCCGCACCGCCCCCTTCGGCAAGGACGGCCGGGTCTACGCCTTCGACTCGGACACCCCGATGGTCGTGTACTTCCACCGCCAGGACCTCTTCGAGGAGTACGGCCTGCCCGCCGACCCCGCGACCTGGGAGGAGTTCGCCGAGGCAGGCGCGCGGGTGCACCGCGACCACGGCGCCTCGATGTGCGTCGTCTCCACGGTGGGCAGCGACCCGGCCCAGGTCGTGCAGTCCTTCCAGATGCTGCTGTACCAGCGCGGCGGGGCCTTCTTCGACGCCGACGGGAGGCTGGTCCTGGACTCGCCGGAAGCCGAGGAGGTGCTGCGGTTCCTCTGCGAGGGGCTGCGCAGCGGATTCGTCGTCGAGGTCTCCGACTACTACGGGGCCGGCATGCAGACCGCGCTGAAACGGGGCCGGGTCATCGGACTGCCCATGGCCATCTGGTACAAGAACTACGGCCTGGTGACCAACGTGCCCGAACAGAAGGGCAGATGGCGGGTCCGGGCGTTGCCGCGGTTCGCGGGGGGCGGCGGAGTGACCGCCGCGCTCGGCGGCACCGGGTTCGGCGTCGTCAAGGACAAGGCGAACACCCGGGCGGCGACGGAATTCCTCTTCAGGACGTGGCTCACGCACGAGGGGCAGGTGCGGCGGTTCACCGAGACCGGGTATCTGCCCACGCGGCGGTCGGTGTACCAGGATCCGCGGCTGGGTGCGTACGAGGACGAGTTCTGCGGGGGACAGCGGCTGTTCGGGCTGTACCGGTCGCTGCTGCCGGATGTTCCGCCGTTCCATCAGAGTCCCGACCAGTCGATTCTCTATGACGTGCTCGGTGGGAATCTGCTGCGCGCGTACCACGGGGATCTGTCGCCCCGGCAGGCGCTGAAGCAGACGGCAGCGGATTTCCGTGACCAGGCCGGGCGGTAGTCCGGCCGCGGCGCCGTCGTGGTGCGCCGCGCCCGCGCGGCGGAGCCGCACATCGACACTGCCCCGCGCCCCTGGAGGGCGCCGCACCCGGCGCGTCTGGAGGACCACCATGACCACCACCCTGACCGGCGCGTCCGGCACCGCCCGCGCGCGCAGCCACCCGAAGGGGACAGCACGGCGACCCCGCCGGACCTGGGCGCCCTACCTCTTCGTCTCGCCCTTCTATCTGCTCTACGTCCTGTTCATGCTGGTCCCCGTCGGCGTCTCGCTGTGGCTGAGCCTCACCGAGTGGGTCGGGCTCGGGCCCCCACGCTGGGTGGGGCTGCGCAACTACCGGCTGCTCGCCACCGACATCAGCTTCCACCGGGCCCTCGGCAACACCGCCGTGTTCGTGCTGGTCGCCCTCTGCCTCGTCGTCCCGCTCGCCCTGCTGATCGCCCAGGCGCTCAACACCCGGGGACTGCGAGCCCGTGACCTGTGGCGGACCGCCTACTTCGTCCCGATCGTGGTGTCGCCGATCCTCGTCGCGCTCCTCTTCGGGCTGATCTTCGACCGGCAGTTCGGACTCGCGAACGCCCTGCTGCGCGCCCTGTTCGGCACCGGAGGCGTCGACTGGCTGGGCGACCCGGACCTGGCGAAGGTGAGCATCGCCCTGGTCATGCTGTGGCGCTGGACGGGCTACCTCACCGTGTTCTTCCTCGCCGGGTTGCAGAACGTGCCCCGGGAGCTGTACGAGGCCGCCGCCCTCGACGGGGCCGGGCGGCTGCGCACCTTCACCACCGTGACCCTGCCGGCCCTGAAGCCGGTCACCGCGTTCGTCGTGGTCACGTCGTTCATCTGCGCGGCCCAGATCTTCGAGGAGCCGTACCTGCTGACCGGCGGCGGACCGGCCGAGTCCACCCTCTCGGTGACCATGTTCATCTACCGGGCCGCCTTCCAGCGCCAGCAGTTCGGCTACGCCGCGGCCGCCGCCGTCGTGCTGTTCGTCCTCGTCTTCGGCCTCAGCCGGCTCGTCAACCGTCTCCTCGGCATCGGGAGGGCCACCCCATGACACGCGCCCGCCTGCCCCTGTACGCGTTCCTGGTCCTGTTGTTTCTCGGCTTCCTCACCCCGCTGGTGTGGGCGCTGAGCGGCTCGTTCAAACCGCGTGGCGACATCTTCGGCTACCCGCCGAAGCTCGTGCCGGACCCCTTCACCCCGGACAACTACCGCACCCTGCTCACCGAACAGCCCTTCGGCCGCTGGTTCCTGATGAGCACGGTCGTCGCCGTCGTCGCCACACTCGTGTCCGTCTTCGTGTGCGCGCTCGCCGGCTACGCCTTCGCCAAGTTCCGCTTCGCCGGGAAACGGCTGCTGTTCGACGTCATGTTCAGCTCGCTGTCGATACCGTTCGCGGTGATTCTCGTGCCGCTGTTCGTGATCCTCGTGAAGACGGGGCTCGGCAGCCCCTGGTTCGCGCTGATCGTGCCGTGGGTGGCGCCCGCGTTCGGCATCTTCATGATGCAGCAGTACATCGTGCAGTCCGTCCCGGACTCGGTGCTGGAGGCCGCCCGCATCGACGGGGCGAGCGAGTTCGGCATCTTCCGGACCATCGTGCTGCCGCTGCTGCGGCCCGCGCTGGGCGCCCTGGCCGTCTGGCAGTTCCTGCAGAGCTACAACAGCTTCCTGTGGCCGCTGGTGCTGGTCTCCGACAGCTCCCAGTACACCCTGCCGCTGGGCCTGCAGACCCTGTTCGTGTCGGAGCAACGGCAGTACGACCTCGTGCTCGCCGGAGCGGTCCTCGCCGTCCTGCCCGCCGTGGCCCTCTTCGTGCTGCTGCGCAAGCAGCTCCTCGAGGGGCTCTCCACCGGCGCGGTCAAGGGCTGACGTCTCACCCACTTCCCTGAAGGAGAAGCATGTTCGAGCTGCCCGGCCGCGTGCTGTTCGGCGCCGCCTACTACCACGAGTACCAGCCGTACGACCGCCTCAAGGACGACCTCGACCTGATGGCCGAGGCCCGCTTCACGGTCATCCGGGTCGGGGAGTCGGTCTGGTCCACCTGGGAGCCCGAGAACGGGCGTTTCGACCTCGACTGGCTCCAGCCGGTCCTGGACGGCGCCCATGAGCGGGGCATCCGCGTGATCCTCGGGACACCGACCTACGCGGTGCCGCCCTGGCTGGCCCGGCAGTACCCGGAGATCGCGGGGGAGCGGCGCACCGGCAGGCGGCTCGGCTGGGGTGGCCGGCAGGAGGCCGACTTCACGCACCCGGCGTTCCGCTTCCACGCCGAGCGGATCATCCGCAAGGTCGCCGAACGGTACGCCGGCCACCCGGCCGTGATCGGCTGGCAGGTCGACAACGAACCCGGCCTGCACCTCTTCCACAACCACGGCGTCTTCCAGCGCTTCACCGACGAACTGCGCGCACGCTACGGTGACGTGGAGACCCTCAACCGCGAGTGGGGCCTGGTCTACTGGTCTCACCGGCTGTCCACCTGGGCCGACCTGTGGACCCCGGACGGCAACGCCCAGCCGCAGTACGACCTGGCGTGGCGGCGCTTCCAGGCCCGGCTCGTCACGGAGTTCATCGCCTGGCAGGCGGACCTCGTGCGCGAGTACGCCCGCCCCGGCCAGTTCGTCACCACGTGCATCTCCTACGACCGCCCCGGCGTCGAGGACGACAGGCTCACCGAACGGCTCGACGTCACCGCGGGCAACCCGTACTACACGATGCAGGACGCCCTCGCCCTGCCCGAGGCGGGCGCCGGCGGGCAGAACTGGACGACCAACGGCACCTGGGCGCTCTACCGCAGCGCCGACCGCATGTACTCCTCCCGGCAGGAGCCCTTCCTCGTCACCGAGACCGACGCGCAGGCCATCGGCGGGCCGTGGGACAACCGCCCCGCCTACGACGGCCAGTGGCGCCAGGCCGCCTGGGCGCTGATCTCCCGCGGGGCCTCGATGATCGAGTACTGGCACTGGCACACCCTGCACTTCGGCACCGAGACCTACTGGGGCGGCATCCTCCCGCACAGCGGCCGGCCCGGCCGGGTCTACCGCGAACTGGCGGCGCTGGGAGCGGAGCTGGAGCGGGCAGGCGATCTGGTGTCGGCCCTCACCCCGGACGCGGACGTGGCCTTCCTCTACGACGGCCCCAGCAAGTGGGCCCTCCAGGGGCAGCCCCCGCTGGCGGGCGCCGACGCGGGCCCGGACGAGCGCTCGTACGAGAGGATCTTCGACGCCTTCTACCGGGGTGCCTTCGACGCCGGCCTCCAGGTACGCGTGCTGCACCCGGGGCAGCTCCCGGACACCGAGCTGCCGCCCCTGCTGGTCGTCCCCGCCTACTACGCCGCCGACGACACCGTCCTGGACCGGCTGCGCGGCTACGCCCGGGCCGGTGGCCATCTCGTCGTAGGCCCCCGCACCGGCTACGGCGACACCGAGGCCCGGGCCCGCACCGAGCTCCAGCCGGGCCGGCTCGCCGAGGCCGCCGGGGTGACGTACGACGAGTTCAGCAACCTGTCCGACCCGCTTCCCGTCGCCGGCACGCAAACCCTCCCCCTCCCGCCCGGCGCGCACGCACTGCACTGGGCGGACGGGCTGTCGCCGCAGGGCGCCGAGACCCTGGCGTCCTACGAGCACCCGCACTTCGGCCGCTGGCCCGCCGCCACCACCCACCGGCACGGGGCCGGACGCATCACCTACGTCGGCACCGTGCCCGATCCGGTCTTCGCCCGGGCCCTGTTCGGCCGGTACGCCCCGGACGGTGCCTGGCGCCCCGGCCACCCGAGTGTCACGGCGACCTCCGCGACCGCCCGGGACGGCCGCCGGGTGCGCTTCCTGCACAACTGGTCGTGGGACGAGGTGTCCGTACCGGTGCCGACGGCCCTGCGGGACGTGCTGACGGACGCTCACTACGCCGACGCGGTGCCGCTCGGGCCGTGGGACGTCAAGGTGCTGCGGGAGGAGTAGACCCGGCGACCGCGCGTCGCGGCGGGCAGGGACGGCTGGGGCCCGGTCCGCCGACGGCCTCCCCGCGTGCCGTCACCGGCAGCCTGTTCCTCGTACCGCCGGCGGGCTTCCCGGGAGGGCCTGCCGGGCAGTGGCCGACCGGCGCCACCCGGCTCACGCCGCCGCGACCCCGCCCCCGCCCGCCGACGGGAAACCGGCACTGCGCAGCACCCGCCGGTCCGCGTCCACCGCGAACACCTCGCAGCCCTCGCGGGCCGCCGCCCATCCGACGCCCTCCCTGCCGAGTGCGAAGGCCGCCGTCGCGACCGTGTCCGCCTCGGTCAGGGTCGGGGCCACCACCGTCAGGCTGAGCAGGCCGGTCGCGGGGCGGCCGGTGCGGCCGTCGAGGATGTGGTCACCGCGTTCGTAGCGGGCGGAGGTCGCCACGGCCCGGTCCGTGACGTCCAGGACCGTGCAGAGCCGGTCGGCGTGCTCGGGATGGCGCACGCCGACCCGCCAGGGGCCGCCGGATGCGATCACGTCGCCGCCGGCGTTGAGGCAGAAGCGGCGCGCCCCCGCTGCCGACAGCAGTTCCGCTCCCCGCTGCACCGACCAGCCCTTCACCACGGCGCAGGGGTCCAGGCCGCGGCCGGGCAGGCGCACGTCGAAAGCGCCCCCGGTGGCGATCCGGTACTCCTCGCACAGGTCCAGGACCTCGCGCAGCTCCGGGCCGGGCTCGGGCACCTCGCCCCGGTCCAGCCGTGACACCTCGCTGTCCGGGCGGAACGGGCTGAACCGTGCGTCGACCTGGCGCAGCCAGGCGAACAGGCCGTCCACCGCCGACTCGGGGACGTCCTCGTCGTCGATCCGTACCGACACCGGGAACCCCATGACGTGCTCGACGCGCCGTATCACCCTCGTACCTCTCACCCGCGCGCGTCGATGGCGGCCTGGAGCGACTCCTTGTAGCCGTCGCTGGTGATCGTCGCACCCGACACCGTGTCGATGTCGGCGCTCTGCGCGCGGAGCGTCTCCTCGATCAGCTGAGGAACGGCGGCCGTGGTCTGCGGGTGGTCCGGCTGCCGCAGCATCCGCACCGAGGCGATCCGGTCGCCGTCGAAGGTGACCTCGACCCGCACCGGGCCCTTCTCGGTGTCGACGAGGGACCCCGACACGACGGTGGTCGTGGTGCCGCCCGACGAGGACGCCGAGGGAGTGGACGCCGGCGCCGCCGCCTCGGCGGGGACCGGCGACGAACCGGTGTCCTGCGAGGGCGCGTAGCGCCAGAGGGGGATCAGGCCCGCGACACTGAGGACGAGGACGGGCAGGGCTCGCTTCACGACTCTCTCCTCGTCATCCGGCCAGGCTGAAGCGTTCGAAGTGGATCTGCGGCCCCGGCACACCCAGCTCGCGCAGGCTGCCGAGCACCGCGTTCATCATCGGCGGCGGCCCGCACAGGTAGACGTCCCGCTGCGCGAGGTCCGGCACCAGCCGGGCCAGCTCCGGCGGAGCCAGCCGGTCGGGCACGGGCGGGCCGGTGACCAGGTGCAGTTCGGCGCCTCTGGCGAGGGCCAGGTCGCGCAGTTCGTCGTAGAGGACGGCGTCCCGGTCCGTGGCCACCCGGTAGATCACGACCGCGTGGCCGTGCAGTTCCTCCAGCAGGGCCCGGATCGGTGTGACACCGACGCCACCGGCGATGAGCACGGCGTCGGGGCGGGTGCGGTGCAGGGTGGTGAAGGCGCCGTAGGGGCCCTCGGCGAACACGCGCGTGCCGACCTTCAGATGCCGCAGGGCCGCGCTGCCGGCACCGGCCCTCTTGACGGTCAGGCGCAGCGTACGGCCGTCCGGGGCGGCCGACAGGGAGAACGGGTTCGCCTGCCACCAGCGGTCCCGGGTCAGGAACCGCCACAGGAAGAACTGCCCCGCCCTGGCCGGCAGCCGGTCCAGGTCGCGGCCCGTGATGTGGACCGAGACCACGTGGTCGTTCTCCGGGACGACGGCCGTCACCCGGAGCCGGTGACGGAGGTTGCGCCACAGCGGCAGCACCAGCCGGCCGGCGAACACCGCGGCGAGGGCCCCGCCCCACAGGACGTACCAGTACGCCGTCGCGACCGGCGAGGAGGCGAACGTCGTCCCCGCCGCGACCTGGTGCGTGAACGCCAGCACCACCGCCAGGTAGGTGTACAGGTGGATGAAGTGCCAGGTCTCGTACGCCAGCCGGCGCCGGGCGTACCGGGCCGAGACCGCTCCCACCACCAGGATGATCGCCAGCGCGACGATCGCCCGCAGCACGCCCTCGACCGTCTCGGCGAGGTCCACCAGCTGGTCCACCGGGTCCAGGGACGAGGACGCGGCATAGCCGAAGACGATGAACACCGCGTGCGCGAGCAGCAGCCACAACACCGTAAAGCCCGTCCAGCGGTGCCAGGACGTCAGCCGGTCCATGCCGATCCGCCGGTCGAACCACGGCAGCCGGGCCACCAGCAGCAACTGGAACGCCATGAGCAGCGCCGCGTACAGACCGGTCAGCCGGCCCAGCACGATCAGCGCGTTCGAGGCGAAAGAGGCCTGCGCGAAGAACACGGCCACCACGACCGCGTTCGCCAGCAGCACCGCGTACAGACCGGTGCGGCCCACCACTGAGGGCCGCACGCCCGGGCGGGGCGCCAAAGGACGTTGATGGAGGGTCGTCACGATCGGCAGCTCCTTGATCGGCTCCTGGTGCACCGAGCTTGGCGCGTGGGAGCTGTCGGGAAGCTGTCGCCCGACTTTCAAGTGGTTATCGATCGCACGGCGAGGGGGCACGCGGCTATGGCGGCGCGGGACGCGTGCCGCACTATGAGCGCGTGGAGAAAGTACGACTTCTCGTCGTCGACGACGACCCGCCCATCGCCGATCTCGTCGCGACCGTCGCCCGCTACGAGGGCTGGGAGGCGGTCACGGCGTACACCGGCGAGGACGCGCTGAGGCGGGCCGCCGACTTCCACCCGGACATCGTGGTGCTGGACCTGATGCTGCCCGGCGTGGACGGCTTCGGCGTCCTGGACCGGCTGCGCGCCTCCGGCACGATGGTGCCGGTGGTCTTCCTCACCGCCCGCGACGGTGTCGCCGACCGGGTCGCCGGCCTCACCCGGGGCGGCGACGACTACCTGGTCAAGCCGTTCGCCGTGGAGGAGCTGATGGCCCGGTTGCGGACCGTGCTGCGGCGCAGCGCCGGACCCGCCTTCCAGCGGTCCGTGCTCCGGGTCGGCGACCTGACGATGGACGAGGACACCCGCGAGGTCCGGCGCGGCGCGAGGCTGCTGTCGCTCACCCCGACCGAGTACGAGGTGCTGCGCTACCTCATGCGCAAGTCGCCCACCGTGCTGACCAAGGCGCAGATCCTCGACCACGTGTGGGAGTACGGCTTCGGCGGCCGCTCCAACGTCGTCGAGCTGGTCGTCAGCCGGCTGCGCCGCAAGCTCGACGAGACCGGCGAGACCGACGAGGGCGGCTCGCCGCTGATCCACACCGTGCGCGGCTTCGGGTACGTGCTGCGGCAGGCCGCCGAGTGATCGCCCGGCTGCGGCGGACCTACCGCAGGATGCGGCTGGGCACCCGGCTGGCCCTGGGCCTGGGCGCCCTGTCCCTGGTGGTGTTCGCCGTCGTCGGCACCGCCCTGACCACGTACATGCGGGACTATCTGTCGGCCCAGCTCGACACCCAGCTCGGCCAGGCCCAGGTCGCCCAGTCCAAGAGCATCGCGGACTACGGCACCCTCTCGGGCAAGAAGTACTACAGCTGGTTCTACGCCGTGTACGACGTGAAGAACGGCACGCCCGAGCTGCGCAGGCCGGAGGATCCCGCCGACCTGCCGGAGGACGTCGACGACTTCACCTCCCTCGCCCGGGCCCAGACCGCCGCACACCAGGAGATCCTGCGCACCGAGCACCTCCGGGACGCGGGCTCCTACCGGCTGCGCGCCTGCCAGGTGAAGCCCGGGGTGGTCCTGGTCAGCGCCGCACCCCTGGAGGACATCGAGGACACGGTCGGGCAGCTGATCACGATCCAGGTCGTCACCTTCGCCCTCGCGCTGCTCGCGCTGGTCGTCTTCGGCCGCCGGATGCTGCGCCGCGGCCTGAAACCGCTCAGCGACATGGCCTCCACCGCGCACGGCATCGCCTCGCACGACCTGACCGAGTCGGCGGCCCGGCTCCCGCTGCGCGCCGACGGCCGGGACGGCGGCCCCGAGGTGGACGAACTGCGCACCGCCTTCAACACGATGCTGGAGCACATCGACGACTCCCTCGCCGTGCGCGCCGAGGCCGAGCAGCGGCTGCGCCGCTTCGTCGCCGACGCCTCGCACGAACTGCGCACCCCCCTGATGTCGGTGCGCGGTTACGCCGACCTCTTCCAGTACGCCGCCGCCAACGCCCCCGAGGAACGCGACCGGCACCTGGCCCGGTTGCGCGCCGAGGCCGCCCGGATGGGCATCCTCCTGGACGACCTGCTGCTGCTCGCCCGGCTGGACGCGGCGGAGGTGGAGACACCGCTGCGCATCGAGGACGCCGACCTGGTCAAGCTGGTGGGCCAGGCCGCGGACGCCTTCCGCGCCGGCCGCCCCGACCGTCCGCTGACCGTCCTGGCGGGTCCGGGCCCGGTGACGCTGCCGATGGACCCGCTGCGCATCCGGCAGGTCGTCGACAACCTGCTGACCAACGCCGCCGTGCACACCCCCGCCGGGACGAAGGTGTCGGTGGAGGTCGCCCTCGTGCCCGGCGCGGCGGAAGTGCGCGTCGCCGACACCGGTCCGGGCATCCCGCCCGACGACCGGGCCCGGGTCTTCGACCGCTTCTACCGCGTCGACAAGGCCCGCAGCCGCGACCGCGGCGGCAGCGGCCTGGGCCTCGCGGTCGCCCAGTCCCTGGTCCGCGCCCACGGCGGCCGCATCGAGCTGAACAGCGCACCGGGAGCGACGGTGTTCACCGTGCGCCTGCCCGTGCGGGACGTACGCCCTGCGGGCCGGTGACAGGCGCCCTCTAGACTCGTCCGGAAACAGCCCGTACGACCCTGGCCAACGCTTCCGCCAACCCGAAGGGCTCCGGCGCCTTGATACGGATCGAATCAGTCACCAAGCGGTATCCGGACGGCACGGTGGCTGTCGACCGGTTGTCCCTGGAGATACCCGACCGCTCGATCACCGTCCTCGTCGGACCCTCGGGCTGCGGCAAGACCACCACCCTGCGGATGATCAACAGGATGGTCGAACCGAGCGAGGGGACGATCCTCCTCGACGGCGAGGACATCCAGCGCCGCCCCGTCACCACCCTGCGCCGGTCCATGGGGTACGTTATCCAGAACGCCGGCCTCTTCCAGCACCGCACGATCCTCGACAACATCGCCACCGTGCCCCGCGTGCTCGGCTGGGGCAAGCAGAAGGCCCGCACCCGGGCGGCCGAGCTCATGGAGCGCGTGGGTCTGGACGCCGCGCTCGCCAAGCGGTACCCGTACCAGCTGTCCGGCGGCCAGCAGCAGCGCGTCGGCGTGGCCCGGGCGCTCGCCGCCGACCCGCCCGTGCTGCTCATGGACGAGCCGTTCTCCGCGGTCGACCCGGTCGTGCGCAAGGGCCTTCAGGACGAACTGCTCCGCATCCAGGACGAACTGGGCAAGACCATCGTCTTCGTCACCCATGACATCGACGAGGCGATCAAACTCGGCACGATGGTCGCCGTGATGCGCGAGGGCGGTCACCTCGCCCAGTACGCGCCACCCGCCGAGCTGCTGTCCGGCCCCGCCGACGCCTTCGTGGAGGACTTCCTCGGGGCCGACCGCGGCATCCGGCGGCTGTCGTTCTTCCCCTCCGCCGAACTTCCGCTGACCACCGGTGCGGTGATCCCGGCCGACGCCACCGCCGAGCGGATCGCCGCCGCCGACGCCCCCTGGCTCCTGGTCACCGACGCCGAGGGCAGGCCCCTCGGCTGGGCCGAGCCGGCCGACCTGACGGCCGGTGACATCGACCCCGGCCGCCTCCTGCCGTACGGACGGCCGTTCGTCCCCGGCGCCGACTCCCTGCGGGCCGCCCTCGACGGCGCCGTGCTCTCCCCGGCCGGCTGGGCCGTCGCCGTGGACGACGCCGGGCGGGTGACCGGCGTGGTCTCGCAGGCGGCCATCGGCGAGGCGATCCGCAGCGCCCACGCCGCGGGCCACTCCGACGTGGCCGAGGTCGCGTCGTGAACGGCTTCTTCGACATCCCGAGCGACCTCCAGCACAGCTACGCCGGCCTGATCGGGCTCCATCTGCGCGAGGCCCTGCTGCCCGTTCTGGCCGGCCTGCTGCTCGCGCTCCCGCTCGCCCAGCTCTGTGTCCGCTTCCGCTGGCTGTACCCGCCGGTGCTCGGCGCCACCACCATCCTCTACGCCGTCCCGTCGCTGGCCTTCTTCGTCGTCCTCATCGACTACACCGGCCAGACCGAGCTGACCGTGATGATCCCGCTGGCCGTGTACAGCCTCGTGGTGCTCGTCCCGGCCATCGTCGACGGGGTGCGGTCCGTGCCCCAGGAGACCCTGGCCGCGGCCACCGCCATGGGCTTCGGCCCCGTACGCCGTTACGTGCAGGTGCAGTTGCCGATCGCCGTGCCCGCCATCATCGCCGGGCTCCGGGTCGCCACCGTCTCCAGCATCTCCCTGGTCAGCGTCGGCACCCTCATCGGCAACCAGGGCGCGCTCGGCAACCTCCTCGCCGACGCGCAGAAGTACGACCGGCCCGAACTGGCCGTGAACTCCGTGATCACCACGGCCGTCCTGGCCATCGCGTGCGACGCCCTGCTGGTGCTGCTGCGCGTCGCGCTCACCCCGTGGATGCCGAACGGCACCCGCAGGCGCCCGAAGGCCGGCGTGCGGCAGCCCCTGCCCGCTCCCCAGGACGTGACCCGGTGAACGTACTGAACTTCGTCAACGCCTTCTTCAGCGACAGCGCCCACTGGCACGGCTACGACGGCATCCCGCAACGCCTGCTCGAACACGTCCAGTACTCGCTCCTCGCCCTGGCCCTCGCCGCCGCGATCGGGCTGCCCGTCGGCCTGCTGACCGGGCACACCGGGCGGGGCGGCAACGCGCTCGCCTTCATCGCCACCGCCGCCCGCGCGCTGCCCAGTTTCGGCCTGCTGGTGCTGATCGTCATCGTGATGGGCTTCGGCCTGCTGCCCGTGATGATCCCCCTGGTCGTCCTCGCCGTTCCGCCGATCCTGGTGACCACCTACGAGGCCGTGCGCACCGTCGACCCCTCCCCGGTGGACGCCGCCCGCGGCATGGGCATGCACGAGTCCCGGATCCTGTTCCAGGTCGAACTGCCGGTCGCGCTGCCGCTGATCCTGAGCGGTCTGCGCTCGGCGGCCATCCAGATCGTGTCGACGGCCACCATCGCCGCCTACGTCAGCCTGGGCGGCCTCGGCCGGTACATCGTCGACGGGCTCTACCAGCGCGACTACGAGAAGGTCGTCGGCGGCGCCACCCTGGTGGCCGTTCTGGCCCTCGTCACGCTGGCGTTGTTCTGGGTGGCGGGCCGGATGACCGTGTCGCCGGGCGTGCGCCGACGTTGACGGCCGGTCTGTGACAAACCGTGACCAGGACGCTCTTGACTGATCACAAAGCGGCTGGATTGGATCGGTAAATGACTTTCACCGCGAAGAGCAGCAGGTCCACAACGAGGCACACCGGCGTGGCGGCCGTCGCGCTCACCGCCGCTGCGGCGCTGCTCGCGGGCTGTTCGTCCGGCGACTCCTCCGACAACCCTCTCGAAGGCGAGAAGGCGAAGGCGGGCACCGTCGTCGTCGGTTCCAACAACTTCGCCGAGAGCACCCTGCTCGCCGACATCTACGGCGAGGCCCTCAAGGCCAAGGGGCTCAAGGTCACCTACAAGCACAACATCGGCAGCCGCGAGACGTCGTACGGGCTGATGAAGAACGGCTCCGTCACCGTGCTGCCGGAGTACAACGGCTCGCTGCTGGCCTACCTGGACCCCAAGGCCGGGCAGAAGTCCCCCGACGCGGTGAACGAGGCCGTCAAGACCAAGCTGGACAAGAGGCTGACGCTGCTTCGGTCGTCGCCCGCCGAGAACAAGGACTCGGTCACCCTCAACGCCGAGACGGCCCGGAAGCACAAGCTCACCTCCTCCTCCACCCTCGCCGACCTCAAGGACGCCGCCCCGGACCTGGTGATCGGCGGTTCCCCCGAGTTCCAGACCCGGCAGCAGGGCCTGAAGGGCCTGAAGTCCGTGTACGGCCTGGAGTTCAAGTCCTTCAAGGCGCTCGACGCGGGCGGCCCGCTGACCCAGGCGGCCCTGGCCAAGAACACCATCCAGGCCGCCGACGTCTTCACCACGGACCCGACCATCGTGAAGGAGAAGTTCGTCGTCCTGAAGGACCCGGAGAACCTCTTCGGGTTCGCCAACGTCACCCCGCTGGTCAACAAGAGCGGCCTGAACCAGAAGGGCGTCGACGCCCTCGACGCCGTCTCCGCCGAGCTGGACACCAAGACGCTCCTGAAACTGGACGCGCAGGTGCAGCTCGAGAAGAAGGACCCGCTGGACGTCGCGACGGCGTGGCTGAAGTCGGCGGGCCTGAACTGACGGCCTGACGGAACCCGGCCCGGACGACCGCGACCGCCCGGGCCGGCCGCCCCTTCCGGCGGTCGCCGTTACGCCTGCACCGCCGACGCGATCAGCTGGTCGATCAGGGCGATCAGCACGTCCCGGCTCGACTCCCGGTCCCGGGCGTCGCACAGCAGTACCCGGACGTGGTCCGGCACCGCCAGCGCCTCCCTGATCTCGTCGGCCGGATACGGGTGTTCGCCGTGGAAGCCGTTGACACCGACGACGAACGGTATGCCCCGGCGCTCGAAGAAGTCGATCGCCGCGAAGCTGGATCGGGGTCTGCGCACGTCGACCAGGACCACGGCCCCGAGCGCGCCGAGCGCCAGGTCGTTCCACATGAACCAGAACCGCTGCTGCCCCGGCGTACCGAACAGGTACAGCACCAGTTCCCGGCTGATGGTGATCCGGCCGAAGTCCAGGGCCACGGTGGTGGCCCGCTTCTCCTCTATGCCGTCGAGGTCGTCGATGCCCAGACCGGCCATGGTCAGGGGTTCCTCGGTGCGCAGCGGGGCGATCTCGCTGACCGACCCGACCATCGTGGTCTTGCCCACGCCGAAGCCACCGGCGATGAGGATCTTGACCGTGTCGGGTGCCGAAGACGCGTGAGTGGCAAGGTCAGAGCCGGCCAAGGCCGTCCCTCACTTTCTGCAGCAGGTCCAGGTCCGGGGAGGTACGGGAGACGAGGCGCGGCGGGCGGACGGTGATCCGGCCCGCCTCCAGCAGGTCGCACAGCATGATGACGACCACGCTCACCGGCAGGTCGAGCCGGGCGGCCAGCTCCGCCACGGCTACCGGCTCGGCGCACAGCCGCAGGATCCGGGTGTGCTCGGGCTGGCACCGGACCGCCGTGTCGGGCGGCGGATCGACCGCCGTGACCGTCGAGATGAGCGTGAAGTCGGCGCGGCTGGGGCGGGTCCGGCCGCCGGTCAGGGCGAACGGCCTGACGAGCCGGCCCGCCGGATCACCTACGTCCACCTCACACGCCGGGATCGACGACGGGGCCGGCCATGCCCCGGGGTGCCGCGCTGAGGTGCTCGCCGATCTTCTTCACCAGCATGTTCATCTGATAGGCCACCACCCCGACGTCCGCGCCCGGCCCGGTCAGCACGACCAGATGCGCGCCGGGGCCGGCGGAGGTCAGGATCAGGTAGCTGTTGGCCATCTCGATGAGCGCCTGGCGCACCGGACCGCCCCGGAAGTCCATGCTGACGCCCTTGCTGAGGCTCATCAGCCCGGACGCGGTCGCCGCGAGCCGCTCGGCGTCGTCGCGCAGGAATCCGGTGGACTTGCTGACCACCAGGCCGTCCTCGGAGAGCACCACGGCCTGGTTCACGTCGGCGACGCGCTCCACGAGTCCGGTCAGCAGCTGGTCGAGCTGGGTGTGCGTGGCGGGGATGGGGCGTGTCATTGCGGTGTCCTTCGTCAGCGGTCGGCGGGCGGAGTCGGGGCGACGGGATCGGCGGCGGCCCGGCGGGGCACCCCGGCCGTCTCGTCGGGGTGGGGCGGCTCGGCGTCGTCGTCACGGGCCCGGAGCGTGCCGCGCTGGAAGCCGGCCAGGGAGGACGCGGCGGCCTCCGCGGTGAAGTCGTCGAACGAGCCGTCGTCGACGGCCGGTGCGGCCTCCTCGCGCAGCTCCTCCACCAGGCTGGTCTGCGGCACCCGGCGGGGGAGCGGCGCGAGACCGTCCCGGCGGTTGACGACCTCGCGGTCGGCGGACGGGACGGCGGAGGTGGTGCGACCGTCCCTGCGGGCGACGACCTCGCGGTCGGCGGACGGGACGACGGAGGCGGTACGGGCCGTGACGAGGGGTCTGAGCTCGCGAACGGCGCCGGCGGCGCTCCCGGTTCCCACCGATGCCCCGGCGCGCTGCGGTGCCCCGCCCGGCTCGGCGTCCTTCGCGGCCCGTCCGGCCACCGCGGACAGCCCGTCCTCCCGGACGTCGCCGTCCTTCGTGTCGTCGCCCGGTACTCGCGGGCCGGCCGGGGCCGCGAGTCCGTCCGGACCGGTTCCGGCCCCGGCTGCCCGCGGCTGCGGGGTCTGGCTGCCGGCCGGCTCCCGCACCACGATCTCGTGCGGGATCAGCACGATCGCCGTGGTGCCGCCGTAGGGCGACGAGCGCAGGGTGACGGCGATGCCGTGCCGGTGGGCCAGCTGGGCGATCACGAACATGCCGAGGCGCAGGTCGTCGGCGAGCGCCACCACGTCGAACTGCGGGGGCACCGCGAGTTGTTCGTTGAAGGACGCGTAGTCCTCCTCCGACATGCCGAGGCCCCGGTCCTCGATCTCGACGGCCAGGCCCTTGGCCACCATCTGGGCCCGCACCGTGACGGAACTCGGGGCGGGGGAGTACGCGGTCGCGTTGTCGATGAGCTCGGCCAGCAGATGGATGACGTCGGCGACCGCGGGCGGCGCGACACACACCTCCTCCTCGGTGAGCACCTCCACCCGCCGGTACTCGGCGACCTCCCCCACCGCGCTGCGCAGGATGTCCATCAGCGCCACCGGCTCGCTCCAGCTGCGGCCGGGCCGTTCGCCGCTGACGATGACCAGGTTCTCCTCGTAACGGCGCAACTGGCTCGCCGTCGAGTCCAGTTCGTACAGGCCCCTGAGGATGTCCGGGTCGGTGTGCTCGCGCTCCAGGGTGTCGAGCTTGCTCAGCTGGAGGTTGACCAGGTTCTGGCTCTGCCGGGCGATGCCCAGGATGATCTTCTGGAAGCCGCGCCGGGTGTCGGCGAGTTCGACGGCGGTGTGCACGGCCGTGCGCTGGGCGGCGTTGAACGCCTGTGCCACCTCGCCCAGTTCGTCGTGTCCGTAGTCCAGGGGCGTGGTCGCCGACTCCGGGTCGACCGTTTCGCCCCGCTCCAGCCGCGCCACCACGTCGGGCAGCCGCTCCTGCGCGAGGCTGACGGCGGCCCGGCGCAGGCCGCGCAGACGCCGGGACAGCGAGCGGGTGATCCGCCACGACATGCCGACGCAGACCAGCAGGGCGAGCAGCCCGCCGGCGCTCAGCAGAGCCGCCTTGAGCAGCAGGGCGTCCGCCTTCTCGGCGCTGCGCTGCAGCAGGCTCGCCGTCTGCTGCTGGATGAGGGCCGTGTACTGATCGGACAGCTTGTCCATGGCGGCGGACCACTGCTTCTGCGCGGGGGGCAGGGCGATCCGGTCGGCGCTGCCGCTCGCGTTGCGCGAGGCCAGCACCCGGTCCTCCACGGACTGCAGCGTCTGCCAGTCCCGGCTCGCCAGGATCCGCTCGGTCTGCGTCTTGGCGCTGCCCGTCAGCTGTGGCATGACCTGGTCCTGGACCAGCCAGCGCCGGGTGTTCACCAGCTCCGTGAACTGCGTCCACGTCTTGTCGTCCAGGTGCCCGTCCGGCCAGGCCAGGGTGAGCTGCGCGTCCTCCCGGGAGACCAGCTCCGCCGCGTGCTCGAGACCGATCAGCGGGCCCGCCTGCGAGGTGAGGTCGCCGTCGTCGACCTGGGACAGCTCCTGGAAGGCGTGGATCTGGTCGTCGATGATCGACGAGTACTGGTCCAGCGCCTGCTGCGCGGTGATGTCCGTCGGGTGGTCCACCTGGTCCCGGTAGTACTCGAGACTGCCCACCGAGCCCAGCACCGAGTACAGCCGGTCGGATATGCGCGCGGGTGCCTTCTCGATCGCGTCCGCCTGCCCGACCAGCTTGGCCACCGCCTTGTCGGTCTCCTCGCGCTGGGCGTCGAGGGCCGCCCTGGAGCCCTTCGCGGAGGCCAGCCAGGCGGCGGACAGGCTGCGTTCCCGCTGCAGCGCCAGCGTCGCGTCGGTGCCCATGGCGCCGGTCGACCGGCTGAGCTCCGTCTGGTCGCGCAGCCTGAGGCCCTCCGAGAACATCTGGATCGTCGTCACGCCCCACATCGCGGCGAGGGTGACGCTGGGCACGAGGGCCAGGAGCACCAGGGAGAGGCGTATGGAACCGAGGCGGCGCCGGGCACCGGTCCGTCGAGGCATCGTCGTCCTAGGGCGATCAGCGGGGGCTGAGGAACGGGGAGGAGGGGGGAGCGGGCGGGGGGTGTGAGGGACGGGCGAGGGGTGGTGCCGTCCCGGGCACGGCACATGGGATGCGCAGGATGTTATCCGTACAAGTGGACCCGCGGGCGGGGCCTGACCGAATCTTTGGCGACACCGTCACAGGAAGCGTCCGGTCACCGGGTCCCGGCGGCCGCGAACCGCGCCACGGCGGACACGTTCTGCCTGGTCACGAACGCGGGACCGGTGAGGACGGGCGCCGTCCCGCCGCCGCTGACGTTGCCGTTGGTCCGGTACAGCCACAGGGCGTCCACCGCCAGATAGCCCTGCAGGTAGGGCTGTTGGTCCACGGCGAACTGCACCTCACCGCTCTTCACCGCCTTGACCAGGTCCTTGTTCAGGTCGAAGGTGGCGACCTTCGCCCGGCTGCCGGACTGCCGAACGGCCTCGACGGCACTGAGCCCGTACTGGGCGCCCAGGGTGACGACCTCGTCGATGCTCGTGTCCTGCCGCAGCCGGGAGGCGATCGTGGCGGTCACCGCGTTCATGTCGCTGCCGTCCACGTACAGGTTGTCGGTGTCGCCGCGGAACGTCTTCCGCATTCCGGCGCAGCGCGCCTCGAGCGCGACGTTGCCCCGCTCGTGGATGACGCACAGGGCGTGCCCGGCCTTGACCTCGTCCAGCTTGTCGCCGACGGCCCGGCCCGCGACGGACTCGTCCTGGCCGAAGTACTCCAGCAGGCCCGCGGGACGCCAGGCGTCGATACCGGAGTTGAGTCCGACGACGGGGATGCCGGCCGCCCTGGCCCGGGCGATCGGGCCCCGCATCGCCGCCGGCTTGGCCAGCGTCACCGCGATGCCGTCGACCTTGTCGCGGACCGCGTCCCGCACGAGCCCGGCCTGCGCGACCGGGTCGGCGTCGCCTGCGTACGTCAGGTCGACGCCGTCCTTGGCGGCGGCCGTCTCGGCGCCCTTGCGCACGAGGTCCCAGAAGGCGTCCCCCTTGCCGCCGTGGGTGATCAGGGCGACCTTCATCCCGCCGCCCGGCCGGCCCGCGGCGTCCCCGCCCGCTGCGTCGTCGGCAGCGCCCAGGACGGAGCAGCCCGACACCAGCAGACACAGGGCGGACAGCAGGGCCGCGACACGGATGCCTGTGCCGGAGGTGCGGGGCGGGCAAGGAGTGTTCATGGGGGTGGACCTCGCTGTGCGGCCGAGCAAGAGCAGGGTGAGAGTGCAGACGGGCCGCAGGGCTGCACCGACCGGATGACTCTCGCTGGCCCGGAGCCAACCGTGTGTGACCACCGGTAGTCAAGTGAGCGGCCACATGCCGTGAGTTGATGCTGCCGCATCGTGATGATCTGTCCGGCCGGTCGAACAAAGGGGGTTGCGGTGGCTCCCACCTCGGCTTTTCCATACCGTCCGTGCGGTTCGGACGTCCGTGCGGACCGGCCTGACGACGTGCGGAACGCTCGCGCGGTGGGTCCTCCGGGCCCGCCTAGACTGGGGCGGCGCACAGGGCGAGCAGGCGGACGGAAAGGGGCGGTGACGGTGGCGGCAGCCGGCGGTGGTTTCGAGGACCCCTCCGAGGACGTGCTCGCCCAGGCGGCGGCGTCCTTCGCGCTGCTCGCCTCGCCCGCCCGGCTGCACATCGTCTGGGCGCTGGCGCAGGGCGAGAGCGACGTGACCGGGCTCGCCGAGCGGGTCGGCGGCGCGCTGCCCGCGGTCAGCCAGCACCTGACCAAACTGAAGCTGGCCGGACTCGTCCGCTCCCGCCGCGAGGGCCGCCGGCAGGTGTACTACGTCGACGATCCCGACGTCGTCGAGGTCGTGCGGCTCCTGGTGGGCCGGCTCACCGACCGCGCCGCACCGGCGCCCCGCCGCCTCCATGGCCTCTGAGCCCGCCGAGGGCACCACACTGGAGGTGCTGCGGCGGCTGGAGTCGGGGCCCCGCGGGCTGACCGACGCGCAAGCCGTCTCCCGGCTGGACGCGTTCGGCGAGAACACGCTGCCGGACCGCCGCACCCCCTCCTGGCCCCGCCGGTGCGCACGTGCCCTGCGCGACCCCTTCACCGCCGTACTCCTCTGTCTCGGCCTGGTGTCCGCCGCCGTCGCCTCCTGGGGCACCGCCGTGGTGATCCTCGCCCTGGTCGTGGTCAGCTGTGTCCTGCGGGCGAGCGGGGAGCACCGCGCCGACCGGTCCCTGGCCGCCCTGCGCGAGCTGGTCGCGGGCACCGTCACGGTGCTGCGCCGCACCGACCCCGCCGGGCAGCCGGACCCCCGGGAGGTGCCGGTCGCCGAGCTGGTCCCCGGCGACGTGCTGCGGTTCGGCCCCGGCGATCTGGTCCCGGCGGACGTACGGCTGTTGCGGGCCCGCGGGCTCATGGTGCAACAGGGGGCGCTGACCGGGGAGTCGGCGCCGGTGGCGAAGCGGGCGGCCGACGGTGACGCCCCCGACGAGTCCCGGCTGTGCTTCCAGGGCAGCACGATCGCCGCCGGCAGCGCCACCGCCGTCGTGACCGCGACCGGGGCCGCGACACGGTTCGCCGCCGCCCACCGGGTGCCGGACGCGCCCCGGCCGGGCGGTGCCTTCGACCGGTCCGTGCACGGCATCTCCTGGGTGCTGATCCGGTTCATGCTGCTCACCCCGCCGCTGGTGCTGATGGCGAACGCCACCCTGCGCGACCGCGGACTGGAGACACTGCCCTTCGCCGTCGCGGTCGCCGTCGGGCTGACGCCCGAGATGCTGCCGGTGATCGTCACGACCTGCCTGGCCCGGGGCGCCGCCCACCTCGCCCGCGCGCACGCCGTGATCGTCAAACGGCTGCCCGCCCTGCACGACCTGGGCGCGGTCGACGTGCTGTGCGTCGACAAGACCGGCACCCTCACCCAGGACCGCCCGGTCGTCGAGCGGGCCCTGGACCCGGCCGGGCGGGACGAGCCAGAGGTCCTGCACTGGGCCGCAGCCGGCGCCTGGTGGACCCTCCAGCTCGCCGAACTCCCGGCCCCCGACGCCCTCGACGAGGCCCTGCTGGAGGCGGCCGGGCCGGTGGGCGAGGAGTACGACGGGGTGGACGCCGTGCCGTTCGATCCCGTGCGGCGCACGTCGACGGCGGTGGTACGAAGCGGCCTCGGACGGCACACCGTCGTCCTCACGGGCGCCGCGGAAGCCGTCCTGGAACGCTGCGCGACAGCGCCCGGCGAGCGCGAGCGGCTGCTCGCCCTCGCCGCCCGGGAGGCGGACGCCGGGCTGCGGGTGCTGGCCGTCGCCACGGCCGACCGTCCCGCCGGCCCCCGCACGGCCGACGCCCGGGGCCTGGCCTTCCGGGGCCTGGTGACCTTCCGGGACGCCCTCGCCCCCACCGCCGCCGACGCGCTGCGCGCCCTGGCCGACCGCGGCGTCACCGTGACGGTCCTCACCGGCGACCACCCGGCCACGGCGGCCCGGGCCTGCCGGGACCTGGGCCTGGACCCGGGCGAGGTACGGACCGCCGCGCAGGTCGCCGACGGCCCCGGCGGCCCCGGCGGCCCGACGGTCGTCGCCCGCTGCACCCCCGAGGACAAGGCCCGTGTCGTCACCGCCCTGCGCGCCGCCGGGCACACCGTGGGCTTCCTCGGCGACGGCGTGAACGACGTGGCCGCCCTGCGCGCCGCCGACGTCGGCATCGCACCCCGCTCCGCCGTCGGCGTGGCACGGGAGAGCGCCGACGTCGTGCTCGCCGACAAGGACCTCACGGCGATCGGCCAGGCGATCACCGCGGGCCGGCACGCCAGCGGCAACATCGCCTCCTACCTGCGCGTCACGCTCTCCTCGAACCTGGGCAACGTCGTCGCCATGCTCGCCGCCGGTCTGCTCCTGCCCTTCCTGCCGATGCTCCCGGCCCAGGTCCTCGCCCAGAACCTGTGCTTCGACGCGGCCCAGCTCGCCTTCGCCCACGACCGTCCGGGCGCCGCGGCCCTGCGCGGACCGGCGGTGCTGAGGCCGCGCGCCTTCCTCCGGTTCGCCCTCGGCTTCGGGATCCTCAACGCGCTCGCCGACCTCGCGACCTTCGCCGTCCTCGCGCTGGCCCTGAACGGCCCCGACGCGGTGAACGACGAGGCCGTGTTCCACTCCGCCTGGTTCACGGAGAACCTGCTCACCCAGGCCGCGGTGATGCTGCTCCTGCGCACCGGCAGGCGCGACGCGGCGGGCCGCCCGCCGGGCCCGGTCGGCCTGGCGGCGGCCGGCCTCGCCGCCGTCGGCCTGCTCCTCCCGCCGAGCCCCCTCGGGGCGGCCCTCGGTATGACGGCCCTGCCCGCCGCCTACTACCTGCTGCCGGCCGCCGTCCTCGGCCTGTACGCCCTGGCCCTGGTCGCGGCCCGCACCCGGCACCGGCGGCGTCAGCCGTAGGTGAGGTTCGAACAGGGGTTGTCGTCCGCGGACCTGGCCCCGTCGGCGACCTCGGACGGCACGGCCGTCGGCGCCGGGGAGGCGGAGGCGCCCGCCTGCGGGTCGTCGGCGTACGACTGCCCGAGGACGACGCTGATCCCGCTGCCGGTCGTGGACCGGAGCTCGGCCCCGGGGAAGGCCCGGGCCACCGTCCGGGCCCGCTCCTCCATGCCCGGCCCGTACTCGACCAGCGTGGTCGTGTGGTCCTGGTCGGCCGCCGTCGCGGTGCCCGTCACGGTGAAGCCGTCCCCGGTCAGGGTGGCGGCTGCGCGGGCGGCCAGGCCCGGGACGGCGGTGCCGTTGTAGACGGCGACGTCGACACCCTCTCCGGAGACCGGAGCGGGGGAGGCGGACGACGCGCCGGAGCCGGAAGCTCCGCTCTTCTTCCCGCCGGCGTTCTTGCCGTCGATCGTGCGGTCGGACCTGAGCGCGGCCCACAGGGCGTCCGCGTCCGGCTGGACGATCGCCACCCGGGATCCCTCGTAACGCCAGGGCAGGGTGACGAACTTGGTGTTGTGCAGGTCGATGTCCTTCAGGGACATCGCGAAGGAGATCAGCTTGTCGGCGGAGCCCAGGCCGGGGTCGACGGTGAGCGACTTCGTCGCGGCGTCGGCCAGCGGCAACAGCTTCGTGGGCGTGAGGCCCTTGCTCTTGACCTCCTTCAGCAGACTCGCCACGAACGCCTGCTGGCGCTTGATCCGGCCGATGTCCGAGCCGTCGCCGATACCGTGCCGGATCCGGACGTAGTCCAGCGCCTTCTGCCCCGACACGGTCTGCTCGCCCTTGGGGAAGAGCAGCTTGCCCGGGGCGGTCAGATGCGGGTTGAGGTCGTTCTCGTAGACGTTCTGCGGCAGGCACACGCGCACCCCGCCCACCACGTCCGTCAGCGCCGCGAAGCCCTTGAAGTCGACGACGACGGTGTGGTCGACGCGCAGCCCGGTGAGCTGTTCCACGGTGTTCTGGGTGCAGGCCGGGTTGCCTTCGGGGGTCTGGCCCACCGAGTACGCGGCGTTGAACATGGTGTTCGGCCGGGCCTCGGTCCAGCTGCCGTCGGGCAGTTTGCAGGACGGGATCGTGACCAGTGTGTCACGGGGGATGGAGACGGCGATCGCGTGCCGGTGGTCGGCGTAGACGTGCAGCAGGAAGGCGGTGTCGGAGCGGCCCACGTCGTCCTTCTCGCCGCCGCCCAGCGCGTTGTTGCCGCCGGTGCGCGAGTCGGAGCCGATGACCAGGACGTTCTGGCCCTTCGACGAACCGGCGTCGGGGCGGTTGTCGGAGACGCCCCCGGAGTCGAACGTGCTGATGTCGCCGTCCAGTTTCAGATACAGCCAGCCGGCACCCCCGGCGGCCAGGACGAGCAGGGCCAGGGCGACCAGGAGGGCGGTGCGTATGCCCCCTCCGCGGCGGCGGCCGCGCCGGCGTTTGTGGTCCCGGGGCGCGCCCCGGTTGCCGCGGCCGGTGCCCCCGCTCCGGTGCCGCGGCGGGTCCGTCGTCCGATTGCTGGTGACCGTCATCGGCGTCTGTTTGCCTCTCACCCGTGGGTTGTACAGTTGCGCAATGTAGCAACTGTCGACGAAAGGGAGGGCAGGACGTGCTGCGCAACGGACTGGAGCCCTGGCATCTGCTGATCGTGGCGATCGTCGTGATCGTCCTGTTCGGCTCGAAGAAACTGCCGGACACGGCACGATCGCTGGGCCGCTCGATGCGGATCCTCAAGAGCGAGGCCAAGGCCCTGAAGGAGGAGGGCGCCGCGGAGCCGCACTCCCCGGACGCGGCGCCCGCCGCACCGCCCGTCAGCCGGTCAGAACCGGCAGCGACCGATGGCCGTGCGAGATGAAGGAGTCCACCGGCGCCAGGCCGCCCGCCGGTTCGGCGAGCGTGAGGCCGGGGAACCGGTCGAACAGCGCCGGCAGGGCCACACGCGCCTCCAGCCGGCCCAGCGGTGCGCCCAGGCAGTGGTGGACCCCGTACCCGAAGGCCAGATGATCCTTCGAGGCCCGGGTGACGTCGAAGACGGCGGCGTCCGGGCCGTGCTGCCGCGGATCGCGTCCGGCGGCGGCGTACGCGGCGAGGATCGCATCCCCCTTGCGGATCACCGCGCCGTCCGGGCCGCCCAGTTCGCCGAGGGGGAGGTCCTCGACGGCGTACCGCAGCGGCAGGCTGGCCACCGGCGCCTCGGCCCGCAACGTCTCCTCGATCACGTCGTCCCAGGAGGCCCGCCCCTCGCGGACGTGTGCGAGCTGGGCGGGGTGGGTGAGCAGTGCGTGGACGGCGTTGTCGAGCAGGTTGACCGTCGTCTCGTGACCGGCGCTGATCATCAGCATCAGCGTGTCGAGCAGCTCCTGCTCGCTGAGGCGCGTGCCGCTCTCCTCCTCGTGGGCCGAGATCAGCGCCGAGGTCAGGTCGTCGCCGGGCGCGGCCCGCTTCGCGGCGACCAGTTCACCGAGGACGGCGTAGAACCGGGCGTAGACGTCGGCGACTTCGGCCGCGTCGGCCGAGGTGTGGAAGACGCCGTCCACCACGACCCGCAGTTCGGCGCCCAGCTCCTCGGGCAGTCCGAGCAGTTCGCCCATGACCTGGATGGGCAGCGGGTAGCAGAACTCCTCGCGCAGGTCGACCTCGAGTCCGTCGGCCCCTGCCTTGGCGACACGGTCGAGGAGCGCCGCGGTGATCTCCTGGATCCGGGGCCGCAGCGCGGCGGTGCGGCGGGCGGTGAACGCCTTGGACACGAGGGTGCGCAGCCGTTTGTGCTCGGTGCCGTAGGCCGTGAACATGTTCTGCACCGCGACCCACGTGTACAGCGGCCAGTCGGGCGAGACCTCGCCGTCGGCCCAGCGCTGCCAGTGCCGGCGGGCGTCCTTCGACACCCGCGGGTCGGTGAGCAGCCGCTTCAGGAGGGGCGCGCTGCTGACCGCCCAGGCCGGGACACCGTGGGGGAGTTCGACGGGTGTCACGGGTCCGCGCTCACGGATCCGGGCGGCCTCGCCGTGGATGTCGCGGCCGGTCGGGTCGATCACCATCGGGTGGCTGAACTCCATCGGACTCTCCCTGGGCTGACGGCTGGTCGCGGGACGCGCACACGCCGGTGGGTGAGCGCGCGACACGTCCAGCCAAGTGGCCGCGGCCGGGCGGCGCCAGGGAACGGAGGAGCACTGACCTGATTCAGGCGGTCTGGCCGGTCCTCGCCTCCAGCGGCTGTGTCACGGCCTGCGCGGCCTTGGCCTCCCTGCGGCGCTGCCTGCGGCCGACGCGGGGCTCCTGGTCAGGGAGCCAGCCGAAGGCGAGGCAGCTGCCCACCACGCCCAGCAGCAGCCCGACGAAGAAGCCGCCGAGGTTGGAGGTCAGCCAGGTGCCCAGGGAGGCCAGGACCCCGATGACCGAGTAGAACAGGCGCTGGGCGGGGCTGAAGAGGATCAGTACGCCGCACAGCAGCATGACGACCGGAAGCAGGTAGCCGGCCAGGCCCTGCATGCCGACGTGCAGGATGACGTCCAGCGACGCCTTCAGCGTGAGCAGCACCTCCACCCCGCCCAGGGCGAGCAGCAGCCCGCCCCAGAACGGGCGGCCGGCCCGCCACTGCCGGAAGGCGGGCCGGACTCCCTCGCGCGGACCGCGCGACATCAGCAACCCGATCCGCTGAAGCCCAGCTTCAGGCCGGGCAGCTTGAAAACACCCGCCGTCGTGGCGTAGTTGGTCTGCCGCAGGTTGGCGATGTGCACCGTGTCGGACTGCTGGCTGAACACGCCCTTCGGCCCGCGGCCCTTGGGGCCGGCCTTGTTCAGGGTGCTGGCGTCGTTGCCGATCTCGATGTTGTTGAACGCGGCGTCACCGGTCAGCTCGGTGGAGTCGGTCGTCAGATCGCTGGCGGAGACCTTCTGCGCGCCCTCACCCGCCCTGATGACCAGGTTCGTGCCGCCCAGATCCACGCTCTGGCACAGCTTGGAGAGCGTCGCGTTCTTGATCACGGACGTGACGACCAGCACCTGGCCGCCGGTGTCGCCCGCGTTGGGGCTGCCTTCGGCCATCTCGTCCAGGCCGCCGAACTGCGCGAAGCCGGTGCCGTTCAGCTCGGTCGCGGTGACGGTGAACGGCATGCCGGAGATGGCGAACTGCACGCCCAGCGCCCCCTCGGCGGTGAGGACCGCGAGGCCGGCGGCGGCCAGGGTGGCCGGTACCGCCATCACGGCGGCGCGGCGCGCCCGGACCCGCCCGCGGCGCGCGGGACCGGCGCTGACAGCGGGGGCGGCGTCCGGTCTTTCGGGGGTGTGCTCGGCGGAGGAGGTCATGTGTGCTCCAGGTGCATGTCGGTGCGGATCGGACTTCGGTGGCACGTTGCCCTGGCGCGGACATCGACCGCGTACGCACGTCTCCCGCAACTCCCGGCGGTTGCAAGGGCTTTCTCGTTACGCCGCAGTAGCCGTCGAGGAAGTTACCGGGGGTTACATGAGGGGTCAAGGGAGTTGTGAACAAAGAGTGTCGATTGTGCGCCAGGAATGATCCGCCCGTGCTCCGGAGGGCTCAGCCCACGTACAACTCCCCTGCAAAGTCTTGACGTTGACAGACACGCAGGTCTACAACTCTCCTCGTCCCACCGGATCCGTGGCGCCGGATCCGTCACGCGGCACGTCCCCGTGTCCCGGACCCGCCCGTCCCCGTACGGGCATCCCGTCGCCCGGCGCGTCCGCACGGGCTTTCCTTCGCCCGACCCACGCCAAGGCACGGCCGCTTCCCTGATGCCGTGCCATCAGCCACCCCCCGCCCGGCCCGGCCGGAGGACCCCTCCCGTGTGAACCTCCGGCCGGTGTCCGGCCTGCCGTGGCCGGCCCGTCACGTACGGAGAAGGCGTGACGAGCCGGCCACGGCGGACGCCCGGCGCCACCCCCCTCACCCCCCGCTATGGAAAACGGAAAGAGGCACACCCGCATGCGTACACGCACCCTCCTCGCCCTCACCACCGCCGTCGCCGCCCTGGGCCTCGCCGCCCCCGCCTCCGCGGCCGACACCCCCGTCCTGACCACCGCCGACGGCTCGGCCGTCGCGGTCGGCGACGTCCTCGACGCGTCCCTGGCGAACGGCACCGCCGCCACCTTCTACTCCAGCGCGACCGGCACCAGCGGCATCTCCTGCACCAAGTCGGCGTTCTCCGCCACCGTCACCGACAACCCGGCCGCACCCGGCACCGCCACCGAGTCCCTGACCTCGCACAGCTTCGACACCAGCAGCTGCACCACCAACGTGGTCGGGGTGCTCGGCGTCAGCGGCATCACCGTCGACAACCTGCCCTACACCACCAGCGTGTCCTCCGGCGGCGCCGTCTCCGTCACCCCGGCCGCGGGCTCCACCGTCCAGTCCACGGTCAAGCTGCGCACCCTGCTCGGCAGTGTCACCTGCGTCTACCAGGCCCCCGGCCTGACCGGCACGGCGAGCAACGCCGACAACAGCATCTCCTTCACCAACCAGCAGTTCACCAAGGTGTCCGGCTCGTCACTGTGCTTCGCCAACGCCTTCTTCACCGCCAAGTACGCCCCGGTGACCAAGGGCGGCGCCGCCGTCAACGTCAACTAGGCAGTCGCCGGGCGCTGATTCAGCGCCGCCGCAGTCGTACCGCCAGGGCGGCGCCGCCGGTGAGCAGCAACACCGCCGCGGCGCCGCCCGCCAGCATCGGCGCGGACGGGCCGGAAGCCGGCTCGGACGTACCGGCCAGCGGTGTCTCGTCGCCACCCCGGGGCCGCGGGTCGGGGGGATCCTGCACGGCAGCGCTCGCCTTCGGCTCCTCCTTCTCCGGCTGCGTCTTCCCGCCGCGCTCCTTCTGCTCCGGTTCCTCACCCTTCTTCCGCTCAGGCCCGGGTTTCTTCTCCTGAGGCCGCTGCTCGGTCTTCGCCTCGGGAAAGACCACGTCCGAGCACGAGTAGTAGGTGTCCGGCGTGCTGCTGTTCTGCCAGACCGTGTACAGCACATGGCGCCCGGTGCGGTCCGACGGCAGCGTCGCCTCGAAGCGGTACGCACCGTCCGTCAGCGCCGGGTCCGTCACCTGGGCGAACGGCTTCTCGGGCAGGTCGGACCAGGACAGCGGCCCGGCCGGGTCGTAGCCGGGCTTCGTCAGGTACATACGGAACGTGCCGGTGTGCGGGATCGTCGAGACGTACCGCATCCGCAGGGTCGCACCGGGCGTCATCCGGGTCGACGGCCAGTCGGCGCGGGCGAGATCGAGACCCCGGTAGGCGGGCAGGCCGCCGCTGCACAGCTTCCCGTCCGGAACGACCTCCCGGTCCCGGCCGTTCACGTTCGCCACCCGCAGGTTGTCCCATGCCGTGAAGGGCCCGCCGTTCGCCGCGACGGCGGCACGGCACGCCGCCGTGCCCGTGCGGCCGCCACCCTCCGGTGAACAGGCCACCACCCGGCTCACCGGGTCCGTCGGAGCCCCGTGGGCCCGGGCCGGTCCCGCCGCCCACAGCGGCAGCAGCAGCGGGGTCACGAGGGTGGCCGCGAGTGCGGTGCGGTGTGCGGTCGTACGAGGCATGCCTCTGCTTCTCCTCGGCCCGGGCGAACGACGTTCGGTAGTGCAGTACGGGAAATCGACCCGACGCGTTCATCACGCCACGACCTGCTCGAAAAGGGTCCATTGGGCGCCCGACTGCCCGCCGTAGAGGGTGGTGTTCCAGCCTGATCGAGGGTTTCCCCCGTATCCCGGTGACCTTCCCTTTGCCTATCGTTCGACCACAGCTGACCCACAGGTAACCCCGAACGGGTCCGCTTTCGCCTCACGCATGGCCGGCCATCGCGTCGCTCTTCGCTTTTCGAACCACCCCCCTGCGCTTCGAGGACGAAGCGAGTCCACCGCCGCTCCGCCCAGCCCGGAGTCCGGCCACGAAAGGCAACGACCGTGCGTACCTCCCCAGAGCTCAGACGGAAGCTGATATCCGTCGCCGCAGTCTCCGCCGCCCTGCTGACCGCGGCCCCCGCCTCGGTCGCCGTCGCCCAGGAGGCCGCCCCCCGCGCGGCCGCGGTGCCGGCCGCCCGGACCGAGGCCGCCCCCGGCATCCAGGCCGAGCGCCTCATCGTCGGCTACAAGTCCGGCGCCGCCGAGGCCGAGTCCAACAAGGCGGCGGCCGCCGACGCCGAGTCCAAGGCCGAGAAGACCGGCGAGGACGTCGACTTCCAGCGCCGCCTCGGCACCGGCGCCGCCCTCGTCGAGCTGGGCGACAGCCCCGACCGGGCCTCCGTCGCCGACGTCGTCGCCCAGTACAAGGCGGACCCGCAGGTCGCCTACGTCGTCCCGGACCGCCTGAACAAGCCGACGGCCGTCACCCCGAACGACACCGACTACGGCAAGCAGTGGGACCTGTTCGAGTCCACCGCGGGCATGAACGTCCCCGGCGCCTGGGACACCACCACCGGCAGCGGCGTCACCGTCGCCGTCATCGACACCGGCTACGTGGCCCACTCCGACCTGGCCGCGAACATCGTCGGCGGCTACGACTTCATCTCCGACACGGCCGTCTCCGTCGACGGCAACGGCCGTGACAGCAACCCGGCCGACCCGGGCGACTGGTACAACGACAACGAGTGCGGCCAGGGCATCCCGGCCTCCACCTCCTCCTGGCACGGCACCCACGTGGCCGGAACCATCGCCGCCGCCACCAACAACGGCAAGGGCGTCGCCGGTATCGCCTACGGCGCGAAGATCTCCCCGCTGCGCGTCCTCGGCAAGTGCGGCGGCTACGACTCCGACATCATCGACGCCATCACCTGGGCGTCCGGCGGCACCGTCTCGGGCGTCCCGGCCAACACCAACGTCGCCAAGGTCATCAACATGAGCCTCGGCGGGGGCGGCGCCTGCTCCTCCGCCACCCAGAGCGCCATCAACGGCGCCGTGAACCGCGGCACCACGGTCGTCGTCGCGGCGGGCAACGAGAACCAGAACGTCTCGAACGCCTCCCCGGCGAACTGCAACAACGTCATCGCCGTCGCCGCGACCAACCGCGCGGGCAGCAGGGCCTCGTACTCCAACTACGGCTCGCTCGTCGACATCGCCGCCCCGGGCGGTGAGACCCGCACCTCCACCGCCAACGGCATCCTCTCCACCCTGAACTCCGGCACGAAGACGCCGTCGAGCGAGAACTACGACTACTACCAGGGCACCAGCATGGCGACCCCGCACGTCGCGGGCCTCGCGGCGCTGGTGAAGTCGGCCGACTCCGCCCTCACGCCGGCCCAGGTCGAGTCGGCCATCAAGGCCAACTCCCGTCCGCTGCCCGGCACCTGCTCCGGCGGCTGCGGCGCGGGCCTCGCGGACGCCGCCAAGACGGTCCAGGCCGTGAAGGGCGGCACGTCCACCGGCACGACGTTCTCCAGCACCACCGCCGTCGCCGTCCCGGACAACGGCGCCGCGATCGAGTCGCCGATCAGCGTCACCGGCCGCAGCGGCAACGCCCCCTCCGCCCTCCAGGTCGGCGTCGACATCACCCACACCTACCGCGGCGACCTCGTCATCGACCTGGTCGCGCCGGACGGTTCGACGTACCGCCTGAAGTCCGCCGCGTCGGACTCGGCCGACGACGTGAAGACCACGTACACGGTGAACGCCTCGGCCGAGGCGGCCAACGGCACCTGGAAGCTGCGCGTCCAGGACACCGCGGCACAGGACACGGGCACCCTCAACGGCTGGAAGCTGACCTTCTGATCCCTGTGATCGATCTTCCGGAACTCTGAACGAGGCGGGCCACAGAGCGGGCGGGCCGGCCGGTGCGGATGGGGCACCGGCCGGCCCGCCTTCACGTATGGCCCCGCTTCCCTCACAGTTAGATACCGAACGCGCTGTTTTCTTTCACCAGTTGCGCTTGTTCTGCCGGATGTGCACCCGCACTCCGGCATACTGGCGTGATGAGCGCCCTCTCAGGGTGAGTTATCGTGTACGGGGGGTAAAAACAAACGGCATGACCCGTTCATTTCCGTCCCGGGAGAGTTCAGTCGATGGCGAGGCAGTTGCGAGCCGAGCAGACCCGCTCGACGATCATCACGGCCGCCGCTGACCTGTTCGACCGTCGCGGCTACGAGTCGACCAGTCTCAGCGACATCGTGGAGCACGCTCACGTCACCAAGGGTGCCCTGTACTTCCACTTCGCGGCGAAGGAGGATCTGGCCCACGCCATCCTCGAACTTCAGTCGCACACCGCCCGCCGACTGGCCACCGAGACCGACAACCGCGGCCACACCGCTCTGGAGGCGCTGATGCGCCTCACGTTCGGCATCACCCGCCAGTCCGTCGAGGACCCGGTGCTGCGGGCCGGGCTGCGGCTCGCCACGGGCGGGATCCGGCCCCGGCCGCCGCTGAGCCACCCGTTCACCGAGTGGCTGGACATCGTCACGGCCCGGCTCGTCGGCGCGGTCAAGGAGTCCGACGTCCACCCCGACATCGATATCGACGTCGTGGCCCACTCGCTGGTCTGCTTCTTCGTCGGGACCCGCGTGGTGGGGCGCTCCCGCGAGCCGGTCGCGCGCCAGCCCCGCCGCACGGCCGAGATGTGGAACATACTGATCCGCGGTCTGGTCCCGGTCACCCGCCGAGCCCGCTATCTGAGCCTGGCGGCACGCCTGGAGCGGGAGATCGCCCCCGTGTGACCCGACGGCGGGCGGCGCGACCCGTGCGACGGGCGGGCGCGTTACGGTGAGGCCCATGCCCGACACCCCCTCCGCACCCCTGCTCCTCGCCGACCGGCCGGGCTCCTTCCCCCACAGTGTGCTGGCCGAGCGGCACCCCGCGATCATCCAGCAGGTCCGGGACGCCTTCCCGTACGAACCCGCGCAGCACCGCGCCCTCGACGAACTGCTCGCCAACTGCACCGAGGGCACCATCGAACCGCTCCCCGCCGACGCGCACGACCGGGACCGCTGGGAGACCTGGGGGCTTCGCGAACACACCGGACGCTCCTGGTTCGACGTGCCGTGGCTGTGGTCCGAGAGCTGGTTCTACCGCCGGCTGCTCCAGGCCGTCGGCTTCTTCGGCCCCGGCCCCTGGCAGGGCATCGACCCCTTCCGCCCCTTCAAGCTCGCCGAACTCGACTCCGCCGAGACCGACCGTGAACTCGCCGCCCTCGACGACCTGGCCGACCGCCCGGCCGCCGAACAGGCACAGGCTCTGCTGCACGGCTCCCTGTGGGGCAACCGCGCCGACCTCGGCTTCCGCCTCTCCGCCGAAGGCGCGCGGGCCGCGGACGCCGCGCCCGGCCTGGTCGCCGACGACAGCGACCGGCTCTGGTCGCTGCTGGACGACGCCGGCGGGGGCACACTGTGCCTGGTCGCCGACAACGCGGGCCGCGAACTCGTCCCCGACCTCCTCCTTGTCGCCCATCTCCTTCGGACGGGCCGCATCGGGCAGGCGGTCCTGCACGTCAAGCCCTACCCCTACTACGTCTCGGACGCCACCACCGCCGACGTCGTCGACGCGCTGCGCCGGCTGACCGGCGCCCAGGGCGCGGCCGCCGCGTACGGGCGAAGGCTCTGGTCCGCCCTGGCCGACGGCAGCCTCACCCTGCGCGCCCACCCCTTCTCCAGCGCCCCGCTGCCGTACGAGGAGATGCCCGGCGACCTGCGCGCCGAGTTCGCCTCGGCCACGCTCACGATCGTCAAGGGCGACCTCAACTACCGCCGCCTGGTGGGCGACCGGCTGTGGGCCCCGACGACTTCCTTCCCGGACGTCACGGCCCACTTCCCCGGCCCGGTCGCCGCCCTGCGCACCCTGAAGTCCGACGTGATCACCGGCCTCGACGCGCACACCGAGGCCGCCCTGGTCGCGGCGGAGGGCGGGCGCTGGCGCACCGGAGGCACGCACGCGCTGATCCAGGTGCGGGACTCCGGTAAGGAGTGAGGGGGAACCTGAGGTCGGGGGAGGAACGCCACAAGTCCTCTCCCTGACTCCCGTGTTGGCCCCGATTCACGCGATAGTGTGATCATGTCCGGTCCGGCGGATGCCGCCGTGGACCCCCGGGTAGGGCCCGGCCATGACGCAGCCGTTCGAACTCCCGCACTTCTACCTGCCGCACCCCGCGCGGCTGAATCCGCACGTCGACGAGGCCCGGGCCCATTCGACCGAGTGGGCGCGCGAGATGGGCATGCTGGAGGGGTCCGGCGTCTGGGAACAGGCCGACCTCGACGCGCACGACTACGGCCTGCTCTGCGCGTACACCCACCCCGACTGCGACGGCCCCGACCTCTCCCTCATCACCGACTGGTACGTGTGGGTCTTCTTCTTCGACGACCACTTCCTGGAGATGTACAAGCGCAGCCCGGACCGCGCCGCGGGCAAGGCCCACCTGGACCGGCTGCCGCTGTTCATGCCGCTGGACCTGTTCGCTCCCGTCCCGGCGCCCGAGAACCCCGTCGAGGCGGGTCTCGCCGACCTGTGGGCGCGCACGGTGCCGAGGATGTCCGAGGGGTGGCGCCGGCGCTTCGCCGTGGCCACCGAGCACCTGCTCAACGAGTCGATGTGGGAGCTGTCCAACATCAACGAGGGGCGGATCGCCAACCCCGTCGAGTACATCGAGATGCGCCGCAAGGTCGGCGGCGCCCCCTGGTCGGCGGGGCTCGTGGAGTACGCGACCGCCGAAGTGCCCGACCCCGTCGCGGGGACCAGGCCGCTGAGGGTGCTGATGGAGACGTTCTCCGACGCCGTGCACCTGCGCAACGACCTGTTCTCCTACCAGCGCGAGGTCGAGGACGAGGGCGAGAACAGCAACGGCGTGCTCGTCCTGGAGACCTTCTTCGGCTGCACCACCCAGGAGGCCGCCGACACCGTCAACGACATCCTCACCTCCCGCCTCCACCAGTTCGAGCACACGGCGTTCACCGAAGTGCCCGCCGTGGCCCTGGAGAAGGGCCTGCGGCCGGACGAACTCGCGGCCGTGGCGGCGTACACGAAAGGCCTTCAGGACTGGCAGTCCGGCGGCCACGAATGGCATCTGCGCTCCAGCCGCTACATGAACGACAACGCGGTGCGCGGCGGCAGTCCCTGGCCCGGATGCACCGGCTTCGGCACGTCGGCGGCCGACGTCCGCACCCTGTTCGCCACGGCCGGAGCGATGGGGGCACCGCCCGCGCCTGTCGGGCAGTGGGGGAGGCTGCGCTCCTTCACGCACGTGCCGTACCGGAAGGTCGGGCCCTCGCGCATCCCCGACATCCGCATGCCGTTCCCCCTGGAGCTCAGCCCGCACCTCGACAACGCCCGCCGGAACCTGCGCGAGTGGACGGAGCGCGTGGGCATCCTCGCCGAGGGCGTCTGGGACGAGGACAAGCTCCGCGCCTACGATCTCGCGCTCTGCTCGGCCGGCATCGACCCGGACGCCACGTCCGAGGCCCTCGACCTGAGCGCGCAGTGGCTCGCCTGGGGCACCTACGGCGACGACTACTACCCGCTGGTTTACGGCCACCGCCGCGACCTCGCAGCCGCCCGGCTGGCCACGGCCCGCCTGTCCGACTGCATGCCGGTCGACGGTGAGGAGCCCCCGCTCCCGGCGAACGCCATGGAACGCGGACTGGCCGACCTGTGGGCGCGCACCACCGACGGGATGACGCCCGAGGATCGGCGCTCGTTCAAGGACGCGGTCGACGCCATGACGGAGAGCTGGCTGTGGGAGCTGTCCAACCAGCTCCAGAACCGTGTGCCCGACCCGGTGGACTACCTGGAGATGCGCAGGGCGACCTTCGGCTCCGAGCTCACCCTGAGCCTGTGCCGGAGGGGACACGGCCCGGCCATCCCCGCCGAGGTGTACCGCAGCGGTCCGGTGCGCTCCCTGGAGAACGCCGCGATGGACTTCGCGTGCCTCCTCAACGACGTCTTCTCGTACCAGAAGGAGATCGAGTTCGAGGGCGAGATCCACAACGCGATCCTCGTCGTGCAGACCTTCTTCGGCTGTGACTACCCGACCGGGCTCGGCATCGTGCACGACCTGATGAGCCAGCGCATGCGCCAGTTCGAGCACGTCGTCGCACACGAACTGCCCGTCCTGTGCGACGACCTCCGGCTCTCGGCGGATGCACGAGCGGCGATGGGCGAGTACGTGGCGGACCTGCGGAACTGGCTGTCCGGCATTCTCCACTGGCACCGGGAGGTGGACCGCTACAAGGACGCGTGGCTGTCCCGGCGCACCCACGGCTTCCTCCCGGGCCGGCCACCCGCCCTACCCGTGCCCGCCCTTCGCTGAGCTCGGCGATCGCCTGGGGCGGACTCCTCCGGTGAGGGGGCGATCCGCCGGGAGGGCCACACCGGCCGGGCGGTCGCCACCTGCTCCACGGCTCGTACCGCCCCCGGAGACCCGGGTGCGGTACGAGCCGTGCCCGCGTTCGGCGCCGCCCCCTGGCCGCTGAGGCCCTCGGTCAGTCTCACTCGTTCGTGGCTCGTCGGCCGCCGATGCGCCGGGTAGAGCACCTGCCGAGATCGTTCCGGGACCGGCCGGAGCCGATCGGCACCATCCGGAGGCGAGCCATGGAACAGACCGCGCTGCGACCCAAGCCGATGCCGGGGCAGGACCCCGGCGGGGCCGCGCCGGGTACGGGGCCCGGCCCGGCACGGCCGCGCCCGCACGCCGCCCGGCGCCGGGGGAGGAGGCTCCTCAACGTCCTGCTCGCCGGGTTCGCCGGCGCGGTCCTGGTGCTGTCCGGGATCGGCCTCGGGGCGATGGGGACCACGGTGCTCGGCAAGGGCGCACGCCTCGGCCCTCGCGGATGGCACACCCCGTCACCTCCCGTTCCCTCGCCCGTCTCCGCTCCCTCTTCGCCCACCGCCGCCTCCCTCGGTGTGCAGGTCATGGACGCCCGCAAGCCGGGGGCCGTGGTCGTGGGACTGCACGTCCCCGGGCCGGCCCAGGCCGCCGGTCTGGTGCGCGGCGACGTCCTCCTCGCCTTCGGCGCGACCCGGATCGACACGGCCGCCGATCTGGCCCGGGCCGTCGCCCGTGCCCGCCCGGGCTCCGAGGTCAGGCTGACGGTCCGCCACCGCAGCGGGGGCTACGAGCAGCTGACGCTCGTACCGGCCGTCGAGGCGTGAGGCGCGCCCGCACGGCACCACGGGGAAGCAACTCGTGAGCCGGACCCTCGTGGCGCGACGCGGAAGCAATTCGTGAGCCGCACCCTCGTGGCGCGTCGCGGAAGTGGCTCGTGAGCCCGCACCGTCACGGCACCACGCGGAAGTGGCTCGTGAGCCGGCCCGAGTCGTCCAGGACGTGGAGGGCGAACCCGGGCGGTGCCTCCCGGTCCGCGATCTGCTCGCCCTCCCAGGGCAGCCGCAGCGTCCATGTCACGCCGGGTCCGACGACCAGCGGCCGCCCGGCGAACGTGGTGGCGGCGGGGGTGTGGGCGTGGCCGGTGATCAGCCCGGCGATCTCGGGCCGGCGGTCCAGCAGACCGGCCAGCCGGCCGGGGTGCCGCAACGGGTAGGAGTCGGGCAGGGGGTGGTGCAGCGCCACCGGCGGGTGGTGGAGGACGAGCAGGGCCGAGAGTCCGTCGTCGAGTTCGTCGAGGGTCGTCTCGATCCAGTCGTACGTCTCCTCGTCCAGCTCCCCGTCGTCGCGGCCCGGGACACTGGAGTCGCACATCAACACCGCGCCGTGGTCGAAGACCTGCACGCTGTTGACCGGCCCCTCGCCCCCGGGCCGGCCCAGCAGCGCCTTGCGGTAGGGCGTGCGGCTGTCGTGGTTGCCGGGGCAGGTCAGCACCGGGAACGGCGTGTCACCGGTCCGCAGCCCCAGGATGCGGGCGGCCTCCTCGTACTCGGGTTCCGTGCCGTGCTCCGCGATGTCCCCCGTCACCAGCAGCGCGTCCAAGGGCCCCGGCAGCTCCCGGAGGCGGTCGCGCACCCGCTCGGCGCGTTCCGTGGCCCGCGCGCTCGCGTCCAGATGCAGATCGCTGATGTGTGCGAGTACCAGCACCGTCGTGGACCCCCTCGATCGAATGCTAATGGAAGATCTTCATCTAAGCATTAGAGCTAATGCCAGGGCAATCCATTGTCGTTAGGCAGGTCGCCGGGTGAATGCCCCCAGACGGCTCGCGCCGCCCCCTTCGGCCGGGCAGGATGCTGCCCGTAGCCCCTTCGTCCGTCTGGGAGGCCCGGATGACCGGAAGCACGGCAGCGTCCTTCACCGCCGACGACTACCGGGCCCGCATGGAGCGAGCCGCGCGCACGGCGGCCGAGGCCGGTCTGGCGGGCCTGCTGATCGCCCCGGGGCCGGACATGGTGTGGCTCACCGGCTACACGCCCCCGGCGGTCACCGAGCGGCTCACCCTGCTGGTCCTCGCCGCGGGGCAGGACCCCGTCCTGGTCGTCCCCGCGCTGGAGGCCCCGGACGCGCGCCGGGCGGCCGGCGCGGCCGCGCTGACCCTGCGCGACTGGACCGACGGCAAGGACCCCTACGCCGCCACCGCCGCCCTCCTCGACACCTCGGGCCGCTTCGGCATCAGCGACAACGCCTGGGCGCTGCACCTGCTGGCCCTCCAGCGGGCCCTGCCCGGCAGCTCCCACGCCTCCCTCACCGAGGCCCTGCCCATGCTGCGCGCCGTCAAGGACACGGCGGAGCTGGACCTCATGACGGCCGCGGGAGCCGCCGCCGACGCGGCGTTCGAGGAGATCCGCGGCGTCCCCTTCGCCGGACGCAGGGAAGCCGAGGTCGCCGCGGACCTCGACCGGCTGCTGCGCCGCCACGGACACGAGCAGGTCGACTTCACCATCGTCGCCTCGGGCCCGAACGGCGCCGACCCGCACCACGAGGCGGGCGAGCGCGTCATCACCCGGGGCGACATGGTCGTCCTCGACTTCGGCGGCCTGCGGGACGGCTACGGCTCCGACACCTCCCGCACCGTCCACGTCGGCGAACCCACCGACGAGGAGCGCCACGTGCACACCGTGGTGCGCGAGGCCCAGGAGGCCGGCTTCCGCGCGGTGCGGCCCGGGGCGGCCTGCCAGGACGTGGACCGGGCCGCCCGCCGGGTCATCGCCGACGCGGGCTACGGCGAGTACTTCATCCACCGCACCGGACACGGGATCGGCGTCACCACCCACGAGCCGCCCTACATGATCGAGGGCGAGGAACGGCCCCTCGTGCCCGGCATGTGCTTCTCCGTGGAACCGGGCATCTATTTGCCCGGCCGGTTCGGGGTCCGCATCGAGGACATCGTGACCGTCACCGAGGACGGCGGGCGGCGCCTGAACACCACCACGCGCGAGCTGGCCATAGTGGAGTGAGGCACCGATGTCCCCAGCTCGCCTCCCGAACGGCAACGGCGCGACCATGACCCAGGCACCCACACCCACCGCGGACACCGTCCGCCGGCTGGTCCAGTCCCTCCTCGACGACGCCAAGGACGGCAAGAACGCCAAGGACGGCCAGAGCCCCAAGGACGGCAAGAACGCCGCGAGCGGCAGGAGCGGCCGGGGCGGCAAGGAGAACCGGCAGGGCGGAAGCGGTCCCGGCCCCGACGTCCGGCCCGCCACAGCGGATGCCGACCCCGTCACCTGGTGGGTCGGCACCCGCCACGTGCTGCGCCTGGCCCCCGACCGGGAGGCCACCCTGCGTCAGCGCCGCGAACTGCGCCTGCGCGACCTCGTCCGCCCGCACGTCCCGGTGGCGGTGCCGGTCAGCGTCGCGCACGGCGAGTGGGCCCCCGGCCTGAGCTACACGCTGGACACCAAGGTGCCCGGCGGCTCGGGGGAGGAGCACGACGTGTCCGCCGTCGGTGAGGCCGATCTCGCCGGGCTGCTCACGGGCCTGCGCGAGGTGCCGGTCCGGCAGGCCGAGACATTCGGCGTGCCGCGCGCCGCGTCGCGCTCCCTGGAGGCACTGCGCCGGGCCGCCGTACGCGCCGCCGAACGCCTCGCCGACGCCGACGAGTTCGACCCCGCCCGACTGAACCAGCTCACCCCGCCCGCCGCGTCCCAGCTCGCCGCCCAGCCCGGCTCGGCGGTCCTCACCCACCACGCCCTCACGGGCGGCCACCTCGTGGTCAGCGCCGACGGCAGGGTGCGCGGTGTGCTCGGCTGGGCGGGCACGGCCGTCGGTGACCCGGCCGAGGACATCGCGGGTCTCGCCCTCGCCGTAGGCTCACCCGCCGCCGTACGTGCCGCCACGCTCGCCGGCTACGGCGCCCGCCCCTGCCTGCGCGGCCTGTGGCTCGCCCGCTGCGACGCCCTGGTCCATCTCGCCGGCGACCTCACCGGCAAGGACGCCACCCTCCTGCGTACCCGGCTGCGTCGCGCCTGGGAGCCGATCCTGCTGGAGCGGGTGACGGATCTGGGGGACCCCGACGACGTCCCGTAGGGCCGCGGCGCCGCGATGCCGTACGGCTATCCTCCGCGCATGAAGCCCAGCGTCGTGGCCGTGTCCCTGCTGACCGCCGCCGCCCTCACGTGCCTGGCCGGCTGCTCCGGTGCCACCGCGCCCGCCGCGCCGGGCACCACGGCGTCCCCGGTACGGCACCAGACACCGGCACAGCGCCTCACCACGCTCGTGGTCACGGCGGCCGACCTGGGTACCGGCTACTCCGTGCGGCCCTTCGACCCGGCCGGGGACAAGCCCGTCTTCGCCCGGTCCGCGCGAGAGATCACCGGCAACGCCTGCACCCCGCTGGCCGCCATGACGCACCAGTTGCCCCTCGGCAGGCCGCAGGCCGCCCTGAGCCGCCTCGTGGCGACCCGGGAGGCCCCCGGCACCCGCATCCACGTCACGCTCGCCGTCTACGACAAGGGCGGGGCGCTGACGGCGATGGACAGCCTCCTCGCCGACGCCGTGCAGGGCTGTTCCCTCGGCTTCACCGTCCAGGCGCACGGCAAGAGCGAGCTGTACGACCCGTTCGAGCCCGAGGACACCCCTGCGGTGGGCGACGAGGCGCTCGCCTACCGCGGCGTCGTCACACCCGAGGCCGGCACACCCCGCCCGCTGCGCACCACCGTCGTACGCCACGGCGACGCCATCTTCGTCTGCACCGCGGTGGGCGGCGCCCGCATCGCGAGGCCGGGGCTCCTCGCACCCGTCATCGAGGCGCAGGACGCGAAGCTCCCCTGACGCGCCGCGCGCCGAACTCCCCCGACGCGCCGGGCGCTCACCCCTGCAGCAGCACCACGGCCGACTCCCCGGGCAGCCGCACCACACCGTCCGCCCCGGGCCGCTCCACCGGCTCCCACGCGGCCAGCACACGCGCGTCGGGCACCCCGAGCGGCAGGTCTGCCTCCTGCGAGGCCAGGTTCACGGCCACGAGGACGTCCCCGCGCCGGAAGGCGATCCAGCGGCGCTCCTCGTCGTAGGCCACCTTGGTGTCGGCGAGGTCGGGGTCGGTCAGGTCCGGCTGCTCGCGGCGCAGGGCCAGGAGCTGCCGGTACCAGGCCAGCATGCGCGCGTGGGGCTCGCGTTCCGGCTCGGACCAGTCGAGGCAGGAACGGTCCCGGGTCGCCGGATCCTGCGGGTCGGGCACGTCCTCCTCCTTCCAGCCGTGCGCGGCGAACTCCCGCCGCCTGCCCCGCCGTACGGCGTCCGCGAGCTCCGGGTCGGTGTGGTCGGTGAAGAACTGCCAGGGCGTGCCCGCCGCCCACTCCTCGCCCATGAAGAGCATCGGGGTGAAGGGTGCCGTCAGGACCAGCGTGGCCGCGCACGCCAGCAGCCCGGGGGAGAGAAGGGCCGAAAGCCGGTCGCCCTGGGCGCGGTTGCCGATCTGGTCGTGGGTCTGGCCGTAGCCGAGCAGCCGGTGCCCGGCGACCCGTGTGCGGTCCAGCGGGCGACCGTGGTGGCGCTCCCGGAAGCTGGAGTACGACCCGTCATGGAACCAGCCGCCGGTCAGGGTCTTGGCGAGCCCGCCGAGCCCGGCGCGCGCGAAGTCGGCGTAGTAGCCCTGCGACTCGCCGGTCAGGGTGGTGTGCAGAGTGTGGTGGAAGTCGTCGTTCCACTGCGCGTGCAGCCCGAGGCCGCCCTCGGCGCGGGAGGTGATGAGCCGCGGGTCGTTCAGGTCCGACTCGGCGACCAGGAACAGCGGCCGGTCCGTCTCGGCGGCCAGGGCGTCCACGGCCGCCGACAGTTCCTCCAGGAAGTGGCACGCGCGCGTGTCCACCAGCGCGTGCACCGCGTCCAGGCGCAGACCGTCGATCCGGTAGTCGCGCAGCCAGGCCAGCGCGCTGCCGATCAGGAACGCGCGCACCTCGTCCGAGCCGGGCGCGTCCAGGTTGACGGCGGCGCCCCACGGGGTGTGGTGGGTGTCCGTGAGGTACGGGCCGAAGACGGGCAGGTAGTTGCCGGAGGGCCCGAAGTGGTTGTGCACCACGTCGAGCACCACGCCCAGGCCGAGCTCGTGAGCCCGGTCGACGAAGCGCTTCAGCGCCTCGGGCCCGCCGTACGGCTCGTGCACCGCCCACAGCGAGACACCCTCGTAGCCCCAGCCGTGCGTGCCCGGGAAGGGGGTGAGCGGCATCAGCTCCACGTGCGTGACACCCAGTTCGGCGAGATGCCCGAGCCGCTCGGCGGCCGCGTCCAGGGTGCCCTCGGGGGTGTACGTCCCCACGTGCAGCTCGTACAGCACCGCGCCGGCCAGGGGGCGCCCCCGCCACTGCGCGCGCCACGGGTACCGCTCGTGGTCGACGACCGCGCTCAGCCCGTCCGGGCCGTCCGGCTGCCGCCTTGAGCGCGGATCGGGCAGCACGCGCCCGTCGTCCAGCGCGAAGCCGTAGCGGGACCCCTCGCGCGCATCGGCCTCGCCCCACCACCACCCCGCCCGTTCCGGATCGCGCTCCAGCACGCGTGTGACGTCGTCGCACCGGAGCGTCACACGACGGGCCTGTGGTGCCCACACCTCGAACTGCACGGACGGTTCCCCTTCGTCTGTTCACCATGAGGTAGCCCGTCCATGGTGCGTCACATGAGATCAATCCGCCGGGGCATCCACCCATTTGCGGCGGGTCTCACCGGGTACGCGCGTGTGGCGGCCGATCTCCCGTTTCCTGGACAGCCCGGCCGCACTGCCCGACAATCACCAGCGTGACGTCGTCCTTCGAGTTCAACACGTCCCCCGCGCGGCTCTCCGACGTGGAGCGCGACCGGGTGCTGAAGGTGCTCCGCGACGGCGTCGCCATGGGCCGCCTGTCCCACGACACGTTCGTCCACCGCATGGAACTGGCGCTCGCCGCCCGACGCCCCGACGAACTCGCCGCGCTCACCGCCGACCTGCGCACCGAGAGCCGCCTCTCGCGCCTGGTGTTCGGCACCGTCGAGGCCGTCTCCGGCTTCTCCCTGCGGCTGCGCAGGGCCTGGCAGGCAGAGCGGCTGCCCAAGCTGCAGCTGCCCCACCCCTCGCACGGCCATCCGCTGCGCATAGGCCGCGACCCCGCCAGCGGACTGCGCCTCAACCACGAGACGGTCTCCCGCGTGCACGCCGAACTCCGCCACCAGGGCGGTCTGTGGGTCCTGCGCGACCTCGGCTCCACCAACGGCACGACGGTGAACGGCAGGCGCGTGGTCGGCGCGGCCGTCGTCCGCGAGGGCGACCAGGTGGGCTTCGGGCGAATGACCTTCCGGCTGTCGGCGGGCTGACCTTCCCGCTGCCCTCCGGCTGACCTTCGCGCTGCCCTCGGGCTGATCTTCCGGCTGTGGGCCGGCTGACCGGAAACGGAACCACGCCTCAGCTCTGGCCTGGGCCTTACCGAACGTCGGCCCCGGGACCTTGGCCGAAATCCGGTTGCCGTCCACGGTGTTGACGTGTCCCCGAAGTCGTGACTCACTGTGCGTACACCATCTACACCTGGTGAACCGACGGCACCGCATTGGGGAGGTGTGCCCTGCCGCCCCTGCTGCGCTACCCGACCGTCGACGAACTGGGTGCCCGGGCCGCCACCCTCGTCGCCCGCCACCCCCGTGACGCCCGGCTCCGCCGGGTCGGCACCTCCCGCGCGGGCACCCCCATGTGGCTGCTCTCCGTGGGGCACGGCAGCCGTCACGCGCTGGTCGTGGCCGGTCCCCACGCCAACGAACCGGTGGGCGGCGCCACCGTGCTGCGACTGGCCGAGCGGGCCCTGGCCGACCCGCGGCTCACCGAGGGCGCCGACGCCACCTGGAACCTGCTGCTGTGCCTCGACCCGGACGGGTCGCGCCGCAACGAGGGCTGGCTGCCCGGCCCCTACACGCTCGGCAACTACATCCGGAACTTCTTCCGGCCCGGCTTCCTGGAGCAGCCCGAGTGGCTGCCCGACGGCGCGGCGGGCGCCGCCCTGCCGGAGACCCGCGCCCTGCTCGACCTCCAGGACGAACTGCGCCCCTTCCTCCAGTGCTCCCTGCACGGCGTCGACATCGGCGGCGGCTTCGTCGAGCTCACCCACGACCTGCCGGGCCTCGACCGGCGCCTGGCCCACATCGCCGCACGGCTCGGCATACCGCGCGAACTCGGCGCGTACGACGCCCTGTACTGGCCCGGCCTCGGACCCGCCGTCTACCGGATCCCGCCGCCGCGCCGGGCCGATCTGGTCGCGGCCATCACGGAGGCCGCCGTCGAGTCCACGTGGTTCCACCCGTACCGGCACGGCACCGTCACCGCTGTCGTGGAGGCCCCCATGTGGGGCGTGACGGCCGTGGCGGACGGCTCCCCGCCCACGGACCGGGACGCCGTGCTCCGGACCGTCAGCCGCACCCTGCGCCACGACACGGGGCTCCTGCGGCAGCTCCTGGCCAGGATCCGGCCGCACCTGGCCACCGTGCCCGACGCGGCCCGCCTGCTCGCCCCGGTCGACGACTACCTCCTGGTCTGCCCAGGCCTCGCCGACGCCTGGGACCCCGACACCGGCGACGGACCGGCCCACCCCCTCCCGCCCCTGAGCACGGCCCACCTGGTCGCCCTGCGCATCTCCGGGCGGCGGCTCGCGCTGCGCACCGCGGGACTGCTGCACCAGCTCGTCCGGGCCGCCGGCCGTGACCCGGCCGGGGTGCTGCCGGAGCTGGACCTGCTGATCGAGCAGTGGTGCGCCGAGTACCGCGACGGCTGCGGGGCGCGCTGGATACCGGTGGCCCGGCAGGCGGAGTACCAGGCCCGCGTGGTGCTCGCCACGTTCGAACTGGCCGGACGGCACGCGCGCGCGTGCCCGGGGCCGGGCGAGCCGGTGCCGGTGCAGCGGGACTGAGCCGGCAGCCGATCGACCGTGTGCCCGAGTGCCGCTACGCCCTCTCGCGCGCGTGCAGCGCCGCCGCGACGACCGTGCGGGACTGGTGCTCCACCTGGTGCTCCAAGGGCACCCAGCGGGCGCGGAAGCGTTCCGCGAAGGCGTCGCTCCAACTCGAGACGAGCCCCTCGAGCTGCTTCGCCGCCTCGTCGTCGGCCCCGCGCAGCACGCGCAGCAGCATGGCCGCCGCCCGCAGCGGCACACGGCGTGCGAAGGCGTCCACGCTGCCGACGTACGCCCGGGTGAGGTCGGCGGGCGGGGTGTGCAGCAGGTCGGAGGCCAGCCCCGGCACCAGTTCGAGACCCCACCGGGCGGCCCGCAGCAACGGGTCGTCCACGTCCGCCAGCCGGGGCAGCGCATGGTCGAGCACACGCGTCACCTCCAGCGCGTCCCGCTGCAGCCGGCGGGCCAGCAGACCGATCGCCGCCGCCGGAGCCGGGTGCGGAGCAGGGTCGTCCACCAGATCGCTCGCCCACATCGGCACTTCGACCACCGCGGTCAGTCCGCCGTACCGGTGGGCGTGGTACCAGGTGCTGTGCCGCGCGTCGTCCGGCAGGCTCGGGTACGCCGGCCCGATCCCCGGGGCCGGCATGACGTGGACGCCCGGCCCGGACGCGGGCCAGCCGGCGGCGTCGGAGGCGCCGGTCTCCACCGGGATGTGCAGCTCGGCCGCCGACTTCGCGAACGGCTCCGCCAGCCCGGGCACGTCCCTCGTCAGCTGCACCCAGCTGCCGCCCAGGTCCGTGCCGTGCAGGGTGACCTGAAGGTAGGGGCGCAGCTCGTCGATGACGCCCGTCAGGGCCCGGGTCTCGGGCGGCAGCCGGTCCGGCGGCAGCAGGGACGGCGCCCACTCGGGCTGTTCCGGGCCCGCGGGGCGGAAGAACCCGAGGTGGTAGTCGAAGAGGCTGCGCGGCGCCGGCGTCACGTGCAGGCTCGCCCCGTCGGGGTCCGCGCACAGCAGGAAGTGCCAGGAGACGCCGTCGCGCAACTCCCGCTGCTCCAGGACCCGCCGGGCCACCGCGAGCAGGGTGCAGGAGCCGGTCGGCTCGTTGGCGTGGGCGCCGGCGACCACCAGTACGGCACGGCGGGCGCGGCCCACGGACAGCAGGTGCAGAGGCCTGCCCGCGCGTGAGACACCCACCTGCCGCAGGGTGCACACGCCGGGGCGCTGAACGGTCAACGCCCGGGCGGCTGAGACCTGTTCGGTCACCGTCGGGTAGCGCAGCTCCGGCAGGACACTCACCCCCGTCACATCCGCCCGAGTTCGCCATCGCAGTACCCCACGGCCATGGTGCGGTGTCAAGGGCGCGACAGGGTCGTCTCCCGGGGGCGCCCGAAAGCACGGCCCGCCGCCTACTGCTGGTGCAGCCCCCGCCCCGCCAGGGTGAGGAACACCTCGCCGACCGCCTCGGACAGGGTCGGGTGCGGGTGGATGTGCCGGGCCACGTCGGACGGCTCGGCGTCCCAGCCGACGACCAGCTGGCTCTCGGCGATCGTCTCCGACACGTGCGGACCCACCAGGTGCACGCCGAGCACCCGCCCGCCGGCCTCGGTGACGACCTTCACCGTCCCGCCCTGCCCGTGCACCATGCCCTTCGCCACGGCCGTCAGGGGCATCGAGCCGGTCTCCACCTCGTACCCCCGCGCGCGTGCCTCGGCCTCGCTCAGGCCGACGGCCGCCGTCTGCGGCGACGAGTACGTGACCCGGGGCACGGCCGCGTAGTCCACGGGCGCGGACGGCAGCCCCGCCAGCGTCTCGGCCACCAGCAGGCCTTCCGCGAACGACGCGTGGGCCAGCCCGAGGGACGGCGGGGGCAGCAGGTCGCCCACCACGTGGACACCGGGCACGGCCGTCTCCAGCCGGTCCCAGTCGGCCGGTACGACGAACCCGCGGGCGTCCGTGGCGAGGCCCGCGGCGGCCACGTCCAGGCCGTCGGTGACCGGGGCCCGCCCGACCGCCACCAGCAGCCGCTCGGCGTCCACCGTGACGGTCTCGCCCCGGGCGGTGCGCACGCGTGCCCGCACCCCGTCGGTGAGGACCTCGGCGTCCAGCAGGCGGGCGCCGGCCCGGACGTCGATGCCACGGTTCTTCAGACCCCGGGTCAGATGCCGGCTCACCTCCGCGTCCTCCAGCGGCACGATCCTGTCGGCCGCCTCGACCAGGGTGACCTCGGCGCCCAGGGAGCGGTGGAACGACGCGTACTCCACGCCGATCGCGCCACCCCCGAGCACCAGCACGGACGCCGGGAGCCCGGGGGCGAAGAGGGCGTCGTCGCTCGTGACCACGCGCCGCCCGTCCGGCTCGAGCCCGGGGAGCGTGCGCGGCCGTGAGCCGGTGGCCAGAACCAGTCCGCGGCGCGCGGAGAGCTCGTGGACACCGGGTTCGCCGCGCAGGCCCGCGTGGCCGCCCGGCGTGCCCGGGCCCGTCACCCGCACCGAGCGCGGGCCGGTGAGGCGTGCGTTCCCCGCGATCACCCGCACCCCCGCGTGTGCCAAATGTGCCTGAACGCCCTGGTGGTTGCGGGCCACGATGTCGTCGCGCGTGGCCACCAGGGCGGACCAGTCGACCGCGTCCAGGGTCGCCTTCACGCCCCAGCGTTCGCGCGCCTCGGCGATGCCGTCGACGAGTTCGGCCGCGTGCAGCATCGCCTTGCTGGGGATGCAGCCGCGGTGCAGGCAGGTCCCGCCGACCTTGTCCCGCTCCACGAGCACGACCTCCAGGCCGAGGGCCGCGGCGCGCAGGGCGGTGCTGTAGCCGCCCGTGCCGCCGCCGATGACGATGACGTCCGGTGAGTCCATGGCCCCAGCCTCCGCCCGGCCCTTGCCATGCGTCCAAGGCAATGTTCTTGTGGGATCGATGCAGGGCGTTTATGGGGGAGGGGCCGTGAGCCTGCGCCAGATGGAGTACTTCCTGACGGTCGTCGAGGAGGCGTCCTTCACGCGCGCGGCGGAGCTCCTGCACGTCTCGCAACCCGCGCTCTCCCACCAGGTCAAAGCGCTCGAACGGTCCGTGGGCGGAGCCCTCCTGGAGCGCCTGCCGCGGGGAGTGCGCCTGACACCGATGGGGCGCGCCTTCCGGCCGCACGCCGAACTCGCCGTGCGCAGCGCGGCACAGGCCCGCCGCGCGGCCCGCGCCGCGGCCGGTGCCGAGGGCGGCGAACTCCACATCGCCGCCGTCCACTCCGTCGCGGTCGGCGTCCTCCCCGACGTCTTCGCCCGCTGGCGCGCCGCTCACCCCCGCGTACTGCTGCACCTCCACGAGTACGCCACTTCCGAGGCGCTGGAGGAACAGATCCTGCGCGGCACCGCCGATCTCGCCGTCGGCCCTGCACCGGCCGACCCGGCGGGCCCCGTCCTACCGGTCGGCCAGGAGGAGATCGTCCTCGTGGTGCCCTTCGACGACCGCTTCGCGGGCCGGACGACGGTCACGCTGCCGGAGCTGGCCGACCGCCCCTGGGTGCGCTGCGCCATGGAGCCCGTCGTCCACGGAGAGCGATTCCTCGACTGGGCGTGCGGCCGCGCGGGCTTCACCCCGCACACCGCCGTGTTCACCGAGCACACCTCCACGGCGGTGCGGATGGCCGCCGCCGGGGTGGGCGTCTGCGCCGCGCCCGCCCACCTCGTCCGCGACGCCGTCGGCGGGGGCTGCGTCGTCCTCACTCCCGACCCCGCCTGGAGGCGCACCCTGACGGTCTTCTCGCGCCTGGCGCCGACCGGCGCGGCGGAGAGGTTCGTCGACCTGCTGCGGACGTCCTGGCCGCGCCCGCGAGCCCGGCTGCCCGTCCACGAGGACTGCCCGCAGGACGGCCCCGCGGTCGCCTGACCTCAGTCGCCCACCCGTTCCAGCAGCGCCACCGGCAGCCCCTCGAACAACTCCTCCACGCGCGCGTGTCCCGAGAACTCGCGCTCCGGCTGCAGCACGGCGGCCCAGCGGCCCGGCGGCAGCGGCAGTCGTGTGTCCCGCCAGCCGCCGGCCTCCGCGAGCCGCAGGGACAGGCGGGTCACCGCCGTCAGCACCTCGCCGGAGCGGACGAAGGCCAGGCAGTGCGCGGCCGCCGGTCCCTCCGCCGGCAGCGCCATGTACGTGGCCGTGTCACCGAAGGCGCCGGGCCGCCGCGCCCGCAGCCCCAGCGCCGCCTTCGTCACCGCCGCCTTCTCCCCGGAGGTGCCGCCGGACTCCGCGGGCGGGAAGTCCACCGCCCGCCGGTTGTCCGGGTCGACCAGCGCCCGGTACTCGGCCTCCGTGCCCTGGTAGACGTCCGGGACGCCCGGCATCGTCAGCTGCACCAGGGCCGTGCCCAGCACGTTGGCCCGGACGTACGGCGCCAGCGACTCCCGGAACGCGGCGATCCGCTCGCCCGGCGCCCCGCACGGCCCGGCCGCCACGAACCGCTCCACCGCCTCCTCGTACGGCGGCTCCTGCTCGGTCCAGCTCGTGTACAGGCCCGCCTCCCGCACGTGCTTCAGCAGCGCCCCCTGCACCCGCTCCAGCGCATCCTGGGCCGGCCCCAGCCCGAACACGGTCTGCCAGGCCGCCCACGCCAGCTGCGCGTCCGGCACGCCCTCCCCGTCACGGGTCACCTCCGCGAGCACGTCCGCGAAGCGGTCGGGGCACTCGGTGAGCACGTGCAGCGCCGCCCGGACATCCGCGCTGCGCTTGGTGTCGTGCGTCGTGGCCACCGTCCCCGTGAGGGGCCAGTCGCGCTGCACCCGCGCGCAGTACGCGTGGAACTCCTCCGGCGACAGTGCGGGAGCACCCGGATTCCCGCCCACCTCGGTCGCCGACAGCAGCGGCACGTACCGGTAGAACGCCGTGTCCTCCACGGACTTGGCCCGCAGCGCCGAGGAGGTCTGCGCGAACCGTGTCCGGAACTCCAGCTGGGCCGGCTCGTCGCCGTACCGTCCCAGCACCAGGTCCCGCACCACGTCCACCGCACCGGCCTCCTCGGGCACGGCGAAGGCGTGCCGGGCCTCGGCGGCGGCCTCCTCGGTGACCACGGCCGCCGCGTCGCAGGACGCGTAGGGCCGGTAGACCTCCATGCGGACCAGGAGCTCCTGGAGCGCGGTGCGCAGCGCCCAGGGGGCGCGGTCGCGCAGGGCAGGCTCGGGGGAGGTCGCGCACAGCCGGCTCGCCACCCGGGTGAGCCGGTCCGTCTCGGTCGCCAGCTCGTGCGTGAGGACCTTGTACGCCGCCCTGCGCACCGTCGCCTCCCACTGCCCGCCCCGGTCCGTCTGCGGGGCCGCGAAACGCCGGTAGCGCCCCAGCAGGTCCCCGAACCCGGCGGGGTCCGTGAACACCCCGTCCACGTGCCGCAGCGCGTCGTAGCCGGTGGTCCCCGCGACGGGCCAGGACGCCGGCAGCCGCTCGCCGTCGGCGAGGATCTTCTCCACGACCGTCCAGCGGCCCCCGGTCGCCTCGTGCAGCCGCCGGAGGTAGCCGTCGGGGTCGGCGAGCCCGTCGGGGTGGTCGATGCGCAGCCCGTCGATCACGCCCTCGTGCAGCAGCCCGAGGATCTTGTCGTGGGTGGCCTCGAACACCTCCGGGTCCTCCACCCGCACCCCGATGAGCTCCGAGATGCTGAAGAACCGCCGGTAGTTGAGCTCGGTCCGGGCCAGCCGCCACCACACCGGGCGGTACCACTGGGCGTCCAGCAGATGCGGCAGCGGCAGGTCCTCGGTGCCCTCGCGCAGCGGCAGGACGTGGTCGTAGTAGCGCAGCACGTCACCGTCGACGCGCAGCTCGTCGAGCACCTCGCCCAGCGGCCCGCCGAGGACCGGAAGCAGCACCTGCCCGTCCTGCGCCTCCCAGTCGATGTCGAACCAGCGCGCGTACGGCGACTTCGGCCCCTCGCGCAGCACCTCCCACAGGGCGCGGTTGTGGCGCGGGGCCATGGCCATGTGGTTCGGGACGATGTCCACCACCAGGCCGAGCCCGTGCTCGCGCGCGGTGCGCGCCAGCGCCCGCAGCCCCTCCTCGCCGCCCAGTTCCCCGCGCACGCGCGTGTGGTCGACGACGTCGTAGCCGTGCGTCGAGCCCGGCACCGCCTCCAGGACGGGGGACAGGTGCAGGTGCGAGACGCCGAGCGAGGCCAGGTACGGTACGACGGCCGCGGCTGCTCCGAAGGGGAACTCGGGCTGCAGCTGCAGCCGGTACGTGGCCGTGGGCACCACCGGGTCAAGTCGCTCAGGTGTCATGGAGACGTACGTACCCGCCCTGCCGCCGTTCGTGTCATCCCCCGCGGCAGGTGCCCCGCGCGTCGCCCGGACGAGTGGCTTTCCGGGCGACGCGCACACGCCGGGCGGTCACACGGGCCGCTGGAGCACGGTCATGCTCCGGTCCGTCAGGGTCAGCCGGTCCCCGGCCTGCACCTTGGCGCCGGTGTCCGAGGGCACACCGGCGGCGAGCGCGGTGTCGACCACGACCTCCCACTGCCGCCCGTGGTTGACCGGGACGACGAACTCCAGCGGCTTCGGGGAGGCGTTGAACATCAGCAGGAACGAGTCGTCGGTGATGCGCTCCCCGCGCGCCCCGGGCTCGGAGATCGCGTTGCCGTTGAGGAACACCGTCAGCGCCGACGCCTGCGCCGAGTCCCAGTCCCGCTGGGTCATCTCCCGGCCGTCCGGGGTGAACCAGGCGATGTCGGACAGGTCGTCGTGGGTGCCCTCCACGGGCCGTCCGTGGAAGAAGCGCCGCCGGCGGAAGACCGGGTGGTTGCGGCGCAGCCACACCATCGCGCGGGTGAAGGCCAGCAGCTCGGTGCTCGCACCGCCCTCGGCGTCCCCGGCACTCTCGGCGTCCTCGTCGGCCTGGTCGCGCTCCGGCCATTCCACCCAGGAGATCTCGTTGTCCTGGCAGTAGGCGTTGTTGTTGCCACCCTGGGTGCGGGCGAACTCGTCGCCGTGGCTGATCATGGGCACGCCCTGGGACAGCATCAGCGTCGCGATGAAGTTCCGCATCTGCCGCTCCCGCAGCCGCAGCACGTCCGGGTCGTCGGTCTCGCCCTCGGCCCCGCAGTTCCAGGACCGGTTGTGGCTCTCGCCGTCCCGGTTGTCCTCGCCGTTGGCCTCGTTGTGCTTGTCGTTGTAGGCCACCAGGTCGTGCAGGGGGAAGCCGTCGTGGCAGGTCACGAAGTTGATCGAGGCCAGCGGGCGGCGCCCGTCGTCCTGGTACAGGTCGGACGAGCCGGTCAGCCGCGAGGCGAACTCCGCGAGCGTGCGCTGCTCGCCCCGCCACAGGTCGCGCACGGTGTCCCGGTACTTGCCGTTCCACTCGGTCCACAGCGGCGGGAAGTTCCCCACCTGGTAGCCGCCCTCGCCCACGTCCCACGGCTCGGCGATCAGCTTCACCTGCGAGACCACCGGGTCCTGCTGCACCAGGTCGAAGAACGACGACAGCCGGTCCACCTCGTGGAACTGCCGGGCCAGCGTCGCCGCCAGGTCGAAGCGGAACCCGTCGACGTGCATGTCGGTGACCCAGTACCGCAGGGAGTCCATGATCAGCTGGAGCACGTGCGGGGACCGCATGAGCAGGGAGTTTCCCGTCCCTGTCGTGTCCATGTAGTAGCGGGGGTCGTCGGTCAGCCGGTAGTAGCGAGAGTTGTCCAGGCCCTTGAAGGACAGGGTCGGGCCCAGGTGGTTGCCCTCCGCGGTGTGGTTGTAGACCACGTCGAGGATCACCTCGATCCCGGCCTCGTGCAGCGCCTTCACCGCCGACTTGAACTCCAGCACCTGCTGGCCCCGGTCGCCCCAGGACGCGTAGGCGTTGTGCGGGGCGAAGAAGCCGATGGTGTTGTAGCCCCAGTAGTTGTTCAGGCCCATGTCGACCAGCCGGTGATCGTTCACGAACTGGTGCACGGGCATCAGCTCCAGGGCCGTGACCCCGAGCTCGGTGAGGTGCTCGATGGTCGCCGGGTGCGCGAGGGCCGCGTAGGTGCCCCGCAGCTCCTCCGGGAGGCCGGGGTGGCGCATGGTGAGGCCCTTGACGTGGGCCTCGTAGATCACCGTGTGGTGGTACTCGGTGCGCGGGCGCCGGTCGTCGCCCCAGTCGAAGTAGGGGTTGACCACGACCGACGTCATCGTGTGCGGCGCGGAGTCGAGATCGTTGCGCCGGTCGGGATCGTCGAAGTGGTAGCCGTAGACCTCCTCGCCCCAGTCGATCGAGCCGCTGATCGCACGCGCGTACGGGTCGAGCAGCAGTTTCGCGGAGTTGCAGCGCAGCCCGCGCTCCGGGGCGTACGGGCCGTGCACCCGGAACCCGTACCGCTGCCCCGGCATGATGCCGGGCACGTACGCGTGCCGCACGAAGGCGTCGCTCTCCCGGAGCTCGATCGCCGTCTCCGAGCCGTCGTCGTGCAGCAGACACAGCTCTACTCGGTCCGCGGCCTCCGAGAAGACCGCGAAGTTGGTACCGGCGCCGTCGTACGTGGCACCGAGTGGATACGCCTCGCCAGGCCAGACCTGCATGGATACGACTCTTTCAGGTGTGCGGCGCCGGTGGGGACGCCTTGGTCCCGAGTCTCCCCGAAAGTGAGGGAACCTCCTATGACTTATCTCCCTCTTACCGAGTGACCAGTGCATACGCGGTATGCCGAACCGATGGGGCAATCACATACTCCCGGGGCTTGGGGGAGTAGGGGGAAGACGTGCGCAACATAGTGCACCGCCACCTGGGCAAGATGGTGGCCGGTACCGCCATCGCGGTGGCCGGGACCGCCGTGATGGTGGCGGTGACCCTGCCGGGCACGGCGGGGGCGGACGACAGCGGGACCACCCGGGCGGGACGGTCCGTCCCGCAGGAGGCCGGAGCCGCGGGGGCGGGTGCCACGGGGACGGGCGCCGCGGGGGCGGGCGGCCGGGCCGTGACACCGGGTGTCGTCGAGGCGCCCCCTGCCGAAGGGCAGCAGGGCGAGGGCCGTGATCCGCTGACCGACGACGAGCTGCAGCGGGTCGAGAAGATCGCCCTCAGCCGGGAGCTGTTCCGCAGCGGCGAGAGCGTCGACGGGGAACGCGGTCCCGAGCGCCTCACCGTCGACCTCGCCGAACCGGAGGCCGACGAGGCCGGCAGGCCGGACGCGCCCCGCCGCGCCGACGTGACGTTCTACGACTACCGGGACGACACCCTCGTCACCCGGACCGTCGACCTCGGCACCGGCAAGGTGGTGCACACCGGCACCCAGCACGGCGTCCAGCCGCCGCTGAGCCGCGCCGAGAAGGCCGAGGCGGCGGCCCTCCTGATCGCCGACCCGCTGGGCTCGGGCCTGAAGGCCGACTACCAGGACGCCACCGGCAGGGCGCTCACCTCCCCGGACCAGCTCCAGCTCGGCGGAGCCGTCTACCGGGCCGCGCCGGGCGCCCAGCCCGCCGTGCTCGACACGTGCGGAGAGCACCGCTGCGTCCGGCTCTTCCCGAAGGTCAAGAACGGTCCGTGGGTCGACGCCAGGTCGCTGGTGATCGACCTGAGCGCCCGCAAGGTCGCCCGGCTCGGCCGCTGACCCGCCCGCTTCACTCACCGTCCACCTCGCTCCTCCTCGTCAGGGAGTCATCTCGTCATGCGCGTGAACAGCAACACCAAGGCCCGCACCCGCGCGGCCGTGGGCCTGACCGTGGCCGCGCTGGCCGCGGGCGCCACGGCCGGCGCGGGCCCGGCCACCGCCCGGTCCGAGGCGGCCGCCGCCCAGCCGAAGGCCGCCCCCGCCGCGCCGCCCGCGGCCGACTGCAGCGCCGCCTACCGCGTCGAGCAGAAGCTCTCCTCCGGCACCACCTGGCGGATGTGCTGGCGCTACGACGGCAAGGCCGGCCTCGTCCTGGAGAACATCTCGTACCAGCCCAAGGGCGAACCCAAACCGATCAAGGTCCTCAACAGCGCCCGCCTCGGCCAGATCCACGTCCCCTACGACGACGGCAAGGTCGAGTACGACGACCTCACCGGCTTCGACTTCGCGCAGGGCCTGATGAACCTCGCGCCGGGCGAGTGCCCCGGCGGCACCATCAAGACCGTCAAGGTCCCGGACTCCTGGAACGAGGACCCGAACGTCAAGGGCCTGTGCACCACCACCCGCTCCCGCGGCCACGCCTACCGCATGCAGGGCGACACCGCGAACAAGGTCTTCCAGGCCGAGGGCAAGGACCTCCTCGTCTACACGGTCAACCAGGTCGGCTGGTACGAGTACATGACCGAGTGGCGCTTCCAGGACGACGGCACGATCACCATGAACGTCGGCGCCACCGGCAGCCTGTCCTGGGACGACTACGACGCCGGCGACGGCCGCGGCTGGCCGATCGGCAAGGGCGCGAGTGCCGCCAAGGCCACCAGCCACAGCCACAACGCCTTCTGGCGGCTCGACTTCGCGCTCGACGGCTCCACGAAGAACACCGTCGAGCAGTACGACTCCACCGTCACCGCGCCCACCCGGGGCCAGCGCGCGCCCACCACCAAGACCACCCGCACCAAGGTCGCCAAGGAACTGGCCGGGGACAGCAAGAGCTACCGCTGGTGGCGCGTGGTCAGCGCGACCGGCAAGAACAAGGACGGACACGCGCGCTCCTACGAGATCGTCCCCGGACCCACCACCAAGTACCCGGGCCGCAGCTACACCAAGCACGACGTGTACGTCACGCAGTACAACAAGTGCGAACTGTTCGCCAGCAACAACCCCGGCAACTGCGGGGCGGGCGCCGGGAAGTCCGTCGACAAGTGGGTGAACGGCCAGGCCCTGACCCACCCCGTCGTCTGGACGAACATCGGCTTCCACCACATAGCCCGGGACGAGGACCAGCAGCCCATGCCCGTCCACTGGCAGGGGTTCTCCATCGTCCCGCGCGACGTCACCGCCATGAATCCGCTCACTCCGGCCGAGCTCGGCTGGCAGAACGGGCACTGGCGGCCCCGGGGTTGAGAACGACCCTGCCCATCCGGCTGCACCGCCGACCGCTCCCGGAGTACCCTTCCTTGATCGTTGGCAAGGGGAGTGCTCGGGGGAGCGGAAGGCGGTGCGCGGGTGGGCTCGGGAGGGCTGGAGTTGCCCCCTGGTGACGAGGGTCACGAGGGGAACTCCACAGACGTCCCGGCCGGAGCCGTGTCCCTGGCACGGCCGATGGACGCGTCGGGCTCGATCGGCCCGGAACTGGACTGGGGCGCCGACGCCTGGCGCGAGGTGCGCACCCGCGCCCAGCGGGCCGGCCGGGCCTACATCTGGCTGAACCTCGTCGAACAGCGGCTGCGCGCGGTCGTCGCCGCCGTGCTGCGGCCCGTCTACGAACCCGTCCACGGCGAGGACTGGGTGGTGGCCGCCGCCGGACCGGCCGGTCAGGAGTGGGTGCAGCGCGCGGTGGCCGTCCGCGAGGTCAGCCGCCGCAAGGGCTATCTGCTCGACCCGGCCGACGACAACGTCCTCTCCTTCCTCACCCTGCCCCAGCTGCGCGAGCTGATGGTGCAGCACTGGCCCTGCTTCGAGCCGTACTTCGACGACCGCCGGGACGTCGAGCTGGCCCTGGACGAGCTGGAGGTCACCCGCAACGTCGTCTCCCGCAACCGGGCCCTGTCGGAAGCCGTGCTCAACCAGGCCGAGCGGGCCTCGGCGCGGCTGCTGGAGATGCTCGGAGCGGGCGGTGACGTGCCCTCGGCGCGCCGGCTGCCCATCGACGCGGTCGAGGACCTGGTCGGCGACCGGTACGCCGACGTCGTCGCCGTGCACCCGGACCGGGTGCGGCTGATGCGGCAGTTCCCGGCCGAGGACATCTTCGGCGGCGCCCGCCGTCTCGACGCCATCGGTATCGGCCTCAACCTGCTGGTGCAGAACTTCTCCGGGCGGCGCCTGGTACGGCTCGCCGAGTCCGGCTGCCGGGTCAGGCTGCTGTTCCTCAACCCGGCCTCCAGCGCGGTCAAGCGCCGCGAGCGCGAACTGGGCATCAAGCGCGGTGAACTCAGCCGGGCCGTCGAGATGAACATCCTGCACATGCGCCGGGTGCGCGCCCGGCTGCGCGACCCGGGCGCCTTCGAGATCCAGGTCTTCGACGAGACGCCCCGCTTCACGGCGTACCTGGTGGACGGCGACGGCGCGGACGGCATCGCGGTCGTGCAGAACTATCTGCGCCGCACCCGGGGCATGGAGGCACCGGTGTTCGTCCTGCGCAACGGCAGCAAGGTGGTCAAGTCGGGCGAGACGGATGAAAGTGGCCTCTTCCCCACGTACCGCGAGGAGTTCGAGGTGATGTGGGCGGATTCACGGCCGGTGTCATGAACTGCGCCCCGGACCGGGGTGATTCTCCGGCCCGAGCCCGGGCATGAGCGGAACGCGATCCTCTGATTGTCAGTGGTGCGTGCGAAGGTGGTGACCACTGGGGGAACGCACCACAAGAAGGGGGACCGCCCATGGGCTGGCACCGGGAGCTGCTGGTCGGCTTCGACCTGGAGACGACGGGCACGGATCCGCGCGAGGCGCGCATCGTCACGGGGGCCGTGATCGAGGTCAGGGGCACGGAGCCGATCGGGCGCCGCGAGTGGCTGGCCGACCCGGGAGTGCCGATCCCCGAGGACGCGGTGGCGGTGCACGGCATCAGCAACGAGCGGGCGGCGGCCGAGGGCAGACCGGCCGACCAGGTCGCGGACGCCCTCGCCGACGTCCTCACCTCCTACTGGAAGACGGGCGTGCCGGTCGTCGCCTACAACGCGGCCTTCGACCTCACCCTGCTCGCCGCGGAGTTGCGGCGCCACGGGCTGCCGTCCCTGCGGGACCGCCTGGGCGGCGTGGACCCGGCCCCGGTCATCGACCCGTACACCATCGACCGCCGGGTCGACCGCTACCGCCGCGGCAAACGCAACCTCGAAGCGGTCTGCGCCGAGTACGGCGTCGTCCTCGACACCGCCCACGACGCCATGGCCGACGCCCTGGCGGCGGCCCGCCTCGCCGGGGCGATAGCCGACCGACACCCCAAGATCGCCATGCTCGGCCCGGCGGCGCTGCACCACCGCCAGATCGAGTGGTACGCCGAGTGGGCGGCGGACTTCCAGAGCTTCTTGCGCGGCAAGGGAGACCCCACCGCCTCGGTCGACGGGACCTGGCCCCTGCGCGAGTCGGCCGACGAGCCGGTCTGAGACGGCGGGCGGGCGGTCAAGGGTCAGGCGCCGGGCGGCGGCAGGGTGCCGGCGGTCAGAACGGATACCACCGCACCGTCTCGTCCCCGTCCCTGAGGGACCTCACCCGCCGCCCGAACTCGGCCAGCGCCTTGGGGTTGCCCGGCGCGTGCTGCGCGACCCACGCACAACTGGCCGTCTCCCGGGCGCCGCGCAGCACACCACAGCCCTCCCAGCCGCGCACGTCCCAGCCGTAGGCCCGCGTGAACGACGCGTACGCCTCGTCCGGCATCCCGTACCGGTCGTGCGACAGCGCCATCACCACCAGATCGTGCTCCCGCAGGTCCGCGGAGACCGTCTCCAGGTCCACCAGCACGGGCCCGTCGGGTCCGACGTGCACATTGCGCGGCAGGGCGTCCCCGTGGATCGGCCCCGGCGGCAGATGCGGTGTGAGCGCGGCGGCCCGATCGGCGAACCCGTCGCGCCGCTCGCGCAGATACGCCGCGTCCGCCGGATCGATCGCCTCCCCGGCGAGCCGCAGCCACCGCTCCACACCGCCCAGCAGATCGCGGGGCGGGAGGTCGAAGGGAGGAAGAGGCACGGCGTGCACGACCCGCAGCAGTTCGGCCAAGTCCCGCGGCTCGGCGGGCCGCACCGCGTCCGGCAGCCGGTGCCACACCGTCACCGGATGCCCGTCGACCAGCAGCGCCTTCGGCTCGGCCGCCCGCACCGCCGGCACACCCGCCTCGGCGAGCCATGCCGCGACGTCCAGTTCGCGGCGCGCCCGGTCGAGGAGTTCGGCGTCCCGGCCGACCTTGACGACCAGGTCACCGGCGGCGAACACCGCGTTCTCGCCCAGAGCGAGCAGCCGCGCCGACCCGGCCGCACCGGGCAGCACCCCTGCCGCGTCCAGTACGTCCCGCGCCCGTGCCTCGTCCATCGTCCGCCTCCGTCGTCCACGCCTCGACCGCCGGGTTCCGGCCATCCACCGGTCAGTGTCGCATCGGCACAGGTCGGACGGCGTACGCGGTGCCTTGACGAGGCATATGGCCTCCACGAGCATGACCAGGCCGGCCGAGCCGCGCGAAGGGGCTGATTCCGTGACACCGGTGACCGAGGCAGCGTCCCCCTCGCCCCCTCCGCCGTCCTCGCCGCCCATGTCGTCGAGGTGGCGGGCCGGCCGCCAACCCGGCGGGGACCGGCCCCGGCCCGCGGCCGGCCACGGTGCCTGGTTCCTGGTGCTGCCCGCCCTGATCCCGATCCTCGTCCTCAGCGTCGGCCCGCTGCTGTACGGCATCCTGCTGGCCTTCACCGACGCACAGTCGGGCCGCGTTCAGCCCACCCGCTGGATCGGCGCCCTCAACTTCCGGGACCTGCTCCACGACACCCTGTTCTGGGAGTCGTTCCGGGTCGGGCTCGTGTGGGCGGTCGGTGTGACCGTGCCGCAGTTCCTGCTGGCGCTCGGCCTCGCCCTGCTGCTCAACCAGGACCTGCGGCTGCGCTGGCTGGCCCGGGCCCTGGCGATCATCCCCTGGGCCATGCCCGAGGTCGTCGTCGGCATCATGTGGCGGCTCGTCTACAACCCGGACGCGGGCATCCTCAACGAGACCCTGCGCGACCTCGGGCTGGGCAGCGGCCGGGACTGGCTCAGCGGACTGGCGACCGCGCTGCCCGCCGTGATCCTCGTCGGCGTCTGGGCGGGCATGCCCCAGACGACGGTGGCGCTCCTCGCCGGGCTGCAGAACACCCCGCGCGAACTGCACGAGGCGGCGGCGGTCGACGGCGCGGGCGCCTGGCGCCGTTTCCGCACGGTCACCTGGCCCGCCCTCAAGCCCATCGCCCTGGCCATCACGGCGCTCAACCTGATCTGGAACTTCAACTCCTTCGCCCTGGTCTACGTGCTGACCAACGGCGGTCCCGGCGGCAGGACCCGCCTGCCCATGCTCTTCGCCTACGAAGAGGCCTTCCGCTACGGCCAGTTCGGCTACGCGGCGGCAATGGGCTGCGTCATGGTGGCCGTGATCTCCATCGCCCTGGCCGTCTTCCTCGCCGGCCGCATCCGGGGAGGTGACGACGCGTGAGGACCGGCCGCCCGGCCCGCGTCGGCCAGTACGCCGCGCTGCTCGCCTACCTCGTCTTCCTGGCCTTCCCGTTCCTCTGGCTGGTCTCCACCGCGTTCAAGCCACCGCGCGAGCTGGGCAGTCTGCACCCCACCTGGATCCCGAGGGACCCGACCCTCGGCAACTTCCGGCAGGCCTTCGACGAACAGCCGCTGCTGCACGCCGCCCTCAACTCGCTGCTCGCCGCGCTCACGGCGGCCGTCGTCGCCGTCCTCGTCGCGACGCCGATGGCGTACGTCGTCGCCCGGCGCCGCACCCGGCTCGCGAAGGCGGTCACGGGCTGGGTGGTGGTCAGCCAGGCCTTCCCCTTCGTCCTGCTGATCATCCCGCTGTTCCTGGTGCTGAAGAACCTCCGTCTGATCAACTCCGTGCCGGGGCTGGTGCTGGTGTACGTGGTGTGGGCGCTGCCCTTCGCGCTGTGGATGCTCGCCGGGTACGTACGGGCCGTGCCGCCCGAACTGGAGGAGGCAGCGGCGGTCGACGGGGCGGGCCGGGTGCGGACGCTGGTGTCGGTGACCGCGCCGCTGCTCGCGCCGGGCATCGTGGCGACCGGACTGTTCGCGTTCATCACCGCGTGGAACGAGTTCTTCTTCGCGCTGGTGCTCCTCAAGACACCGGAGAAACAGACGCTCCCCGTGGTCCTCACCCACTTCATCGGCGCCGAGGGCGTCGCCGACCTCGGCCCGCTCGCGGCGGCGGCGTTCCTCGCGACCTTGCCGTCCCTGGCCGTCTTCGCGATCATCCAGCGGCGGATCACGGGCGGCATGCTCACCGGGGCGGTGAAGAGCTGATGCGTACTCGCCTGCTGGCCCTGGCCCTGCTGCTGCTCCTCGCCGGCTGTTCCTCGGGCGGCACCCGCGACGACGGACGGATCACCCTGCGCTTCCAGTCCCTGGCCTGGCAGGAGGAGTCCGTCGAGGCCAACGAGCAGCTGGTGAGGGAGTGGAACGCCACCCATCCGGACGTCCGCGTCGAGTACGTCCAGGGCACCTGGGACAGCGTCCACGACCAGCTTCTCACCGCCTTCGAGGGCGGCGAGGCTCCCGACATCATCCACGACGCCTCCGACGACCTCGCGGACTTCGCCTACGGCGGCTACCTCGCCGATCTGACCGGCCTGCTGCCCGCGAGGCTGAAGTCGGACATCCCGCACCGCAGTTGGGAGACCACGACCTTCGGGGACGGCGTCTACGGCGTGCCGTTCCTCCAGGAACCGCGCGTGCTCATCGCCAACGCGACGTGGCTGCGCGAGTCAGGTGTACGGATCCCGACCCCCGAGAAGCCCTGGAGCTGGGGCGAGTTCCGCCGGATCACCGCGCGCCTCGGCGGCGGGGGGAAGTACGGCGTCGCCTGGCCGCTGAAGGAACCCGTGTCCGCGACGCTCAACCTCTCGCTGTCGGCGGGCGGGCAGTTCTTCCACCGAGGGCCGGACGGCAAGGTGACGGTGCGGTTCGAAGCGGCCGACCAGGTGGTGCCGCGCACGGTGCACGCCCAGGCGAACACCGACCGCAGCGCCTCACCGACCACCTTGGGCAGCGGCGGTTCCGACACGCTGCCCGGCTTCTTCGCGGGCCGGTACGCGATGGTCCCGCTCGGCTTCTCCTACCGTCAGCAGATCGTCCAGCAGGCCCCGAAGGGCTTCGAATGGCAGGTGCTGCCCGCCCCGGCGGGGGCCGGCGGCCTCACCCAGGGCGTCAGCCCGCAGACGCTCTCCATCGCCGAGGACTGCCCGCACAAGAAGGAGGCCGCGGAGTTCCTCGACTTCTTCCTCAGGCCACGGAACATGGTCCGCCTCGCCCTCGGCGACTGGATGCTGCCCACCGGCAGGCAGGCCCTGCAGGACCCCGCCCTGCACCGGGCGAAGGACGGCTGGAACACCGGCACGGCCCTCGCGGAGCACCTGAGACCGGCACCGGCCCAGTCCGTCCGCGGCTACCCGGAGTGGAAGGACAAGGTCGCCACCCCCGCGTTCCAGGAGTACTACAGCGGAGCGATCGGCATACGTGAGCTGCGGGACCGCCTGGAGCGGGACGGCAATCTGGTGCTGGCGCGCTACCAGCGCTGAGTACCGCCCCCGGCCACCGCCGCGATCAAGGCCGTAGACAGTGTCTACGGCCTCCTGGTAGACACTGTCACATGGATGCCGAGGGGACGCTGCGGGAGCGGCTGGTCGATGCCGGGGTGGAGTTGGTGCTGTCCGAGGGCAGCGGTTCGGTCGGGCTGCGGGAGATCGCCCGCCGGGCGGGTGTGTCGCACGGCGCGCCGCGTCGGTACTTCCCGACGCACCGGGCGCTGCTGTCCGCCATCGCCCGCCGGGGCTTCGAGGAACTGGGCGCGCGGTCCGTCGCGGCCGCGTCCGAAACCGCCTCGCCACGTGCCCAGTTGGCTGCGCTGACGCGGGTGTACGTCGACTATGCGCGGGAGCGGCGTGGCATGTTCGAGTTGATGTTCCGTCATGACCTGCTCGACAGCGCCGGGCAGAGCGAGGCGCCGGCCGGACCCCGGCTGCGGGAGGCGACGCTGCCGATGTTCCAGCGGGTCGTCGAGCTCGTCGCCCGGTGCAGGGGAGAGGCCGCGGAGTCCTCGGCTGCCCTCACCGCGGCCGCGCTGTGGGCGAATCTGCACGGCATCGCCCAACTGTGGTCCTGGGGCAGCCTCCAACTCGCTGTCGGCGGCAGTCCGGGCGCGGAGCCCGCCGACAGCCCCGACCGGATCATCGAGGCGGCGCTGGACGCTCATCTCGGCCCGGCCGCTTCATGACCGGCCGGCTGCGGCGCTGCGCCCCGCTCCTCGTCAGCGCGGCCGGGGCGATGATCGTCGCGCTGGACGGCACCGTCCTGCTGGTGGCCCAGCCCGGCCTGCAGCGCGCACTCGCCGCCGGCCCCGCACAGGTCCAGTGGACCAGTACCGGCTACCTCGTAGCGGTGGCTGCCCTGCTCGTCCTCGCGGGCCGGCTGGGGGACCGGTACGGGCACCTGCGGCTGCTGCGCACCGGTCTGCTCGGCTTCGGCGCCGCCTCGGCCGGGATCGCCCTGGCGCCCTCGGTCGGCTGGGTGATCGCCCTGCGTGTGGTCCAGGGCCTGTTCGGCGCCCTGCTCCAGCCGGCGACGCTCGCGGTGCTGCGGTCGGTGTACCCGGACCGGGAGCTCCGCCGGGCGGTCGCCGTGCGGACCGGAGCCATCGCGGTGGCGGCGGGGAGCGGGCCGGTGCTCGGGGGAGTCCTCGTGGCGCACTTCGGATGGCGGGCCGTGTTCTGGCTCAACGTCCCGGTCGTACTCGCCGCGGTGCTGCTCGCTCTCGCGGTCCGCCTTCCCGCTCCTGAGCGACCGGCCCCGCAGCCACTCGACCTCACCGGCGCGGTGCTGCTGGCGGGCACCCTCGCGCTCTTCGTCCACGCCCTGGCGGGCGTCCCGGCGCACGGCTGGACCGCCGCACCCGCACTGCTCGAACTGTCCGGTGCGGCGGCCCTGGCGGCCGCGCTCGTCGTGAGCCAGCGCCGGGCCGCCCACCCCATCGTGCCGTCGGCCGTGACACGGTCGGTTCCGGTGACGGCCTCCATGACGCTGCTCCTGCTCACCACCGCGGGTCTGTTCGGCAGCCTGTTCACCGCCACCTTCCTCCTTCAGGGCGTCCTGGGTCTGGATCCCCTCGCCACCGGACTCCGGGTCCTGCCGCTCACGGTGCTGATGGTGCTCGGATCGCCACTGGCGAGCGCCGCCCTGGGCCGATGGGGCCCGCGACCGACCGCTGTCACCGGAACGCTCCTGGTCGTGCTCGGTGTCGCGGGCCTCGCACGGTTGTCCGCGAGTGACGCGGTGGGGCCTGCGGGTGCCTTCTTCGCCCTGATCGGTGCCGGGTTCGCCGCCGTCATGGTCACCGCCACCGGGACGGTCGTCGGCGACGCACCGCCCGAGTACGCCGGAGCCGTCGGCGGGCTCAAGCAGACGGCGACGAACATCGGCCCGACCCTCGGCATCGCCGTCGCGACGAGCGTGGGCGCCGCCGCCTCCGCCGGTCCCACCCTGCTCGCCCTGGCGGCGATCACGGCCCTCGGTCTGCTCCCCGCGGCGCTGCTGCCCGGGAACCGGACGTCGGGCATGTCGCGACGACGACCTGGGCCCGGGCCCGGGGCCCTGCGCGTCGATGGCCGTCCTGTGCGCCCGCGGCGCACTCGTGACGGCGTGTGACCGGTGGGCGGCGCAGCCGCTGCTCCGTCGTGCGGCCCGGGTGAAGAACCCGTTGTGCGCTGCCGCCGCACTCACCTGGCGTGCCGCTCGTGGGCATCGACGCGATCCGCATCGCCGGTCACCTCCCGGGCCGCGCGCACGCCGTACGGGTGCGCAGCGGGCCCTGGAGCCCTGACCGGCCCGGGGAACCACACCCGTTGACCCCACGCCCGTGGAACCCACGCCCGTTGAACCAAACTGCTTGCACGAGACGTCTCGTCTCGCGTACGGTCGGGCTCATGACCAGTCGCGCCCACATCGCCATGTTCTCCATCGCCGCCCACGGTCACGTGAACCCGAGTCTGGAAGTGATCCGCGAGCTCGTGGCGCGCGGCCACCGGGTGACCTACGCGATCCCGCCGGTCTTCGCGGACAAGGTCGCGGACACCGGCGCCGAGGTGAAGCCCTGGAACTCCACCCTGCCCTCGCCCGACGACGACCCGGAGGCGTGGGGGAGCACCCTGCTGGACAACGTGGAGCCGTTCCTCGACGACGCGATCCAGGCCCTCCCGCAGCTGATCGAGGCCTACGAGGGCGACGAGCCGGACCTCGTCCTGCACGACATCGCCTCCTACCCGGGCCGCGTGCTCGCCCACCGCTGGGGCGTCCCCGCGGTCTCCCTCTCGCCGGCCATGGTCGCCTGGGAGGGGTACGAGGAGGAGGTCGCCCGGCCCATGTGGGAGGAGCCGAAGAAGACCGAACGGGGCCGCGCCTACTACGCCCGCTTCCAGGCCTGGCTGGAGGAGAACGGGATCGACCGCCATCCCGACGACTTCGGAGGCCGGCCCGACCGTTCGATCGTCCTGCTCCCCAAGGCGCTCCAGCCCAACGCGGACCGTGTCGACCAGCGCGTGTACTCCTTCGTCGGAGCCTGTCAGGGCGACCGCGCCGCCGAGGGCGGCTGGCAGCGGCCGGCCGACGCCGAGAAGGTCGTGCTCGTCTCCCTCGGGTCCGCCTTCACCAAGCAGCCCGGCTTCTACCGGGAGTGTGTCGAGGCGTTCGGCGACCTGCCGGGCTGGCACCTGGTGCTCTCGGTCGGCAAACACGTCGACCCGGCCGAGTTCGCGGACGTCCCGGCCGACGTCGAGGTGCACTCCTGGGTGCCGCAGCTGGCGATCCTGAAGCAGGCCGACCTGTTCGTCACGCACGCGGGCATGGGCGGCAGCCAGGAAGGCCTGGTCACCGCCACGCCGATGATCGCCGTACCGCAGGCGGCGGACCAGTTCGGCAACGCGCAGACGCTCCAGGGTCTCGGCGTCGCCCGCTGTCTGACCACCGAGGAGGCCTCCGGCAACACCCTGCGGGCGGCAGGCCTCGCCCTGGCCGGCGACCCGGAGGTGGCCCTGCGTCTGAAGGAACTCCAGGCGCAGGCGGCCCAGGAGGGTGGCACGCGGCGCGCGGCCGACCTCGTCGAGGCCGAACTGGTCGCCGCCCGGGGTGCCGCCGGCACCCCCCAGGGCTGTCGGCCGTGCCCGCTCCCGTCAGGTCGTCGTCACACCGCGACGGCCTGACGGCTGAGGGGCAGCCGGGCGTTGTCGAGCGTGGCGTCCATACGGGCCGACTGCCCCTTGGTGAACATGAACATCGCGGCGTCGTCGGTGTAGTCCATGTAGTTCATGAACATGTCGCCGTCCGGTCCGTTGCCGCACGTCACATGGGGGAAGGTGGGGGAACCGGCGTTCGCCCCGGCCTGATTGGGGGTGTCCGCCACGAAATCGCTGCCACTGCACCCCTCGTCGTCGTCGCCCCAGATGTGCCGCAGGTTCAGCCAGTGCCCGATCTCGTGCACGGCCGTGCGGCCACCGTCGAAGGGGGCCGTCGCGGTGCCGGTGGTGCCGAGGGCGGTATGGGTGATGACCACGCCGTCCGTGGAGGCGGCGCCGCCCGGGAACTGGGCGTAGCCCAGCAGCCCGCGGCGCAGTCGGCAGACCCACAGGTTCAGGTAGATGTCCGCGGGCCAGGCGTCCTGGCCCCCGCTCAGGCTGAACTTGACCAGGTCGTCGGTGCCCCAGTCGTCGACCGCGCTCTCGGTGCGCGTGATGCCGTCCGTGGGGCGGCCCAGCGGATCGGTCCGGGCGAGGTGGAACTGCAGGCGTGCGTCCGCCACCAGGTCCTGCCAGACCGCGGGCACCTTGCTCACGTCCGGATTGCGCGCGTGGAAATCCTGGTTGAGCACGTCGATCTGACTGTGGATCTGGGCGTCGCTCACGTTCTGTTCGGGGTGGCTGTGGACGACGTGCACGACGACCGGGATGTCGATCAGGCCCTGCCGGGCGGTGACCTGATCCATCGACTCGTAGGCGAACGCGGTGTTCTCGATCAGGGCCCGGTTCTCGGCGTACTCCGGATTCAGGGTGAGGAGTCTGCGGTGCACCTCCATGGCGCCGCACCAGCGGCTGTAGTCGGGCGAGGTGGCGCGAAGGAATGCCTGCGCATCGGACATGGCGTGCCCTTCGAGGGGAGCGAAATGTGCCGCGCACGCGGCTGCGGAACTGCGCGTCTGAAACGCGTCGCGAGGGCCGGGCGACGTCGGGCGGAGCGGTCGGTTGCCCGTTCCCTCCGGACCCATACACTGATAATTCTAGTCATGTTGGAATGAGAGCGACAATTTCTGCTCAACAGTCATAATCTCGGTAGTGGCGGCAGGACGGCGTCGAACGAGCGAGGGGGCCGGGTCATGCGAGAGCCCCCGCCGGGCCTTTTCCGCTCGTGGTCGCACTCCTACGAGGAGGACCACGACGACGTGCGGGTCTACCGGCCGGACGACTTCCCCTTCCCGCCCGCTCGCGGCCGCCGCGGCATGGAGTTCGCCTCCGACGGCACCCTCGTCGACCACCCGCTGGGCCGCGGCGACGCGCCCGACGCCGTACCCGGCCACTGGCGGCTCGTGTCGGACCGTCACCTCGCGCTCACCTTCGGGGGCGCCCGCCCGGACCGGGAACTGGAGATCGTGCGCTGCGACGAGCAGGTGCTGCATGTGCGCCGGCTGACGTAGGGCCTGTTCGCGACCTTGTGTCCGTCGCAAGTTGAATGAGTAACCGCACGGTTGAGCCGTCAATTTCATTTCGTTCCGGACTGCTTGTCACCCTGCTCGGAGCGGCGGAAACTGGAAACGATGACGTGGAGCCCACCGACACTCCGACTCCACGCCGCCCCGACGAGCACGATCCAAGGGGTGACCTGGTGGAGAACGAACTGCACATCCTCCTCACCGAAGAAGACGCGGAAGCCGAACGCGTCGCGGAGCTGACCGGCTGTCTGCGCGAGGAACTGCTCGACCTCGACGTGGACGACGTCACCACGCTCCCCGGCGGCGAGGCCCCGCCCGGAGCGCGGGCCGTGGACGTCACCCAGATCGGTGCCCTGCTGGTGACCCTGGGCAGCTCGGCGACCGCCCTCAACCAGGTGATGACGGTGATCCGGTCGTGGATGGGCCGTCGCCATGACAGCCACCCGTCCCTGCACCTGCGGGTGGGAGACGACGTCCTGGAGGTGTCCGAGGCGACCGACGACCAGGTCGCCGAAGCGTTCAGGATCTTCGTCGAGCGCCACTCCGGAGCCGGAGCCCAGCCATGACGGACTCCAGACACGCACTGATCATCGCCAACGACCGGTACGCCGACCAGGGACTCAAGAAGCTCAGGGCGCCCGCCCAGGACGCCGCGGCTCTCGAGCGCGTGCTGCACGACCCGCAGATCGGCGACTTCGAGGTGGAGGTCGTGCACAACGCCTCGGCCGACCTCATGCGCAGACGCATCCAGGGCTTCTTCAACGACCGCCGCCGCGCCGACACCCTCCTGCTGCACTTCTCCTGCCACGGCCTCAAGAGCGAGTCCGGCGAACTGTACTTCGCCGCCAGCGACACCGAGCCGCCGCTGCTGGCCGCGACCGCTGTCGCCTCCCAGTTCGTCCGCGGCTGCATGTCCGCCACCCGGGCGGGCCGCAGCGTCCTGTTCCTCGACTGCTGCTACGGCGGAGCCTTCTCCCGGGGTTCGGCCTCCGTGCGCGCTTCCGGAGAGGTCAACGTCCTCGAGTCGTTCGCGAAGGACGAGCCGGTCAGCGGGCGGGGCTGGGCCGTCATCACCGCGTCCGACTCCATGGAGTACTCCTTCGAGGGCACCGAACTCGCCGAGAACTCCGCTCCGCGGCCTTCGGTGTTCACGCACGCGGTGGTCGAGGGCCTGGAGACGGGCGAGGCCGACCTCGACGCGGACGGCAACGTCTCCCTCGACGACCTGTACGAGTACGTCTACCGGCACGTACGGGAGCAGAACCCCCACCAGACGCCCAAGAAGGCGGCGGAGCTGCAGGGGGAGCTGCATCTGGCACACAGCCGGCGCGGCGGCATCAAGATCGTCGCCGTTCCCTCGCCGTCCCCCCTGCGGGCGGCCCTGGACAGCGACGACTTCCTCACCCGGCAGGGCGCCGTCACGGAGTTGTGCAATCGGCTGCAGCGCCCCGAACTGGCCGTGGCGGAAGGGGCGCGTCAGCACCTGGGGGAGGTCGCCCACAACGAAGTCCAGCCGCTCGCCGATCTGGCGGCCGGCGCCTTGGGCAGGATCCGCCTGGCACCGTCCCCGCACCACCTGGACTTCGGCAGGCTGCCGAGGGGCTCGACCCCTCCCGGGCGGTCCGTCACCCTGCACGGTCCACCGCTGGCCCGGCACTGCCTGGTCCAGCCCAACCAGGCGTGGCTGAGGGTGGATCCGACTCGCAGCGGTCTGGAGGTCCACGTCGACACGGCTGCGACGGGGCACCTCTCCGGGGACCTCGTGCTGAGGGGCGTGGCCGACGAGTCGGTGATCCACGTCGAGGCGGAGGTGGCCCCGGCCGCCGAGGACGGTCCCACGCAGACCGAACCGGACGTCCCGCACGACTCCCCACCGCCGAAGCCCCGAGTGGAGGACAAACGGCGCACGGTGGTCGTCGAGCCCCCGCGCACCCCGCCCCCGCCCAAGCCCGAGAAGCCGCCCAGGGCCACTGGAGACCGGAAGCAGACGGACCCGACAACCTCGTCCCGGCGCGCTCCCGCCCTCGCCGGTGCCGCCCTCGCCCTCGCCGTCACGGCGCTCGCCATGCTCGTCATGACCGTCCAGAGAGGAGTGGTGGCCGTCGTGGCGCGGGCCGACGCAGGGGTGAACGGCAACATCGAGGACGACCTCCGCGAGTACGGAGCGCTCACACCGCTCATCGTGTGTCTGATCACCGGTGCGGTGGCGCTGGTCGCCGGCGCGTTCGCCCGGCACGACCTGGACGCACGGCGGAAGCACTACACGAGAGGGGCTGCGAGCGGCACGCACACCCTGACCTCGGTCGCGAAGGGGCTGGCGATCCCCGCGCTGACTTTCGCGGTCCTCGCGGGCATCGCCTACCTGGTGGGCAGCGGCGAGTGGTGACCACCTGCCGCGCCGACAGCGCCGGTTCTCGCGGCCCCTGACCCATCGGGGCGTGGCCGCGGGCGTCTGCGGGGCGAGGCGCTGCTGGCCGTCGTCGTGATCGCCGCTCTCCCGGCCGCCCTCCCCCTCCCCCGGCCGGATCCGTGAAGCGGCCCGCACGGCCCTCGCCGACGACTTCGTACGCCGCCTCCCCGACGGGTACGACAC